>JAVEVB010000016.1:0-83586 GCA_034005265.1 Lentimicrobium sp.
AATTGCCACTTCCCTTTTGGGTTGACCAACCAGCCATGGAATAAGCGAGGGTATCTTCATATTGAAAAGCACTTACCCATTGTTCCTGCTTGTTGCTATCGGCAAGAATGGCCATTGCTTTAAGCCTACATTCATTATTAACCCCTCCTGTACCGGCTGTATCTTCGCACCAATAACACAAACCACTGATAAAAAAGTCTTCATCAGGGGTTGTGACCAGATCGTAAGGTTGATTATAGCCTACATAAGGGTTGTTGGTGGTGGTGGCATAAGGTTCTATCCAAAGCACTTCACCTAAGTGGTTCAATCTAAAAAGATGGATTTTGGGATTATTTGTAGTGGCTTGGTATCCCTGGGTTAACATGACAAAACCCCCATCATTTAACTGCTGAATTTCAACACCCCAATCCGGCTGCCCATCCGTACGAAACACCTTGCACCATTCCAGATCACCACAGGCATCAAGTTTTATTATTCCTATATCCCCAAAATAGCTGGAGCCTTGTGCTGTGCATATAATGCTTCCCCCATCTTTAGTATTTTCTATAAAAAAAGGCAGATTTATCTCATTAGCTATGTTTTCGATTCCAAGTCGTATCTGATATAAAATGTTGCCATTTATATCTGTTTTTATTACCCATCCTCTTGTATCAGGAAAGTAATCAGTTGCACCAAGTACTAAAAATCCATTATCATAACTTTCGGTTAGATTTTGAAAAACATCAAATCTGCCTGATAAGCCATAATTTTTCTCCCATGTTTGCCCAATCGCTACCTTTAGAAATAAGTTCAACGGCAATAGCAGTAGAATAAATATTCGCATATTATTTGATTTAAGTAAGTAGGCAGGTTTGAAATTTCTTGCAAACTGCCTACTTACGATTAGAAATATTATCTGGAAATAACAAACCTTGTGTTACCAACTGATTTGTTATTTAAAATCAGACTTATGTAAAAGTTGCCCGGTGTAAGATCACGGGTGTCAAGAATAACCTGGTCGGTACTTCGGTTAAGAGTGCCTTTTTTTACAACCTTTCCGGATTGGTCAACAATCTCATAAGAGCCTGACGTGTAATCATTACCAAGGTTGTATTCTATGGTAATATAATCCCTTCCTGGGTTAGGATATACTCTGATCGTTTCGGTATATTCTTTAGCTGAATTAGTTTTGGGTTTACTTAACTCAGTACTTTTTGTTAAATCAGGTTCAAGATAAGGCTCAATATAATCCAGCAAGTCATGGGCTACCAAAATGCTTCTCGCTGTAGAAGAAACAGCATATGAAGGACTTATCATGAAATTATTCAGAGCTTCTATAGCCATTGTATCAACTACAGGATTTAAAACCAGCCATTGCAAAAAAGCATATTGTTCTGCAAGTTCTGTAGCTTCCTGTACGGTCAAGGTTATTTCACTGGATATATTTCCCATCCTGTTTAAAGAGGCAATGGTGTCCCCGGTTTCCAAAAAAATCCAGGATTGTTGCATCAATGATGCGGCGCTCCCATTTGCTGAAAGTAAAGCCATCAGGGTATCCCTATGCACCGGAATGGTATCTGCTAATGAAGCCGAAAGCAATCGGTTAAACCCGTAATTGTAGTATTGCATGTCCATGTCCCTTGTGGCTTCCATCAGTTCTTTGGCCGAAAGCAGAAATACTCCTTCGAGAATTTCGTCTTTCATGTATTCGGGCATAGGATCAAGGCGCATATCAATTTCCTGCATTATGGTTCCCGATTTTGCACTGTGGGGGTTGGCTACCATAATATCGCGCAGCATCGCATTGTTGAGCAATTCTTCACGGTTGATGGAAGACTTAAGGACTGTGTCAGAGACATATGGCGAATACTGCAATATGGAGTTTCTTACCTCCAGGGCTTCGCTGGGTGAAGCCAGGTTAACCTCAAGAACCTTATCTGTGGTTTCTCCTTCATCAATAAGAGTTGCAAGGGTATCTGATGTCATTTCAGCTTCTGCTTTATAAGTAGCAGTTTCATCGTCAATAACTGAGGTTCCCCCACCTCCTGTTGAATTTGAAGGACAACAACCTACTGAATAACTATGGGGTGTTGGTTGCCGGGTAACTGAGTTTTCTGTAACAACATTAGGATACACCCGTGACTCATTACTTGGATTATGGTGAAAATAGTTCAAAAATCCCCCCTCATTAAAAATGCTATAGTACCCGGTTGAAGGTGCTAAATTTGAGAACAGGTTTCCGGCGGGTGATTCACAATTTGAACCATTGCTGCCCTGGCTGGCAGCTATGCCCATACCGGTAGCAATTGGGTTGGATTTTAAAACTGCAATATCCGTTTTTACATCAATAAACTGGTTGCATTTCAGTGCTAAACCGGTGCTGCCATTTATGTTACGGTTTTTGTCCTGTGCGGTTATGCCATAGGAACAATTTGATATGTTGTTTTTATATATCATATTATTTGTTTCACCGCTATTGTTGATATAGATGCCGTAAGTGGTATAGCCAGGGTAGGTTTCCATGTTTTGCAGTTCGTTTTCTTCAACAATATAACCGGTACAGTTATCAAGGTAGATACCGGATACATTATCGACCACAAGTGGATTTTTTCTGTACATGGTTATATTATTATGGCTAATTCTCAGGTTATCTGTTGCATTGGCATATACACCTCTTCTGTTTTTAGTAAAATTACTGTATTGTACCGAAAACGTTTTCCCCCCGGTTCTTGATAGCGAATAAATGGCATAATTCAGGTTTTCAAATGAGGACGGTGTTGATTCACTACAAATAACACTACTGCATTTTCGGCTAACCAAAAAAGAGGAATGGTAAGAATAAATGCCATTTATTGGCTTATCGCCAACTCTGCTAAGAAAGGAACAACCAAGTATTTTTATGGTATTTACCTGATTAAACCTGACCATATATGTAGGGTTAAAATTAGAAAGCAATGAAGGATTAATTTCAAAAGAACAGCGTTCAAAATGGCTGATGCTATTTTTGCTGTATGGCTCGAATTGCACAGCTATCTGGTTATTAACGAATTTACTGTCGTATGCGAACACAATTCCCCCACCTCTGGCCCTTGTGCTCGGATCTTCCGCGATACCACCGCCGTCAATGGGCATAATAGCCGGGTTAATACAATGGATGCCAATGTATGCATTTTCAATAACTGCACTATCGCTTAGGGAAACAATTCCCTGGTCTGATGGGTTTTGGTATCCCGAAGAATTACCCTGAACGATTATACCCTTCCATGGATGATTACTACAGCCATTTGTAATTTTCCCTCCATTTACTATCAATTTTCCTCCTTGTTGTACAATGATTTGCCTATTTGGCCCCATCTGAACTGTACCAAGAATTGTAAGTTGAGCACCCGTATTGATTATTATATCATCAGTAACAATCCTGTTATTCCAAACCTGATTATTTGTTATATTGATCGGGCCAATATTGTTCGGGTCAAAACACAGACTGGCCTTGTATATACCCCTTCCGAAAGTAGCGGCATACAATTCATTGGTTGAGTAATCTATTTCCAGATCGCTGATAACAGTATATGGCATACCATTACCAAAAGGAACCCATGAATCAAGTAGATCATTCAGATAATAAACACCGGCGTCCGTCCCTGCAAAAAGCTCATTGAGTGTTGATCCGTCTCTGTATAGCAGGCAGTTGACCGGCAACGCAGGTAATCCGGTCGAAATATTTTCCCAGTTAATGCCACCTATGCCTGTACCTTTATAAACCTGTTTACCAGGAATACCACGGGTCATGGCAATGTAAAATTCGTGGGCATTGTAAGGGTTGACTGCCAAATCTGAAATTGCCGCATCATCGATCGGCACATCAGTGGTTGGTGGGGTTATGTCAACCCACTGTGGATTAGCTGACAAACCATTTGTGGTTTTAAAAAGCCTGCGGCGGTCACAATCATTATTACCCGTATCACAATTCCAGTGTGGATTGTCCCTGGCAACATATAGAACATTACTGTTTGATTTTGCCTCTCTGATTGTTTTTAGTGCATGTTGAGTTTGATCGTTTTTAACAAAATTACTTATCTTTTGCGGAGATGTTTCAAAACCATTATTCGTCCGCCAAACATCCAAACCGCCGATATATAACCTTTTGGAGTTATTCTTACTTATTTCTATTGGGGCATCATTTCTTCGCTTCGGGTCAGTGATATTAAATGTATCCGCGTGCAGAAATGTTTCTCCGCCGTCAATGGATTTTATCCCATAATATTCGGACATAAATCTAACCCGATATACATTTTGAGGGTTTTCATGATCAAAAACAACATCACCGGCATCTCCTACCTGCTGCTTGTAGGTATTATTCCACAAATAGTCGTAGTTGCCATCCTGTGTTCCTCCTATAATAAGCCCTGAACCGTTACCAGGTATGCCAATGCCATAATACTGCGTAATGTTTAAACCATACCTTGATATATCTGTCCATTGAATTGAATCTGCTTCAAGTCCTTTGGTTATTCCTCCGTCATTGCCATGATATACCCAGCCTTCAATAGTGCCATCCTGTTTTCGCTGTTTATAGGTCTTTATTTCCCTGATGTCAACGTGGTATTCACTAACACTAGATAAAGTATCCCTTTTTATCCTTAAAGGTGCTGCAAATGTATATGGATAGACTCTGAGACCTCCGATATAAAAAGTATTATTTTTGGCTTTTGACCATTCAATCTCCATTTTAAAATATCCAACTCGATTAAGTTCTTCAAGATTTTCATAACCCTGTGGGTTTGATTCATCAAACCACTTAACTATTTCAAAGCTGTTGCCTGCATCGGTTGATAGAAATAGCCTGTTATAACCTGCATCAGGGTCAGCAATCTCCTTATTGGCAGTAATAACAATTATTTTTGAGGGGTCGTTTGGATGCATAGTTGTTGCCGATCTATCAAATCTATGGGTGGTATCAATCAGGCGATAGTCAAGTTGTTCCCAATTTAATCCAAAATTGGTACTTTTCAGGACATGAGATCCACTCACAAGAACATAGTCAGGATTTAAAGGATGTGATTCTATTTTGAACAATTGTTTATTTCCGTCAGTGGTAACTTTATAAACTTCTGTTCATGTAAGTCCTCCGTTATCTGTACGCATTATTTTTGATTCCTTATCAAACTCAAAAACTACCAGTGCGAGCATTACATCCGGATTGTTGGCATGTTGTACCATGCCCCCAATCCTGTAACCGATATTCCGTAGCGAATAATTGGGGTCATTCCTGAATGTTTCAGTATTTAGTCCTGTTGTTTCCCAGGTTAAACCATTATTCTTGCTTTTTAAAACACCTACTCCATAATCTTTGCCCCAGGTAAAAAAGCCGGTACCAATATATATTGTATTTGGTTGAGCCGGATGTTTGATAATTACATCAATACCTGGAATCATGTATTTGTCAGTAAGACTTTTCCAGTTGTCACCGCCGTTGTAAGTCACAAAAAGTCCGCTGGAGTTACTGCCGGCATAAATAGTCTGGAAATTACTTGTGTCAACCCAAATAGAAGTTACCAGGCCAAGTAGTGCTTTTTTGTTTACGGGTTGGTTGTTACGCATTGGACCGATTGCTTCCCATGCAACGGGCACACCCAACCCATTATCTGCTTCGGCCAATCTGATTCTTTCATTTTCCAAAGCTTTGGTATAAGAAAACATGGATCCATTTTCATCAACTCTGGGTTCCATGAAATACAACCATCTGTTAAAATCTTTAAAGCCACATTCTTTGCTGCTAATTCGACTGGTATCATCACTAAAATATTGTTCTGTGGCTGCTTTTATGTCGTAAAAGTTTCCTAAATGGCCAAATTTTGCCATCCAATGCTGCCCCATTGAGAAGGTAGGGGCGATAAAGAAAATTATAAAAAATAGTAATCCAGTGTAATTCAACCTTGCATGTTGCTTTACAATGCTTTTACGTTTGAACTGCCCTTTGTCAGGTTGTTCAAGGCCTAATCTTGTTTTTTGTTGCCAGGCGATGCCGTAACATAGCTTTGTTTTCATGGTTGATGGTTTAAATTGTTAAAAAAGTACCACCCACCCCATTTGTCGTTTCAAATTTACAATAACCAAAGTTAATATTTAATAGCTTCAGTTGCAGCCCTAAGCTATTTGACAATCGTACCTATCCCAGGGTATAAATATTAACCTGGCAAACATTTAAAGGATGCAATCCTTAAGTGGGCTAAAGTAAAAACTAATTTTCATGTTCCAAAGAAATGTAGTAAATAATTTTCTTAAATAGTCAATATTCCATTAATATAAATCTTTTTAAGTGATTTTCAAATTGTTGCATTTTTATTGATAATTTTTAAGATATTTCAAAATCAATGCGCTGCATCTGCCTGAGCAGAACGGGGGTGAAAATAATTTAATGGCCCATTCAGCAAAACCAACCCATAAAATTAGATCAAAATCCAGATCATTAAACGTAAAAAGCGAATATACCCGCACATTGGCAAGGTTGAAAAAGGAAAGTTATGCACAATTACTATCCTACAATCGATTGCATAAACTGCGAAACGGGGCAGGATACGCATTATTATCTATCTGAAAATGTGTGTATTATAATCTATAAAGCACAATTGTTAACAGTTATTTATCCACAATGGAGGTATAAATTTTAAATTATGTATTACCTTTGTGTGCTTTGCCGGCAACCGAGGCCGGCATCAGGGATAGTAAAAAGAGCATTATCTAAATCTTAAGATATGTCATTAACCAAAAAAACATCTGACCTCAAAAAGAGGATGCGTGATGCGTTGATGGGTGGTGGCCAGGTTGCTATTGATAAACAAAAAGCTACAGGCAAAATGACTGCCCGTGAGCGTATCATTGCACTGGTTGACCCCAAGTCGTTTCACGAGTACGACCTGTTTGTAGAACATGCGGGCAAGGACTTCAACATGGGCGACAAGTATTTGCCCGGTGATGGGGTAATTACCGGGACAGGTACCATAAATGGTTACCCGATTTGTATCTATGCCCAGGATTTTACGGTGGCCGGAGGATCGCTTGGCTGGATGCATGCCAAGAAGATCACCAAAATTATGGACCACGCCATGAAGCTGAAGGTTCCCATTATCGGGATCAACGATTCGGGCGGTGCCCGTATTCAGGAAGGGGTAAACTCACTGGCCGGTTATGGCGAGATTTTTTACCGCAATACCCAGGCCTCGGGCGTTATTCCACAAATCAGTGTAATATTGGGGCCTTGTGCAGGTGGCGCCGTTTATTCCCCCGCGCTTACCGACTTTGTTTTTGTGGTGGACAAAATTTCAAAAATGTTCATCACCGGGCCTGAGGTGATTAAAACCGTTTTGGGCGAAGAGATTTCAATGGAAGAACTGGGCGGAGCCCGGGTTCAGAGCGAAATTACCGGGAATGCCCACTTTTTTGCCGAAAGTGAAGCAGAGTGTTTCGACCAGATCAAAACCCTTTGTAGTTTCATACCCTGGAACAACATCAAAAGGGCGGAGGCATTTCCTAAAAAACCGCCCCGCACACGCACGTACAACATCGACAGCATTTTTCCGACCAATCCCCGTCAGCCTTACGATGTAAAAGATGTGATCCGTTCCATTGTTGACGACTCTGAATTCTTTGAAGTACAAACCATGTTCGCGGCAAATATTGTTATTGGGTTTGCCCGTCTTAATGGACATACAGTGGGTTTTGTGGCCAATCAGCCACTGGTGCTGGCAGGTGTGCTTGATGTGGACTCCTCTGACAAAGCGGCCCGTTTTATCCGCTACTGCGATGCCTTCAGCGTTCCTTTGGTAACGTTGGTTGACCTTCCAGGTTATTTGCCTGGCGTTGATCAGGAACATGCCGGGGTTATCCGCCATGGCGCCAAGATATTGTATGCCTATTCAGAGGCTACCGTGCCTAAAATGACGGTAATCCTTCGCAAAGCTTATGGCGGAGGTTATATTGCCATGTGCTCAAGCCACCTCAGGGCTGACTTTGTATTTGCCTGGCCTACGGCCGAAATTGCTGTTATGGGTCCCGAAGGCGCTGCAAATATCATCTTCCGCAATGAAATCAAGAACGCGGAGAACCCTGATGAGATGCGTAAGCTCAAAATCAAGGAATACAAGGAGAAATTTGCCAATCCTTACGTGGCTGCAGCCTATGGCTATGTTGATGCGGTAATTGAACCCGCCGAAACACGCAATATGTTAATCCACGCTCTTGAGATTTCTGCAGAAAAAGTTGAAGTCCGTCCGAATAAAAAACATGGAATTCCACCGTTTTAATTCTACATTATGGAAGAAAACAACCATACACCGGTTTTTAAAACCATCATTATCGATAACATTAAGTATAAGACCACGCTCACCAGAAAATATATGGCACGCAAGTCTTATGAACCTGTAGATTTTAATAAGGTTTATTCTTTTATCCCGGGTACCATTCGAAAAATATTCGTAAAAGAAGGGGCCAGAGTTAAACAGGGAACTCATCTGCTCGAGCTGGAAGCCATGAAAATGGTTAATAACATCGCAGCCCCGGTTGATGGTGTGGTTACAAAAATTAATGTTAAGCCGGGCGATCTTGTTGCCAAAAGCATCGTGCTGGTTGAAATGAACTGAGGTAAAAAAAATCACGCAAAAATGGGCTTGACTTAAATGGTCAAGCCTTTTTTTGTTTGGGGTAACTTAATCAGATGTTTTTTAATCTTTTGGGACAATCGCACTTATGCAAACATGGTAATGGATTAATATTAAGAAAAAGTATAAATTTGGCTTATAGAAAATCAATACGATTATGTTATCTGATAAAGAACCAACAGCACATACAGATAATGCAGGTTTTGAAGGAAATGCCATGCTTAAACTGGCTGCAGATTATGTTCAGTTCACCAACACCCATTTGTTTTTAACCGGTAAGGCCGGGACGGGTAAAACAACCTTTTTGCGAAACATCAGGCAGGTTACCCACAAACGAATGATTGTTGTAGCCCCTACCGGTGTAGCGGCCATCAATGCTGGTGGCGTTACCATTCATTCCTTTTTTCAATTGCCTTTCGGTCCACAACTACCGGAAGATGCGCAGTCCAGCCGGCAGTTGACGGACGAGACAGCGCGGAGCAATGCCGCCCGCCTGCAAAAAATGAACCGCACCAAAATCAGCATCATCAAAAGCCTTGACCTGCTGGTGATTGATGAAATAAGTATGGTGAGGGCCGACCTGTTGGATGCTATTGATGCCGTATTGAGGCGTTACCGCAACCGGAACCTGCCTTTTGGTGGCGTGCAGTTGCTTATGATTGGTGACCTTCAGCAATTGGCGCCCATTGCCAAAGAAGAGGAATGGCATTTACTCCGTGATTATTATGAAACCGTATATTTTTTCAGCAGCAGGGCCCTTAAACTCTGCAATTTTGTGAGCATTGAGCTTACGCATGTATACCGGCAGAGCGATAAGCGGTTTATAGACCTGCTCAACAAGGTGCGCGAGAATCGGCTGGATATATTTTCCATTGATTTGTTGAATACCCGCTATATTAAGGACTTCGAAGTTCCCGAAAACGGTGGCTATATAACCTTAACTACTCATAACTACCAGTCGCAGCAAATAAATCAGCAAAAGCTTGAAGCACTAAAAGGGAAGTTGCTGAAGTTTAATGCTGAAACCGAAGGTGATTTCCCGGAATATGCCTATCCTACTGATTATGAGCTCGCTTTAAAAACCGGTGCTCAGGTAATGTTTGTCAAGAATGACCCGTCGGTGGAGAAACAGTTCTTTAATGGAAAAATTGGTAAACTGGTTGCCAAAGTGGCGGATAAGCTGATGGTAATGTGCCCGGGGGATGATGAAATGATTGAAGTTGAACCCCTCGAATGGCACAATTGCCGCTATTCCATCGACGACGAAACCAAGGAAATAAAGGAAACCATTGTCGGGAAATTCATACAATATCCCTTGAAATTAGCCTGGGCTATTACCATTCACAAAAGCCAGGGGCTTACTTTTGAAAACGCTGTAATTGATGCCAACTCAGCGTTTGCTCATGGTCAGGTTTATGTGGCGTTGAGTCGTTGTAAAACGCTGGAAGGGCTTGTGTTAAGTTCGCCCATCAACAAAGCGGCCATCAAAACGGACATGGCAGTCGGAGGTTTTGTAAATGGTATAGAGCAAAATCAGCCCGATGAAAATTCACTTCAGCAGGCAAAAATTGAATTCGGTCAGGCATTGGTGGCTGAAATGTTCAACTTTGATGAGTTGCAGCGAAGTCTGGCCAGGCTCAATAAACTTGCCTACGAAAACACGGGAGCTATCGACAAAACATATAGTGAAGCCATTCAACATACGGTCAATCAATTCAATTTGGAAATTTCGGTGGTTTCGCGGAAATTTCAGGTGCAATTGTTGCAATTGTTCCGGCCTGCTGTGGATGTAGAAGATAATCAACTCCTTCAGGAGCGTATCCGAAAGGCGATTGAATACTTTAGTCCGCGTATGCAGGAGCTGTTTTTTAAGAAAAAGGCTGGTGTAGATATTGATAATCGTGCGGTCAGGAAGCAATTCAACGACCTTTCCGAGCGAGTTGATCAGGAAGCCTGGACGAAGTTGACCTGTCTCAAATCTTGCGAGAATGGATTTAAAGTTGGGGTATATCTTCAAAAACGGGCAACTTCGTCCATTGAAAATCCGGTTTATGAGAATATGCCGGTAAGATCCCTGCCCCATTCTAGTGGTAGCAAAAAGTTGTACGATATTATAAAAAACTGGCGCGACCAGATGGCCGATGAAATGGGTGTACCGGTTTATCAGGTTTTACCTGTTAAAACCATCAAAGACATTGCCACCGAATTACCGGTGAACCTTTCCCAACTCAGAAATATTAAAGGTATTGGTAAGGTTAAAGCCGCAGCCTTTGGTTCTGAAATCCTGGAATTGGTTGCTGGCCATACCGGACGAAAAGTTGATTCGTCTTTCGACTCAGAAGTTATTGAAGATGATCTCCCTGAACCTGAAAAATCGAAAAAACCGGCCAAAGGAGCCACATTTGAGCTCACCTTGCAATTGTTTAAATCGGGTATGGACAAAGAGGCCATTGCAAAGGAAAGAGGCATGGCTGTAAGTACAATCGAAGGACATCTGGCACGCTTTGTTAAAGCCGGAGAAATTGCGCTTGAAGATTTAATGGAGTCCGATAAAATTGAAAAAATTATCCATTATTTTATTAATGCCGAAACCCAAAGACTTGGAGAGGCGAAAGTGGCCCTGGGTGATGAAGTAAGCTTTTCGGATATCCGAATTGTGCTCAATCATATGATATACAAAGGTTTAATTGAAGAAGAAAGACAATAGAAGTGTCCCATGGACAGGTAGAATTTTACCACCTGGATTGTAACGTTACATTGAAGGGGTTTAAATCCTTGATGATCCTTGATTATCAGTATTTCCTGTTCTCAAGGATAAAGTACCTGTGCCTTTGGGCTCACAGGTATTTAGTTCCACCAGGCTCATTTATTGCAGCAATAAATCTTTGGATACATTCAACTGGTGTGACAATCGCTCACCAATCAACATTTAGTACTTTGGTTTGCGTCTCTGCCAGCTGGCAGACTGAGTTGTGCCGGGAAAATAATGCCTTGTTCTTTCCCTTGATTCTGGCATTTAAGGGATACCTCCGCTTTTTAAAAATTCTTTATATTCCTTATTTTCAGTACCTATTAAATCAAGAATATTCTCCCTGCCTCTTCCATCATCCGCAGAAGATATAATGGAAAGGGGCAATTCTTCCCAGGATTCTGATAATTTTACTTTAAATGCTGCAATGTTTGAGGCCAGAGTATTGGTGGTCAGCTTATCGGCTTTGGTAAAAACGAGTGCAAATGGCAATTGTTCTTCGCCAAACCAATTGATGAAATCAATGTCGGATTGTTTTGGCTCAATGCGTGAGTCAATGAGAATAAAGGTACGTACCAGATTTTCGCGGCGAAGCAGGTAAGTGCGGATCATTCCTTCCCATTTTTCCCTTTCCTTCTTTGAAATACGGGCATAACCATAACCTGGCAAGTCAACCAGATACCATTCATTGTTTACCACAAAATGGTTGATCAGACGGGTTTTGCCGGGGGTTGAGGATGTTTTTGCCAGACTTTTACGCCCGAGCAACATATTGATCAACGATGATTTGCCAACATTTGAGCGTCCGATAAATGCATATTCCGGTTTGTCGGGTACGGGGCATTTTTTTGGATCCGTGTTACTGACAAGAAAATCTGCGGTATGGATTATCATGATTGCCTTTTGGTGATGGTAAGATGGCGTTCCATCTTTATTTCGTAGATGTCGGCGATGGTAACAATGATACCCGATTCTTCAACTTCCCCAAACTCATCATTGATGGCAGTGCCAAAAAACTTCATTGTTGAGGATAGATTCATATAGGCATTGACCAATGGAGGTATATTTTCACCAAGCGAACGCACCCGCTGAATGAGCAATCTGTAATCCTTTTCATAAATACCGTTGGGAAAGGCCTGTTCGAGTATGTTCTTGTCTGTATCGAGCTGCAATGGAACTATAGGATACACGAGTTGATTATGATTACCGAAGTATTTTTTCATGAAATACAGGATGAGATCACGTGCCTCACGGTTATAGTCAGGGTACATGGTAATTTTTCCGAAAAAATACTTTGCATCAGGGTGAATGTGGACCAGTGCCCCCAGGCCATCCCAGATGTTGTCGAGGGAATACATGCCTTTCCGGATATTATTCATGGGTTGATAGGCCGGCTGCACAAATGAACGTCCCAATTCAATGGTTGAAGGGAGGTATTCTTCCACAAACTGATCAGAATAATGGAATAATTTGAATGTTGGGGTGTGATATTCTCCGTCTTCGCCTTTGGAGAGCAATTTGCAGTGAAGGTACCTGTATCCACCAATAATTTCGCGGTCCTGTGGGTTCCATACCAATAACTGTTCGAAAGGACTTTCGCAGGTATCGTAATAATCCAGATCTACTGAAAGTCCTGTTCCGCCTCCGGCATCACGGAAGGTAATCTCACGCAGTCTTCCAATTTCTTTCACCACATTTGGTGCATTATGGTGGTTAACGATGTAGATGAGGTTGCTTCCGGCATTTGTTTCACGAACCAATCTTTCATCGGAAAGTTCTGCTTCTATCAATTCCCGTTCAACAGGAGGAATAATCTGTTCCATTTTCTGGGCCATATATTATTGTTCTGTTTTAAAAGTTAAACCAGGTTCTTTCTCTAATTTGTAAACATGGGTCCGCAACTGGTTTGCCCATTGCTTGTCGGTGTGCTTTTTATCGAACACTTCTATTGGAATAGGTTGCCCAAATGTGATGACTATATTCTTGTTTTTTTGTTTAAACACTTCATCCACAAGGAATAACATTTCTAAATTGACTTTTAGCCCAATCCACTTACGGAAGTTTGCTAAGTTATAAAAGAAAGCTGAATTCCGCCCACTAATGTGTACTGGAATGATGTTGCGGTTAAATTTACGGGCTTTACTCAGAAAGGTTTTTTTCCATTCCAGGTCAATGATCTTATCGCCCGTTTTTCGTGAACATAATCCTGCAGGGAAATAGAGTACCGTTTTTTCTGATCCGAAGGTTTCATTAAAGGTGGCAATATTTGATGCGTTGGAGCCGTGTTTGTTCACAGGAATAAACAAAGGTTTGAGATTGGGCAGGTGCATTAGAAAATCATTTACAGGGGTAACAATCTCAGGGAGGTACTTCCCGACTTCGTACATCAGCGCCATTCCATCCAGGCCGCCAAGTGGATGATTGGAGACAATCACGAAGCGATCGGCCAATAAAAGATTTTCTTCGCCATGAGTGACAATATTCGCTCCGAAATCCTTTAATATTTCCTTAAGAAATTCCTGTCCGAATTTGTTTTTGTGCTTGTTCAGGATGTCATTCAGTTCATCTTGATGGACGGTTTTTTTTAGATAACGAAGAAGAAACCCCGGTAATATGCGTAGCAACCGTGGATTTTTACCCGCGATAACTTTTTCAAGATCAATGTATTTAACGTATCCTTCCCCGGATAAAGATGCCATTTCTTCCATATTTCAGGTTAAAATTGGTTGCCTGAATTTGATACAAATTTACAAAAATCAACTATTGAAAGGTTAAAAGCTGAAAAATAGAATCGGATTGGGATGAAAATGAAACAGTTTTCTGGCAAATATCTAAAATAAAACTCTCTATACGTCACATAATCAACAAGATATGGCCCGCTTGATTTTATATAAATCAGCAATACACCAAAAAGTTATCAACAATGGTGGTAAAAAGTGGTAAAAAGTGGTAAAATCATTCTATATTTACACCACAAAAATAGCAAAACAATTCAGAATGGAAATCATTGGCGTTCACGATTGCAAGGTTGATGCGAAGGGCAGATTGATGCTGCCTTCGGCACTCAAGTCGCAACTTGATGCCATTCTTGCGGAAGGATTTGTCCTGAAACGGAGCATTTTTCAACCCTGTCTGGAGCTTTATCCCCGGCAGGAGTGGAACAAAGCAGTGAAACGGGTTAATAAGCTCAACCGCTTTATCAAGAAAAACAATGATTTCATCAGAATATTCATGGCCGGGGTGCGTGAAACGGAAACAGATTCTACCGGCCGTTTACTTGTTCCCAAAGACCTTGCAGTTTTTGCAGGGATTACCAAAGACATCGTATTGGCATCGGCGCTTAACATCATAGAAATATGGGACAAAGATAAATACGAAGCCTCCATACGCGATAACCTCAGTAGCTTCTCCGATTTAGCCGAAGAGGTGATGGGGCCAATTAATGACGACGAATAAAAGCCTGAAAAATGTATCACAAGCCTGTTATGCTCAGCGAATGTATGAATGGACTGGCCATAAAGCCTGAGGGCATCTATGTGGATGTAACCTATGGTGGTGGTGGACATTCACGTGTCATACTTGACGAATTGACTACAGGCAGGCTCATTGCCTTTGATCAGGATGCCGATGCCCTTGCAAATGCCATTGATGATGAACGGTTCACTTTGCTGGCGCAAAATTTCAAGTTCCTTACCAATTTCCTGAGGTTTTATAAAGCATTTCCTGTGGATGGTATTTTGGCTGATCTGGGTGTTTCATCACATCAGATAGATGCAGCTGAGCGTGGTTTTTCCATTCGTTTTGATGCTGAACTTGACCTTAGGATGGACAGGAAATCAACCCTTACGGCAAAGGATGTCATCAACCGTTATACCACCGAAGACCTGATAAAGGTCTTTCGTGAATATGGCGAACTGCCCAATGCCTATCGTATAGCTCTCAAGATAACCGATGCAAGGGGTGCCGGAGAAATCAGCACTACATCACAACTAAAAGAAACCCTACAGGCATTTGCCCAGCGGGGAAAGGAAAATAAATTCTTCGCCAGGGTATTTCAGGCGCTGCGTATAGAAGTGAATGGTGAACTGGATGCATTAAAGGAAATGTTGCTTCAAACTACCAAATCCATAAAGCCTGGCGGCAGGTTAGTGGTAATGTCTTATCACTCTCTGGAGGATAGGTTGGTAAAGAATTTTATGAAAACCGGCAATTTTGAAGGTGTTGAAAATAAAGACTTTTTTGGAAACCTGCATGCACCTTTCCGGCCGATAACCCGAAAACCGGTGATAGCGTCTGAAGAAGAAATTGAAGAAAATAATCGCGCGAGAAGTGCAAAATTAAGGATCGCAGAAAGAAATTATGGCGAAGACTGAGCATAAAAACGCCTTTAGACCCAGGAAATCTGAAAAGCCGGTAAAGAAAAAGCGGTCTTTCAGCAAATTCCGTGTGCTCAATCAAAAGGTAAATGTGGGCGGCTCGTTGCACAGTATAGTTGATGGCAGCTTTTTAACCCGTAGCAACCTTGTTAAACAGGTTCCATTTTTATTGGTAATTACGCTCATAGGGGTTTTTTATATTGCCAATTCCTATAATGCTGAAAAAACCATTATTGAGATATCAAAAATAAAAAGGGAACTTGAAGAGCTGCGGTTTGAATACATCACCACCAAGAGTAACCTGATGTATCACAGCAAGCAATCAGAAGTAGCGAGTAAACTCAAGAATACAGGCGTAAAAGAATCGCTGGTGCCTCCGGTGAAAATATATGTAAAGGCTGAAGAAAATGGACAATAAGGGCGAAATATTAAAGAAAGTTTACCTGGTATATTTTGTCATGGTAGCGCTTGGTTTGTCCATTTTGGGCAAGGCAGCCTACATTCAGTTTGTTGAGGGCGACGAATGGAAGGAGAAAGCAAAGAAACTCAGTCTGAAATATGAAAATATTGAGGCGGTGAGGGGAAATATTCTGGCCAGTGACGGTAGCCTTATTGCTGCTTCAGTGCCCATTTTTGAGCTTAGGATCGATGCCGGAAATACCCATTACAACGATGAATTCTTTTATGGAAATGTCGATTCTCTTGCCTGGCATATGGCAGCGCATTTTAAAGACCGGTCCAAAAATGAATACAAGCAGATTCTTGTTGCTGGTCGCAAAAAAAACAACAGATACCTTTTACTCAAGCGCAACATAACTTACACTGATCTGAAGAAAGTGAGGAAATTTCCCATTTTCAGGCTGGGTAAATACAAAGGCGGATTGATTGTGAAATCGAAAAGCAAACGGGAATTACCTTTTAAAATGCTGGCCTATCGCACCATTGGATGGGACAAAGACGGAACCCAAAATGATGTTGGCCTCGAAGGAGCCTACAGTGCATTGCTGGAGGGCGAGCAGGGTCAACGGCTTGTTCAACGCATTGGAAACGGTGTGTGGCGGCCACTCAATGATGAAAATGAAATTGAGCCACAGAATGGTCATGATATTATTACTTCTATAGATATTAATATTCAGGATGTTGCCGAAGATGCGTTGATGCGGCAATTGATTGCGCATGAGGCTGACCATGGATGTGCCATATTGATGGAAGTAAAGACCGGTTTTATTGTGGCTATTGCCAATATTGGTAAAAATAAGGACGGCGTTTATGGGGAAGAATATAATTATGCCATCGGCGAAAGCTCTGAGCCTGGTTCCACCTTTAAGCTTGCTTCTATCATTGCTGCTCTTGACGATGGATTGATCAACCTCGACGATACCGTGGATACCCAGGGCGGTGCTGTGAGGTTTGCCAACCGAATCATGAAGGATTCCCATCATGGTGGTTACGGGCGTATAAGTGTTGGCAGGGCTTTTGAATTGTCATCAAATGTCGGCATTTCAAAGATTATTAACAAAGCCTATAAGGATAAGCCCCAGCAATTTATCGACAGGTTATACGCAATGCGGTTGAATCAATCGCTTGGTCTTGATATTCCCGGTGAAGGCAGGCCTTCCATTAAGGATACAAAACACAAATATTGGTCAAAGGTATCCCTGCCATGGATGTCCATTGGTTATGAAGTAGCCATCACACCGTTGCAAACCCTGGCTTTTTACAATGCAGTGGCCAATAACGGAACCATGGTAAGACCTCAGTTTATCCGCGAAATCAGATCAGCCAATGAGGTCATTGAAAAATTTGAACCCGTTGTGTTGTTGCCTTCCATTGTCAAGCACCCGGAGACAATTGCAAAAGCACGTAAACTTCTTGAAGGCGTTGTGCAGCAAGGTACGGCCACACATCTAAAAAATCCCGTTTACAGCATTGCCGGTAAGACGGGTACAGCTCAGATAGCACAAAACAACGCCGGGTACAATAAATCGAATTACAAGGCTTCATTTGTGGGTTATTTCCCGGCTGAAGATCCCAGTTATTCAATGATTGTGGTAATTAATAATCCCAGTAAAGGCGTTTATTATGGTGGATCTATTGCCGGCCCGGTGTTTAAAGAAGTTGCCGATAAGGTATATGCAACTCGTCTGCATCATATGCCACAGCCAACTGATTCCACCGGTGTGTCCAAACCCATCTTTGCTGCGGGTAATGCCAATGAATTGCAAGTCATTTATACCTCCATGCATTCCATAATGCCCGAAAACACAATTCCATCAGAATGGGTGGCATATCGTGGTTTAAATGATGGAGTAGAGGTTGTTGCAGTGGATGCTTCCGAAGGTAATACACCTGATGTCAGGGGGATGGGTGCACGTGATGCGCTTTTCCTGCTGGAGTCGGCGGGGTTAAAAGTTCAGCTAACCGGAAAGGGTAAGGTTAAAAGGCAATCCATCGCCCCGGGAAGCAAGATTGTGAGAGGAAGTAAATGTATTGTTGAATTGGGATAATCAATAGGAATGAAAGTGCTTAAAGATATATTGTATCGTTGTAGCATTACCGGAATTTCGGGAAGTACCGATATGCCGGTTACTGCTGTAATCTCCGATTCAAGGGAGGCAACGCCGGGAAAAGTTTTTGTGGCATTGAAAGGGACCCTTACTGATGGCCATAAGTATATTGCTGAAGTGATTGCTAAAGGAGTTAAAGCCATAGTTTGTGAGAATATTCCTGACTATAAAGAGGCTGACACAACCTATGTTGTGGTCAAGGACAGTGCAGAAACACTGGCCATAATGGCAGATAATTTTTATGATAATCCATCTTCGAAACTAAAGCTTATTGGCATAACGGGTACGAATGGGAAAACCACCACGGCTACCTTGCTGTATCAATTATTTTGTGATGCCGGGTTTAAAACCGGTCTTGTTTCGACGGTTAAGAACATGGTTCATGATCATGAATCTCCTGCCACCCACACTACACCAGAACCTTTACAGCTCAACCGTTTGCTGAATGATATGGTTGAAATTGGTTGTGAATATTGCTTTATGGAAGTGAGTTCACATGCGGTGGTTCAGCAGCGAATTGCCGGATTATTATTTAGTGGTGGGGTTTTTACCAATCTTACGCACGATCATCTGGACTATCATAAAACTTTTGATGCTTATCTGAAAGCAAAACAGGCATTTTTTGATAAACTTCCATCTTCTGCCTTTGCAATTACAAATATTGACGACCGTAATGGTCTGGTGATGGTGCAAAACTCGAAGGCTCTGGTTAAAACCTATGCCCTGAAGAAACAGGCGGATTTTCACGGTAGGATACTTGAGAACCATTTTGATGGACTTCAGCTTATTATCAACGGTAAGGAAATATGGAGCAGGCTGGTAGGAACATTCAATGCTTACAATATGCTCAGCATTTATGCCACCGCTACCCAGTTGGGATTAAGCGAAGAAGAATGCCTTACCGGGATTAGCCGTTTGATCGCCGTGGAAGGACGCTTCGAATACATGAAATCGAGAAATGGGGTCATTGCTATTGTTGACTATGCCCATACCCCTGATGCGTTGATGAATGTAATCTCAACCATTAATTCCATTCGTGAGAACAATGGGAAACTTATCACGGTGGTTGGAGCAGGTGGCAACCGCGACAAGACCAAGCGGCCGATAATGGCCGGGATAGCTGCTGAAAACAGTAGTTTTACCATTCTCACTTCCGATAATCCACGGAATGAAGATCCCGAAGCAATATTGCTGGACATGATGGCGGGCATTACCGTTGACCGAAAAAAAACATCCCTGCTGATTAGTGACCGCCGCCAGGCGATTCGTACAGCCTGCGTAATGGCAGAGCCTGGTGATATTGTTTTGGTTGCCGGGAAAGGACATGAAACGTATCAGGAAATTAATGGTAAAAAACACCATTTTGATGATAGGGAGGAACTAAGGGAAGCCCTTGATATTGAGGATAAATAACCGAGTAAATGAAGTAATATGTTGTACTATCTGTTTGATTATCTTGACAAAAGCATGGATTTTCCGGGCGCTGGAATGTTTCAGTACATTTCGTTTCGGGCAGCCCTTGCGGCCATTACGTCATTGATTATCTCACTGTTGTTTGGTAAAAAACTCATTCAGTTCCTTAATCGAAAACTTGTTGGTGAACTTGTGCGGGACCTTGGACTTGAAGGACAAAAGGAAAAGCAGGGTACGCCGACCATGGGCGGATTAATTATCCTCGGCGCGATTATAATACCAACCCTGTTGTTTGCCAAACTCAACAATATTTACATCATTCTCATTCTTATTACTACGGTATGGCTCGGATTTATTGGTTTTTTGGATGATTATATTAAGGTATTCAGAAAGGATAAAAAGGGCCTTGCCGGGAAATTTAAAATTTTGGGGCAAGTCATTATTGGGCTGATTGTGGGATTTACCCTTTATTTTCATAAAGATGTAGTCATCCGGGAAAAAATAATGCAAACGAGTTCGTTGTCAGCTGACGCGCCCAGCGAATTTGAGCAGGTGGATGACCATGGAGAACGTTTTTCACGGCAATCTTCAAAATCAACCAAAACAACCATCCCGTTTTTTAAGAACAATGAGCTCGACTATGCCTTGTTGTTGAAACCGTTTGGCGAAAAGGCCATGAACCATGCATGGATCATTTTTGTGCCAATTGTGATACTAATCATTACTTCTGTTTCAAATGGTGCCAACCTAACCGATGGAATTGACGGACTTGCCACGGGTACGTCCGCGATTATAGGTGTAACGCTTGGTATTCTGGCATGGGTGTCAGGCAATTTTGTTTTTGCTGATTATCTGAACATCATGTACCTGCCTGCTACCGGTGAGCTTACCATTTTTGTGAGTGCTTTTGTAGGTGCTTGTACCGGATTTTTATGGTACAATACCTTCCCGGCACAGGTTTTTATGGGTGATACCGGCTCGCTGGCTCTGGGCGGCGTTATTGCCGTACTGGCCATTATGATCCGCAAGGAACTGCTTATTCCTATTCTTTGCGGAATATTCCTTGCCGAAAACCTCTCTGTGGTTCTTCAGGTCAGTTATTTCAAACGTACAAAAAGGAAGTATGGTGAAGGGAGGCGAATATTTAAAATGGCGCCCTTGCACCACCATTTCCAGATGTTGGGCTATGCGGAGCCCAAAATTGTACAACGCTTTTTCATAGTTGGAATAATCCTGGCCGTTTTTACAATTATAACATTAAAAATCAGGTAAATAATGAATGCTTTAACCAAAATACTTATCCTGGGGGCCGGCGAAAGTGGGACCGGAGCTGCCTTATTGGCGGCTGGGAAGGGGTATGATGTTTTGTTATCAGATAATGCTGAGATTAAGCCAAAGTTTAAAGCATTGCTGGAGCGCAATAACATTAAATTTGAAGAAGGTGGACATAGCAGGCAGGTGCTCAATGGCGTTTCTGAGATTATAAAAAGTCCCGGAATTCCTGATCATATTTCACTGCTTGTTCAAGCCAGGGCTAATGGAATTCCGGTAATTTCAGAAATTGAATTTGCCTTCCGTTTTACCAACGCACGTGTCGTCGGTATAACCGGAAGTAATGGCAAAACCACTACTACCGGCCTTATTGGTTATATGCTAAAAAATGCCGGGCTAAATGCTTGTTCTGCCGGAAATATCGGGAACAGTTTTGCCCTGGAAGTATTGCAAAAGGAATATGATTATTTCAGTCTTGAATTGAGTAGCTTTCAATTGGATGGCATTGAAAAATTCAGATCCGATATTGCGATTCTGCTCAACATTACACCTGACCATCTGGACAGGTATGATAATGATGTAAAAAAATATGCTGCTTCAAAAATGCGGATTCTGATGAATCAGCGGAAGGAGGATGCTTTTATCTGGTGCTCTGATGATCCCATTTCGCAAATGATGATGGAAAATTTGCGACTTCCTCAGGAAGTCTATAAAATAAGCTTACACGAAAAAGGGCATGAAGGTGCCTGGCTCGAAGGAAATACAATAATATTTAACATAAAAGGGGAAAAATTCACCATGACAATTGAAGAACTCGCGTTACAGGGCAAGCACAATATCTATGATTCTATGGCAGCCGGTATCGCTGGCAGCCTTATTGGATTGCGCAAGGAAAGTATCAAGGAAAGCCTTGGTAGTTTTGAGAATGCTGCGCACCGATTGGAACTCGTGGCAAATATTCATGGTATAGAGTTTATTAACGACTCGAAAGCCACCAATGTAAACTCCGTATGGTGGGCCATGGAAAGTCAACACAAACCGGTTATATGGATCGCCGGAGGGATCGATAAAGGCAATGATTATACGAAGTTGTTTGATGCGGTAAAGTCACGGGTTAAAGCACTGGTGTGCTTAGGTGTGGACAACCAGAAACTCATTGATGCCTTTACAGGGATTATACCTGTAATTACCGAGGTAATGAGTATGGAGGAAGCGGTAAACCAGGCCTATTACCTTGCCCGTAAGGATGAAGTTGTTATACTTTCTCCGGCTTGTGCAAGTTTTGATCTTTTTGAAAATTATGAGGATCGTGGAAATCAGTTTAAAGAAGCGGTTAACGCCCTTTAAAAAATAATAATCATGAGCAAACTAATAAGCAGGATAAAAGGTGATAAGGTAATATGGGCGGTAGTTTTTCTACTGTCAATATTTTCCCTGCTTGCTGTTTACAGTTCCACAGGAACGCTTGCTTATCGTTATAAATCAGGAAATACTGAGTATTACCTGCTCAAACACCTTGGCATACTATTGTTTGGATTTGTGTTAATGTTTCTGGCTCATCAGGTCAAATATAAGTATTATGCCCGTCTTTCGCAGCTTGCGCTCTATTTTTCGGTGCCTTTACTTGCTTATACCCTGATTTTCGGGACTTCACTGAACGAAGCCAGTCGCTGGTACACGCTCCCTCTGATTAACGTTACCTTTCAGCCTTCGGATATGGCTAAACTTGCGCTAATCATTTATGTAGCTCGCCTCCTGGCTAAAAAGCAGGATGAAATCAATGACTTTAGAAAGGGTTTTGCAGCAATTCTACTTCCTGTTATTGTAGTTACCTTGCTTATTCTGCCCGCTAATTTATCAACTGCCGTATTAATCTTCGCAACAGCGTTGGTGCTGATGTTTGTTGGAAGGGTTAAGATTAAATATCTTCTTATGCTTGCAGGTACTGGAATTACGGTACTTGCTCTGGCAATCATCATTATGATTAATGTTCCCAATCTGGGTGGAAGAATAGGAACCTGGCAACAAAGGATTGAAAGTTTCAATAGTGGTGATAGTGAAGATAATTTCCAGGTGGAGCAGGCTAAAATTGCCATTGCCACCGGTGGAATTGCGGGTAAAATGCCTGGTAATTCAATTCAGAAAAACTTCCTGCCACATCCGTATTCTGATTTTATTTTTGCCATAATAATTGAAGAATATGGATTGATAGGAGGAACGATCGTTGTTTTTCTTTACCTGATACTCATGTTCAGGGCTGTACGTATTGTCATCCGTAGCCAGCGGAATTTTGCGGCATTTCTCACCTTTGGTGTGGCCTTTAGTCTGGTTTTTCAGGCTATGGCAAACATGATGGTGGCCGTAAATCTGCTTCCTGTAACCGGACAAACATTGCCGTTTATTAGTATGGGTGGTAGTTCCATCTGGTTTACCAGTATTGCCATTGGTATTATATTGAGCGTAAGCCGCGAAGTAGAAGAAGAAATAGAGGCCGAGAAAAATGAAAAAACTACTAACGATTTAAAACAACCTGACCATGTCCTTGCCTGAAACCAGAATCATTATTAGCGGTGGCGGAACCGGAGGTCATGTGTTTCCGGCCATTGCCATAGCAGATGCCTTAAGCGCAACTAGCCCTGAAGTGAAGGTATTGTTTGTAGGAGCCGAAGGTAGAATGGAAACCGAGAAGGTACCCGCTGCAGGATATGAGATAAAAACATTGTGGATAAGTGGGTTGGATCGAAGCCTGAGTATGCGCAATTTAATGTTTCCTGTAAAGCTTATTCACAGTACATTAAAGGCCAGGAAGATTATTAAGGATTTTAATCCTCATGTGGTCATCGGTGTTGGTGGATATGCCAGCGGTCCAACGGTTAAGGCAGCGGCTGCCATGAAAATCCCTACACTTATTCAGGAGCAGAATTCTTATCCGGGAATTACCAATAAAATGCTTGCAAAGAAGGCAAAGAAGATTTGTGTGGCATATCCTGAAATGGATAAATATTTTCCGGCTTCAAAGATTGTCCTTACCGGCAATCCGGTGAGGAAGGATATTGTTCATACAACCGTTGGTAAAGCGGAAGCTATGAACTTTTTTGGGTTCAATCCGGTTAAACCGGTAGTGCTTATTATTGGTGGTAGTCTTGGGGCACGCACCATAAATACAAGCATTCACCGCTCATTGAAAAATTTGTCAGATGCTGGTCTTCAACTTATCTGGCAAACCGGGAGGTTTTATGGCGATACTGCCCGTGCAGCTATTTTGCCTTTTGAGCAGGAGGGTATGCGGCAATTTGATTTTATTAACCGTATGGATATGGCTTATGCTGCTGCTGATGTGGTTGTGTCAAGGGCAGGCGCTTTGGCGGTGTCTGAATTGTGTATCACAGGAAAGCCCACCATATTGGTGCCATCGCCAAATGTTGCCGAAGACCATCAGACCAAAAATGCCATGGCCCTCGTGAAACGAAATGCTGCTGAGCTCATTAAAGATATTGCTGCTGATTCAAATCTTGGCAGTGCAATCATCGCTCTGGCTTTAAATTCTGCACGTAGATCAGAATTGGCCAGTAATATTAAATCAATGGCCCGGCCAAATGCCGCTGCCGATATTGCTGCAATTATTATGGAATTAACAAAAAACGCTGAATAACTGTGAACACTGAAACCTTAAAATCTGTCTATTTTCTTGGCATTGGGGGCATTGGCATGAGTGCCCTTGCCCGTTATTTCCATGCGGCGGGTATTGAGGTATCAGGTTATGATAAAACCCATACGGTGCTTACTGCTCAGCTTGAAGCAGAAGGGATGCATATCCATTTTGAAGACCGGCCCGAACTGATTCCAGAAAATGCGGACCTTATTGTCTATACTCCTGCAGTTCCTAAAGATCTTGCTGAATACATCAAAGCCACATCGGGCCGATTTCTTGCAAAAAAACGTGCGGAAGTGCTGGGGGAATTGACCGATAGTAAAAAACTGATTGCAGTGGCGGGAACACATGGTAAAACCACGGTTTCATCAATGATTGCCCATACACTCTTTAAATCATCCATCGGTTGCACGGCATTTTTGGGGGGAATTCTGAAAAATTGCAATACCAATCTGCTGCTCAATCCTGAAAGTCCGGTAATGGTTACGGAAGCCGATGAATTTGACCGCTCATTCCTGAAACTTTCACCCTGGCTGGCAGTAATTACTTCAGCCGATGCTGATCATCTGGATATTTATGCCGATCATCAGGACCTGAAGATCGCTTTTATGCAATTTGCCGCAAAAGTTAAAGAAGGAGGGGTGTTGCTTATAAAAAAAGATATTGGGCTTGATCTTACTTCTGTCTCAGACATTGAAGTATATACCTACGCGCTCAATCAACAGGCTGACTTTTATGCTGAAAATCTAAGGATAGAAAATTACACGTATCATTTTGATCTGGTTATTCCCGAAGGGAGAATAAAAGGAATGTCGCCGGGATTGGGCGGTCTCTTTAATGTGGAGAACAGCATTGCCTGTGCTGCTGCCGCATGGCTGAGTGGTGCTACTGCAGATGAGATCAAAACGGGGATTCAGACTTTTTCAGGTGTCAGACGACGCTTCGACATACGCATTTCCCGTCCTGGATTTCTTTATATTGATGATTATGCGCATCATCCGCAGGAATTAAGTGCCTGTATTAATTCAGTAAGAAAATTACATCCGGGAAGGCACATTACAGGGATATTCCAACCTCATCTGTATTCACGGACCCGTGATTTTGCTGATGACTTCTCGGCAAGCCTCTCACTGCTTGATCGCGTGATTTTGCTTGATATATATCCGGCGCGTGAAGTTCCCATAGAAGGGATTACTTCTGATATGTTGCTTGAAAAGATAACCTCTCCGGAGAAGTCAGTATGCAGCCGCCAAGAGGTAATGAGGCAAGTTGCAGAAAACCAGCCTGATATATTGCTCACTCTAGGAGCTGGGGATATCGACCAGATGGTTTTGCCCTTAGAGGCATTATTCACGCAAAAACAGGGCCTATGAAAAAGATTTTTAACATCATTTTGAAATCTGTTCTGGGGGCATGTATTGTGCTGCTTTTTATCTTTGCGAACAAAAAACAAAGTCAGGTCGTTTGTCCTGAATTTGTTATAGCATTGGATGATCAGGGGACTCCTTTGGTAAGTCGTTTTTATATCCGTTCTCTTGTTACAGAAAACGGCATTAAGGTTAAAGGACAGCCTTTGTCAGACATTAATCTTGAGGAAATTCAGCAGGTGATTGCTGGTAGCCCTTTTGTAAAAAACATCAACCTTACGGTGGATGTAAATGGCAAGGTTAAAGCAAATGTGGTTCAACGCAGACCTGTTGTAAGGGTGATTGATTTCGCTGGTAATCAGTTTTATTTGGACAGTGAAGGTAAGAGGGTTCCCATCAGCCACGAATTTGCGGCCAGAGTACTGGTCGCCAGTGGAAGAATTAATACCTTTCAGAAAGCAGTTTCCAGGCTTAATGTGGACGTCGCGAAAGCGCCATACAAATTGCTGTCGGATGATCTGCAAAGTATTTTTGTCATAGCAAATCAACTGGAGCGCGATGCATTCACCAAAGCTCTTGTGGAGCAGGTTTACCTGAATTCACTTGGGGAGATTGAATTAATCCCAAAAGTTGGGGAACAAACCATTTTGCTGGGAGATACGACCTCTCTGCATGAAAAACTGGAGAAATTAAAGATTTTTTATACCCGGGGAAACAGAAATGAGTCATGGCAGAGCTATCGTTCCATTAATCTGAAATACCGGGATCAGGTAATTTGTAAAAAAACAATCTAAGATATGAAACCATCAGAAATCGTTGTCGGGCTTGATATTGGGACAACCAAAATAGCCGCCATTGTTGGTCGCAGAAATGAGAACGGCAAAATAGAGGTGCTTGGATTTGGCCATACGGAATCCATTGGGGTTAAACGTGGGGTGGTTGCCAATATTGATGATACGGTAAAAAGTATCATTGGCGCCGTGAAGGAAGCCGAAAATATATCTCAAACAGATGTTGCTACCGTCAATGTTGGTATTGCAGGTCAGCACATTAAAAGCATTCAGTATAGAGGGTCCGTCATTCGTCCGAACAGCGAGTTGGAAATAAGTGATGAAGACACTGAAGGGCTGAAGGAGAATATGTTTAAACTGGCCATGAATCCCGGAGAGGAAATTATTGATGTTATTCCACAGGAATATACGGTTGACGGGGAGAGTGGGATCAAACATCCTAAGGGAATGTTGGGTCATCAGCTTGAAGCCAACTTTCATATTATCACTGGTCAGACGATGGCTGCCCGGAATATTTATAAATGCATCAAAAAGGCCAATCTTGAAGTAGATTCTTTGGTTCTTGAGCCTTTGGCATCTGCTGAGGCTGTTCTGAGTGAGGAAGAAAAGGAGGCTGGAGTTGTATTGGTGGATATAGGTGGCGGGACCACGGATATCGCGATTTTTCAGGATGGTATTATCCGCCATACGGCCGTAATTCCGTTTGGAGGAGATATCATTACGGAAGATATTAAGGAAGGATGTACCATCATTAAAAAGCATGCGGAGGATCTGAAAGTAAAATTTGGCTCCGCGCTTGCAAGTGAAAACCGTGATGAAGAAGTGGTCGCCATCCCTGGGTTGAGGGGCCGTCCACCGAAGGAAATAACCTTACGAAATCTTGCATCTATCATTCAGGCGCGTACCGAAGAAATTATTGAACACGTTTATTTTGAAATAAAGAACTCGGGATATGAGAAGAAACTCATTGCCGGTATAGTGCTTACAGGTGGTGGTGCCCAGATGAAACACATTACCCAGCTTACAGAATTTATTACCGGAATGGATACACGCATAGGTTATCCTAATGAGCACCTGGCCCCGGGATTGCCTGAGGAAATGGCCAGTCCCATGTATGCCACCGGTATAGGATTGGTAATTATAGGCTTAAACCGTCTTGAAAAAGAGGCTTTAAGGGTAGACAAGCCCTTGCAGAAGGTTAAGAAACCTCCCAGAAGTTCATTCTTTGAAAAAATCAAAAGCTTCTTTGACGAAGAAGGGGTAAACTAAGATATTAACAGTTAGCCTGTTGATAAAATCTGCAAAATCATTGAAAACAACACAATTTATTCATTTAATTTAGGAGATTCAAAAATGCCAGATATGCTCAAATTTGATTTACCAAAAAATCAATCTTCCATCATAAAAGTGATTGGCGTTGGCGGAGGCGGAAGCAATGCCGTGACGCATATGTTCAAGCAGGGAATTCGGGGAGTGGATTTTATGATCTGCAACACCGACTGCCAGGCGCTCGACACAAGTCCTGTACCTTTGAAAATTCAGCTGGGCAACAAAGGCCTGGGTGCCGGTGCCATTCCACAGGTTGGTCGTGAAGCTGCCATAGAAAATATTGAGGAAATCAGAAAGATTCTGGAGAATAATACCAAAATGGTATTCATCACCTCCGGAATGGGCGGAGGTACCGGAACCGGTGCCGCTCCGGTCATCGCTGCGCTTGCTAAGGAACTGGACATCCTGACGGTGGGTATTGTTACCCTGCCGTTTTCCTTTGAAGGTCGCAAACGCACACAACAAGCTGTCGCGGGTATTGATGAACTTCGCAAATCAGTGGACACCCTGCTTATAATTTGTAATGATAAACTCAGGGAACTGGAAGGAGATCTCAAGCTGTCTGAAGCTTTTGGGAAAGCGGATAACATTCTTGCCGTTGCTGCTAAAGGTATTGCCGAAATTATAACGGTAACCGGTTACATCAATGTTGACTTTGAAGATGTGAAAACCGTTATGAAGGATAGTGGCAAGGCCATTATGGGATCTGGTGTTGCATCAGGTGAAAACCGTGCGCTGGAAGCTGTGCAGATTGCCATGAGCTCGCCCTTGCTTGACGATGCCAACATCAGGGGAGCCAGTAACATCTTGCTTTATATTTCATCCGGAACATCTGAAATTACCCTGGATGAAGTCATGGAAATTACCGATTATATTCAGCATGAAGCTGGATCAGATGCTGATATTATCTGGGGTAATGGAACTGACGAGACCCTCGGTGATGAAATTAGCATTACCTTGATTGCCACAGGTTTTGATTCAGGAAGCACTAAATCAGGTCCATTACATAAACCTGAGGTGGTGGTGTATCCCTTAAACCAGGAAGATCCGCGACCAAACAATAAAACCACACCGGTTGATAAACCTGCTCCGGCAGCACTGGAAGAGATTAAGCTTATCACCAAAAATCAGCCCGAGACCGAACCTTATCTTAAAGAAACCCCGATTGAAAAATCAGCGGAGGTCAATGAAGAGCCCCAACAGCGTGTTTTTACGTTTAATATCAATCATACACCGGACTCAACTGCTAAGAATGAACCTTCAAGTAATAAACCTGCTGAAGGTTTTACGGCTGTGCCGGTTAAGGCCGATAAAGTTAAGGATCCTGGATTTGATTTTTTGAAGAGTTTCAAGTCCGATGATGCCGAATCCGATGAAACAGAAGATGCTATTCTAAAGCAGGAAGAGCGGGCAAACGACAGATATTCCAGAATGCGGGAACTCAGCTATAAGGTGGCAACCCCACAAGGATTGGCTGAAATGGAAAACCAACCGGCTTATCTTCGTAAAAAAGTGGAACTCAAACAAACCCCCGCATCTGATGATTCGGAGGTTTCGCGCTATTCACTTTTTAAATCTGAAAATAATTCTGTTGAAATGAGACAAAACAACTCATTTCTTCATGATAATGTTGATTAAGCATACAAATGATGAGTTTAACAGAAAAAATTAACGAGGACATTAAAAAGGCTATGCTTGCCCGTGAAAAAGGGAAGCTTGAGGCCTTGAGGGCTATAAAATCTGCCCTATTGCTGGAAATGACAAGTGACGGTGGATCTGAGATTACGCCGGAAACTGAAATAAAGTTACTCCAGAAATTAGTTAAGCAAAGGCGCGAAACAGCTGAGGTTTATACCGGGCAGAACCGAACCGATCTTGCTGAAGTTGAAATCTATCAGGCTGATGTGATTGCCGCTTATTTGCCGGCACAAATGAGCCGCGAGGAGCTTGTCCCAATAATCAGTCAGATCATTGCTGAAACGGGTGCCAGTAGTGTTAAGGATATGGGCAAAGTTATGGCTGCCGCTGCGGGGAAACTCTCTGGTAAGGCTGACAATAAAACTATTTCTCAGGTAATTAAAGATCTGCTGAATACCTAAAAAGATCCTATTTTGTAGCATGAAAAAAGGCTGGTTTCTTAAACCAGCCTTTTTTATTTTGCTTATGCAAGTGATTTATGCTCCGAGCATAAACCTTTTGAATCCGGAAACGGTAAGATTTTTATCCATCTTTTGAAGAAATTCACCAACTGACAATTTATTGTCGCGAACAAATTCCTGGTTGAGCAAAGTATTCTCTTTGTAGAATTTGTTGAGCTTGCCGAGTGCGATTTTTTCAATCATCTCCTCAGGTTTGCCTTCCTGACGTGCCTGATCTTTCCCAATCTCAATTTCGCGGGCAATGGTTTCAGCAGGAACATCGTCCTTATCCACAGCTACAGGAGCCATAGCAGCAATTTGCATGGCTACTTCATGACCGGCCTGATCAATGCCTTCAACATTCGCCATATTGAGGCCAAGGATGGTAGCAAGGCGGTTGCCAGGATGGTTGTATGCAAAAACACGGGCCGAACGGATTACCTCAAAATGAGCCAATTCCATTTTTTCTCCTGTTTTACCAACCATTTCGGTAATGTTTTCTTCAACATTGCGACCATTCAAATCCAAAGCCTTGAATTCTTCAGCGTTTGAAGGTTGTTTTTCAATTGCCTTGGATAACAGAAGGTTAGTAAAGTCAACAAATTCCTGGTTTTTGGCCACGAAGTCTGTTTCGCAGTTGAGCATAAAAATTACTGCATAATCCTTTGCATCATTGGTTTTTGCGATAACAATACCTTCGTTTGCATCTTTGTCAGCTCTTTTGGTAGCTAATTTCTGGCCTTTTTTACGGAGGTAATCAATTGCTTTCTCAAAATCACAATCATTCTCCTGAAGTGCTTTTTTGCAGTCCATCATCCCTGCTCCGGTCATCTGGCGCAGTTTATTTACTTCAGCAGCAGTTATATTTGCCATAATTTAAAGTCGTATTAAAGTGGGAAAAAATTATTTTCTTGGACCTGCTCCCGGCTTTTTACCTAGGGGTTTGCGGGTTCCAGGTTTGCGTGGACGACCTTCGCCTTCTCCATCAGGAGTTTGCTTTGAGCGAAGACGTTCAGTTCTTGCTACGCTATCCTCGTCATCATCATCATCCAGGTCAAAATCGCCATCAGTGCGACCTGAAGTTCCTTCCTCACGGTCTTCATCGCGTTTGTCGCGGTCAATCTTGCGTTCCATCAATCCTTCTTCAATGGCCTGAACCATTTTTCCAATGATCAATGAAATGGATTTTGAAGCGTCATCATTTGCAGGAATGGGGAAATCAACCAGATTGGGGTCAGAGTTGGTGTCAACAATCGCAAAAGTGGGGATGTTGAGTTTGCGGGCTTCAGCAATGGCGATATGTTCCTTTACAATATCAACCACAAATAAAGCAGCCGGCAGGCGGCTCAGGTCAGCGATTGAACCAAGGTTTTTTTCGAGTTTTGCACGCTCACGGGTAATCTGAAGGCGCTCACGTTTTGAAATACTTTCAAAGCCGGTGCCAACCATGAGTTTATCAATGGATGACATTTTGCGCACTGCTTTGCGGATGGTTGCGAAGTTGGTAAGCATTCCGCCAGGCCAGCGTTCAGTTACGTAAGGCATACCAACACCTTTTACGTGATCAGCTACGATTTCTTTTGCCTGTTTTTTAGTAGCAACAAAAAGCACTTTTTTACCTGATTTGGTGATCTGCTTCATTGCTGCCGCAGCTTCATCAATCTTGGCTATGGTTTTGTAAAGGTCAATAATATGGATACCGTTGCGCTCCATAAAAATGTATGGGCCCATGTTAGGGTTCCATTTGCGTTTAAGGTGCCCGAAATGTGAACCGGCATCTAATAATTCTTCAAAAGTTGTTCTTGCCATTTAATTTTTTTTAATTGTTTACATTCTGTTAAAACCAATTACCGGGTAGCTCTGCGTCAGGCAGCAATGAAGCTGCAAAGAGGTCCCGGCAATTTAGATACTAAACACCATTTTTGATTAGCGCTTGCTGAACTGGAATTTCTTACGGGCTTTTTTCTGACCTGGTTTTTTCCTTTCAACCATGCGGGGATCTCGGCGAAGTAAGCCTTTGGCTTTCAGCGGAGGACGCATTTCGGGGTTGATTTCACACAATGCCTTTGAAATGGCCAAACGAAGAGCTTCTGCTTGTCCGGTAATTCCACCTCCATCAAGGTTGGCCTTGATGTCATATTTGCCAACGGAGTCAGCAATTTCGAGTGACTGGGTAACTACATATTGTAGCGTACCTGTAGGAAAGTACTCTTTGTAATCCCTTCCGTTTATGGTAATGGCACCATTACCATCTTTGAGATATATACGGGCTACAGCAGTTTTTCGCCTGCCAAGGGTATTGATAACTTCCATGTTTATTTGATTGAATTAAGGTTGATCAATTGTGGTTGCTGGGCCTGATGCGGGTGCTCAGTTCCTGCGTACACTTTAAGGTTGCGATAGAGCGCATCTCCCAATTTGTTGCTGGGGAGCATTCCCCTTACAGCATGTTCGATGATACGTTCGGGGAATTTTTGCAGAAGTTCCCATGGCGTGGCAAAACGCTGTCCGCCAGGATATCCTGTATGGCGAACATAAACCTTTTCGGTGAGTTTTTTGCCCGTGAGCTTGATTTTTTCCGCATTGATTACGATAACATAGTCGCCACAATCCAGGTTAGGGGTGAAATTGGTTTTGTATTTTCCCCTGATCAGGTTGGCAACTTTGCTCGAAAGACGACCCAGGGTCTGCCCTTCAGCATCAACCAACACCCAATTTTTCTGGATATTCTCCGGGGTGGCTGACAAAGTTTTATAACTCAGTGTGTTCATTTTTGTGATTTATTTTTCTTGAAAACAATAAAAACAACCGTCCCCACAATTGAGTCACGGGCATGAGATTCAATTGCTTACGGCATTGCCATTTCAAAGAGAAAAGCATTTTTGCTTCAGGTTACGGCCGTTCACACCAATCACTTAACCCTTTAAAAGGGGTGCAAAGGTAAAAATAAATTTGTTTCCAACAAGTTTATAAACAATTAATTGTTGAAAAAATGAGGGGGAATATTCTATTTCGATAAAAAGTTTCTTCAGGGTGACTTTACATCAAAAAAACAATACTTTTGCTTCTCTTAACTTTCAATAGTGTAGATAAGGCCGTCAGGGTATGATTACAAATGAAGATCATTTTCTTTTGCAAAAGTTAAAAGAGGGCGATATTCATGCACTTGAAGTAATCTTTAACAAGCATTACAGTAATTTAACCCGCTATCTGCAACTGCTTTTTAAAAATGAATTATTGGTTGAGCATATAGCACAGGATATCTTTATTTATTTGTGGGAAAATCGTGAAAATCTACAAATCAAAAGTTCGTTAGAAGCATATATTTATACTGCAGGAAGATATAAAGCACTTAACCAATTGCGGAATAACAAACTCCAGGAGTCAATTCGTGAAAAAATTTCTTCTTCTTCGACGTCGGAACAATATGAAATAGATCAGGATATTGAGAATCATGAGTTGAAAGGATTGATTGATCATGCCATTTCAATGCTCGCTCCTCGATGCCAGCAAATATTCAGGCTAAGCAGGGAGCAAGAAATGACGTATAAAGAAATTGCAGATTTTTTAGATATTTCAGTGAATACAGTAGAAGGACAAATGGCTATAGCACTTAAGAAATTACGTTTGACGTTAAAACCGTTTTATTTGAAAATATTTTTTATTGCCTGATTTTTTTGATGCGTTTAGGTGGTAAATTGCTTTTTATGTGCCATAACATTAAACATATATTCTATGGCACCTTATATCCCCTGGGATTTATTTGCAAAGAAATTTCGGAATGAGCTCAATGAGGCCGACGAATTAGAATTGGGATTCTGGCGAAGTAAATCCGAAATTAATGAATTATTATATGAAGAGGTTATGAATGATACCAGCTTCAGGGAATTGATTAAAAAAGGCAAGTGGGAGAATAACAGCAAACAATGGCAGTATATCTTAAGTAAGATAGAAATTCCTAAAAACCGTAAATATACTTTTGGCCGAAATAAAATCCGCATTTTTTCGGGCGCTGCTGCTGTTGTATTACTGCTACTCACGGTGGCGCTTGGATATTATTACAGCGGATTCAATAACTTTAGGAAGGAACGATTAGCCATTGGTTATACTACAATATTTTCTCCACGTGGTCAACGAACCAGTATAATATTGCCTGATAGTACGAGGGTTTGGCTTAATTCAGGAAGTACACTTAAGTATTCAACAGATTATAACCAAAAAATGAGGGAAGTGATCGCTGAAGGTGAAGCCTTTTTTGAAGTTAAGAAAAATCCGGATAAGCCATTTTATGTTCTTGTCAATGAAATCAAAGTTAAGGTTTATGGTACCTCATTCAATGTGAAAGCTTTTCCTGAAGAAAACAACATTGAAACAACTTTAATTGAAGGGCGCCTGAGCATTATACCAATGGCTTTTGCAAATAATCCGGATAAAGAAATATTTCTGAAACCTAATGAAAAATGTATCTATGTTAAAAAAACGGGTGCGGTTAATCTTAATTCTGGCGATGAGAATTCATTGGATAAAGAGAATAATAACTTGAAGACCATTCATGAAGTGACAATCCGGAAGAATATCAGTACCGAAGTGGAGAGTCAGTGGAAGGAAGGAAAATTGGTTTTTGAAAATGAATCATTTGGTGAACTGGCCATCAAATTAGAAAGATGGTATGATGTAAAGGTGCATTTTGTGGATAATAAAATCAGGGATTATAAATTCACCGGTTCGTTTGATAAAGAAACCATAAATCAGGCAATGGAAGCGCTAAAACAGTCCTCACAGAAATCGTACAATTATGAGATTGTTTTCCGCGACATCTATCTGAAAACAAAATAACACACACACAAATCATAAAAAAACCACGTCATGACATAAGGAAAAATTAAACTCAAAGACCGGGCGATGTGCCCGGTCTTTAGAAGTTCAGCGGAATAAACAAGCTTACTGCGAATAAGCAAATTCCTCCGGGCTTACCTTACTTGAGGTAAGGTAAATTGAACCAATTGTTTAAGAGTAAACAAAGCAAATTTATGAAAAAAAAATTACATTGTTGCTTCGTCTGGTTATTTATAGTCGGGCGGTCAAAAACACTGAGAATCATGAAAATTACTATGCTACTGTTGATATTGGGTATTTCCAATATTTATGCATCTGTATTTTCGCAATCTGTTAACATCAATCTTTCCTTAAAGGGTGCTCCCTTGAAAGAAGCTTTTGAACAGATTGAGAAAAAGTCCGAATTCAAATTCCTGTACAGGTCAGATCTCATTGATATTGATAAGGCGACCAGTCTCGATGTAAAAGGGAGTAATTCAATAGACCATTTACTCGCCTTGCTTCTGCGAAATACTGAAATTGGGTATACCATTTTTAATGACAACCTTATTGTTTTGGCTCCCAAGCAGCAGCGTACGGTTAGTGGCGTAATAACAGATGCAAAAACCGGACTCACCATTCCCGGAGTGAATATATTGGTTGAAGGGACAAGTCAGGGTGCTGTTTCTGACCTGTCTGGGAAATATTCAGTTGAGGTTCCGGATGAAAATGCAATATTGGTTTTTTCATTTGTTGGATACGAAAGTCAACGGGTTGTTGTTGCCGGAAAGACTACGGTGAATATAAAGCTAGTTCCATCAGTGGGAAGCCTAAGTGAAGTAGTTGTTATTGGCTATGGTACACAACAGAAAAAGGACCTGACAGGAGCAGTGTCCGTTGTTGCAACCAAAGATATCGGATCTATGCCTGTACCTAGTATTAGCGATGCCATTCAGGGTCGTGCTGCCGGCGTTCAGGTTGTATCTTCAGGCGCTCCCGGTACCGATGCAACTTTCCGCATTCGTGGTGTTGGAACAATAAACAACAATGATCCTTTGTTGGTGATTGATGGAGTGCCTGTTGCCAGTGGGCTTAACCAGTTGAATATGAACGATGTTGAATCAATACAGGTTTTGAAGGATGCTTCTGCAACGGCAATTTATGGTTCGCGTGGCGCAAATGGAGTGCTTATTGTTACCACCAAACGCGGCAAGGGGGATAAGTCACATCTTGACTTTAATTATTTCTATGGTTTGCAAAGGGCTTCAAATATTGTAAAAATGTTGGATGCCAGTCAATTTGCCACTTTGCACAATGATATTATGTCCAATGCAGGCCTGGCGCTTAATCCTGCATATGCAGATCCATCTTCTCTTGGTGCAGGAACCGATTGGTTAGGTGAGCTTTTCGATGTAGCTCCAATCAGCAGTTATTCATTGTCCTATTCAGGGAACAGTGAAAAAACAAACTACTATGTTTCCGGAAATGTTCTGGATCAGGATGGTATTGTGCTGAATACAGGTTATAAAAGATATACTGTTCAGTTTAATGCCGATACAAAGGTTTTTGACAAGCTAACGTTCGGCAACAGCCTTACCTTGAATCACGACCTGAAAACCAGCGGAGATTATAGTATCCGCAATACGATGCTTGCTCTGCCGACTCAAAATATATATCAGGAAAATGGAAACTATTCCGGGCCGGTTGCGCAGCCCATGTGGGATGGTGATCTGGTAAATCCAATAGGTTTGGCTAATACGGTTGATAAATCAATTCATGGTTATAATCTTCTGGGTTCTGTTTATGGAGAATACGCCATTTTAGAAAACCTCAAGTTCAGGTCATCTCTTGGGTTACAGGCAAATTTTTGGAATGCACGCACCTGGGCACCAAACTATAAATGGAATTCCAGCTCAAATGATAATTCATATCTTTTTGAGCGATATGACAAAAGCCTGACATGGGTTTGGGACAATACTCTAACCTACGAAAAGACAATGGACAAACATAGTTTCCTTTTGATGGGAGGTACCAGTGCGCAGGAAAATACTGCAAATTATCTTAATGGTTCTATCCAGACTTTTGCCAGTAATCTTACTCAGCAGATGAATAATGGAACCCAACAACCTGTTGTTGGAGGAAATGCCTATTCATGGTCGTTGTTCTCATATATGGGCAGGGCGAATTATACTTATAACAATCGTTATCTTTTTACTGCTACTGTTCGTCGTGATGGCTCTTCGCGTTTTGGGGAGGGCAACAAATGGGGTATTTTCCCTTCAGGGAGTGTAGCATGGCGACTTTCTGAAGAACCTTTCATGAAATCATTTAGTTTTATTGATGACATGAAAGTTCGGGCTGGCTATGGCATTACCGGAAACCAGGAAATAGGGAACTATACGTTTGCTTCGGCACTACAAACAATTATGTACAACTTCAATAACAGTATTGTTACCGCGGTTGTGCCCAATATGATGCCCAATCCCTACGTTCAGTGGGAAGAGCAAAAGCAGGCCAATATAGGGTTGGATGCCTCTTTATTTAATTATAGACTCGAAATTGCTCTGGATGGTTATATTAAAAATACCGAACAGATGCTGGTCCCGATGTCAGTGCCGGTTTCCACCGGATATTCTGATGTTTATGTACCCTTTATTAATGCTGGCAAAATGCAGAATAAGGGAATTGAGATCAGCATCAACTCAAGAAACCTGACAGGTGATTTTTCCTGGAATAGTTCACTCAACTTTTCCTATAATTTCAACGAGGTTGTCAGTTTGAATGATACTGTCCCAATGACCAGTGGCAGTATTGGACTCAACTACAATCTGGCACTCATACAGGCTGGCCACCCCATCAATGTCTTCTACGGATTTGAAACGGATGGTATTTTCCAAACACAGGAGGATGTTGAAAATCATGCAGTTCAGGTAAGTGGCAATGATCCATTCAATAGGACTTCAGCTGGTGATATTCGGTTTAAGGACTTGAATAACGATGGTGTAATAAATGATATGGATAGGACTTTTCTTGGCAATCCGAACCCCACGTTTATTTTTGCCTTTAATAATTCTTTTGGGTACAAGGGATTTGATCTGAGCATTTTCCTTCAGGGTGTAGCTGGGAATAAAATTCTCAATGCCAACCGAATTTGGAGTGAAGCAATGTCAATTGCGCAGAATCAAACTGTCGAAACCCTAGGTCGATGGACTGGCGAAGGTACAAGCAATGAATTGCCTCGTGCGGTTTTTAATGATCCGAATAAAAATACCCGTCCAAGTGACCGGTATATTGAAGATGGCTCATATTTTAGAATTAAGAATGTAACATTGGGCTATACGTTGCCCCGGAATTTATTTAAGAAGGCGCACCTTGAAAAGATCAGGGTATATGCTTCTGCGGTAAATCTTTTAACAATCACCCAATACACAGGTTTTGATCCTGAAGTTGGTACCAGTGGGATTGACAACAATGTATATCCGGTAACCAGTACCTTCAGTTTTGGTGTAAACATAGGCTTCTAACCCTTTTAACGACAACTGTTATGAAAATTAAAATATATCTCTCAATAGTTCTCCTGACAATGCTTTTGTCAGGCTGTGGAAAGGATTTTCTGGAGAAGTCTCCGGAGGATTCTATCAATACGGCCAACTTCTTTCAAACCGAAAGTGATGCCATATCCGCCATTAATGGCGCTTATCAGCCTTTGCAGTGGCCTAAACTCTATAATTTACGTATGTGGACTTCCGATATTATGGCTGGCAATAGTATTGTTGGAGCTGGCGGAGGATCAGACGGACAAGAGACCCAGGATATGGCCAATTTTGTTACGGCTACTGATAATCAGGGTGTTCTCGATTTGTGGCGTGGCCCATGGCCGGGAATTTTGCGCTGTAATATCATCTTAGATAAGGTGCCAGCTATGAATATCAGCGAATCGGTAAAAAAACGAGTGCTTGGTGAAGCGTATTTTTTGCGCGCAAATTATTATTTCATTCTTGTTCGGTATTTTGGAGATATTCCTCTTGTTCTTGATCCAGTAGAACCCAATGATGATCTAAGACCTTCGCGAACTTCCAGGGAAATTGTTTATAGTCAGATAATCAGTGATCTGGAAAATGCAATTGATATGTTGCCATCCCGTGAATCCTATACCGGGTCTGATGTTGGACGGGCTTCTGTTGGTTCTGCTACGGGATTATTGGCTAAAGTTTATCTTACCCTTGAAGACTGGCAGAAAACGGTTGATTTGTGCAACAATGTGCAACAACAGGGTTATGCCCTTAATCCAAACTATGCCGATAATTTTGACCCAACCAATAAGAACACCATTGAGTCATTATTCGAGGTTCAATACACCGGAAATGCCGGATTTAATTTTTGGTCCAATGAAAACCAGGCTTCCTGGGTCAGCACTTTTACAGGGCCTCGTGGCTCAGATATGGTCGCTGGTGGTTGGGGTTGGAATCAGCCCACACAGGAGTTTATGGATAGTTATGAGTTGGGTGACTCACGTAAAGAAGTTACCGTTTTGTATCAGGATTGCCCGCAATTTGCCGGTCTGGATTATTCTGAATCGTATTCTTTAACAGGGTATAACCTGCGTAAATTTTTAGCTTCCAAAGCGATATCTGGTTCTTACGACAATAGCCCGATGAACTTTCCTGTACTTCGATATGCCGATGTATTGCTGATGAAGGCGGAAGCACTAAATGAACTGGGAAGAACATCTGAAGCAGAGGCTCCACTAAATGAAGTCCGCAACCGGGCAGGTTTGAATGAGGTTTCTGGCTTGTCAAAGGATGCCTTTCGTGAAGCAGTGCTTCATGAAAGACGTCAGGAGCTCGCTTTTGAAGGTCAGCGCTGGTTTGATCTTATTCGGGTAAACAGCGGACAATATGGCATAGACTTTCTTCATGGAATTGGAAAATCAAATATGAGTTCCAAATTCTTACTTTTCCCTATTCCTCAAAAGGAACGTGATGCCAATCCAAACCTTACGCAGAATCCGGGATATTAGGTCAGTATTTTTCTTAACACAGTAAATTTTTAAAAATGAAAAATCTAAACATAAATATTTCTGCAATAAGCAAGAAGCTTTCATTGCAGAGGATTTCCCGGCTGGTGTGTTTTTTTGTAGTGATTTGCTCACTTTCATTAAATACGTCTTGTCAAAAAGATGAGGATGACGGGATTCTGCCCGCCGGACCATTGACATTGTCAACGTCTACTTCCTCTGCCATTCTTGAGCAAAAATCGGATGCTCAAACCGCCCTTACATTAAGATGGACGACCGGCACCAACAATGGAACCGGAGCCTCTATTTCTTATGTTCTACAGATGGATAAGCAAGGCAATGATTTTGCAAATCCTGTTTTATATGAAATGGGGAAAGCTGTTTACGAAAAGGCCTTTACGGTAGCAGATCTCAACAATATGATACGTGAGCAGTTTGGTGCAACCGCTGGCTCTGCAGCCGCTTATGAAGCACGAATTATTGCAACCATATACGATGCCCCGCCTGTTACAGCTGTTTCGCCCTTAGTTCAGTTTAGCATAACCGCTTATGAACCGGTCAGTAGTACCTTGTATCTGCTTGGAAGTGCATCTGCGGCAGGATGGGATGCTAATAATGCCATTGCACTGATTCCTGATGATGATGACCCTACTACTTTTTCTTATCGGGGTGCGTTGGGGATTGGAGAGTTTAAGTTTATAACAACCTTAGGTGATTTATTGCCTTCATATGTGAAAGGCGCTGATGATAGTCACATTGCCTATCGAATCAGTGAAAATCAGCCGGATGTTTCCTTTGTTATTACTGAGCCTGCAATGTATAGAATAGATGTTAGTCTTCTTGATCTGACCATCAGTACCTTGAAACTTGATTTGCCAGCTTATGAAAATATCTATATGGTGGGAAGTGCGGCTCCAAATGGTTGGGATATTACTGCTGCAACAGCGCTTTTGCAGGATTCCGACAATCCATTTATTTTTTCATATACGGGTGTTATGAATCCGGGTGAATTTAAGTTTCCGGTAAACCGAAACGGAGATTGGGGGCAGGATATGTATATGATGCTATCCGACTCTACGATGTACCTTCATCATGGTGGTGACCCTGACGATAGTAAATGGTCGATTGAAAAGAAAGGGCATTATATCATTACCTTAAATCTTTCGGATAACACTATTTCAATTAAGAGAACCAAACTTTTTGTGGTTGGTAGTGCAACACCCATAGAATGGAACATTGGTGAAGCTATTGAACTTGAAGAAGATGCTACCGATGGGTGCATTTTTACATACACCGGGCAAATGGTTGCGGGCGAGTTTAAATTTCCCGTTAACCGTAATACCGATTGGGGTCAGGACATGTACATGCGCACGAGTGATACTGAAATGTATCGGCACAAAGGCGGAGATCCTGATGACAATAAATGGAATATTGCTGCTGATGGAAACTACATTATTGTAGCCAATGTTGAAACACTGGTAATTAGTATTCAAAAGCAGTAGTTGGTGGTTGGTGTGTGAAAAAGGGTTGCCGCAATTGGCAACCCTTTTATTGCATTTTTTATACATATTTTTTAATTCATCGAATGAATAAATCCAGACTTCCATTCTTCCTGTTTTCATTAGCGCTTTTTACTCTGTCCTGTAATAAAGCTGATACAGATCAAGGAAGTCCATTGCTTCCTTCGGTAAATTCAGTTTTTCTTTCAACAGACAAAGCCTGCTATAAGCCCGGGGAGGTAGTAAAGTTTGAATTGGACAGGGAATTGCCTAATTCCGCAATGATTCGATACCGACACCTGAATACCATCGTTGATGAAACGCTTTATTCTGGTAAAAACTGGAGTTGGAATCCTCCTGCATCAGATTTTACTGGTTTTATGGCAGATGTCTATGAAATGAAAGATGGTGTAGAAAAGGTTTACGGAAGTATAGCAGTAGATGTTTCATCGGACTGGTGCCGTTTCCCACGATATGGGTTTCTTTCTGAATATCAGGCAATGACGCCATTAGCAATTGATTATGTTGTGGAAAACCTGGCTCGTTATCATATAAATGGGCTACAGTTTTACGACTGGCAATTTGATCATCACAAGCCCCTTGCAGGGACGGTGGAAAATCCGGCTGAAGTATGGAAGGACATTGCCAACCGGGATAATTATCTGAGTACTGTGCAGGGGTATATTGATGCCGCACATCGTTGTAACATGAAGGCGATGTTCTACAATCTGGCATACGGAGCCCTGAGCAATGCTTCAGGCGATGGGGTTCTGGATCAATGGTATTTATTCACTGATCTATTTCATGCTTCGAAAGACTTTCATGCATTGCCGACACCAATGTTTAAAAGTAATATTTATCTCACTGACCCGTCAAACCGGGAGTGGCAGCAATACCTGGCTCAACAGAACAGGGACGTTTATGAAGTATTTGATTTTGATGGTTTTCATATTGACCAGTTGGGTAATCGCAATCGTACCTTGTACAATTATGGTGGATATCCTGTAAATCTGCCTCAGGTATTTAAAGATTTCATTCAGGCAATGAAAATGGATATGCCAGATAAGGAATTGGTAATGAATGCGGTAAATCAATATGGACAAGCTGAAATTGCATCTTCAGCGGTGAGCTTTCTTTATTCTGAAGTTTGGGCGCCCAACGATGGATTTGATGACCTGGCAGGAATTATTACAGCCAATAATGCGTTGAGTAATAATTCAAAAAATACGGTTCTGGCAGCATACATGAACTACGATCTTGCCAATTCATCTGGATTTTTTAATCCGGCAGGCGTATTGCTGGCAAATTCGGTGATTTTTGCTTTTGGGGGCTCACACCTGGAACTGGGTGAACATATGCTTGCCAAGGAGTATTTTCCAAACAATAATCTTCAGGTTTCAGGGCAGTTGCGTTCTGCCTTGATTGCTTATTACGATTTTCTGGTGGCCTATCAGAACTTACTTCGGGATGGGGGTGAAATAAATCAGCCTGAAGTCAACAGTGACAACAGTCAGGTAAACATTGGCTCGTGGCCTCCCGAAGCCGGGAAAATTGCTGTTGTAGGGCGTCTGATCGAAAGTGCCCAGATTATTAATTTAATCAATTTCAATAATGTTAGCTCTATGTTGTGGCGTGATACTAACGGCGACCAGCTTGAGCCTGTTGAAGTGAAGAATTTATACCTGAAATTCAAAACAAGTAGGCAGGTTGAGCAGGTATGGATAGCATCTCCAGATTTGAATTTTGGTTTACCTCAAAGTGTAAACTTCAGTTCCCTGCCGGATGGAGTAGAAATTGATGTTCCCTACCTTAAATACTGGGATATGATTGTGGTAGAATATCAATAGGTTTTTGCAGTTCAAATCTGTACAAGTTGTCACAGGTCCAATCTTTTAATAAACCAAAAATGAAAAGAATTATATCACTTCTGTTTTTACAGTTTTTTGTAATTGCTCTGGCAGTATCTCAAATAAATGTAAATGAACTTGTTACTGTTGGAAACTGTTTGAGTTATGTCGTAAATGGCAATCAGGTTGAATTCCAGTGTGATAATCATATTCAGGTAGGGCTGAAAATATGCAACGCTTCTGTAATCAGGTTGTGGTATCAGGTTGGACAAGTTATTGACAATCATCATTCATTTGCAGTGGAAAATGATAATCTGGAAGATGTGGGCAAAATAAATATTACTGAACAGCCTCAGCTTTATGAGATTTATACTGGTGATTTAATCATTAGGGTAACCAAGCGGCCATTTAAAATCAGCTTTTATGATAAGTATCAGAAGTTAGTGTTGGAAGACTATGCTGACATGGGGTTTGTTAAGGATTCTGTAAATCAGTCTGTTTTTAAAACATTGCGTCCTGATGAACATTTTTATGGATTGGGCGAAAAGTCAGGAAGTATTGACAGGCGCGGGAAGTCATATCGTATGTGGAACAGTGATAAACCCTGTTACGGGATATATGAAGATCCTTTATACAAGAGTATTCCTTTCTTTATGAGTAATTATGGTTATGGAGTATTCTTTGACAACACTTTTAAATCTGAATTTGATTTCGGTTTAAAGTCTGACAAATATTTCTCATTTAGTGCCCCCGGTGGTGAAACGGTCTGGTATTTCATTTTCGGACCTACATATAAAAAGATTATTCAGCAATATATGTCACTTACAGGAAAACCTATTTTGCCGCCTGAATGGGCGTTGGGCTTCTCCCAGTGCAGGGGTATGTTAACGAATGAAAAGTTAACACGTGAAATTGCGGCTGGTTTTCGTGAGCGAAATATTCCATGTGATATTATTTATCAGGATATTGGTTGGACGCAGCATCTTCAGGATTTTAAATGGAAACAAGCAAATTATGATAATCCGAAGCAAATGTTGCAGGATCTCGACGAAAAGGGCTTTAAGGTAATTGTATCCCAGGATCCAGTGATTTCGCAAAGTAATTCAAGTCAGTGGCATGAAGCTGATTCTCTTGGTTTCTTTGTCCGGGATATCCGAACAGGAAAATCTTATGATATGCCATGGCCCTGGGGTGGAAATTGTGGCTTGGTTGACTTTACAAAGCCAGGGGTGGCTGAATGGTGGGGCGATTATCAGCAGAAAGTTATTGATGATGGTGTAAGGGGTTTTTGGACCGATATGGGCGAGCCTGCATGGAGTAATGAGGAAAATACAGATCGTCTTTTTATGAATCATCACCTTGGGATGCATTCCGAAATTCACAATGTTTATGGATTGACCTGGGATAAAGCAGTTACAGAGCAATTTGAAAAGCACAATCCCAACAAGCGTATTTTTCAGATGACCCGCTCTGCTTTTGCAGGAATGCAAAAATACACTTTCGGTTGGTCAGGCGATTCGGGTGATGGTAACGATGTATTAAATGGTTGGGAAAAACTCGCCGGACAGATTCCACTTGCACTTTCGGCTGGTATGAGTCTAGTGCCTTTCTGGGCAACTGATATTTCAGGTTATTGTGGTGATATCCATGATTATGATGCGATGGCAGAACTTTATATCCGATGGATGCAGTTTGGCGTTTTTAATTCATTGAGTCGTGCGCACCACGAGGGCAATAATGCAGTTGAGCCATGGGTCTTTGGTGATGAGGCCGAAGGAATCTGCAGGGAGGCCATTAATTTAAAATATGGGTTGCATCCTTATATTTATTCTTATGCTAGAAATGCCTGGGACTGCGGTATGCCAATTATGCGTGCGCTTTTGCTTGAATACCCCGGTGATCCGGAAACGTATAATTTGGATAGCGAATTTCTTTTTGGGGAGGAATTGCTTGTAGCTCCTGTGGTTGAAAAGGAAGCGCTTACCAAACGGGTTTATCTCCCACAGGGAGAATGGATTGATTATAGTGATGGCAAAACTTTATACAAGGGTAAGCAGTGGATTTCGTATCCGGCTCCTCTTAATAGAATTCCGGTTTTTGTGAAAAAAGGCTCAATACTTCCTAAAATGCCAGTTATGCAGTATATAGGAGAGCGTAAGAATTATCCGGTGTTGTTTGATATTTTTCCTGCAGCGGAAGGAAAGACTGCAGCATTTGAACTTTATGAGGATGATGGGGAATCGAATGACTACAAAGTCGACGTTTATAAGCTAACCAACATTACATGCACTTCTTCGGCAGAATTCTGGAACATTCGGATTGAACGTTCAGTTAATAATGGGTTCAATAATCAAATAGTCAGAAATAATGGGCTTAATGTGCATCTTGATAAAAGTCCGTCCTCTGTCCATATAAACGGTGAAAAGATTAAAAAAACCAAAGTGAGACAGTTGGAAGAAAAATGGTACGATGTATCCTCAGGAGCCGGATGGTGCTGGGATGAATTTACCGGAACCTGCATAGTTCAATTCAATGAAAATATATTGATCGATGAAATCACAATTAACAAATAAAATAATGAAAAATTGGCTTTTTGGAGTGTTTTTCCTGATGGTGATCCCTGTATCTGCACAGGATATTGAAATATATAAAACAGATGATTTTACCATTTTTAACAATCGGGTGGAGCAATCCTCATATAAGGCAGAAGCTTTATCTGACCGGCGTATGGTATCGGACTATAAAAGTGCTGAAGCCAAAGAATATAATTCTACTGTACAGTTTAAGTTCAGTATTAATAGTCGTGACAATGAGATGATTTCAGGTACCGATCATTTTGTAACCTTGCTGCCTATGGGAGGCTTTTGTACCACTGGCCCATTGGTTTTTGGCCAACAATTTATTGATACAATAGGTCAAGTACTTGTTTTGCCGGAGAACACCGTATGGAATATTAAGCTGGATATGCGGAGGGTGTTAAAAGATTTTGCCACAATGGGTTATTTTGTATTATTTAATGGACAACAAATATATAATGAGGATTTCAAGGGGGTCTATATTGCTGGTGGTGCTGCTCCACTTTCGTGGGATTTTGAGAACCTTTATACCAATCCGGATTTTGAACTTAAAGATCCGGATGGGGATGGAATCTTTGAAACTACGATAACACTGAATTTGCACAACGAAGAGCCTCCCATTAAAGAATGGGAATTATCAACAGAGATAAATGATTTTCCTCAATTTAAGTCCGGACACTTACTGGCAAATGCGTTATATAACATGTCTCTCGAAGAGATGGTTCAGAATATACGGCCAGATGGGGCATTTATGGCTGGTAAACAATGGGACGGCGTGTGGACGCGAGATATCAGTTATGCAATACAACTGGCAATGGCTATGGTTAATCCCGAGGCTTCGAAAAAAAGCCTGATGTACAAGGTGAAAAATAAGCGCATTATTCAAGATACCGGCACTGGCGGGTCGTGGCCTGTTTCTACTGATCGCATGGTGTGGACGTTGGCTGCCTGGGAAGTTTATAATGTTACCGGTGACCAAAACTGGCTTGCACAGAGTTTCGAAATCATAAGAAATTCATGGGACGACGACAGGAAAACTGCGTTCGATTCAAATACCGGGCTTTATTATGGTGAATCATCTTTTCTTGACTGGCGAGAACAAACTTATCCTAAATGGATGGAGCCCATTGATATTTATCAATCTTTCAATCTTGGTACCAATGCCGTTTATCATCAGGCAACAAGTATTCTTGCTGAAATGGCTCGGCTTTTAGGGTTGCCCCGGTCCGAATATGAAGAGGCTGCCAGACAATTGTCTTTATCAATCAATAAGTACTTGTGGCAGCCTGAGAAACAATATTATGCCCAATATATTTATGGAAATGTTGATAAACTCGCTTCACCACGAAGCGAATCGCTGGGTGAAGCATTATGTATTTTATCGGGTATTGCTGCACAGGAAACAGCGGTAAAAATGGTGTCTTCTGTACCTGTTACGGCCTTTGGTATTCCATGTATATATCCACAGATTCCACAGATACCTCCCTATCATAATAATGCAGTATGGCCTTTTGTGCAGGCATATTGGGCTCTCGCATCAGCAAAAGCCGGTAATGAAGAGGCTGTTTTACAAAGTATAGCAGCTATCTATAGGCCAGCGGCATTGTTTCTTACGAATAAAGAGAATTTTGTTGCAACCAACGGTGATTATAAACGAACTGCCATCAATTCTGATAGACAGTTATGGAGTGTGGCAGCAAATCTCGCTATTGTTTATAAGCTTTACTTTGGCATGCATTTTTCGCCTGATGGAATTCATTTTAAACCATTTGTGCCAGAAAAAATAAATGGCAAGAAAGAACTCACAGGATTTCGTTACCAAAATGCAATACTTGACATTTATCTATCCGGAGAAGGCAGCCGGATGAAGTCTTTTTTATTAGATGGTGTAAACGTGCCGCAGGCTTTTATTGATTCACGCATCACCGGAAGGCACAAAATAGAAATTTGCCTTGAATCCGATACTGAAGTTGGTAGTAATGTTAACCTGAAGCCGGTTGTTTTTTCGTTACCCGCCCCTGATTATTCAGTTTCTGAGGATTCATTGATAATTAGTAAAAGTGCTGATGTTAGTAGATATGTTGTTTATCGCAATGGATCTGTTTGGGCCGAAGGAAGCAAAACCTCCTATTTACTTCCATCTGATAGTTTATATACTGAGTATATGGTAGTTGCCATTGATTCATTGGAATACACTTCTTTTTCAGGGAAACCCATTGTCCGATACGATACTGAAATGGAGCAGATAATTGAAGCTGAATCTTTTGCAGAGAAAGCTGCACTTCAATATAATGGTTATTCAGGGTCAGGTTTTGTTGAACTTACTACTGATAAAAATATCCATCTTACATTCAATACAGAATTGTATGAATCAGGGCGATATATTTTTCGTTTCAGGAATTCAAACGGCTCTGGACCTGTAAATACGAACAATAAATGCGCCATCAGAACCCTGATGGTTGATGGTACAGAAGTGGGGCCAATCGTTATGCCTCAGCGTGGAAATGAAGAGTGGTCCAACTGGGGATATAGTAATTCTTTAACAATGCAGCTCTCAGCAGGAAGGCACAATTTTTCAATTGAGTATATCTTACCCCAGAATCAGAATATGAATGGTGAAACCAACAAAGCCATGCTGGATGCATTTTCAATAGTAAGGTTAAATTAAGAAGTTCATTATTCATTCAACTGGCTTGATCTTAGAATATCAGTTTCCCATGGAAATGTTGTGTTTATGGCTTGTCGATATTCAAAAAACACCAATGCCCTATATGATGGACATGAGTTATTTCCGCTGCTTTCCCCGGAAGGCGGCGGAGTGTCAAGCGGTTAGAGATTAGATTTATAGAAAATACCTGGTGTTGGTTATTAATGATTTATTGGTACGTGCTTTTTGTTTTTTTAATTAATGCGCAACAGATCATCAATAATTTTATCTGAATCAGAGATTATTGTCTAATGCCTTCGAATTTTTACCTCCGCATTTCTTCTTACCTTTGCATTTCGCTAATTACTCGCAGGCTATGTCTATAATTGCTTCCCATATTTCAAAACGCTACGGTGAACAACTCGCCCTCGATGATGTTTCGTTCAGCATAAACCCAGGTGAGATTGTTGGTTTGCTTGGTCCCAATGGGGCAGGGAAATCAACCATGATGAAAATCATCACCTGCTTTATACCTGCAACATTTGGAGATGTAAGTTTGAATGGTTTTGATACCCGGGAACAATCACTGGAAGTTCGTAAGCGGGTGGGGTACCTTCCTGAAAATAACCCTCTTTACACCGATATGTACATTAGGGAGTATCTGGAATTCGTGGCCGGTATTCATCAGTTGGGTAAAAATACCGGAAAACGGGTGGCCGAAATGATGGAAGTAACAGGCTTAAATCCAGAAAAAGGCAAGAAGATTGGCGCACTTTCCAAAGGTTTCAGGCAGCGGGTTGGCCTTGCTCAGGCATTGATTCACGATCCGGAAGTGCTTATTCTCGATGAACCTACTTCGGGGCTTGATCCAAACCAATTGATTGAAATCCGCAACCTTATCCTTGAAATCGGAAAAGAAAAAACCGTGATGCTTTCTACCCATATCATGCAGGAAGTGGAAGCCATGTGCAACCGGGCTATCATCATTAATCATGGGAAAATTGTTGCCGATGATACCACAGGACAACTGCTGAGCGGAAGCAGCTTAGGCAGTCAGGTTGTGGTTGAATTTGACAAAGAAATAAATCCGGAACTTCTGAAAACCATAAAAGGCGTTACCGGGATTAAAAATATTTCAAACACCAGCTGGATTGTTGAATCAGCAAAGGATATTGATGTGCGTCAGGAAATCTTCCGCTTTGCGGTGGATCATCAGCTTTCGGTGCTATCCATGCAAAAGCAGGGAAACCGGTTGGAAGATGTGTTTCAGCAGTTAACGAAGAAGGTATAGCAATGGACTTATGGTTGGTGCCTGTTGCTTGAATATGATGATGGAATAATGGAATGATGCGAATTAGAAAAGTGTAATCCGCTATCCTTAATCTAAAACCCGAAATCAAAATTATTGCCTAACTTTGCAGCGCCGGAGATTTCCGGAATGGAAAGATTTGATCGATTGCAACCATTTTAAAAAATGCTAAAGCAAATCCTGCCATTGATACCTTTGTATCCAAGTTTCATATCTGTTATACTTAAATAATTATTGCAATGGCTTACTTATTCACCTCCGAATCCGTTTCGGAAGGGCATCCCGACAAGGTTGCCGACCAGATTTCTGATGCCTTACTTGATGAGTTCCTCCGTTTTGACCCAAATGCGAAGGTTGCTTGTGAAACACTTGTTACCACCGGACTTACCGTTTGCAGTGGTGAAGTAATGACTGATGGTTATGTTGATCTTCATAAAGTGGTGAGGCAAACCATTAAGGATATCGGATATACAAAAAATGAATATCGGTTTGAGGGTGAGTCGTGTGGCATTATTTCTACCATCCACGAGCAATCGGCTGATATAAACAGGGGAGTGGTTAGAGAGAGTCCCGAAAATCAAGGTGCAGGTGATCAGGGAATGATGTTTGGTTATGCTACCCGCGATATGGATAACCTGATGCCTATGCCCATTGAACTGGCGCATATGTTCTTGCAGGAATTGGCCAGAATACGCAAAGAAGGTAAGCTGATGACCTACCTGAGGCCAGACTCCAAGTCGCAGGTTACGGTGGAATATGACGACAATAATCATCCGGTGCGAATTGATACCATTGTAATTTCGACACAGCACGATGATTTTGCTGATCCTTTACTACCCGAAAAGGAAGGAGATGAAAAAATGCGTTTGCATATTGAAAAAGATGTCAGGGAAATACTTATTCCACGGGTTGTTGCCTCTGTACCCGATCGGATAAAAACTCTTTTTGACGATAAATTCACCCTTCATGTAAACCCTACCGGGAAATTTGTGATTGGCGGACCACATGGCGATACCGGCCTGACCGGTCGAAAGATTATCGTTGATACCTACGGTGGAAAAGCCTCACATGGGGGAGGTGCCTTTTCTGGAAAGGATCCTTCAAAGGTTGATCGTTCTGCTGCCTATGCTGCCAGGCACATTGCCAAAAATCTGGTGGCAGCAGGTGTAGCCGATGAAGTGCAGGTGCAGGTAGCTTATGCCATTGGCATTGCCGAGCCGGTGGGCCTTTATGTAAATACCTTTGGCACCGCCCACGTAAAAGACAGTAGTGGTAAAACCTTAAGTGATGGTGCGATAGGTCGCACGGTGAAAGGTGTTTTTGATTTGCGCCCTTATTCCATCATCAATCGTTTTGGGTTGCGAAATCCCATTTATACGCCAACAGCAAGTTATGGGCACTTTGGTCGTGATCTGCGCGAAGAAGAAGTGGAAGTTTATTATTCCAACGGTGATACATACGATAAAACTATCAATGGTAAGATATGCCATTTCAAAAAGGTGAAATTGTTTGCCTGGGAGGCAAAGGATTATGTGGATAAAGTTAAACAGGCTTTTGGATTATAAAGCCAGTTATAACAAATAAAAATAAAGGCCGGATGCATCATCCGGCCTTTATTGATTAAGAATTGTCAACTACAACTTCTTGATTTTGATGTTCCGGTACCAGACATCGTCTCCATGGTCCTGTAACCCGATAAAACCTTCCTGTGCAACATTGGCCCAATCAGGATTGTATTCAGGGAATTTGCTCTTGGCAACCATTTCATTCCATTCCGGGGTCCACAGGTGATATTCCACCACTTTCTCGCCGTTCAGCCAGTGTTCAACCAATCCTTTGTAAACCAGTACCTTTGCCTGGTTCCATTCGCCAACTGGTTTTACTTTGGATTGATCAACGCCAATCATGTCGTAGAGTGCACCTGCACTGTGAACACCATCGCGTCCATCGGGATGCTTGGTATTGTCAAGCACCTGCATTTCCGGGGCTGACTGCCAAATTGCTTTGTCGGGAATTTCCTGTGCAAGGTAAAGCACTCCACTGTTCCCTCCATTTGAAATTTTCCATTCCAGTGAAAGTTCAAAATTCTGAAATTTTTCATCATAGATGATGTCTCCGCCATCCTGGCCACCTGCTTCACCACGTCCCGAAGATTTGCATTGCAATGTTTCATCAACCACAGACCACCCTGTGGGAAAATGATCCTTGTTATATCCACGCCACTTCCCGGTGGTTTTGCCATCGAACATCAGTATCCATCCATCGGCTATTTCGGCATCTGTTAAAGTATTAACCGCAGCAATGGTGTCTTTTTCAACGGCATCGGTTGTTTGTGATCCTGTTTGATTACAGGAAAAAAGTGCAAATGAAATTGCAGTAATAAAAAGTACTTTTTTCATCATGTTGAATTTTGATTGTTAATGCATTAAGTTTTTACTTAAAGGTTCCACCCTTTCCGGTAGGTGTGCCTGATGTATTCTTCAGCTGCCGCTTTGGCATTAATGGTTTCATGTTGGGTGTCAAAGTGGGGGTGCCCGTCAATTACCTGGAAACTATCACTTTTTACTACCCTGATTTCATCAGAAGGGCTAATGTTGGTAAATTCCATTTTTTCGCCATCCCAGAGTAATTCGCGTTTCAGATCTTGCAGGCGAACAGCAACCACGCCCATAACCACCATTTCGTTCATGGGGCCTGAGTATCCGAAGTGTGAACTGGCTTCAATCCGTGAGGAAGGATTTTCCTTGCAGGCGCGTACCCAATCCATCTCATGGCCTTCAGTTACACGGCGCATCTGGGGTGCCGGTCGGCTGTAACTCTTGTCATAGTCAAGTGGCAGCAGGAAGGGATTGCTTCCGTAACATCCGGTCATGATTTTACCTTTTGATCCGATAAGGAGACAGCCACCATTTGAATCACGGCCCATAATTTCTCCATCCGGTAATTCGGCCGGGCGCGGAGGGAGTAAACCACCATCCCACCAGGTTACATTAACTTCGGGCATTTCCATTCCTTTAAACTGATCCCTTGCCGGGAAAACATATTTTACCACTTCTGCTAAAGGTGGTGATTCGGTATTAAATTGGGATGATGTTCCTTGAACACGCGTAGGGTATTTGAGGTTAAGCGACATAAAGATGGGATCCATGATGTGGCAGGCCATATCGCCAAGTGCTCCGGTGCCAAAATCCCACCATCCACGCCAGTTCCAGGGAGTATAGATGGAATTGTAAGGGCGCTCTTTCGCAGGGCCGAGAAAGAGATCCCAGTCAAGGGTTTCAGGAGTTTGCATCACTTCTTTGGGGCGTTCAAGGCCCTGGGGCCAGATGGGACGATTGGTCCAGGCATGTGCTTCGCGCACCTCGCCAATGGCTCCGTCCCAAACCCATTCGCAAACCTGACGAATGCCCTCACCCGAATTGCCCTGGTTGCCCATTTGTGTGGCAACCCCGTATTCCCTGGCTATATGTGTCATTTGTCTTGACTCCCAAACGGAATGCGTCAATGGCTTTTCACAATATACATGTTTGCCCATTTTCATGGCATGGATGCTGATGATAGCATGGTTGTGATCAGGCGTTCCAACTACAACGGCATCTATGGATTTGCCTAACTCATCAAACATTTTGCGCCAGTCGTAATACTTTTTGGCATCAGGAAACTCACTAAAGATTTTGCCGGCATACTTCCAGTCAACATCGCAAAGGCCAATGATATTCTGGCTGCTCACGGCACGGATTACACCACCTCCGCGGCCGCCCACACCAATACCTGCGATGTTTAGCTTATCGCTTGGTGCGAGATGGCCAAGGCCTGAAATAACATGGCTGGGCATGATCATAAAACCTGCAGCAGTAAGTGCTGAATTGCGGATAAACTTGCGGCGGTCCATTCCATTGTCTGTTTTGGGATTTTCTTCCATCATAAATTGGGTTTTATGGATTAAAGCAAATTATTTTTAATGTAGTTGTAACTTTGTGCGGCGCAATAGAGTGGGTTGCCTTCAGCGTATTGTTCCTGCTCTACAAAAATTCTTTGCAGGCCTGCCGCTTCATTTTGTTTCATTAAAGTCTTAAAATCGATGGAGCCATTGCCTATAATGCAACTTTCGCCATCATTACCTTTGTCCTTGATGTGCCAGGTGTTAAACCTTCCGGGGTTTTCTTCAAAATATTTTATCGGATCTTTGCCCGCTTTAATCATCCAGTAAATATCCACCTGGAATGAAACAAGTTCGGGGTCGGTTTCGCTCAGCAAAACATCATAGGGGAGTTGCCCGTCAATGGGTCTAAACTCAAAATCATGGTTATGGTAGCCGAAATTTATCCCATGTTTAAAGCATATTGCACCAATGCGGTTCATCTCCGAAGCGGTGCGTAATATATCATCGATTGTGCTTTCAGGCCTCCCCATCCTAGAGGGTAGAATCAGGTATTCCAGTCCTGCTTTTGCTGCAATTTCGGCGTATAAATCAGCATTTTTGTCCGAAATCCCCGTGTGGGTGCTGTGTAAGGCCAGTCCGAGATCAGCACAATACCGGCTGAATTCAACTGCATCACGGCCATAGAATTTACCATCAAACCAAAAGGCTTCGATACTGTTGTACCCAATTTTAGCCACCTCCTGAAGTGTTATATCAAGGTCCTTGGCCACATCGTCCCTCAGGGTCCACAATTGTATCCCAAAATCTTTTTTTACCTCAGCTGGTTTAAATGCGGCAGAGACACCCCAGGCCACAGTTCCGGTGATAAGAGGCAGATTTCTTAAAAAATCGCGACGTGTTGGCATGTTTTTTCTTTTTGGTTAATATTGAGTTAATATAGCAGTTGATTTATTTCATAGTGATGTTTCTTTCTTCCTTATTACTTTGAATGGCGGCTTCAATGACCAATAAATTATTCAAGGCATCCATTGAACTTATTATGGGTTCCGCACCCATAGTAAGACATTCGTAAACGTTATTATAGAATGCCATGTAATTGCCCGGAGAAGTTGGCCACCTCCTTTTTTCACTATTGTTTGAGCGGGTGGACCGAAGTATTCCGAAATTTTCTTCAGTTTCATTCCCTAACCCATTCAAATTGGGTTGTATCCCTTCTCTGAGTTTCCCTTCCTGAGGATCTGTGCCATATTTTATATACGAACCATGTGTTCCATGTACCTGAAAGCGCGGGCCTGGTTCAAAAACCAAAACTCCTGCTCCGAGTGAGGCCGTAAGGTTTTTGTAAAATAATTTCAGGTCAAATCCATCAGATGCCTGGCTCCCTGGCCTTTGGGTATACAGTTTGCACCAAACCGTATCAGGTTTACCGAACAGGCATATGGCCTGATCGATCAGATGTGGCCCCAAATCGAAAAGCGTTCCACCTCCGCCTGTTTCCAGATAGCGCCATCCGGCACGCGAGATTGTTGGATTGTAACGATCAAAATGGGAGTTGTAAGTAAGCGCTTCCCCCAGCAAATTTTCATCAAGCAGTTTTTTAACGGTTATAAAGTCCCCGTCAAAGCGTCGGTTGTGAAATGGGAAAAATTGTTTACCGGTTTTTGTTGATGTTTGCATCAGCAATTTAACGTCTGCACTATTCATGGCTACGGGTTTTTCAATAACCACATGTTTGCCGGCCTGCATGGCTTGTGTTGCCTGTTTAAGATGAAATTTATGCGGGGTGCAGATAACAATCAGGTGGATGGCCGGATCATTAAGCAATGCTGAATAATCCTTTTGAATGGCTACTTCTGGGCACACTTTGCCTGCCTTGTTGCCCGAAGAAACAATAGAATGCAGATAGAAGCCTGGATGATTTTGTATAAAAGGTGTGTGAAAAAATTGTCCTGATAGGCCAAAGCCAACGATGCCCACATTTATGCTCGGGGATTGCTCAAGTATTTTGGTTGATTGATTTGGTTTCATCAGGAACTAAAATTAAATTATTTTTTCTTTTTCACCGTCCCAAAATGTTCTGCGTCCTTCATGATAGGAAATGGTGCCCATGTGGGCTGTTATGGCTTCATCGAAAGCCTGGTCAATATTGCAACTGGGTTGGGTGCCATTTTTCATCCGGATACAATTTAACCATTCGCGTAGATGTAAATGGGTGGTGTCCACTGCTTTGCCGTCACGGTAAGTATAAAGCAGGCCTCTGCCGGCAAAGTATTTCTCGGTAGGGGTAGTGATGGCATCCACTTTGTCTTGACCCGGGATGTAAGAAAAAATAGGCTTATTGGGTTCCAGGGATCCTTTGTCGATTTCGTCTTTGTAGCGTGTTGAACTTCTGTCCAGATAAACGGTCAGCGATTCATCAAGCTCCATCCATGCATCGTGGGCCATGATGGTTTTCCCGCGGTTTTTCTCGCTGCTTAGCGTAGCACTATACAATAAGGTGAGGTCGCGGTGGGGGTATTCAAAAGCCATATTCAGCACATCAGGTACCGTTCGCCCATCCTTATAAAAATAAATGCCTCCCGAAGCCATTGCGGAATGAGGGATGCCCAAATTAAGTATTTGATTAAGTGCGTCATACTCGTGGGTAAACAAATCGCCACTTAAGCCTGTGCTGTAATCCCACCAGCATCTCCAACGGAAAAAACGTTCCGGGCTGAAGTCGTGATATGGCGCCGGACCAATAAATTGTTTCCAGTCAATGGTGTTTTCATTTGCTTCCGGGTCAATGTCATATACCCAGGCGCCATTCGGGTCGTTGCGGTTGGTGCAGACTTCTATCAAGGATATTTTGCCAATTACATCCTGGGTAATCAGCGATTGAGCGACCTGATAACTTTCAGTTTGTCGGCCCTGATGACCCAATTGAAAGACAATACCTGTCTTCTTAACCACTTTACGTACTTCGAAGGTCTCTTCAACTGTCCATGAAAGCGGCTTTTCACAATAGACGTGTTTGCCATGCCTGGCGGCCTCAAGGGTTATAGGAACATGTAAATGATCAGGTGTGGCAATGATTACTGCATCCACATTGGATGATGCGACCAATTCCTGGTAGGTTTGAAAACGCTCAGGCACTTCATCCATTTTGCCACCGGAACCATTGCGGTGAACATTCGCTCCTGTAGCCTGGCCCCGTAAAGCATTTTTGTCAAACACATCACATACCGCTGTGATCTTTACATTAAGGTTTTCCTGTGATTGAAATTCATGGATGTATGTTTCCCAATAGGCACTCTTCTTGGCATTTTCTGTCCATTCGTCCATGCGGTCGGGGTGCACAAAACCAAGCGCTTTAAGCAGGTAAGTTCCCCTTCCTCCAGTGCCGACAACCCCTATACGCAATGCCGGACCGTCAATTAAAGCGGGTAATCCTTTGGGGATGGATGGATTTATGGATTTAAGGATATTGGGATTGTATTTTTCGCGTTCACGGGCATGAAGGTGAAGTCCATAACCCAATAGACCCAATACCGGGAGGGAAGCCAGGCCAGCGAGTAAATCACGACGGGTGATTCCTTTTTTATTCGGATTGTTCTCCTGATTCATAGATTTTTGTTTTTTATTGTGGTCCAAAATCTTTTCAACCCAATTGTCTGTTCGGTTGGGAAAGCAAAAACCATAAATAGTGCAAAGAGCTCTATAAGTGTCTTATTTATGATAAAGTATGTTCCATCAGAAGGAAACAGATATTCAATTCCCGGGAAAGCCGGATGAGATAGGTAATAAAATAGGAGTAGTAATAGTCCTGCAATAGATCCAAAACGTGTGAAAATTCCCAATAGAAGGGAAAGGCCAATCAATGTAAGCCCCCATGCATTGAGAAAGTCCACAGTAGTTAGAACCATTTGATTGAGGGCCATCCACTCAAAGATGCCTTTTATTGGTCCGCCGGAATCGAGTAAATATGCTTTTGATGTCCATGAGGGATTGAGTACTTTAACCATTCCTTCATATAAAAAATGCCATCCAATGGCAAAGCGTAGCAATACAATTGCGACAAGTTGAGTTCGGTTGTAACGCATATTACAGGAAGTAAATATTAAGTTGATAAAATTTCTGATTTCAGAAAAGAACAACCTGTTTGCTGCTTGATTAAAATAGAAAACGAGATTTCAGTTGTTCAGTTTGCGGGAAAAATTATCAGTTCAAATTTATAGAAAATTTCTATCAATTATTAATACCAAGTGTGATTTTTGTATGGAGTTCCCAATTGATATTTAGTATTTATATTGTGTTGGGATGTCTGTGAATCTGTAAAAGGGATGAATATAAATAAAGTAGCGGGTCTGTTTTTTATGTGTGAAGACCTCTGATAATAAAGGTTGATAAATTAAACCGGAATATCGTACAAAAGCAAAAGCCCCGGTTATCGGGGCTTTTACCTACATTAAGCTAAACAAGTATTCCAAGTAATTCGAGTATAATATTGTTAACGCTTAACAATGAATTTTCGTGTCTGCGCTATAGAATTATTAACAATTAATGAGTAAAAATAAATTCCTTCTTTCATTTTGCTGACATCTATTGCAGCTTTGCCTTCATTGCGGTTAAGCGGTATGTCCTGTATGGTCACGCCCAGCAGACTATTGATGCGAAGCGATGCACCTGTCATTGATTTAGGAAGTTTGTAGTCAACATACGAAGTGGTTGTAGCAGGGTTCGGGTAAGCGTTGGAGATGGAAAGACCAATGTTGATATTATCATTGACTCCAAGGTATCCTACCGTATAATTTACCACCACTGATACTGAATCGCTGGGGTTGGCTTCATCAAAAAAGGTAAACCTTGATTGGGAAGTTCCTTGAGTTCCATAGTAGTTATAATCTCCATGAAATGAACTATCTGATGCCATAATGTCAAGACGAACGGCCTCAGGTGAAAGATACGTGTTTGGTCCGTAGCAGGATGTGCCCCAGCAAAAAGTAACGTTTGTCCCGTCCATCAAATTTACGTCGTATTTTCTTAGTTTAACTGAAATTGAGGCATTACCGATATTTTTAACCTTAATGGCTACTTCGGCTGGCCCGGAGGCTTGTGGGTCTGCAAGAATATTTAGTTCCTGGTCGTTGGTAATTACTTCGTTATGGTACGAAATCTCCAGCGATTGAGCATAGAGACCTCCCATAAATAGTGAGAAAAGAAAAGAGAAGAGTAGTGTTTTTTTCATCGTGAATGAGTTTGAAAGTACTGTGATTACCAACAAAAACTATGCTAAAAAAAATAATTCGGGGAATGAATTCACAATTTTTGTTAATAAAAACAAATAAAAGAATTGCAAATCACTCCTTTACACGACAGCAAAGGTAAAATAAATACATAAACAACAATGTTTTTCTTTAAGAATATTTTTAAGAAGATTTTCGCAAAAAAAAGTTGAAATAGCTGTAAAGTAGGGTGTTTATTGACTTACTCCTTTTGTAAAAAAAATTAAAAACAGTTGCTCTCCCAGGCACTATTCAAATAAATATGGATATATTTGCATTTATCAATTTAACCTTAAACTTTGTTTGGTAATGAAAAAATCAATTGTACTTTTTGTTTTTCTATTCTCTATTGCCTTGGGCTATAGCCAATCTCAGCGGTTGGTATTACTTGAGCACTTTACCCAGGCCAGTTGTGGGCCCTGCGCAACGTATAATCCAGCCATTCAAGCCTTACTTTTGGCCAATCCCGATAAAATTACTTATATCAATTACCATACGAGTTGGCCTGGAGTTGACGTAATGTACAATCATAATCCAATAGATGCCGGAGCGCGTACTTCCTATTATGGGGTGAGCTCGGTGCCTAATTCTGTGCTTAATGGGAATGCCTATAATGGGCATCCTAGTGGCTGGAACATTAACACAGTGAATACTTTATACGCGGTTCCTTCTCCTATGGAAATTAATATCTATCAGGAATTATCGCCTGGTAACGATACTATTTATGCTACTATGATTGTAAAAGCTACAGCCGATATTCCCGGACAGCCTTCTGCGTATATTTCGGTAATTGAAAAGTTCATTCAGTTTAATACTGCTCCAGGGTCTAATGGTGAAAAGGACTTTTATAACGTAATGAAGAAACTTTTACCTGAAAAAACAGGAATAAGCCTGCCTTCAGACATGCAAATCGGGGAGTATGTGATTATTCAGACGAGCTGGCCCCTGGCCAATGTTTATGATGTTGATCAGCTTAGTCTGATTGGCTTCGTTCAGAATACCCTGAATAAGGAGATTTATCAGGCAGCCAATGTGACAGAGGGTGACTTTACTGCGCTTTATAATAATGATGTTGAGCTTATGATGTTCACCAATCTGAGTGATCGTATGTGCAAACCCAGTATCAGTCCGATTTTAAGGATAAGAAATAACGGAAATGAATCCCTGACAAATCTTCAGATTCAGTATCGCATCAATAATGAAGAACTGCATACTTTTGATTGGTCAGGAAACCTTCCCTTATTATCCACAGGTGAAATTGCGTTACCAGCCCTAGATTATGAGTTATTGGCGGAGAATAATATTCAGGCTTTCGTTACACAGGTCAATCAGGGTGCCGATGAATATACCATTAATGACACAATCAACCAAAGTTTTGAGGCAGCACTGCAGGCTTCGAAAAATATTCTGGTAAAAGTAAGGACTGACAACAGTCCAGAACAAACCACCTGGGAAATTAAAAACAGCCTTGGAGAGGTAGTTGCATCGGGTGGCCCTTATGCTCAATCAGGCACCGTTTTCAATACCGATGTCGTCCTTGAAAATGATGACTGTTATGAATTCTTTATGTATGATGCTGGTGGAAACGGTTTGTGTTGTACAAATGGAACCGGTTTTTATAAACTCACCTCTGGTTCAACAACTCTGGCACAGGGAACTACTTTTGAATATTTACAAACTGCTCAGTTTGAGGTGAACACCGTAGGTGTCAACTTTCCGGATGCGGTAACCGATTTTGAAGTTTATCCAAATCCATCAAGTAGTCAACTTTTTGTTGAGTTTACCCCGGAACGTAACCGTACGGTAAGTGTTGGTATTTTCAACCAACTTGGGCAATCGGTTTATTCCAATGAAATTCTTTCACCTTCGGATGTTACCCAGAAACTGAACATCAACACCAGCAACTGGCCTGTCGGCATCTATATGATCCGCATGGACAATGGTTCAGGAATCAGTAGCAGCAAAGTTAGCGTGAGCAGATAATTATTGAAAAATATTAATGAAAAATCCTCCCGATGATTTTCATCGGGAGGATTTTTTGATAATATACTACATATGCTCCAAGAAGCTATTCTATAAATTCACGTGAATTTAAGGGAAAACCATATTTGGGTTAATTTTAGAAACCTTTTAATAATGAAATAAATAACAAAGTTATATCCGAATTGCAAATGGCAGATTTGCTTATTACTCTCGTTTAAAAGGACGAGACCAACAGCGATTTGCCCATTGTTCTCGTTTGTAAATATGAGAGCTATTGCCATTTAAATTAAAAGCAATCTTCAATCAACTTGTTATCCGCAAAATTGGGCAGTGTAATTTTAAGTAGCGGCTCCTCAATCATGGCTCGTTTTATGGCGAAAACAGCACCTTCGTTGCGGGCCCATGAGCGGCGCGAAATGCCGTTGTTAACATCCCAGTAAAGCATGGAACGCAGGCGGCGGTCACTATCGGCACTACCGTCGAGCAACATACCGAAACCGCCATTAATTACTTCGCCCCAGCCAACGCCTCCACCGTTGTGTATAGAAACCCAAGTTGCTCCGCGGAACGCATCCCCGATCACATTCTGGATGGCCATATCGGCGGTGAAGCAACTGCCATCGTAGATGTTGGAAGTTTCGCGGAAGGGCGAATCTGTGCCGGAAACATCGTGGTGATCGCGGCCAAGCACGACCGGAGCGCTAAGCTGGCCATCGGCAATGGCTTTATTAAAAGCAGCGGCTATTTTGGTGCGGCCTTCGCAATCGGCATAGAGGATTCGTGCCTGTGAACCAACAACCAAGTGATTTTCATTGGCACCTTTTATCCATTGAATGTTGTCCTTCATCTGCTGACTGATTTCAGGGGGTGATGTGGTGGCAATTTCTTCGAGCACCTCCATCGCGATGCGATCAGTGGTGTCAAGGTCTTCAGGTTTCCCCGAAGTACAAACCCATCGAAAAGGTCCAAAGCCATAATCGAAGCACATGGGGCCCATTATATCCTGAACATAGGAAGGATAGCGGAATTTGCCATCTGCCTTAAAAATATCGGCACCGGCCCTGCCTGATTCCAAAAGGAAAGCATTGCCATAATCGAAAAAGTACATTCCCCTTTCGCTCAGCGTATTAATGGCAGCAACCTGCCGGTGCAAGGATTCGTGTACCCGTTTTTTAAACGCTTCAGGCTGATGCGCCATCATGTCATTGGCCTCATCATAGCTAAGGCCAACAGGATAATAACCACCTGCCCAGGGATTGTGTAATGAAGTTTGATCTGATCCCAGGTCCACATGAATATTGCGTTTAGCAAGGCGTTCCCAAAGGTCAACAATGTTTCCCAGGTATGCGATGGAGCGCGCCTGTTTTAAATCTTTATATTTCATCGCCAGATCAATGGCGGTGTCTGCATTTTCGGAAATCTCATCAACCCAGCCCTGACGGTGTCGCTTGTTGGCTGCATGGGGATTTATCTCGGCACAAATGGTAACTACTCCAGCAATATTTCCGGCTTTGGGCTGAGCACCACTCATTCCGCCAAGGCCGGAAGTAACAAATAGCCGACCTTCGGTGCCTTCGCCATGTCTGGCGATTTTACGGCAGGCATTCAACACAGTGATGGTGGTGCCGTGCACGATGCCTTGTGGGCCAATGTACATATATGAACCTGCCGTCATTTGTCCGTATTGCGAAACGCCCAGTGCATTGAATTTCTCCCAATCGTCAGGTTTTGAATAATTTGGAATTACCATACCATTGGTAACCACCACGCGGGGCGCATCTTTGTGCGAAGGGTACAATCCCATCGGGTGGCCCGAATACATCGCAAGGGTTTGTTCATCGGTCATTGTGGCAAGATACTGCATGGTGAGCAGGTATTGTGCCCAGTTCTGGAACACCGCACCATTTCCTCCATAGGTAATCAATTCGTGTGGATGCTGGGCTACGGCGGGGTCAAGGTTATTTTGAATCATTAGCATAATGCCGGCAGCCTGTGCCGACTTCGCCGGGTAATCGCTGATAGGCCGGGCATGCATCGTATAATCCGGGCGGAAACGATACATGTATATGCGTCCGTATTTCCGGAGTTCTTCGGTAAACTCGGGAGCCAGTTCGCCATGATGTTTCGGATCGAAATAGCGCAACGCATTGCGAAGAGCGAGTTTTTTTTCTTCAGGATTGAGGATATCCTTGCGCACCGGGGCGTGGCTGACGGATGGATCAATTGATTTGATTGATGGAAGTTTGGTTGGAATGCCGGCAAGTATGGCCTGCTGAAAATCAGTGAGTGACATAGGATGATGGTTTACAAAATTGATAATTCTATGGGGCAAAGGTATGAAAGGATTGCGGATTGCAAATTGTGGATTTCAGATTTCATATTGTGGAATGCTGAAAAGGGACAGGGGACGCTAAAAAGGGCGGGGGACGACTCGGTCTGATTAGTTTATCAGACCTGATTGAGATAATCTTAGGGCAGTGGTGTATTGTAATTGGACATCCCTCCATCGAAAAGTGGGGGAGAAGAGAAAAGAAAAGGGAGTTGCATGTTGTATAATTTAAAATTGCTTTACCGACTCGTCAGGTTTAGGTAAACATGTATTGTTCATAAACTGGTGGTAATTTCCCTGGCCATATTTTCAGCCAGATTGTTCAATTGCTTAACTTTGTCCCATAAAAATTGATGGGATGATTCGTTTTTTCAAGGGCAAGCAGGTATTTGCCATAAGCAGTGTTAAAGAAATCAGAAACAATGATATTCTAAAACTCACCTGGTTGTTGGGTGGGGCAAAGAATGTGGAAGCCCGGTCATTGTCGGGCTTTTTTGTTGGACCGCGGCGCGAAATGGTCACACCCTGGAGCACCAACGCCGTTGAGATTACCCAGAATATGGGGATTGAAGGGATAATAAGGATTGAGGAATTTACTCAGGTTAAAAGCCCGGATGTGACGATTGATCCCATGTTGCAGCGCCTTTATCATAGTCTTGATCAGGATATTTTCACTGTAGTTCACGAGCCGGAACCCATTCGTCAGATTCAGGATATTGCTGCATACAATCAGCAGGAAGGCCTTGCCTTGTCACCCGATGAAATTACTTATCTGGATGAACTCAGCCAAAAATTGGGTCGACCATTGACCGACAGTGAAGTTTTTGGTTTCTCACAGGTAAATTCCGAACATTGTCGCCATAAAATATTTAACGGAACCTTTATCATTGACGGAAAGGAAGAGCAGGAAACGCTTTTTTCCATGATCAGGAAAACGTCAAAAGCCCATCCTAACTTAATTGTTTCTGCATATAAAGATAATGTGGCTTTTATCGAAGGTCCAACCATTTGTCAGTTTGCGCCTGTTCGCCAGGACAGGCCGGATTATTTTACGATCAGGGAAGTTGAGTCAGTTATTTCCCTTAAAGCAGAAACGCACAATTTCCCAACCACTGTTGAGCCTTTTAACGGGGCAGCAACTGGCAGTGGTGGTGAAATACGCGATCGCATGGCCGGCGGAAAAGGTTCAATGCCTATTGCAGGAACAGCTGTTTACATGACATCTTATCCCCGCAATTGTGATACACATCCATGGAAATCGGCCATTAAAGCCCGCAAATGGTTATATCAAACGCCGGAAGAATTACTCATTAAGGCATCCAATGGCGCCAGTGATTTTGGCAATAAGTTTGGTCAGCCTTTGATTTGTGGAAGTTTACTCACCTTTGAGCATCACGAAAATGCAAAAACATACGGCTATGATAAAGTGATTATGCTGGCCGGAGGGGTGGGATATGCTTATAAGTCCGACAGCCTGAAAGATGATCCTTCTCCCGGGGATAAGGTAATCGTAATGGGTGGTGATAATTACCGCATTGGCATGGGAGGAGGTGCTGTTTCGTCGGTGGCAACCGGTCAGTTCAGTAACTCCATAGAGTTGAATGCTGTACAGCGGTCTAATCCCGAGATGCAAAAAAGGGTTTATAACGCCATTCGGGCAATGGCAGAGATGGAAATAAATCCCATTGTTTCTATTCATGATCATGGGGCCGGCGGGCATTTGAATTCGCTTTCCGAACTCGTTGAAGTTACCGGTGGCAGGATTGATATTGATCAACTGCCGGTAGGTGATCCAACCCTTTCTGATCGGGAGATTATTGGCAATGAATCACAGGAACGCATGGGACTTATTATGCATGATGAGGATGTTGAGTTGCTGAAAAGGGTTTCTGAACGTGAACGTGCGCCCATGTTTGTGGTTGGTGAAACCACTGGTAACCAGCGCCTGACTTTTGTCAACAACAAGTCAGGAAAAAAACCGATTGACCTTCATCTGTTGGATATGTTTGGGAAACCTCCACGCACTGTTTTGGAAGATACTACATTAAATGAGCCGCTGTCACCCCTCAGGTATGATGTTTCTAACCTTCGTACCTATATTGAGCAAGTGCTTCAGCTTGAGGGCGTTGCCTGTAAAGACTGGCTTACAAACAAGGTCGACCGGTCTGTGACGGGACGTGTGGTCATGCAACAAACGGCTGGCCCGGTGCAGCTTCCATTAAACAATGCTGGAATAGTTGCATTGGATTATTCCGGAAATAAGGGAATTGCAACTTCCCTGGGCCATGCACCAGCTGCCGCGCTTATTGATCCGGCTGCAGGATCGGTTTTGTCCATAGCTGAATCGCTTACCAATATTTTGTGGGCCCCGCTAAGTTACGGATTAAGTGGTGTTTCACTGAGTGCAAACTGGATGTGGCCCTGCCGCAATCCTGGTGAAGATGCGCGATTGTTTACCGCTGTAAAAGCAGCCAGCGATTTTGCCATTGCTTTGGGAATTAATATCCCGACTGGTAAAGATTCTCTTTCCATGACCCAGAAGTATCCGGATAGTGAAAAAGTGTATTCGCCTGGAACGGTCATCATTACTGCGGTGGCGGAGGTCAGTGACATAAGAAAAACAATAAAACCGGTGCTTCAACCTGAATTCACCTCCTCTATTGTTTACATCGATTTTTCAGCTTCTCCATTAAAAACCGGAGGAAGCAGCCTGGCACAGGTGCTGAATTCATTGGGAGATGAAGCGCCCACTGTTGCTGATGCTGATTATTTCAGGAAAGCCTTCGAAGCCGTTCAAACGCTTATCAGTAAAGATGTTGTACTGGCTGGTCATGATATTTCATCCGGAGGAATGATTACCGCATTGCTCGAAATGATGTTTGCCCAACCTGGCATCGGATTGGATGCCAATCTGGATGATTTCGGCGAAAGTGACAGGGTGAAATTGCTTTTCAGCGAAAATCCGGGCGTTATTCTGCAAGTAAATGACCTCGATTTTACTTCGGTATTGTTGCATGAAGCCGGGATTACCTTTAAGGTTCTGGGGAAACCATCTTTTCGCAGATACCTGAACCTTCGTTATCAGAATGGTAATATAGAACTGGATATTGACCAACTTCGCAAGTTATGGTTTAAGACCTCCTATTTGCTTGATCGCAGGCAGTGTGGTGAAGATTTAGCTAAGGAGCGCTATCAAAATTTTCATAAACAACCACTTTCTTTCAATTTTGGAGAAGATTTTACAGGGAAAGCCACTCAATTTGATATTGAACTGCAGCGTAAGGGCCAATCAGGAATTAAGGCTGCCATTATCCGTGAAAAAGGGGTGAATGGTGATCGTGAAATGGCCTGGTCGCTTTATCTTGCCGGATTTGATGTTAAGGATGTCCATATGACTGACCTGATTTATGGCCGGGAAAACCTCGAAGATGTGAACCTGATTGTTTTTGTGGGTGGTTTTAGTAATTCTGATGTACTGGGTTCGGCCAAAGGTTGGGCCGGGGCTTTTCTATACAATCCGCAGGCAAAAGCTGTACTTGATAATTTTTATGCAAGACCTGATACGCTTAGTCTTGGCGTATGCAACGGATGTCAGTTGATGGTTGAACTGGGTTTGATTTATCCTTCCCATTCTCCAAAACCCCGAATGCTCCACAATAAATCAGGTAAGTTTGAGTCTGCTTTTATTAATGTTGATATCGCTGAAAACAGATCGGTAATGCTAGGTTCAATGGCCGGTAAACGACTGGGCATATGGATTGCACATGGTGAAGGAAGATTTGAACTTTCCCAGGCTGAGAACGAGTATAATATTCCGATGAAGTATAGTTATAAGGCTTATCCGGCCAATCCAAACGGATCGGATTACAATGCGGCTGCATTGGTTTCTACCGATGGCCGTCACCTGGCCATGATGCCACATCTTGAACGTTCGATATATCCCTGGAACTGGGCTTATTATCCATCAGGAAGAGCATCGGACGAAGTGTCGCCCTGGGTTGAGGCATTTGTGAATGCAAAGAACTGGATTGCCAGGAAAAAGTAAACATCAGGTAATCTATAGCTTCAATTGAGCACTTAGTCGAAGTTGATATTATGACGCTATAAATATGCGCTGTGCCATATTTGTGTCTATAGTGATCGCTAATTTTCTTGCTTAAACTAAATATATCTGTCGATTTGCTTATTATTATTTATTCCCCTATTTTTACCCCTCATTGAGCATCGACCTCAAATCATCAGGGATTATTCTGTTTTTATTATTTATTTAATTTAAAAAATGGGTAAAGTCATTTTTATTACCGGGGCAAGCAGTGGTATAGGAAATGCTTGTGCCTACAGATTTGCAGCGCAAGACAATGTTTTGGTTTTATGTGGGCGCAGGGCCGACAGGCTGCAAGAATTGGTGCGCGATCTTGAGGGTAACTTTCAAATCAGGGCAATTGCACTTTCATTTGATGTGCGAAACCGTGAAGAGGTGGCGGCCCAAATAAGTCAGCTTCCCGAAGAGTTGCAGGCGCCTGATGTGTTGATCAATAATGCTGGTCTGGCTTTAGGTCTGGATTCGTTTGCAACAGGTAATCAGGATGCCTGGGACACCATGATTGAAACCAATGTTAAGGGTTTGCTAAACATAACCCGTGCCCTGGTCCCACAAATGGTGGCACGAAAATCAGGACATATTATTAATATCGGTTCCATTGCAGGTAGGGAGGCATATCCCAACGGAAATATTTATTGTGCGACCAAAGCGGCCGTTGACAGTCTGACAAAATCCATGCGGATAGACTTACTTCCTTACGGAATAAAAGTTACCCAGATTGCTCCCGGCGCGGTTGAAACAGAGTTTTCAACGGTGCGTTTTTTGGGTGATCAGGAGAAGGCTAAAGCTGTTTATAACGGTTTTGAACCTCTACATGCCAAAGATGTGGCCGATGTTGTACATTATGCGGCTTCACTCCCGGCACATGTAAATATCAATGATTTACTGCTTATGCCCACAGCACAGGCGTCGGCAGCAATCATTCACCGAGAAAACCAATAATTTATTCTACAACTTTATTAAAGAAATACATTATGGCTGAAATTACCCGAATTTTTGACTTGTTACCCCGGTATGTGACAAATTTTAAACCCAAAGATGATGCACTTGCTGTGAAGGAGGATGGTGTCTGGAAAAAAATCAGCATCAAGGAATATATCCAAACTACTGATAACCTGACTTATGGACTGATTGCTATGGGTGTAAAACCAGGCGACACCATTGCAACCATTACCAATAACCGGCCGGAATGGAATTTTCTGGATATGGCCATCATGCAGGCTGGCGCTATTCATGTGCCCGTATATCCTACTATTAGTGCATCTGATTATCAGTACATTTTTAACCATGCCGAAATAAAATTCATCTTTGTAGCAGGGGAGGATCTTTCGAGGAGAATTAAAGAAGCCTGCTCGGGTTGTGAAGTTGTAAAAGAAGTTCTTACGTTTAAATTGCGCAACGGATTTCGAAATGTTTATGACATTATTGAACTTGGACAGGAACATCCGGTACCGGAGCAGGTCCAGAAAATCAAGGATAGCATTAAAACAGATGATCTTGCTACTATCATTTATACCTCTGGAACCACAGGAAATCCTAAAGGCGTGATGCTCTCGCATAAAAACCTCATCTCCAATTTTATCGCACTTTCATACATCCCTACATTTGGGGAAGAAGGAAAAGCTTTGAGCTTTTTGCCGCTTTGTCATGTATATGAAAGGATGCTTAATTATCTTTATCAATACCTTGGAATATCCATCTATTATGCCGAAAGCCTGGCAACCATAACAGAAAACATCAAGGAAATTCATCCCGATATGATGTGCTGTGTGCCTCGTTTACTTGAAAAAATTTACGACAAAATTCAGGCAACCGGAAGAAAACTAACAGGGATAAAACGCATAATATTTTTCTGGGCTGCAAACCTCGCTCTTCATTATGATGTGCAGGGTCATAATAATGCCTGGTATATGCTCCGGCATAAAATTGCGGATAAGCTCATCTACAGTAAATGGCGTGAAGCCCTTGGTGGAAATTTTAAAATTATCGTTTCCGGAGGGGCCTCCATCCAACCAAGATTGATTAAAACCTTCCGTGCGGCAGGTTTGCCTATTTATGAAGGTTATGGCCTTACCGAAACATCACCTGTAGTGGCTTCTACCAGTAGCGACAGCAATGGGATAAAAATTGGAACCGTTGGTCCTCCACTTAAAAACCTGAAGGTAAAAATTGATGTAGATGGTGAAATTCTGGTTAAAGGCCCCGGCGTAATGATGGGATATTATAAAGATCCTGAGCTTACAGCCTCGGTTATTGATTCGGATGGCTATTTCCATACCGGTGATATAGGCCAATTGGAGCCCGAAGGCCAGTTAAGAATTACCGGAAGGAAAAAGGAGATTTTTAAAACATCCCTTGGTAAATACATAGCCCCGGAACTTCTTGAAAATAAAATAAAAGAGTCTCCTTTTATTGATAATCTGATTGTTTTGGGAGAGAACCAGAAATTTGCCGCAGCGTTGGTGGTTCCTGATTTTGCACACCTCAGGTCGTGGTGTGCCATCAAAGAAGTGCCCTATACCACCGATGAGGAAATGATTGCATTGCCACGAATCCGCCAACGGTTACTAAAAGTGATTGATCAGTATAATAAAACTTTTGGAAGTACTGAGCACATTAAAAAAGTGGAGTTAATGGGTACGGAATGGACCATGGGATCCGGAGAGTTGACTCCAACCCTTAAATTGAAACGAAATTTTATAATGAAAAAATATCAGGATAAAATTGATAAACTATTTGTTTAACCCGAAATATCCTGAATATGAGCCAAGTAACCCGTCTTTTTGATCTATTGCCGAATTACGAGGCAAAATTCAAGCCCAAGGAGGTTGCATTGGCCGGTAAGGAAAATGGGCAATGGAACACTTATTCCATTGCCACTTATCGCCAGATGGCTGACAATGTGAGCTATGCATTGATTCATGCCGGGGTGCAAAAAGGCGACAGGGTGGCTACTATAATGCCTAGTCGGCCAGAATGGAACATTATCGATATGGGTATTATGCAGGCAGGTGCCATACATGTCCCCATTTATCCTACCATTAGCGAAGCAGACTACAAATACATTCTCAATCATTCGGGGGTTAAGTTGGTTTTTATTTCAGGCAAGGAAATTCTTAGGAAAATCGAACACATCCTTCCTGAAATTGAAAGTATTAAAGGGGTTTATTCCATTAAAGGGATGGATAATACCGGAAAATTTGAGGACTTTGTCGCATTAGGTAAAGCCAATTCCAATTCAGCCTTGATCAATAGTATTAAATCATCTGTCCTGCCCGGCGATCTGGCAACCATTATCTACACTTCCGGAACAACAGGCTTTCCTAAAGGAGTAATGCTTTCTCATGAAAATATTCTTAGTAATGTCCGTGCTGTTCAGCATATTCCGCCGTTTGGTGAAAATGGCAGGGCGTTGAGTTATCTTCCCCTTTGCCATGTGTATGAACGGATGTTGAATTATATGTATCAATATTTGGGTATTTCGGTTTATTATGCTGAAAATGTGGCTTCTATTGTGGAAAATCTACGTGAAGTAAAGCCAGAAATCCTTTCTACTGTACCTCGTTTGCTCGAAAAAATTTATGACAAGATTATCGCCAATGGACGGAAGCTCAGCGGGTTTAAAAAAATTGTTTTTTTCTGGGCTTTAAATTTGGGATTGAAATACGAGATGTATGGCCATAACGGCTGGTACTACGAAATGAAACTCCGATTGGCCAATAAATTGGTGTTCAGTAAATGGAGGGCCGCGCTGGGAAATCATGTAGAAGTTATTGTTTCGGGTGGTGCGGCTTTGCAGCCCCGGTTGGCCAGGGTTTTCTGGGCTGCCGGAATTCCCGTGCTGGAAGGCTACGGACTAACAGAGACTTCACCGGTGCTTGCAGTCAATGATTTTGAACCTGGCGGTGTCCGATTTGGATCTGTTGGGCGGCCGCTTAAGAATGTTGAGATTCAAATTGCTGATGATGGGGAGATTCTGGCCAAAGGCCCAAATCTTATGCTTGGCTACTATAAACAGCCCGAACAAACCCGTAATGTCATCGATCATGAGGGTTGGTTTCATACTGGTGATATCGGGAAGATTGAAGCATACGGCCACCTGAAAATTACCGGACGAAAAAAAGAAATCTTTAAAACTTCTCTGGGCAAATACATCAGCCCTGAGCAATTAGAAAATAAGTTTAAGGAATCCTCGTTTATTGATACACTCATGATTATCGGCGAAAATCAAAAGTTTGCTGCTGCGCTCGTGGTTCCGGATTTTAATTTCCTGAGGGGATGGTGTGCCATAAAGGAAATTGAATACACGAGTGATGAAGCTATGGTTGATCTTCCGCGTGTTAAAAAACGCTTTCAGGTTGAAATTGACAAATACAATAAATCTTTTGGCGCAACCGAGCAGGTAAAGCGCATTGAACTCCTTGGAAAAGAATGGACCGTCGACTCTGGTGAACTGACAGCCTCGCTCAAATTGAGACGTGACTTCGTCATGCAGAAATACAGCGGCATCATTAACAGAATTTTTGATATTAAAGCAGATTAGTACTTTTTAAGTTTAACATAAACGCTGTTTCTGAGCAATGGAACCCGTTACCCGGATATTCGACTTGCTGCAGATTTTCCAGGATAAATATTCTGGGAAGGAGGATGTTTTTGTTTATAAAATAGCGGGAAATTGGATTAACATATCATCGTCAGAGTATATTCAACGTGTTAATGCAGTTAGCTGTGCGATACTTGCCTTTGGGCTGAAACCGGGTGATAGAGTTGCTACAATCATGGGAAACCGGCCTGAGTGGAATTTCCTGGATATGGGAATTATGCAGGCGGGGTGCATTCATGTACCTGTATATCCAACCCTTAGTAGCGATAATTATATGTACATTTTTCAGGATGCCGGGATCAAGTTGCTTTTTATCGGTTGTCCGGATGCTTACTTCAGGGTTAAGTCAATTTTGCACCTGATACCCTCACTTCAATCGTTTTATATTCTTGAAAAAACCAAAGGCATTAAGCATTGGGATTCATTCTTGTCCAGAGGCAGGAAAGAGAGTAATGAAGACCTGCTTTTTAAAATTAAAAGCGAAATTACGCCTGACTCACTTGCCACATTGATATATACCTCCGGTACAACCGGCAACCCAAAGGGGGTGATGCTTTCCCACCGGAATATTGTTAGTAACTTTCTTACTGTTAGTGAGATACTCAGACCAAAACAGGTCCAAAGCGCATTAAGTTTTTTGCCTCTTTGCCATGTTTATGAGCGAATGTTGAATTATATGTATCAATATCTCGGTATCTCGGTTTATTATGCTGAGAGTCTTGACAGGCTTAGGGATAACCTCAAAGAAGTAAGCCCTGAAATGTTTTGTGCAGTTCCCCGGGTGATTGAAAAAACATATGCCACTATCATACGCAAGGGACAGAATCTGAAAGGGCTTAAAAAACTTATCTTTCTATGGGCATTACATCTCGGACACAGGTATGATTTTAGGCTAGCCTCACGCCCAATGTATAAGGCTAAACTCCGGGTTGCCGATGCGCTGGTTTTTAGTAAATGGCGGGCTGCTTTTGGGAATAAGCTGAGGATTATTGTTTCAGGGGGAGCACCCCTTCATCCTTTACTGGCGCGGGTTTTCTGGGCCGCTGGCATGCAGGTGATTGAAGGTTATGGGCTCACTGAAACGTCACCCGTTGTTGCGGTAGGTACATTTGAATCTCTGGGAGTGAAATTTGGAACGGTTGGGAAAGTGCTTCCAGGTGTTGAAGTGAAACTTTCGCACGATGGTGAAATACTTGTGAAGGGACCAAATGTGATGATGGGCTATTTTAACAACCCGCAGGCCAATGATGATGTTTTTGATGCAGATGGATGGTTTCATACCGGTGATATTGGCGAGATGGTTAATGGAAAATACCTGAAAATAACGGACCGTAAGAAAGAGATTTTTAAAACATCCCTGGGCAAGTACATTGCCCCTCAGGTTGTCGAGAACCGTTTGAAAGAATCTCCATTTATAGAATGTGTAATGGTGGTTGGTGAAAACCGGAACTTCCCCTCTGCTTTGCTGGTGCCCAATTTTGACTACCTTCAATCATGGTGTGCCGTTAAGGAAATTGAATATACGACAAATGCTGAAATGGCCAACCTGCCTGTTGTTCAGCAACGTATTCTGCGCGAAATCAACAGTATAAATGCTACTCTTGATCAGACTTCCCAAATTCGGAAGTTTATTATTATGAGTAAGGTTTGGACGGTTCAATCGGGGGAGTTGTCGCCCACACTCAAGGTGAGACGAAAATATATGCATGGGAAGTATGCCGCGTTGATTGAGAGTATGTATAGCGTAAAGCCCGAAATCAAAGGGAAACGAAAATTAAGAAAGAAGAAAGCAGGTGATGTAGCAGAGGATTTGTGATTGCCTCTGAAGAATCTATCTGTGAAAGATGGAGAATAGAATTATTTTACTGGATCAATGTAATATTTTGAATATAAGTTCTTTGGTGAGTTCTCCGCCATCTGTAGAGCCTGCTTCTACGCCTTTTCCTTTGAGATCATATTCCCGCATAAGCCCGATGATTTGGGTGAGTTTGTTGAAATTGTAGTTGCGGCTGGCTGTTTTATAATCAGCCAGGAAATATGTATTCACCCCGATTGCTGAAGCGATTTCTCTGTCCTGTTTTCCGCCCATGGTTTGTAATAGTATAACCTTTGTGAAAAAGGCATATAAAAAAATAACAACTTTAGTCAGCGGATTGTCTTTTGGGTTTGCAGCAAAGTGAGCTACAATCCGCGCTGATTTTAATATATCTCGTCTTGCAAGGGCGCTTTGTAATTCAAATACATTGTAATCTTTACTGATGCCAATATTTGTCTCAACGAGTTTTTCGTTTATTTCATTTCCTTTTGGAAGACTTATGTAAACCTTATTCAACTCATTTACTATTCTCGAAAGATCATTTCCCAGGAATTCAGCAATTAGAATGGTTGCTTTCGGACTGATGGAATAACCAGCCTCCTCCACATGTGATTTAATCCATGCAGGAATCCTATCCTCATAAATTTTAGCAGAATCAAAATAGACGCCCTTTTTCTCTGAAATTTTTACGAGTGATTTACGCCCATCATATTTTTTGTATTTATGGCAAAGAACAAGAATTGTTGAATTTAGCGGATTCTCAACATATTTGCTCAGGTCATCCAGGTTTTTTACATCCTGAGCTTCCTTTACAATCACTACCTGATGACTTGCCATCATAGGATAGCGTTTTGCATAATCAAGGATGGTAGAAACATCCACATCACGGCCATACAAAACGGAGAGGTCGAATTCCTTCCCGGCTTCATCAAGTACTTCATGTTCAATGATATCGCTGATCAGGTCGATATAATAAGGCTCCTCTCCACTTAAAAGATAAATCGGGTAAAAAATCCGCTTCCGCAGGTCGGAAATTATCTTGTTATGATCGCTTGCCATTTTTTGAAATGTATTAAAAACGAAGATGTTTGACAGTAAGTCCTTTGTTGATGAGCTGCTGAAGTGACTGAATGCCAATTTTCAGGTGTGAATGGACATATTCCTCTGTAACCAATTTATCGCTCTCCTCTGTTTTAACTCCGGAGGAAATCATGGGCTGGTCTGAAACTAAAAGCAGTGCTCCGGTGGAAATTTCATTGGCAAATCCAACGCTGAAGATGGTTGCTGTTTCCATATCAATGGCCATTGCCCGGATTAAACGGAGGTAATCTTTAAATTCATCATCATGTTCCCAAACCCTGCGGTTGGTGGTGTAAACCGTACCTGTCCAGTAGTCCTGTCCTGCATCTCTGATGGAGGTGGATATGGCTTTTTGAAGGTTAAAGGCCGGTAAGGCCGGGACTTCTGCGGGGAAATAATCATCAGAAGTTCCATCGCCTCGGATTGCAGCAATGGGAAGGATTAAATCACCCACGAGCGCCCGCTTTTTCAAACCTCCACATTTGCCCAGAAAAAGTACAGCCTGCGGCTTAATGCATCCGAGTAGATCCATTATGGTTGCAGCATTGGCACTGCCCATGCCAAAGTTGATAAGGGTGATATCCCCGGCCGTGGCACTCGGCATCGCCCGGTCACGACCCTTTATTTCAACATTATTCCATTGCGCAAACAAATCCAGATAATGACTGAAGTTGGTGAGCAGAATGTATTCTCCAAATTCATTCAGTTGGGTTCCTGTATATCTCGGCAGCCAGTTCTCAGTAATTTCCTGTTTTGTTTTCATGGTAAGGATGTTGGCAATGTAACTAAAGGTATTTTACTTTGCAAATGTAGCCTTTTTGGTAAAATGTTGTAGTTTTATCCTTTAAAGTAAAAACGTTTCATGCTGGCACTGAAATTTCCCGAATATAGTTTTAAAACCGCTCAAAAAGCCGGGCAGACTTCCATTTTTGATCCACTGAGAAAGCGTTATGTCCTGCTGACTCCTGAAGAATGGGTGCGGCAACACCTGATCCGGTACCTGGTGGAGGAGAAAAACGTTCCTTCAACCTTGATTGCCTCCGAAAAAGGTGTGCAGGTAAATGGGCTTAAACAGCGGTTTGATTTGCTTGTTTTTACAAAAGACGGGAATCCATTAATGATTTGTGAGTGCAAATCACCAGATGTCAGGCTTAGTGAAGATACCTTCCATCAGGCCATCAGATATAATCTTACGTTGAAGGCCCATTATTTGCTCATTAGCAATGGTCTGCACCATCATGTTGCCTTTATTGATTATGAAAATGTTCAATTGAAGTACTTGCCACATATTCCAACTTATACTGAAATGAATGAAAGGATATAAAGTATGGGATGAGAAACATTGGCTCAACTATAAGCCTGCGTTCGATGGAATATACAAAGTGATAAGACCGGGAGAGGTTTTGATTGAAGGGAAGGGTTGAGATAGCTTTTAAAAAGCGTTTCTCATGCAATTGGCCGGTTTTTTCAGAGGTTAAATACTGATTTCGCTCAATTCATCTTTGGTTGCTCCAGGCAAGAATTATTTATTTTATCTTTGCGTTCCCGGTGTTTGGGTTAATCTAAAAAAGAAGCAATGTCTTTGTTAAGGGTTATTCTTGCCATCATATTTCCACCTTTATCCGTGATTGACAAAGGTTGTGGTTCGGTGCTTATTGTGCTGTTGCTTACCCTTGCCGGATGGATTCCGGGCGTTATTGCCGCGTTAATAATCTTGAATAAGTCGAAATACTAATACAAGATTCCTTAAAGGGAATCATAGAATGTTCTGTTTCATTATGTCATAAAAAAGCCACCCAAAGGTGGCTTTTATATTTTATCTCAATGCCGTTTTAATTGCACTTCAATACCGTTTTAATCTGGTAATTGGCTGATTCAGTAAATTGACCTTTAGTAGCTTTTTTGAATGAAGCGCAGGCGTCATCTGTTGAGCCTTTGCCAGCCTGAGCCATGCCCATTTCAAAATAAAATCTTGCCTGATTTTCCGGGCTGCTGTTGTCAAGTTCCAGTCCTTTGGTTGCACTGGCAATAGCCTCGTCCCATTTGCTCAGTTTATTATAAGATAGCGCATATAAATAATATGCTTCGGCATTATTGCTGGCATATTTTACCGATTCATCAAGAATAGCAACAGTACCATCAAAATCATTTTTCTTGAAAGCACTGTTGGCATTACCTAATAAATTGTCTCCCATGTATTTGGAAGCCTGCTCAACCGTTTTTTCATCATTGGTTTTGGTGCCGGTTTCAATGGCTTTGTCCATAGCTTCACGCAATTTGGCGTCATCGTTTTGTTTGCTGAATATGAGTCCTTTACTTAGCCAGGCTCCTGCATAATCAGGGTCATATTCCAATGCTTTGTCCAATGAAGCAAGCGCATCGGTGTAGTTCTCAGCTTTATATTCATTATTGCCTTTTACGCGGTATAGTTTCGGTAGTAAATCTGCTGACTTTGCCTTGATGGCGTCATCGCCATATTCCGCTGCATATTGATGGGCCAGTTCAAAATTGGTGATGGCTTCCTCAACCTTTTTTTCTTTGTATAAATTTGTTGCATGATTGTATTGCAAAGCAGGAATTTGCTGTCTGGCTACATTCATTATTTCTGCGGCATCAGGGCCGGCTTTCTCTGCAATTGTGGCAGCTTCCATAAGTGCTTCGATTGCCTTTGGAAGGTCAGTTGAGGCCAATTCAACACCCCTGTTGTAAGCGTTTGTAGCATCTTCAAATGATTGGGAGAATACGGGTTTAACCCCAAACAGGGCTGCTGTCAACAACATTCCTAAAAGAAATCTTTTTGTGTTTTTCATTGTCTATTTGTTTGATTTTAATTTTACTTCAAACGCAAAAATAAATAAAACTGTTTATTAATTCGGTTAAAAAATCATAAAAACGAAGCGCTAATCGACGTAATGGTCAGCTAATCAGCGTTAAACATATTCATTTTTTTTATTATCTGACATTTTATTTTATATTGTCAGAAGGATTGCACATTGGAGGTCATAGAATTTCATTCCACATAAATATCTGGCCTTAAAGATCAAAAAGTCAATTTTCATCTTACGGATTTTTATTTTTACCTGCCTGTAGCTCATTTTAGCACAGCTAGATGTTTAAAGCCTGTAAATCTTGATAACATTTAGTAAGAAATATCTGTTTCAGGGATGTAAGCATTAAATTTTGTTATACATTTGCAATGCTAAAAAAACATTCAATTTATATGAAAAGCTCAATTCTAAAGGTCGTTCTGGCGATAGCGGTGATTGTTTTAGGCTATTTCCTTTATAGTTCCATCATGAAACCTATCCGTTTCCAGGAAGAACTTACTGCCCGAAATACGCAGATTGCAAACAGGGTCAAAGACATCAGAGCCGCACAGGTTCTCTACAAACAATTCAACAATGCATATACTTCGAGCTTTGATACATTGTTTGATTTTCTAAAAACAGGGAAGATACCCGTGATTAAAATGGTGCCCGATCCCAATGATACAACATTTACCCGCTCAATCAGTGATACTACCGGGTTTATTGCCATTGAAGATTCTTTGTTTTCAAAACGTCCTAATTTCAAGATAGAAGATTTAGCCATTATCCCGTTTTCGGATGGCCGCAAATTTGAAATGAGTACTGATAAAGTTGATAAAGGTGGTGTATTGGTGCCGGTAATTGAAATACTGGTTCCTTATGAGTTTTACCTTTCCGATCTTCCTAAACAGGAGGTTGTTAATCTGGAAGCAGGTCAGAAAGCCATGAATAAATATCCCGGCATCAGGATGGGCTCACTCACTGAGGCCACCACTGATGGAAACTGGGAGTAATTCAGACAACGAAAATGGCGGGTGATCAACTTCGGAAAGTTTCGTCTTACGACCGCTTGTTTGATCCATCCTTAACCCATCAATATAATTTGTCCATTCGGTTAAATCCGGATGGACTTTCTTTTTCAGTTTATTCCCTGCCACAAAAAAAATACATCGCTGTTGAATCGTTTATTTTTTCCGAAACTTTCCAGCATTCGGGTGGTGCGCTGGCGACAACTGTTTATCTTGATCATATTGCCAAAACCATTGATGAAAAGCCCTGGCTGGTTGCTGACTTCAACAAACGGGTGCTTATCTGTACTTCCAATATTTATACGCTTGTACCTGAACCATTTTTCGATGGAAGCAAAATAACGGATTACCTGGAATTTGTGCATAAAGTGTCGCCAGAAGAGGCTGTTCTTTCCTCAAAGCTTCAATCCCTCGATAGTTATCTGGTATATGGAGTAAATAATCAGATAATTGAAGAATTGAACAATTGGTTTCCGAATGCGCCTTTGTTACATCATACTGGTGCGCTGCTGGAGTCGATTCTTCCCGTTTTTAAACATATTGAGCCTTCGGATGTCGTTTTTGTCAACATCAGCAAAAAATTGATGGACATTCTGGTGCTGCGTGATAATTCATTGCATTTTATCAATTCTTTCGAATGGCGGGCAAGTTCGGACATCGTCTATTTTTTATTGTTTGTACTCGATCAGCATTCACTTAATCCCGGCAAAATCAATGTACTGCTTATGGGTGAAATTGAGTCCGGTGATGAGAGCCATCAGCTTATTGGAAAATATGTCAGAAACGTTGATTTTTTAACGCGAAACGATCCCTTTGTCAAAGGGTATGCGCTCGAATTGATTGCCAAATCCAGATTCTATGATCTGTTAAACCCTGCCCTATGCGAATTATAAGCGGAACTCATAAAAGCAGGCAAATTCATGCACCCAAAAGCCTGCCGGTGCGCCCAACTACTGACATTGCGAAAGAAGCGCTTTTCAATATTCTGGCGAATAATTTTGATCTGGAAGAAGTTCAGGTGCTTGATTTATTTGCCGGAACCGGAAACATTACCTATGAATTTGCCAGTAGGGGCGCCCTTGGAGTGATAAGCATTGATAAGGAATTGAGGTGTGTTGATTTTATCCGCAAAACTGTTAAGGAACTGGGATTTGAAGCTGTACTTTCCTTTCGCTCGGATGCCTTTCGCTTCGTGAAGAATACAGAACATACGTTTGATATTATCTTTTGCGACCCTCCTTACGAGATGGAAGGGGTGGAAAGGATTCCGCAATCAGTTATAGAGCGCAGCCTGCTTAAAAAGGACGGCTGGTTGATTGTAGAGCATTCACGGGATTATGACTTCAGCAAAATGCCGGGCTTTCAGCAGATGCGTAAATATGGTAAAGTGAATTTCAGCATTTTTGCCGGCGAATGAATTGAAGAGTAAATTCCGTGCTGATTTCCTCAATGTAAAATTCCTTGAAAGTCTTCATGTATCGGTTCTATCAGGGTAGAGTCCTGTTATGATCCCAAGTGCTATTGGGCGGTGCCAGAATGAGTGTTTATTATTTACTCATTTCAGGGATGCCCGTTTTATCCATGCTTACATTCCCAATTGGTTTTTATTCAACCATAGTTACGGGGGTGGGATACAGCTGCAAATGTTACTATTTGTCACCTGCAGCGAAGTAGAAGACAGCTGTTTTGCTACATCATTCCACAATGATGTGCTGCGAAATGTGGAATCTATATCTTCTGAGAACAATAAAATTTTATATTTTGGGCAGACTTATGCTTTCGGGAATGAATGAACTCACATCTCCGCCATTTTTATAAACATCCCGAACAATGGAGGAGTTGATGGACGTAAATTCGGGGTTGCTCAGTAAGAACACGGTTTCAACATCAGGGTTTAATTTTTTATTTACCTGACCAACAGTTCGTTCAAATTCAAAGTCGGCAGAAGTCCTTAGCCCACGCAGCAGGAAATCGGCAGAAATCTTTTTACAAAAATCAACGGTCAGCCCCGAGTAACTGAGCACTTTTATCTTTGGCTCGCCGGCAAATACATCAGTAATCCATTTTACCCTTTCCTCAACTGGAAAGTAACCTTTTTTCTCGATATTAATCCCTACCGCAATAACGATTTCATCAAAAATCGGCAAAGCCCGCCTTATGATGTTTTCATGACCACGGGTTATAGGGTCAAACGACCCGGGAAACATTGCGCGCTTTATCATACGTGTGATTTATTGAGCAAAAATACACAAATCCTTATTATTTCAGCCTCTTCCCTCCAGGTCATTGTTCAGAAGGTCAAGCAATGAATTATACGTATTCGAAAATATTGCATCCATGCCCTTTAAATTAATCCATTCCGCCCGGATGATACTCTCTTCAAGTTGGGGAATAAGCGGTTGATTGCCAATATACTGCATGGCAAACCAGAAGTTTCGTTTAAGAATCCACTTGTCCTTATGGAAATACATATGAAAGGAAGATGGAAGTTCGTAACTTATGGTTGGGCCGGTGATGCCTGTTTCCTCTTCTACTTCACGTAAAGCAGCTTCTGCCGGACTTTCGCCTTTCTCTAATTTACCTTTTGGTAAATCCCAACGTCCGAACCGGTGAATAAACAAGCGTTCCTTGTTGCTGTTCATTACCACTCCACCTGCGGCTTCAAGGTATTTGAATGCAGAAATAAAATCATGAAGCAATTTTTTTGTACTTTCGTTGTTATAGAGCAATACTGATGAAAATTTGAAGTTTGCTTCAACAAGAAGTCCGAAAGCTTGTTTAATAGATTCAGAATCATTGATTTGAAATTTCAATTCCGGTTCACCAAAAGGTAAAATTATATCAGGATATGCTGATAGTATCACCGGTTTATCATAGATAAAAACTTTGTACATTTGCTGCATGAATAAGAATGAATCATTAGCCCAGGATACCGCTGAGTTCCTTTTGCAAATTAAAGCAATAAAATTAGATGCTGGTAATCCTTTTACCTGGAGTTCAGGTATTAAATCACCTATATATTGTGACAATCGTAAAGTATTGTCTTATCCAAAGATACGCACTTTTGTCAGGCAGGAGTTTGTAAAACTGATTAACGAAGAATTTGGTGACATCGACCTGATTGCCGGCGTTGCCACTGGTGCTATCGCGCACGGGGTTTTGGTTGCCCAGGACCTTGGACTTCCCTTCGTGTATGTGCGTTCATCCAAAAAGGAGCACGGGCTTACCAACCTGATTGAAGGCGTGGCCGAGTCAGGCCAATCGGTGGTGGTGGTTGAAGACCTGGTTTCAACCGGACAAAGCAGTTTAGCCGCGGTGAAAGCTTTGCGCGAAGCTGGTTGCATCGTTAAAGGTATGGTTGCCATTTTTACTTATGGACTGGAAGCTGCCACCGAAAACTTTAAAGCGGAAAATTGCCCGCTGTTTACCCTTACCAATTACGATGAGCTTATTAAATATGCTCACGACAAAACCTACATCAAGGAAACTGACCTTCAGTCATTGATTCAATGGCGCCAGAACCCTGAAGCCTGGGGTAAATAACCTGAAACTTATGACTACATTCGATAGCGACGAAGTAATCATCAATCGGAGCAGCAGCTTTGTGTATGATTTTCTTTCCGATTTCAATAATTTCGAAAAACTCATGCCGCCACAAATCAGTGAGTGGCAGAGCGACGGCGAAAGCTGCAGTTTCAACATACAGAATATGGCCACCCTTGGTATGCGTTATGAATCTAAGACGCCACACCAACACATTAAAATTAATTCTGAAGGTAAATCACCTTTCCCCTTTGATTTACAGTGCTTCATTCAGGAAAATAGCCCTGAAATCTGCAAAGTAAAATTGCAGTTCAACGCCAAAATGAGCCCCATGATTAAAATGATGGCCGCCCGTCCGCTCGAAAACTTCATCAATATTCTGGCGGTGAAGCTCAAAGAGGTGTGTGAAAGTCAGGTGGCATAAATAGCTGAAATACCCGCCTATATAATTATCAATCCATTACGGCTTGAGCACTTTGCTTAATAGCATTGGTTTTATAAACAATGACCCATACGTCATGCATTTATATTACGATGCATCCATCTGCATGCGCACCGTAATAAAAAACGATTATAAGTTTTTAGCAATCTATAAATAGTGTTAATACATAAGATAAGTCCCATTTACAGCAATGCTCAGGTTTTAGAACACCTGTAAGATATTTGCAGGGTTTCCATTGAAGAATTTTAGAAAAAGGGTTTATAAACCATTTTTAACAATTTTATATTCAAAGGGTTTAAAAGGTAATATCATTTATTTCCCAAAAACTTTCATTTTTTTTAGATTAACCGTATTTCCTTTTTGATTTTTCAGGATTAATGGATAAGTTTGCTGAGCGTATTGCTTCGATGATTAAAATTTATTTTAGGGTTAGATGACTACTACCGGGAGCAATTGCAATCTTTAATTGATGCCAAGTTATCTTCGCTTAACAAACAGTTTATGGATGTAACATTTGTAACTCCTGATAATGCAACAAATGGAGTCAGAACCATCTATCATTTACCTACTCTCTTGTACGGGAAAATCCATTTCGCTTGCCCCGAGATTCCCATTGAGATACTTCCCATTACTATGGATTAACTTATAGTTTCCCATGATGATACATTCACTCGTTAAAAAAAACATCATTATTACGGCAATGCTG
>JAVEVB010000124.1:0-4281 GCA_034005265.1 Lentimicrobium sp.
CTGTAGATTTCCCGGAGTGAATAATAGTAGACACATTCAACAAGTTGTTGATGTAAAGGCAAACACAACATATAGTTTTGAGTTTAAGGGAAGAATTCAAAATGCAGTTGGAGCTTCCGGTACACAAGCAAACGAGCATACAAGCAGTGGTATCGCGACATTAAAAGGTGAAGTGTTAAGCCCTGACAATAACTTGTTACTTGATTTGACTACTCAAATGCCTCAGACCACAGATCTTAATGGCGAATTTACAACTTCAAGTGAACACACCAGTGTGTTGGTAGTATTAAGTAAGAACTGGAACATAGCTTATGTTGATGATGTGTTTCTAACTGAGATTACCAATACTGGAACTAACGACCTATCACTGGAAGAAATTGTACATTTGTATCAATTACAACAAGGTTTTCGAATCTTAGCATCATCCCAAATACATATTGCCAGTGTCCTCGATTTAACAGGAAGGCTGATAAAGCGGTACTTTAATCCGGGAAAGTCGGTTGATGTTGCACCCATACAAAACGGGATGTATATTGCTTCAGTAACATTTTCTGAAGGGATCTCTATAAATAGAAAATATCTGGTAACAAATTAATATGTTAAGTTTTGCTTTTTTAGGTCTAGCAAATGTCCATTATTCAAAAAAACATGAGAAAATATCAAAATAAATTTAAGTTCCGATTGGTTGTTGGATTATTATTGTTGTCGATGACTTATCTATTTTCCAATGGCTTGAAAGTGTTTTTGCCTGGAGAGATTTGGCCTGATAATCGGGGCAAACACATCAATGCTCATGGAGGTGGTATTTTATATCATAATAATATGTATTATTGGTATGGTGAACATAAAAATGACACCTCAAATGCAGCTTATGTCGGTGTAAATTGTTATTCATCCAAAGATTTGTTGAACTGGAAATACGAAGGAGTTGCATTTCCGGTGAGTAATGATGAAAACAGCCCAATCGTTAAGGGCTGTATAATTGAACGTCCAAAGGTTATATACAATAAAAAAAACAATAATTTCGTGATGTGGTTTCATTTAGAGCTAAAAGGACAAGGTTATGCTGCAGCTATGGCTGGTCTGGCTGTCAGTGATTCTCCTGTTGGTCCTTTTGAGTTCAAAAACGCTTCACGCCCCAATGCTGGAAAATGGCCATTGAACATGCCAAAGGGATACAGAACTTTAACAGAGAAGAATACTGATTTTAATAATCTTTGGTCTGAGCCTGCCAAAGCAGCTATCGAAAAAGGATTGTTTGTCAGAAGAGATTTTGAAGGTGGACAAATGTCACGTGACATGACATTATATGTGGATGAGGATGACAAGGCATACCATATTTTTTCCTCTGAAGAAAACAGGACTATCCATATTGCAGAGTTGACTCCGGATTATCAGTCACACACAGGTAAATACATAAGAGTAGCACCAAACGGGCATAATGAGGCACCCGCAATTCTCAAACACAAAGATGTTTATTACCTGTTTGCATCAGGATGTACTGGCTGGAACCCCAATAAGGCAAGACTTTATAAGGCTGATACTATCATGGGGAACTGGGAGTATATTGGCGATCCATGTAAACCTTCAGCGGAAGAAGATGCTTCAAAAACATTTCATTCTCAGAGTACCTACGTTGTGAAAATTGCAGGAAAAGAAAACGCTTTTATATTTATGGCCGATCGATGGCGGCCGGAACTGCCGATTGATGGTCGGTATGTTTGGTTGCCTGTTTTGTTTGAGAATGACGTTCCGTATTTAAACTGGTTTAACAGTTGGGGTTTTGATGTTTTCAAATAAACTGAAATTATATAATCACTACTAAAATCAACTACTAAAATTATGTTGTTTAGATTTCTACTAATTATTTTTTCTGTTTGCTTGATAATAATTCCATCAGCAGCTGAGATTATCTGCATTGAAACTAATCAAAATGTATTGGTGTTTGAAACTGATAATGATAACAGGTTGCTACAAACTTATTTTGGAAAAAAATTGTTAAATGCATCCGATTACGGGTTAATACGGAGTCAAAATAAACAATCAGATTCAAACGGCGGTGTTTTTAACCATATATATACACCTTCCGGTACATGGAATTTAGTGGAACCTGCTCTCACTGTGCTTCATGCTGATGGAAATCGAGGCACTGATTTACAGTATGTTGAGCATGAACAGAGAATTGTCAGCAATGATGTTGTTGAAACAAAAATTTTATTACAAGATCCTGTGTATAAAACACAAGTAATACTTGTATTCAAGTCATATCTCAATCACGATGTTATAGAACAATGGGCTGAAATAAAAAACAATGAAAAGAAACCAATTATATTAGAAAAGTATGCCTCAGCCAATTTGAATTTTATGAATCGGGAATACTATTTAACCCATTTTCATGGATATTGGGCTAAGGAGATGCAGCCGGAACAAACGAAATTGACATCCGGAATAAAAACCATAGATTCGAAGCTGGGAACACGAGCCAATATTTATAACCATCCAGTGTTCATGCTTTCTTTTGATCAACCAGCAACTGAAGAAGCCGGACTGGTGTTACTTGGAACTCTGGCGTGGTCAGGAAATTTTAAATTGCAATTTGAAGTTGATCCTTACCATAATTTACGTCTGATAAGTGGCATCAATCCTTATGCATCAGCTTATCCTTTACAAACAGGAGAAGTGTTTATAACACCAGCCTTTATTTTTACTTATTCGGAGGAAGGGAAAGGAAAAGCCAGCAGACATTTACATTCCTGGATGAGAAAACACCGCCTATTGGATGGTGAGGGTAGTAGAATGACCCTGCTTAATAATTGGGAAGCTACTTATTTTAAGTTTGATCAGCAGAAATTACATACATTAATTGGAGATGCGAAAAATTTGGGTGTTGATTTGTTTTTGTTGGATGATGGGTGGTTTGGGAACAAACATCCCCGAAATAATCCCAGACAAGGTTTAGGAGATTGGCAACATAACGTTGAGAAACTGCCGAATGGAATTAGTTCGCTGGTGAAAGAAGCGAATGAAAACGGGGTGAAATTTGGTATCTGGGTTGAACCGGAAATGGTAAACCCAAAATCTGAATTGTATGAAAAACATCCTGAATGGGTTATCAGGCAAGCGGAAAGGCCGGAAGTTTATTTTAGGAATCAACTGGTGCTCGATTTATCCAATCCTCAGGTACAGGAATTCGTGTATGATACTATGGATGAAATTTTAAGTATCAAGCCAGAAATTTCGTATGTAAAATGGGATTGTAATGCGGTTATTTTCAATGCGCACTCTAGCTATTTAGAAACCAAAGGTCAGATGCAGTCACAGTTGTATGTTGATTATGTAAAAGGTTTGTATAAAGTTCTTGAACGTTTGAGAGTGAAATACCCGACATTACCAATGATGTTATGCTCCGGAGGGGGAGGAAGAGTTGATTATGAAGTGCTGAGATATTTTACTGAATTTTGGCCTTCAGACAATACTGACCCGATTGAAAGGGTGTTCATTCAATGGAATAATAGTTATTTCTATCCCTCAATTGCCACATGTTGTCATATTACTGCCTGGAGCGACGTCGGGATAAAATTCAAAACTGATGTTGCCATGATGGGCAAAATGGGGTATGATTTAGTGGTAGAAAAGCTCTCGGAAGATGAAATGAAATTTAGTCAGCAAGTACTAAAGGATTACAGTCGTTTAAAAGATATTATTTGGTATGGCGATCTCTACAGACTTCAATCTCCCTACGAAAATCCCTACGCATCATTGATGTATGTGGATGAGAAGAAAAATAAAGCAGTTGTATTTAATTATGTAATATCCAACAGATATTATGACAATTACTCCCCTGTTGCAGTCAAGTTACAAGGGTTAAATCCCCAAAGGGAATACATAGTTAAAGAAATAAACCTGTTTGAAGGGAAAAATTCACCAATACAAACAAAAGCTTATACTGGTGAATTTCTGATGAAAAATGGTGTCAATCCTATTTTAAGGAAAGGTAGAACCAGTGTAGTCCTTGAAGTGACAGCTCAATAATTTACTGGGATTTCCATACCCGGATATAATCAACATATGCTTCTGTTAGCCATCCCAGTGGTTGGTTGATGAAAAAGCTATCACCTTCAACGCCAAAACTGGCTCCATCGGATAGCCACAGATATTCTTCACACCAGGGAATCCATTTACTGTCGTCATATGTCACTTTAAGCTCACCATCGTAATAGATTTTGATAAAATCTTTTGTCCACCACATCCCCCATGTATGGAATCCTTCATGAATGCCCG
>JAVEVB010000125.1:0-4264 GCA_034005265.1 Lentimicrobium sp.
GAGGATCGCGGCATTAAGGTGGGTATCATCTCCGGTTTTGATCATTTTGACGCCTGTACTTTTCAAGCAAACGGAGATCCGGTGATTGTGACCAAAGCAGAGATATCAGGCGACCGTCAGCGCTTCGATGTAGCGCATGAATTGGGTCACTTGATTCTGGATGTTCAGGGTGTACTCAAACCAGAGCAGGCTGCCAATCGATTTGTCGGGGCTTTTCTGGTACCGGCAAAAACGGCTCGCTTTGAGCTTGGTACTCAACGAACCGACTTAAATGTAAATGAACTTTACATGCTTAAACAGAAGTATGGTTTAAGTATGCAGGCCTGGGTCTACCGGGCAAAAGATCTGGAAATTATCTCTGAAAACAATGCAATCCGTTTATTTAAGCAATTTCGTGTCAATGGCTGGCACCGGCAGGAACCAGGTGACCCTTATCAACCAGAAACGCCTATGCGGATGGAGCACCTCATTTACCGCGCTCTGGCTGAAGACATGATATCTCGCTCCAGAGCCCAGGAATTGTTGGGGGAACCATTACAACCGTCATGGGAGAAAGAGGCTCTGCAGCTACATGATCTTGCCATCCGTGCTGGTAACTGATACAAATATTTGGATCGACCTTGAGAACGGAAAGATTCTGGTAGAAATTTTCCGTCTTCCATATCAATTCATCACCTCAGATTTTGCAACGGTGGAGTTCATTAATCCCGGGTGGAATACACTTCAGGCACTGGGCCTGAAAACACATCATCTTGAACCTGAGAGTGTTCTGGCATTAGCACGACTCAAGCAAACTTATCATCAGCTTTCGGTGGTTGACCTGGCGGCTTTATTGCTCGCGAAGACTTTGGGGACAAGTTTGGTAACCGGCGACCGCAGATTGAATGACCTTGCCAGGGCACAAGGGTTGTCTGTTCATGGGGTGTTATGGATATTGGATGAAATGGTTATCCATCAGATTCTTTCTGCAAACCAGACTGCCAGAGCTCTTCGAAAAATGCTCGATCAAGGGGCCAGGTTGCCAATGAATGAATGTCAAAAGCGTTTTGAAAGTTGGTCTTAGCAGCCAGAATCAATTTCGATACCAGGCGGCCGAAGAGAGATCTTCCCAGTCTCCCGTCCTCCGTCTCCAATCTTCTCCATCAAGATCCATCACCACGCATTCATCCAACAACATCCTTCTCATGTATACTATTTATATACTTTGCGCTTTTTCGGTTGTGAAACTTTTTTTAATTGACTAAATAATATTTTGTGTGTTATATTCATCCCCGAATTTCTCAGCGGTTGCTGTGAAAGCAACATATTAAAGGTTGCATTATGAGATCATCCAAATGATTGAAAACCCGATTTTTCAAAATTTTGAATTATACTCTTGGACGATTATGTTTGGTAAATTTTTATGAGGAGTAGAATTTATGCTTAAGCGAGACGTACTTCAACAAATAACTTTAGGTAATCCAGTAGCTGAATTTGACCAGGGACTATCTAATTATTTTTTAATAACTGATACATTCAATCAGCTTGTTCGAGGAAACGTCGATATGATTACTGGGGGTAAAGGAACAGGAAAAACTGCCATTTACCAATACTTACAGCAGTGTAAAAATAGTCACAATGAATTAAGAAATATCCAAATCATAGCTGGAGTAAATCCTACAGGCGAACCACTTTTTCGCCGGTTTAGTGAAGAGGAAAAATTAACTGAGGGTCAGTATGTAACTATTTGGAAGCTTTATTTTTTATCTCTGATATTCAACTGGGTAATAAAAAATCATCAAAAACCTGCTTCAAAAAATTTTTATCAGCTTGAATCATTGCTTTCAAATATTGGGCTCCTTAGTCATGATGGTTCTGCGGGAAGTGTTTTTCCGCGTTTAATGGGTTGGGTACGGGATTATGCTCGTCCTAAAAGCGTTGGTATGGATATCACTATAAATGAATTCGGTTTTCCGGTCTATTCACCCAAAGTCGAATTTGGTGAAACCGAAACGAGACAAAAAGAAAATTCAAACGAAGTAACAATTTCCCACCGTCATGCTTACGAATTATTAGAGTCTGTCCTCAATGACAATAATTTAACCGTTTGGGTGGTAATGGACCGCTTGGATGAATCCTTCATCGGCAGGCCAGATATCGAAATTCCCGCCCTTCGTGCATTAATCCGATCATTCATGGATATCATTGAGTATCCCCATATCCGAATAAAGCTTTTTGTGCGAACTGATCTATTTCGAAAAATTACTCAAGGCGGGTTTGTAAATCTTACACACGTTAATGCACGAAAGACCGATATTACTTGGGATGATGAAGATTTAATGGCACTCATTTGTCAGAGAATACGCAATAATCATGAACTTCTTCGCACCCTTGGATTAGGACGAGTTCATAGTACACGTTTGTTCTCTATCCTTTTTCCAAACAAAATGGATCCGAAACGGGGTCAACTTACCTGGAATTGGATGCTTACTCAAATCAGAGATGGAAGCGGTATAAAAGCTCCAAGAAATTTGATTGATTTATGTATTTTAGCTCAGGAAGAGCAGTTGAGAAAAGAACGTAGGAGTTCAAGCGATTTTGAAATAGGATTTCCGTTAATAGAAGCAGATTCGATTAAGAAAGCATCTGTAAGACTTAGTAAATTGCGATTGGAAGATACACTTCTAGCTGAATATGCCCAAGACATAAAAGTTCTAATAAATGCATTTCGTAATAGAAAGGCGGAACATAATGACCATAGTCTTGCAAATTTGTTTCACGTTGAGGTGGAGCAAGCTCGCCTCTATGCTCGGGCGCTGGTAGATATTGGCTTTTTTGAATCCGTAGGCGATACCTATAAAATTCCTTTTCTTTATCGAGCCAGTTTGGATATAACTCAGGGAAAGGCTTTTATCAACAATAAACAAACCTCCAAAAAATAAATTCTCCATCATGGATTACACTGGAAACGCTACTTGCTCACTTAGGAGATATTATCTGAAATTTGGATCAATCCATTAACAAATCAAAAAAACGCAACTTTGGATAATCTGTTGGCTATGAGCAAATCAAACCTAAATTACTGCACATTCACTGTTTGGAATCGATTGTAGAAGGTTTTAGTTTTTCTTGTCATTATCATAAAAGTCAAGTTTTGCTTTGAAATGGTTGTTCTTATCAGTACAAAGTTACGATTGCTGAGTTTGTTTGTTAGCATAAATTTCAGCGATATACTGTTGTTTGATATATAAGATGATCATCTGTTACAATAATTATTCCTCTTAATTGTCAATCCAAAAGCCTTTTTGAGCATGATCTTGAAACCTAAACTTCGCTATCAACCCCAATTTCCTTGTTTAGTCAGCGACCAATACAGACTTGATTGACAATCGTCTCTTACTCTGTAACCCAAAAACCGTGCGTCCCATCCTGGAGATCGAACTGGACGATAAAAGCCACCAGCGCAATGACCGCCAGGAGCGCGATCAGTTTGTGGATCAGGTATTTAAAGCAGCCAGGATTCCGCTGCTACGGGTGCCGGTCAAGCATAACTACTCGCTGCAGGAAGTCCAGGCAGTGCTGCAGCCGTACACCCAACTGGATGCCAGCCAACCGCTGCCCCCGGACGACAAACCACAACAAGCCTGGACGACACCCAGATGTACAAAATGCGGGTCCGAGATACCGTTCACTTCACTGCCCTTCCGCTACGCTACAGGTGCTTCGCAAAGTACATCGTGGTGAGGAGATCAGCTAAATCCGGGCCGAATCAAGGCAAGCGCTTTTGGGGCTGCTCGAATGATCCGATCTAAGAATGTGGTGGCCGTCAACGAATAAGGAACGAATAAACGAATAAACGAATACCACAACGGTACTTTGTAAACGAATATTGCCACGAATAACTTCTTTGATGGGGTCATTAGTTTAAAAGGGTACAAATTAAATTTTAATGATCAAATTTTTTCTGCTATGATTAAGTGATAAACCAACCTCGTTCAGGAGAGCATCACAATGAGTAAGCTTATCGTCGACGCAACAGGGAATGACCTGACATATCGGATAAATGGGGCGGCTATGGTCGTTCATAATAAGATCGGACCAGGTTTTAAGGAAGAGATCTATGAACGCGCTCTGAAAAACGAATTGATTAACCTGGGGATTGAGGTTGAAGATCAACATCCTGTACCGGTGGAGGTTGATGGTGAACAGGTGGGGATTTTTTACCTGGATTTACTGGTGGAAGGTCAGGTGGTGGTTGAAATAAAGGCGTTTGCCCACCTGCTGA
>JAVEVB010000126.1:0-4237 GCA_034005265.1 Lentimicrobium sp.
CATGAAAATGAATACTTTATTGATAACAAACTCAATATAGAAAAATTTTACAAAAAACTTAAGCAATCCACATTCTTTATGCGGATGAAAATGGAGGGTATTATTTTAACAGAGGAATACCTTTTAGAAAATCTCAAAGATTGTTCATCTATGAAAATCTGTATAGAGCAGGTATTAAAATATTATTCAAATTATCCTATCAGTAATGAGAAATTATCAATTTGGGGTGATAAAACCCCCAGCTATCTTAAGGAAATGATTCTCTTAAAAAAACACTTTCCTGATTCAAAATTTATTCATGTCATAAGAGATCCAAGAAATGTGGCACTCTCTTTTTATAAAACCTGGGGAAAAAGTCTAAGTGGTTCGGCTCATAAGTGGAATTTCTATATTACAAAAAGTACCAAAACAAAAAGCGATTTAGGGGCAGATTACATGGAAATATATTATGAATATCTTATTGAGCATCCTAATATAGTACTTAAACAGGTATGTGAATTTATAGGTTGTGAATTTAACGAAAATATGCTAACTCTCAATAAACCAAGCGAAAAATTTGGATCAGCTAAGGGGTTATTGAAAATTAAATCAAACAATAACAAGAACTATCTAAACCAGCTAAGCACTGAGCAAATAAAAAAAATTGAGGGTATATGCTATTCGCAATTATTGAAACATAATTATAAAGTTAGCTATGCTGAAGAACAAGTTAATTTGAAATTCTTTCAGATATTCTTTTTTAAAATCTTTGATTTTTTGCAGTATTTTAGACACATAATTTTCAAAGAATTTAGCTTTATTCATGGATTGAAGTTTATTCTAAAATCAATTAAACAGTAACAATATTATTAATGAATCTCCTAATTGATATTGGCCATCCAGGCCATGTGCACTACTTCAGAAATTTGTGGAAAAAACTAGCTTTAAAAAATCATAAATTTCTGATCATTGCACGTGATCGTGAAGTAATTGCACAATTACTTACAAAATATGGTATAGATTCATTAAACCGGGGAGTAGGTAGCGATACAAGTATTGGTAAAGTTAGGTATATGTTTTCTGCTGATTTATTTATGCTTAAGGCTGCTTTAAAATTTAAACCTGATTTATTCTTAAGTTTTAGCTCTCCTTATGCAGCGCAGGTAGCAAGGCTAATGAATAAACCTCATCTCGCTCTAAATGACACAGAACACACAGATAAAACACATAAAATAATTACATATCCGTTTTCTGATGTGATATTTACTCCGGCTACTTATCAGAATGATTTAGGTAAAAAGCACATCAGGCTTGATTGCACAATTGAATACTTTTATCTTCATCCAAAATACTACTTTCCTGATCCATCCATTTATGAATTGCTCGATATTACTCCAGAAACAAAATATGCAATTGTAAGGTTTGTGTCATGGAATGCTTTTCATGATGTGAATCAGCATGGCTTATCTCTTACACAAAAGAGAAAAATCATTAATTTATTAAGCAAGAAATACAAAGTTTTTATTTCAGCAGAAAGAGAACTTGAGCAAGAGTTTGCTGAATTCCAAATTAAAATACCTTCACATCGTATGCATGATGCCTTAGCCTTTGCCTCTTTATTCGTGGGTGAAAGCGGCACAATGGCGTCTGAAAGTGCACTACTCGGCACACCGGTAGTATATATTAACTCACTACCACTAATGTGCTACTTAAAACTTGAACAAGATCATGGCATTTTAAAGCACTTTATTTCAGGCGATGGTGTTTACGAATACCTTGAACAAATAATTCAAAACAAAGATTTGAAGGAACAAGCTACTCAAAACAGAGATTTGATGGTTCAAAACTTCATAAACCCTACTGATTTCTTGGGATGGTTTATTGAGAATTATCCAAATAGCAAAAAAATCATGCAAGAAAATCCGGATTACCAGTACAATTTCAAATGATTGCAAAGCTATTCACAAAGAAATGGCCTTTTGCAGCTTATGTAGCACTAATAATCTTGCTCGTGACCCTGCCACTTAACACATCCGATAACCTCAACAACATCACCATCCTCCAGCTCCGTGGCGATTATTTCTTACACATCCTGTTGTTTATGCCCTGGGCATTTTTCAGGCAGGCATGCAAAATCAAAACCCTGCCATGGCTCCTCCTCGGCCTGCTCTTCGCAGCCGGCACCGAGGGCTTGCAGTATTTTTTGCCCTGGCGGGCCTTCAATGTGAATGATCTGTTGGCCAATGGGCTGGGCGTCCTGCTTAGCCTCCTAAGTGTAAAACTAATGAAGATAAGTAAGCACTGGCGTTCAAAAGTCAAACTATGAACCACAATGAGCCATCAAAAGCCTGAATAACGCAACAAATCAACAGCAACACCTACATATTTATCTTTGAATTATCGCCCTTATGTCTTTCCGGTATTACATAGTTGCCCATAGTAAACTCTCCGGCTTTTTAGCGCAGGTGATAGGAGACACTTTTAAACTGGATAGCGCATTAATTCCAGCCCAGATTGAAAAATCGTTAAGCATGCTGCTACAACAATTGAAGCAAACGAATTATTATCTGATAGAATATCCTTATGTGGACAGAATTTACCGGGATAGCTTTTACCTTTACTATTCTTCTAAATATGGCAGATATAGCAGAGACTGCATCAAAGTCTCCATTTTTAATGCCAAAATAGAAAAATCTGATTTTAGAGAAGCCGAAGCAATCAAAAACCTTCAGAAAACATACATGGGGTTTTTTATTCTGAGACCAACAGAGCCATCATTTCTTGGTAGAAATCATATAAATCCCCAGGCTTTTGATGTGAGTAGCTTTGGGTATTGTCCGGTACGAATAAATTCTACTGCCAATGGTATAAAACTGGAAGTCGAAGGCTTTCCTCATGCATCTCAGGACGGTGAAACACATAGCTGTGCAGAAACAACGATCTGGGCCATAATGGAATATTTTGGAACAAAATACCCTGATTATAAGCCGGTTAAACCCTCTTATATTCACGACTTGTTGCGCCAAATGGCTTATGAAAGACAAATACCCTCAAACGGCCTTTCTGTTTATCAAATCTCTTACGCATTGAAAGAACTGGGCTTTGGGTGTAAGGTTTATGCTAAAAAAGCCTATTCAGCTGAATTCGAAATACTGCTTGATATGTACATTAACAGCGGAATACCTTTAATAGCTGGTTTGGACGATTTTGATGCTGACCAGAGCAATAATATTGGTCATGCTGTTTTGATTGTCGGTAAAAAACACAGCCAAATACAATTTGTTAACTTTGAACACTTAAAGGAACATCAGCATCAAAAACTTCGGGAGAAACAAATAACCCTGTTTGATTTAAATAGCAGCACTGCTGAATATGTCTTTATTGATGACAATCACCCTCCTTACCAATTGGCCACAACCGAATTACCTGTTAAACACTATCCTGAGTTGTGGAAGAGTGTGAAAATAAAACACTTAATAGTCCCACTATATCCCAAAATTTATCTTGAAGCAGTTGAGGCAAGAAATTTTACGCTGGAATTTCTGATAAACGGTCCGTTTCCTTTAGAATCATGTTCTACGGTTTGTTTGAAAATCTTTCTGGCATCAAGCAGATCATTTAAGCATAATCTTGCTTTAAGTTCGATGGTTGATCCACTTAAAGAAATAATGCTCGAAAAGCCTATGCCTAAGTTTATCTGGATCGTTGAGATAGGTTCAAAAGAAGAAATCGTCAATGAAATACGCAGTGGTTTATTGATTTTAGATGCAACAGAACCAAATATTGCTGACAATAAACCCATTATAGTTGGCGCTTATCAAAATAATGTGGTATTTTTCGAAGGTGAAAATGAAGTCCTAACAAAAATCTCTTTACCTTTGACACCTTTTAAGATCTTTTTAGAAAACTTAAAAAACACTGAAAATGAATAAATCATTAAGTATTACCGCCTCGTTAATAAGATCAGCCAAATCAGAGGGTAAATTGGTAACACTAAATACTGCTGATCACGTAAAATTGATTACTGAAATGAATAAACAGCTCGAAACCGCCAGAAGAGATTACAAGATTAAGGAAATGCAATCCATGGAATCGGCTTCCAAAGCAATCCTGACAATCTAGTTTTCTTTGACTATTATGAATGATGGATTTCACTTTCAAAACATACGAAAAACTCCTGAACTCCCTGCTCGCGCGGGGTTTTTCATTTATCACCTTCGCCCAATACATCGAGGCCAAGAGCCAACAGCCAATAGCC
>JAVEVB010000127.1:0-4203 GCA_034005265.1 Lentimicrobium sp.
CCATGGTTACCAATGGAAATAAGCTCGAATTAGAACGTTGTAAACACGTAGGTTATTCAAAAACATATTGCGCTAACCGGTTTGTGACGGATTCGGGTGCAGGCGGAACCGCCCTCGCTACCGGTGTAAAGACAAATTATGGAATGATTGGAATGAGTCCTGATTCTGTTGCAGTGGAAAGTATTCTGGAGCAGGCTGATCGCAATGGATTGGCAACAGGTATCGTTGTTTCGTGTGCTGTAACCTATGTTACGCCTGCTACTTTTATTGCTCATCAAATAAACAGAAAAATGTATGAAGAAGCTGCAGCCGATTATTTAAAAACAGATATTGATGTTTTTATTGGTGGTGGAAGAAAATATTTTGAATCACGAAAAGATGGTAGAAATCTCATTCAGGAATTAAAAGATAAACAATATCAGGTTGCTTTTGACCTGGATGAAGTGAAAAAGATAAATTCGGGGAAGTTGGCAGGACTAATTCATGAAGATCAGCCGCCTCCTATGCCTGAACGTGGTGATCTGCTTCCTGATGCAACAATGGTTGCTATTGATATACTGGACAAAAATAAAAAAGGTTTTTTCCTGATGGTGGAAGGTTCGCAGATTGACTGGGGAGGACATAGCAATGATATTGATATGATTGTAAGAGAGATGCTGGATTTTGATAAAACAATCGGAAAAGTGCTTGATTTTGCTGAAAAGGATGGAAATACGCTGGTTGTTATTACTGCCGACCATGAATGTGGCGGGCTTACTCTTGTTAATGGTAATATGAATGAAGGAAAGGTGAAGGCTCATTTTTCATCAAAAGGTCATACTGGAATACCAGTTCCTGTTTTTGCATTCGGACCGGGTGCAGAGGAGTTTACAGGCTTCATGGAAAATATTGATTTTAAAGGCAAAATTGAAAAACTGCTTAAACTGAAATAATCATTTTATCAGCATCGGAGACGATCTGTTGTGTTGAAATGTAAATAATAAGTCAGCTGGCTGTATCGGGTAAATCCTGATACAGCTTTTTTTTGTCAACATTTATAAAAGTTAACAAGAAACATTATGTGACTTGATAACTTTGGCAGCAATATGTAATACACAACTAATTATATTAAAATTAATTATTATGAAATCAACTTTTTCTATTCTGTTTTTCTTATCTGTCGCATTTTTTGGTTTTTATGCTTGTGAAGAAGTTAATAATCCTGAGGATGAACAAAATGCTGCCGGTGTAAATACAATAGCGGCAAAAATTAATGGAAAAGATACTGTACTCGCAATCTCCAGGGTTATACTGACCGACTATCCTGCTGAAAATAATAAACCGGCACACCAACAATTAACACTCATAACGATGGGTTCCCGTCCCGGATTTTCGATTGATTTTTATATTAATGATTCTTCGGGAAATCTGGAGATTAATAAAAATTATCCCGTTGGTGGAGCTACAAGTGGAACAGCATTTACAACTGTATATCTCAGAAGTTATGCGGATGAATATGGTTATCCCAGTGTAAGCACTGCAACACCTAATCCTGATTTGTATTATGCGAAAATTACTGAACTGTCTGGTACCACAGTAAAAGGCTACATTAAATTTAATGTTGGTGGTAATTTTGATTTTGAAGGGACTTTTTATGCTAATATAATTGAATGAATAATCACATAAAATTGGTTTAACTTATAAATTAAAAATCACATGAAAAGGGTAATCTTAAAATCGTTAATGCTTATTGTTTTTCTTCAGGGTGTGTTCGTTGCTTCTCAAAACCTGAACATTGGTAATCTTACCTCATTGAAAGCAGGTAATGACGTGATATATGTTGCCGGCCAGAAAGGGATGGCCGCATTGAAACCTGCAGATATGTCGGTTATATGGGAGAAAGTGTTACCTGAAGTTACCTGTCGGCTCATCGAGTGCACCTCAACCGGTTTGGTTTGTTCTGGTTATAATGTGGAGGGAAAAAAGGGTCAGCCACTTAGTGCGTTTTCTTCACTGTGGGATAAGGTGATGTACAATGGTTTGTCGGTCGAAATGTTTGACTCTAAGGGTAATCAGTTGTGGTGTGCCCGGTTGAATGCCAGTTCTAAATTGTCGACGCCTGCAATCAATGATGTAATTGTTGCGGTATCGAGTAATGATTCGTTGTATATTTTCGATGCAGGTACAGGTAATCTTAAATCACAAACGTATTGCAATGAAAAGTTTTTGCTGGGAAAAACAATTAAGGAACATGCAATTCCTAACCAACCATTGATTCTGAAGAATGAAATTATCAATGCTGCGCCTTTCAAACTGACTAAAATAGGGCTGGATGGAAAAATGTTAAAGAGTAAAGAACAATACGGAATGTTACAATCGCTTCCGGTTATGACCGTAGCACCAATAAGTTTTCAACATTTTATTTTTGTAGCAAATGCTCCGGTAGGACAAAAAAACACAAAAGAAGGTACAGCGAGGTTGTATTGTATCAATGAAGATCTGGATAAAAAATGGGATAGTTTTGTGGATGTAAATGGTCAGACCGGCGTAAGTTCACTTGTTAAAAATGAAAATCAGCTTTTTGTAGCAACCAATGGCTCTGTGCTTTCTTTTAATGTAAAAGGTAAAAAACTGTGGGAATATAACAAAAAACTAGGGATTCCTGATTTGAGAGGAGTGCGTTATCCGGGTATGGGATCAACGTTGGCGACTAAAGTGTCACATGGAAAATTCCTGGCTGCCGGAGATAAAATGGTTTATCTGGCAAGTGGCGCTAAAGTAAAAAAGAACTGGATAAACCAGATGCTCATTTTAGATGCCAAAACCGGCAAACTTATTAAGATTGTTGATTTGGATAATACTGTTGTTGATATGGATATGCTGGGTGAAAATCTGGTTTACATTACTGAGGCAAACAAAGTGTACTTAATGCAATAACACATCAGGGGAATTGGTTATTCGCCTTGTAATTAACCTTTTCTTTGAGATACGCTGAAGGTAATTTGTCTGTTTGTTTTTTGAATGCATTGTAAAAACTGGTTCTGTTGTTAAAACCGCTTTCATATGCAACGCTTTCGATGGTCAGGTTCTTTTTCTCAAAGTCATCCAGTAAGGTTAAAGCATGTCTGATTCGATAACTATTGATAAAATCCCTGAAATTTGTATTGAATTTTTTATTAATAACCATCGAAAGGATGTTGGGGAGAATGTTAAGTTCATGAGACATAGCTGTGAGACTGTAATTCATAGCGATATATGGTTTTCTGTGTTCCATCAGTGTGACAATTTCTTTGTATATCGTATTGATTTTCTCTTCTTCAACATGAATGCTCGCGTATTTTGCCGAATTTTTGATAATGAAAGTAGTTTCAAGATCTTTTATTGGTTGTACATAAGAAAATTGTATCAGGGCGGATGTCGAATTCGATAACCTCAGGAACATATAAATAAAGAAAATTTGTCCGAATACCGGCATGTACAAGATGATGTATCCGATATCTGCTTTCAATAGAAAAGGTACAAAGGCAAACAATTGTAGAACCAGCATCAATGAGAGCATTTCTCTTCTTTCTCTTAAAGCTTGATTACCTGCTGTGTCATTCGTCTTTTCTGTTCTGATTTCTTTTATCAGCAGCAAGATATTAACCGCAATAGCATATATACAAATCAGAAAATTGTAAAACAAACTGAAAAAGTTCATTTCATTGTGATGCAATTTGAGAATTGTTTCTTCAGCCAGTGTTGAATCAATGATTGTAAGAATAATAAAGGGAATATAAAGGATTGAAGGTGTAAATAGAAGCCAGTTGATTTTTGTTTTTCTTTGTTCCGGGTTTTTCAGGTTTTGAAAAAACAAGTACAAATATGCTCCCCAGGAGACATTCAGCAATAAGGTGATGTGTTGTAAAATAATATTCCCGTTTCCAAGAAAAAAATGGGTGTTGTTTATGATGGCCAAAGTGGGTGGGAAGAATATCCATCCCAACCAGAAAAAAGCCGGAATTTTTACTGAACGTATCCAGCAAATAATTGTGAGTAAACCTAAATTAAATGCTCCTAAAACGGCAATGGTTAAAATAGCGTTTTCTTCCATAGTGAGTATTCCGGGTTAAAGCCTTATTAGTTTAATTTTGTACTCACTATGGAAAAGAAAAGGTTTAAAAGATATCAATAGTTTCATATGAAAGTATTGATTGATTGTTGTTTTTGGATCTATCTGAGAAT
>JAVEVB010000128.1:0-4182 GCA_034005265.1 Lentimicrobium sp.
CAGCACCGATCATAATTGAATGCGATGCCACACTCATCGCCTAGCATTTTCCTTCACCTCAAATATTTTAATGAAAATAAAAAGATCCTTTCAACGAAAGGTATAAGCTTTAATTTTATTGCCAATCTTACAGACCGATACGTCGAAGACTAAGCTAGTACTGTGGAGGCTAATGCAACCCGTGCAGAGATAGATAAAGCGATTGTCTCCCTGCGGACAATGAGAAATCATGGGTGTTTGTGGAAAAAGCTAATAAGGAGGAAAAACTTGTCGGCACGCTTTACAGGTTGGTATTTCTAGTTTGACCATGATTGTAACTCTATGATGTTGCCTTCGGGATCAGTAACATAACACCAGGTTACTTTTGTTTCGGCAGAAACCTGAATCGTAACAATTTCACCTACAGCGTTTCCGCCAGCCTTTAGCACTGCTTTTTGGGCGAATTCTACATCCTTAACCGAAAATGCGATATGTCCAAAACCGGGTCTGTTTACCGCTGTTTCGTTACGGACCTCAAGAAAGTTGTAGTTAAAAATCTCTACTGTAGGACCGTTATCACCATACCCCGGCAATCGTAAATGGATACCGCGCAAGTGAGCTCCAGGAATGCCTGATCCGGCTTCGAGTTTATCACCAGAAAGATCGCGTTCTGGTAAAACGGGGACACATCCAAAGATTTCCTGGTAAAAACTGGAAAGCAACTGCCAATTTTCTGCGATGATATTGGTGTGAACATATTTTGCTGAAATGGTCATCATTAATCCCCGATCTTTGGGTGTAATCGCTTTTGAAAACAAAAATTTTAATTTCTACTTGCAAAAAATGATCAAAGCAACCAGATTTCAAATTTTGTCATTCCATTAATTATAGCCAGTCTTGATTCAATGCAACAATAATGACCTATGTGGGTATGGAGAGTATTTTGTGATTTTACCGATACTATGTGTTTATTTCAGTATGCGGTGTTTATACCCGTAAAGTCGAATCAGTCAGTGTTTTGGCGACTGACGTAGCTTTATTAGCCTGTTTTCCAATCAAAAGATCTGCGGGAATGCCTAGTCCAATATGTAATCGCTGGATCATTTGAAGAGAGAGTCCACGTTTACGGTTTAGCACTTCTGAAACGCGTTCCTTGCTGCCAAGATATTTAATCAAATCAGAACGGCTTAACCCTCGACTTTCCATATAATATTGAATTACCTGAATTGGATCATCCGGCTCAGGGATCGGAAAGTGTTTTACTTCATATGCCTCAACCAGAGTAACCAGCACATCCATCCGGTCGCCTTCCGTTGTACCTGGCTGAGAATCGAATAATTTCTCGATTTCTTTCAGTGCTGCTTGATAGTCTGCTTCACTGTGAATTGGTTTAATCTCCATTTTCAATCTCCTCAAATTGTAGTCACATCAATCCTGTCGTACTCTTTATGTGTTCCAACAAATCGGATATAAACCACTCCATGTTGATACACAACCACCACCACAATTCTGTAATGATTTCCTTTGATGTTGAACACAATTCTGTTATTGGCAATAAAACTGGCGTTCTTATAAACCGTTTTGATGTCAACAGGAGTCTTCCAGGTTGCTTGCTCAACATCACGAAACCACGCCTGCAGAGGAACACTTGCATCCGGGTGCTTTTCCCAAAATTCTCGAAGAATGCGGCGACTAATGATCCTCATAAAAAGATTATATCACAAGGTTACCATATTGGTAACTTTGATTAATATTAAAAATTCCTGGTTTATAATTATCAGGGATCATTTTCATCCGAACTAAAAACCCTTAGACTGCTTCACCGGTCGGAATTTATACCTGTGAATACTGGTTGGTTCACGATTTCGCCGATGACATAGCTTATTGGTTTCGCACTACAATCAAAAGATCTGCAGGAATGCCAAGTCCAATATGTAGTCGCTGGATCATTTGAAGATAGAGTCCGCGTTTACGGTTGAGCACTTCTGAAACGCGTTCCTTGCTGATCAGATATTTAATCAAATCAGAACGGCTCAACCCTCGACTTTCCATATATGACTAACAGCTGAACCTGGTTGCCTGGTACAGAGATCGGAAAGTGCCTATACAACTTCGCTGCAAAATTTTCTGAACCACTCTGCCATCTCCTCTAATGAAAGCTGAGATTGATCACAGGTTAAGGTAAAGCGGACCAATTCAATATTCTCAACATATAAAAGATAGCCATTCATCCTTAAAAACATTGCCGATGCTGTGATTGCAGTACGTTTGTTTCCATCTATAAAAGGATGGTTGCGAACCAAAGAATCCATTAATGCAGCAGCTTTCATCATGATATCCGGATACAAATCTTTTCCGTCAAAGGTTGCCTGTGGTCTACCTAAAGCCGAAAGCAGCATTCCGACATCCCTGACACCATGACCTCCACCGATAACAGAAATCAGGCGACTATGAAGGAAAAGCACTTGCTCAGGCGTGAGATAATACTCCATAATGCTCGCTTTTTTATACCTTGAGATAACCTTATTTAGCCAATTCTTCTAATGCAGGACGATATTGCTGGATAAACGCATCCACCTGCCTGGCGAAATCCTCATTGACCCCCGCAATAGCAATTGGCTTTTCCACCGGTGTTAAAATCACTCGCCGTTGTTCGCTGTCCAGTTCCAGGTTAATACTTTCCCCGACCTTAACACCAAGGTCATCCAACACTTCCTTTGGAAGTGAAAGGACAACGCTATTTCCGGTTTTGAATAATTTTCTGATCATACGTTCTCCAATACTTACAGTGTAAGCACATTTGACAATAGTATAACATAATTAACTGAAATGCAACCTTTGGTGTTCATTACAGAAACGATATTAAGTTAACTTTTCAAGGATAAAAAGACAGGGTAAAAAGAAAGGGTGGACAAAAAATCTCTCTCAATGAATTCATTTTCAAATTTGACACACCAATCAATGGAAGTTTTTTCCATTTGTACCCTTAATTTAATTCAAGCACCAACATGTAAATAAATTCATTTATACACACTGCAACGCTGAATTTACAAATATCTCACACTTGGCAACACAAAAGAGATCTCGTATTCATGAAAGCACTTACTTGTTAGTAAAACCCCACTATTCAGCGCGCACCGACAAGCACTGGTTGGAATTTATCACTATCAATCCGATCAATAAAAACCGAATCTTTACATTCCTCAATAATTCACTAATCTCATGGATGTCTTATTTGGCTTCCAGGATACTTTCAAGTTGGGTAATCAATATTGGCAAGTCCTGAGTAACAATTATCCAAAGGATATCGAAATCGACATTATCATACCCGTGGATCAACCGGTTTCGCAGGCCGATCATTTGAAGCCAGGGTAAGTCTGGGTATTTCTCTTGAACAGAGTCTGGAACGCGCTTCGCAGCTTCGCCAATAATTTCCAGTAATCTTGTCAAAGCAAGGTTGAGAATCCGATTGCTGTCAAGTATGGGACGGGTTTTCCCATTTAGGATTGCCACTGCCTCTCTTGCATGGGAAAGAATCTGTCGCAATGCGATTTCAGGGTCATGCTTGCTCATAAACAACTACGGCCTCCGAAAGCACGTTTTGAAGGATGTCTGGACTTAAAAATTTAATGGTTTGCAAGTCAACCTTATGATCCATAATACGAGACAATTCAGCTTCTATCTTAAAAAAGTCTAAACCGGGGGTATGCCCTTCTTCAAATTCAACCAGAACGTCAATATCACTATGGGGTCCGAAATCGTCTCTGTTCACTGAACCAAAAAACGCCAGACTGCGAATATGGTACTTCTGGCAGTAAGCTTGCAGGATTTCCGGGTTAATCAATATTCTTTCCATTAATTTTATTTTAGCATACTATGATCAGGGTTTTGCCCTTTATATACACAAAGAAAAAGCATTCCCCATTTTTGGTGAGCACAATTGGCTATTCCATTTTTCATCCGAACGTAAATCTCTCCAACTGCTTCACCGGTCACAATTTATACCTGTACATAAGCTTCGTATCACAATGCAGAAAAAAAGATGTTTTTTAAGTTTTTGAAATATCATTCCAATTCTTTTAAAGCCCGTTCCAATAAATCCTTTACTTCGAGTTCGTCTGCCCATTTTTGTAAATAGCCCAGGTCGAGCGCGTCAGCGCGTGTTTTTAAAACCCCTAGAATATCTCGCCATTGACGCTCCGA
>JAVEVB010000061.1:0-19866 GCA_034005265.1 Lentimicrobium sp.
TATAAGATGGCAGATAATGCTTATATGCGTAACGGTACAGGATACTATCGCTACTTAAGCCTTGATGACTTCTTAAACGGAGCAGCACCTGAAATTGTAAACTTAACTTATGGTTATGACGGAGAGAAAAATCCTGCAGCTCGTATAAGAACAAACAAAATTGGAATTTACGGGCAAGATGATTGGAGCGTTAGGGATAACTTCAAACTTTCGTACGGACTTCGTATAGATGGCCTTTTCTTCAATAATAATGACCTGATTACAAACAATGCTATCTATGACATTGATTATTCCGGTCGCAATATCAACACAGGAGAGTGGCCTGATGCAAATATCATCTTCTCTCCCCGCGTCGGTTTTGTGTGGGATGCATATGGCGATAAGAGCTTGAAAGTTCGTGGAGGTACCGGTCTTTTCTCGGGTAATTTACCCCTTGTATTCTTTACCAATATGCCTACCAACGGTGGAATGGTACAGTATCAGGCTCAGATAAATGCAGCGAACGCAGCAAGAATGGGTTTCACAATGGATGATTTTGCCGGCGGTCTTGTTACTGACGCTAACGGAAATACTAATATTGCTGCACTTTATGACAAGCTCATATCATTGGGATATCCTTCAACTATTTCTCCCGAGGATGGAACAGTTCCGTCTGCTATTGCGGCTGTAGATCCAAAATTCAAAATGCCGCAAGTATGGAAAACATCACTTGCTGTTGACTATGCATTCCCGACATCTTTCCCATTCTCTGCAACAGTAGAAGGAATCTACAATAAAACGATCAACGGTGTTTCTATTTCCGATTGGAGTATTCCATCAGTAGGTGGTTTTGCCCGTTTCAACGGTGTCGACAATCGTCCTGTTTATCCTGACGGTTATCGTACAGGCACAAAGGCATTCGTATTGGAAAACACAAGCCGTGGCTATGGCTGGTCAGGCAACATCATAATTAATGCCCAGCCCAAGGATTGGATTAGCGTGATGGCATCTTATACGCGTACTACTACCAAAGATGTAACAGGTATGCCGGGATCAAATGCAGAATCAGCATTTACATACGTTCCAACAATAGAAGGTCCTAACAACATTAAGTTGCACAATTCTCAATACACCACGCCCGATCGTCTTGTAGCATTTCTTACTGCCCACGACAAGAGCGGAAACCACTATAGCTTTATCTATGAAGCATGGCGCGGGGGAGCTAACTACTCATATATGATGGTTAATGATATCAATAGCGACGGCTACAACTACGATGCAATCTATGTTCCAACTGATGATGAAGTTGCAAACAACGAATTCCGTTTTGTTTCGGAAGACGACAAAAGCCGCTTTATGGACTATGTGCATGCCAATGACTATTTGAAAAACCAACAAGGCAAGTATGCAGAAGCTTATAGCGTTTACTCTCCCTGGGTACATCGCATCGACTTCAGCTACAAACATGATTTTGCTATTAAAACAAACAATAATGAACACAAACTGCAACTTAGTTTTGATATCAAAAACGTGATGAACCTCTTTAACTCCAATTGGGGTGTAGCTAAATATCTGAATCCGGAAATTGGTTCCGAAGCCCGTATCCTTAAATACGAAGGCGTTGACGCTGAGGGCTATTCTACATTCTCAACACCCTCTTCAATCAATGGTAACACCGAAACATTCACCAAAAGTTACTCTTTGGGTCAATGCTGGTACGCATTAATTGGAGTCAAGTATATTTTTAACTGATTAAAAAAACCTGATAATCATGAAATTAAAAAAAATATTTCCACTTTTCATTGCAATACTTGCCATGATGGCAAGTTGTACCGATGAAGAAACAATGACATTGCTTGATGAAATTCAAGTGTCATCATCTTACGTGTCTATCCCTGTGGATGGAGGCTCTACAGACATTACTGTAACCACTAAAGATAGCTGGACCATAGAGAAGGTAACTACTACCCAGGATTCAGTTACATGGTTGACAATCTCTTCAACCTCAGGCAGTGCCGGTGAATCTGTATTAACTTTTTCAGCTGAATCAACCCTCGATGGTCGTACTGCACAGATTTTAATCCAAAGCGGAGGCCAAACTCAGAGAATTAACATCATACAGGGTTTGTCAACAGTTGAACCTGCCACATGTGCGGAAGTAATTGCCGGACCTGACGGCAAGACTTACCTGGTAACCGGGGTTTGTACCGCAATTACCAACACAACTTACGGCAACTGGTACCTGGAGGATGAAACAGGCTCTATTTATATCTATGGAACCCTTGACGAAAAAGGAGATACGAAAAACTTTTTAAGTTGGGGACTTGAAGTGGGGGATGAAGTAACAGTTCAAGGACCTAAAACCACCTATGGGACGACAATAGAATTGGTAAATGTTACAGTTATCAGGATCAATAAGTCACTTGTGAAAGTTGATTCGGTAGCAAACGCAGCGCTTCCTCTCGAAGGTGGTGAATTCATAGCATACCTTACTTGCAAAGGACAAGGTGTATCGGTAGATATCCCTGAAGATGCCAAGTCATGGTTGTCAATTGCGTCAATTGAGTCGGCTGGCGAACAAGTAGTTGTGAAATTCAACGCCATTGCCAATACCGGCGGAGACCGCAACACTACCATCATATTCCGCACCACAGACGGGTCTAAAACCTATTCTACAGAAACAACGCTGAGTCAAACAGGAGCGATTATTGATGCAAGTATCGCAGAATTCCTTGAAGCTCCGGTTGGTGATACACAATATCGATTGGCAGGTGTTATTACCAGTATTGCCAATGAAACATATGGCAATTTATACCTGAGAGATTTCTCAGATGAAACGTTTGTTTATGGCATCGAGGATTTTGCACAACTAGGTCTAAAAGAAGGCGACATTATCACAATTGTTGGAAAACGTGCCGCCTATCAAGGAACCCCGCAAGTAGGTGGTGCTGTTCTGGAAAGCTCAATTCCTGTAACTCCAATTACTATTGCAGAGGTACTGACTAAACCTGATGACCCCAATACATACTTTATGATAACCGGTGAAATAACATCAATCACCAATGAAACATATGGTAATCTGTATTTGTCAGACAACGGCAGTGAAATCTATCTGTATGGCTGTTATCCGGGTTATGGTGCAACCGGCGACGACAGAAAATACCTTATAGCTAACGAAGGTATTGTTGTTGGTGATATACTGACAGTAATTGCAACAAAGGGGTCCTATAACGGAGCAGATCAACTTTCAAACGGGATCTATTTCAGCCACGTAAGTGCTAAATAAGATGTAATTTTCTTCATTATTTATTTAATGGAGTGAAACAAAAAGAGGCTGTTCAAAAGAACAAGCCTCTTTTTGTTTTGACAGGTTAATCCACTACTTCGTAAAAAATAAATCGGCAATTGTGGCGACCTGAAGCAGGTGGTTGGAATATTTAGGGAACGTCAAAAAGATTTCAGGATGCCACTTAATTTTCGTTTGAACCATTTATAAACTTAAGGAATTATGACCTAGTTCAACTATGCGCTGACATAGATTATTCCTTTACAAAAACCTGCATTACATTAGCAACATAAGATTTTGAAACAGGGATATTTAGTTTTTCCGGAAGATCAAGTTCAAGCACCAGGCCTTCTTTTTCCCGACGAATCAGCACTACCCTGTTGCTGTTCACCATATAGGAACGGTGGCAACGGACGAGCGAAGTCCTCACCAATTCTTCTTCTAATTTCTTCAGATTGTTACGCAACACCTGCCTGATTTGTCTTTTACCGTCGAGATAATAAATATACACATAGTTATCTGCAGCTTCCAGATAAACGAGCATATCCGTCTTCACCGACAAACGAAGTGTGCCGCGTTCATCACGAAAATGCACCATATCCATCAAAAGTGCCGTTTCATCAGGGGAATTAATGGATTCCAGTTTCCGTTTGTTCTCGCTCCATGAAAAATACAACCAGAGCACTGAATAAGGCAGCAACAATACCAGAGCAGTATTTTGGGCAGAAATCACCATCAAATCCGGGAAGAATCTTAAATCACCCAGTATAAGTTTCTGGTAAAGGGTATAAAACAAACCCATAAAAAAAACTTCCGCCATTACCCAAACCAGGTATTGCCCTACCTTAAGTTTATAACGATGCCGGGTTTTAAACATGATAATCCGGCTGATAACCACAACCAAAACACCGGTAAGGGTAATTATGCTTGAATAAAGCAACAATGTCCAACGGGACACATTGAACCAGACATCCACACCAAAGGGTGCGTAAACATTAATAAATATAAGGGCGAAAGCAGCCGTAAACAGAATGAGATGAACAATATTCCGTTTTTCGAGGAGATATGCAGGTACAGGACTTTGAAGGTTGAACATTGAGGGGTGTTATTGGCGCCTAATGCAAAGGTAGGTCAAAACAGGATAAAATATACATGGTTAAACTTATGACGGAATTTGGAGCATAGTATTTCACCCCAATAATCCGGAACTCACCCCAAGATAGTCGTTTTAAGCCCAAAAAGCCGGCCTGAATCCCTTATTTTTGGGTATTTTAAAATGCCGTATTTCCTTTGCAGAAAAAACAAATGGATTACACCGATTCATATAAGGCCCTGAACAATATTCTGAAAACGGAGTCGCAGAAAATCAGCCTTCCTGATTTACAGATAAACATCGACCAATTCAAATTCTCTTCAGATGCCCTTTCTTCGGACATCCGGCTTCCAAATGAGCCGAGATTCAGTTCACCGGTAGAACAAATTGAAGAAGATCAGGTTTCAGAAAACTTGAATTTTGATTACCCTGTTATTCATCCGATGGGAAACCAAAATTCTGACCAGGCCATAATTTTGCTTCACGGACTGAACGAACGCAACTGGAATAAATATCTGCCCTGGGCCTATCGGCTGGCTACCCGCTTACAGCGACCCGTAGTTTTATTTCCCATCTCCTTTCATATGAACCGTTCACCTTCTGATTGGAGCAATCCCCGATTGATGTCAGCATTACTTGATAAAACCCGCTTACAAAATCACCGTAACCACTCTGCAACATTTGCCAACCTGGCGCTGAGTCTCAGGTTAACGAATAAACCAGAGCGATTCTTTACATCGGGTAGTCAGAGTCTGAAGGACATATTAAAGCTAGCCGAACTCATCCGTTCAGGAAATCATCCACTGTTCAGTAAAGGTTGTAATATTGACTTTTTTGCTTATTCCATAGGGGCTTTTTTATCACAGATAATGATGCTCACTTATGGAGATAGTGCATTAAAGGACTCCAGATTATTTTTATTCTGCGGCGGGGCACCTTTCAACCGCATGAACGGAATTTCAAAACTCATCATGGACGAAGAAGCTTTTACCCGGCTCAGGTTCTTTTATTTACAAGAATTAAAAAAAGACATCAAACAGCAAGGCCCTTTAACTGATATGATATGCAACCAACCCTCGGGCAGGGCATTCAGGGCCATGATAAGCAGCGAAAATTTCAGCGGATGGAGAATTGACAAATTCAAGAAAATGGCATCAAGAATTTCTGCTGTTGGGCTTAAAAAAGACAGTGTTATCCCTGCACGCGGCATGATGGAGTTGCTCGGCCAATCTCACCCCGAAGTCCTGGATTTCCCTTTTACCTATACCCATGAAAATCCTTTCCCACTAAATGAGAATAAAAACCTTGTAAACACAGGGTTTGATCATATTTTTGACAAAGCCACAGATTTTCTGGCATAATGAGAATTTTGAAACTGACACCCTGAAAATACAAGCATTAATTTCAAATAATATTTGATTAACAATGGTTTGTAGCCCAATGTCTGCTACTCATTAAAATAATAATACATCATTCACGCCTTTACTATAAAGTGAATGAAGCCGCACAGGCTATTTATAATAAACAAGCCCAATCATCCTGACTATAGTAACCTGAATCAAATGCTCAATTCAATTGATTATTATATTTCAAGGTCCTTGTCGCTTTGCCGGAAAATAATAAGCTCAAGCACTAACTTTCGGAAACAGGTTTCTCCCATATTGCAGCAGCAATTCTTTTCTTACCATCCATCTTAATCTGCAAGGGTTTTTCAAAGCGAACATGTTTAAAATAAGTGGTGCGTTGCACCAATTCCTGTTTATCAAGAATATCCCATCTTACAAATGAGCCCTGCAATTCCTGCTGTACGGAAAAGTAGCCTACGTTCATGGAAGTAACGTTGTGAAAAAAATGCGAACCAGATGAAGCATCCAGGGGATATCCTTCAAGGCTTGTTTCCACAATCACCTTTGCTGCAGAAATCTGTGGCCAGTTCACCGGAATGCCAATCCACCGGTCGCGGGTCCCCCAGCGGCCAGGACCAATCAACATATACTTCAATTCATTGATCCGCATATATTCATTTAATTGTTCAATTTCATCGGCCATTTCACGGGTCATGGTTTTATCAAATGCCGCGGTGTCAATATAAATAACATCCGTCACATCTTTTATTAATCCATTGCCCATCCCTTTTTCTGAAAGCAGCAGAATCTGTTCCTGCTCATGATTTTCAGGTTCAAAACTAAAATCTTCCATACCTCCGATAAGAGGCTTTATCTGAAGCAGATAAAAGGATGCTTTGAGATCCTTATCGCGGTTAAGATCAACAGCAAACTCAATTTCAACCGGGGCACCCATGGCTTCCTTCACCACATCCAACACTGTTTCGATAGATTGTGCCAGAGGTATATAATTATATTTTAGAATATTTGAAAAATTAACAATCCTTGGACCGGCATGGGTTAGCCCCGGAACAATACGATGGTTGTCCACATCGTATACGGATGCAAGATGCCTGAGTGTACCATGTCGTTCTGCATCATCCAGATCAAGCTTAATTAATCCCGCCATATCCCCTTCCAGAAGATTAAGCTGCTCCTTCCCCAGGTCAACCGCATAAAAACTCACCTGAGAATTTTTAAATTGATCCACAGGTGTATTGATCTCAACATCAGGATACTTTGGTGAGAACCTGTACGCCTTCTCCCCTTCCACTACCTGTTTTCCCAGCCCAAGAGCCGCTACGGCAAAACCCTCCTCAGGTTTCATGTGCGAAAAAGGATAATAATTATAGGACTGTGCAACCCCGCTAATGTGCGGATAGTAAACGTTTCCATATTGACTACCTACGACTTCCTGAATAATCACTGCCATTTTTTCCTCTTCAATCTTATAATTAATGGCCTTGATGTATCCTCTTGCAATTTTGGAATATACCGATGCGTACACCAATTTTATAGCATCCATTGTTTGCTTTAGCCTGACGTTTGAATCAGGGTGATTGTTAGGCAGCAGATAAGTTTCGAAAATACCAGCAAATGGCTGCATCAACGAATCCTCAAACAATCCTGATGAACGTATGGCAATAGGCTTGGTTATGTTCTTCAGCAATGCCCTTAACCTTTTTATAAGCGTTTCGGTGAGCGTGGCCTCAAGGAAAATCTTCTTGACATCCTCATAGTCAAGGTTTTCAATCTCTCTCTCCTGAAGTTTATTCCTGTCGATAAAATATTCAAACTCATCCGTTCCTATTATGGAAGTTTTGGGTGTCCTGATTCTTATGTTGGGAAGCAATTGCTCAAAATCATAATTATAGATCAATGTATTGATAAAAGCCAATCCCCGACCTTTTCCTCCCAATGACCCTGAACTTAAACTCACCACATTGCTCTCATCATTCAGTGCTGATGGCTCAAAGGGAATTATCTTACCCATATTCTGTTCATTGCGGAATTGCTGAATGACCCTAAAAAGATATTCGCGCAATTCAACTGTATTTTCAAAGTCAGTAACTTTGGCAGGAGTGATGATTTTGGCTACCTGAATTTCTCCACGGGCCATAAGCCATTGCGAAAAATGATCTTTTCGGGCATGGTAAAGCAGGGAATCATCCGGAATAACTTTGAGGTAATTTTCAAACTCCTTCAAGGAACGGGCCACAGCAATCTGAACCCCATCGGTGTTCCTGTATATAAAATTCCCGAAACCAAGATAATGGGTAATGAAACTTTTAAAATCCTGAATTAAGGTCTCGGAATTTTTATCGATAAAGGTTGTTTTCAACTCAAAAGCCAGGTTGGCATTTTTACTGTCTTCCGACTGTATGATGATAGGCAGTTCGTTGTTAATACCCCTGGCATACATTACAAGATGAAATCCCGCATTTTCATCAGGCTCGCCATTTCTGTCGTATTTTACATCTGTAATCAGACTTAACAGAAAATCCTTGTATTTATCTATAATAATGCGGGCTTCTTCGAAACTTGACGCAAGCAATATTTTGGGCCGGGCACGCATCCGCAATACTTTATAAAGCTCATCCGTAGTCACATCCTCAATGATGCGCCGTGTTTGTTCCATCACAATACTATACAGTAAAGGCAAATAGCGCGAATAGTACTTGGGTGAATCTTCAACAAGCAGAATAACGCGAACCAATCCAACACGTGTATCGTTTTCAACATTGATCTTATCCTCAATGAGCTTAATCATGGCGAAAAAAACCTTTGATTCACCATTCCACACAAATACTCGATCAATGTGCTGGGTCATAGGATGACCCTTAAAAAAAGCCAGATCCTTATTATTGTTCAGCAAAAGATAAACAGGAATGTAAGGGAATTCAGCCTTTATATTCTCACTCATCTGTAACGGAACCTTTTTTTCAACGCCGACCATAAATATGATCAGGTCATAATGCTTGACCTGTAATTGTGCAAAAACCTCTTCTTCGCTTGAAACTCCGGTAATCCGGGGCATTGAGGTAAGGTTCAACTGATGATATTCGCCCAATACATGCTCGGAAAAACGCCCCTCCTTTTCAATACTATAGGCGTCATACAAATTAGCTACCAGCAATATTTCCTTTACTTTAAAGGGCATCAGGTCGTGATAGATATCTCTGTCGTAATTACTTTTGTTCAGGAAGCGTTGCAACAATTGCCTGCTTGAAATTTCAGGGGCATTTGTCGCCTTCAATACTGATGGTGAATCCTCGGCACTACTGAGTGTTTTCTTGAGAATAGCACGTGCTTCCATGCTATTCAGGTAGCCGGAAATCATATTGGCCAGGTTGGTAATCAGGTGGCGCTCCTCTATTAAAAATGGTCCTTCATCCTGATTTACAAACTCCCGGATATAGCAAATCTCTATACTTCCTTTCTTTCCACTGATGGTTTCAAACTGCTGTTTCTGAACCCATTCAGTTTCAGTAAAACCTACTGAACGGTACTCCTGACCATCAAAAATGATCCGGGCAATGGTAAAGGCCGGATATTGCCACCCTTGAGGAAACAACATGGCCAATTGTTGCAGGGTTTCGGCCACAGGCTTCCCTTCGCGCAAAATCTGGGTGGTGTGATTAATGGTTGCAAGTTCTTTTAAACGCTCTCCACGTTCATGCATCAACCTCCGTATTTCAGGGGTTTGATCGTCAATCTGAGTCATTGAAGCAGTATTAATTCACCACTAAAGTAAACAATTCACTTCTTTTTTTAGCATTACGACACAAAAATAAAATCAGGAGCAAATAAACTCGCGAAATTATAATTAGAATTTTAGCAGAATAGTTTAATTTCGTTAACTAAAATAGGATTTATCGGTTTGAATAAAATTGAACTTATTATTGTTGACGATCATCGCATCGTTTGCGAAGGCATAAAAGCTATGCTCTTCGATTCGCAGGATATCACCATAATGGGCTGTGTACGAAACCTTTCAGAACTCCTGATTAAACTCAGGATATTACCCATACACGTTATCATGATCAGTTGCTATGAACCTGGTGACCATGATATTGAAATGATAAGAATTATCCAAAGAGAGCATCCTCAGATTAAAATTCTTATTCTGGCCATGACTACCCAGGAAAGCTTTATACTCAAAACCCTCAAAGCCGGAGCCAAAGGCTTTTTAAGTAAAGATGCCGATAAGAATGAACTTACCGAAGCGATCGTCACACTACGTAGTGGATTTGACTATTATAGTAAACCCATTTCTGAAATTATACTGAAACGATATCTTTCTCAACCAGCTGAAAAACAGCTCTACAAAAGCCAACCCATTGCCGCACTAAGCGAACGTGAAATGGAAGTGCTAAAGCTGTACGCCGATAGTTATACCAATCAGGAAATTGCCGACAAGCTTTTTGTCAGCATTCGAACCGTGGAATCACACAAAAACAATATCATGCGAAAAATCAACCTGAAAACCACTGTTGATATGGTCAAGTTTGCCATAAGAAATAATCTGATTGAAATTTAGGCCAACCTCTCACCTGAACCTTTAAATAAACAATACCATAGCCAGAGTTCATTATTTTCAGAATGAAGCTGTACGAAACTGGCAATTCTGTAAGATTCTTTATTCAGAGCCGTGGACCTTTGCTCAGAGCTAAGTATGCGGAAGCAGCATCGCAGAAGCTGTTTTGTCCAATCCCTTTGAGTCCTTGTAATCCGGTAACCAGTCGAACGGGCTTACCATCTCAGACAGTCTGGCTGCCTGAGATCGCGCATCCGTTGTTTTCTATTGCCTTTTTACCTTTTGCACGTAACCTTTCAGCAATTCTCTATCCCCCGGGAGCCTGGCCATTGCGAAAATCACTTACAAACCCTAAGTAATTTACTGAAATTAGCTCATTTCCCTAATAAACATGGCAAAAAGCATGCATGATTAGCTATAGTTTTTTTAATATTGACCCATCATTTAATTCAAATCATCTAATAAAAACCTTAATTTTCAATTCTATGGCAAACATATTTGATCAGATGGTCAATGATTTTATGGCAAAAGTCATTGCTAAAAACCCGGGCGAAGTAGAATTTCACCAGGCCGTGCATGAAGTAGTTGAATCCCTCATTCCATTTATTGAGGAGCACCCCAAATACAAGGATGCTAAAATACTGGAGCGTATAGCAGAGCCCGAACGGGTAATCATGTTTAGGGTTCCATGGCTTGATGACAAAGGAAATGTACAAGTAAACCGTGGGTTTCGTATCGAAATGAATAGCGCCATTGGTCCATACAAAGGTGGTTTGCGTTTTCACCCTACGGTAAATCTTGGCATCCTTAAATTTTTAGCTTTTGAACAGGTATTCAAAAACAGCCTTACAACCCTTCCTATGGGCGGTGGTAAGGGCGGAAGTGATTTTGATCCTAAAGGTAAATCGGACAATGAGGTAATGAAATTCACGCAAAGTTTCATGAGCGAGCTTTTCCGTCATATAGGACCTGACACTGACGTTCCCGCCGGAGACATAGGCGTTGGAGGTCGCGAAATTGGCTTCTTATTTGGCCAGTACAAGCGTTTGCGCAACGAATTTACCGGTGTTTTGACCGGAAAAGGCAGAGAATGGGGTGGAAGTCTTATCCGTCCGGAAGCTACTGGATATGGAGCTACTTACTTTGCCGAAGAGATGCTTAAAACCCGTAACGAAAGTCTCAAAGGAAAAATTGTAAGTGTTTCCGGTTCAGGAAATGTTGCCCAGTACGCTGTTGAAAAGGTTACCCAACTCGGAGGAAAAGTAGTTACTCTATCTGATTCATCAGGTTTTATTCACGATCCCAAAGGCATTGATACTGAAAAACTCCAATACCTGATGAACCTGAAAAACGTAAAACGCGGCAGAATTAAAGAGTATGCTGATAAATACGGCTGCGAATATTACGAAGGTCAACGACCATGGGGTATTAAATGCGATGTAGCGCTACCATGTGCCACACAAAACGAAGTAAACGCAGACGACGCCACAACCCTCATCAACAATGGCTGTTATGTAGTTTCAGAAGGCGCCAATATGCCATCTACCCCTGATGCAGTGGAGATTTATCTCAAACATAAAATCCTGTATGGTCCTGGCAAAGCGGCCAACGCCGGAGGGGTTTCCGTTTCGGGACTTGAGATGACCCAAAACTCCATGCGACTTTCATGGACCAGAGAGGAAGTAGATGCCAAGTTGCACCAGATTATGCGCGACATCCACGAAACCTGCGTCAAATATGGTAAAGACGAAGATGGATTTATAAATTATGTGAACGGTGCCAATATTGGTGGATTTGTGAAAGTTGCCGATGCCATGCTTGCCCAGGGCCTCGTTTAACCACATATTTCACTTTTCTTGTAACATTGTGAAAAAGCCCCGGAATTCCGGGGCTTTTTATTGTTTTTGAAGATAATCCCTTGAGAAAACAATCAACTGCGGGAAAAACCGATTAAAGATATCATGATAAAATCCATAATCTGCCTTCAGGGTTTCAACCGCATTTTCAAGGTTAGAATTAAAGGTTGTACGCCGCGACATTCCGCTTAAAGCCCTGGAAATCCCTTCTTCACGGGCATAGGCACTCAACCAATCATCCTTTATCATGTAGTGAAGCATGTAGCGTGTCCGTTCTGGCAAGTAGTCGTGGTATTGCATCAGGACCTCATAGCATTCAGAAGTAAATATTTTCAATGCCTTGCCAGACCAGTCGGACCAATTGGCAGCCAGAAAGTGATCGCAATACATATCCATGACCACACCGGCATATTTCCGGTAACCAGGCCTTAAACGGGCAATTGCATCCAGTATAAGTGGATTTGAATCTGTAAAATGGTCAATTTCACGATGAAATCTAATGCCATCCTGAATTTTATTACTAAAGTTGTTGATTGCACGTCCCTTTATATGATCAGCAATAAAATTACCAACCATAATCTCCTGATTATCACCGGACAAATATAAATGAGCAAGAAAATTCATACTAAAAAGTACATCAATTGTTTATTAAGGCAGTAGCAGTATATACCAGGCCGGACTTTAATACGGTAAAAATAACAAACAAAAAAGAGATTAGCTTAAGCCGTGTGTGAGTATTATTAATTTTCAAAATTTTGCACCTAATCGATATTACTAAAAATTCAGAGGATCGTAGAATTTGTATTTAAGATTAACGCGTTGATTCCCTTCAAAGCAATGCCAGAGAGAATATTGATCATTTAATGTCGCCAACTCAACATAAGATTGCGGACCCTTGATAATCAGTGATTATTATTATTCCAATGGCTAAAGAGCCAGCATCAATTATTTTTTTCGAACGCTATTGAGAGAATGCATAACTATGGAGAACACACTTCCTTTACCCGCAGTACTTTCAAATTCAATATTTCCATCATTGAGTTCCATAAATTCCTTACAGAGTGTCAGCCCCAGGCCTGTACCTCTTTCACCCTGAGTTCCTGTACGTTGAACATTGGGGTCAAGGGTAAATATTCGGTCTTTTATATCATCGGGGATTCCGTTACCAGCATCAGTTACGGAAATGTAAATAAGGTTTTGGCTCATCCTTGTATTGATGCTGATTTCGGATTCAAGGGGGGAAAATTTGATGGCATTGGAGAGCAGGTTCCGTAGAACGGCCATAATCATGTCCGGATCAGCCCAGGCTTGCAATAACGGAGGCAGATCAGTGATTATTTTTAATTTCTTTTTATCCAGTTGGGGATCGAATACCGGCAAGGTTTTCAGCACTAGTTCCCGCACATTAAACACCTTAAAAGTAGCATTGGCCGCCCCTGTCTGTGTACGGCCCCATTCCAGCAGATTTTCAATCAACCTGAAGGTTTCGTTGGATACTTTAAGAATATTGTTGGCTGCATCGATACGCTGTTGCTCCGTAAGATTTTCATATTCAAAGCTAAGCAGTTCAGAAAAGCCCAGAATGGTCTGAAAAGGTGATTTCAGATCATGCGCCACAATGCTAAAAAATTTATTCTTGGTTTCGTTCAGTTTATACTGCTCTTTGTACAACTGATTTAATTCATCCTTCTGCCTGATAACCTGAATATTACGCTCAGCAAGCAATTTATTGTTCCTGTTTTTGGATTGATACAAAGAATACAGGAAAAAAGCTGAAAGAACAACAATTATAGAAATAACAATAAGGAGATTCCGGATTGTTTGCTGCCTTTTCAGTGCCAGCTGGCTGTATATATTCTCTTGTTTAAGCAATTGGTTATCGCGTTCTATATTTTGTGATTCAAAGCCAACCCGCAACCTGTTTAAGCGCTCATTACTTTTCTGATCATAGGTGCTATCGGCAATGGTAGCATGAAGTGATAAATAGTCATAGGCACGCTTATAATCACCCTTTCCTTCAAAAGCCTCAGCCATTCCTTTGTAAACTTCCAGCAAAAGTGGAAATGAATTCAGTCCCTTAAGAAAAGAGAGCGCCTGTTTAAAGTTCGCAATGGATTCATCATAATTTCTTTTCACGAGATAGAGCTGCCCAATTTTTGAAGCCACAGTTGCGTTCAATAGCTTATCAGGAGTACCACTTACCATACGTTGTGCTTCCATCATTGAAATCATCGCCTGGTCAATCTCTTTGCGTGTCAGATAAACATTACCTGTATTTATAAGACTATTGATAATTACTTCCTGATTATTGGCTTTACGCGCAAGTTCAAACGACATCCTGTAATAATCCAGGGCTTTGTCATATTCTTTTAATCCTTCAAGTGCCAGCCCCATATTATTGTATAATGGTGCTAAAATTTCAGTCTGGTTAATAATTTTAACCAACGCAATGGATTTGACATAAAATTTATATGCATCTTTAAAATCATCAATACCCAGATACACATTCCCAATATTGTTATAGGAACGGGCAATTCGCAGTGTATCGTTGTGTTTTTCATTGATTTTCAGTGCAAGGGTATGATATTCAAGTGATTTATCATAACGCCCAAGCGTATTATATACATTTCCCAACCGCAAATAAACCTGTGATAGATACTCCTCATTCGACGCTTCATTGAAAAGCAACGCCGCCTCGGTGTAACTACGCAAAGCACCATCAAAGTCATTTTGTCTTTCACGTACCAGCCCGATATTATTTAAAACCGCTCCAGTCCCCGTTTTTAATTTCAGTTTGCGATAAATTAAAATAGATTGTTCAAAGTATTCCAGTGCCTGACGATCATTGTTTAAATGAAAATTAGCATTACCTAAAATCCGGAGGAGCCTGGCACGGGCATAGACCTGCTCTTCGGTGAGGCCTTCCATCAACTCTTTAGCCCTTAAGATAACTGAGTCTGGTTTATTTTGCTGATTATTCGTCAGATACTCAATCTCACGTTTCATTTCGCGACTTAATCCGATATCATCTTCTTCTTCCCCGGCAAGCACCGAAGAAAAAACGCCCAACATAAATAACAATAAAAAGCCAATAGCCGTAATCCTACTCATAATCATTGAAATCTTAATCTTTATCCCAAATAAACGCGAACGTAACACCCTAAATGGGGAATTTATTAATTACAGCACAATATACGGCTATTTCCCGGAAATATTGTCCCGTTTTATTAAATGGATTTTTGAAAATTCTTTTAAAAAATGGAATATCTGCTATCAAAAGGTTTTTCCACTACCGGGTTTTATGATCACCCCTACCCTCATCCTGCGAACAAGAGTATTATTGTTTACTTTCAATCACTTTGAGCAGCCCTTGAGTTGCACCTTCCCATCCATAATGTTGATGTACAAAATCATATCCTGCCCTGGCCACTTTATTAGCAAACTCCTGATTCTGAAGTAACAACAGAACCTGCTCAGCTACCTGATCAGGACTATCACCGATAAGTATTTCGGCACCTGCTTCTGCTTTCAAAGCCAGATTACACAAAGTGGAAGTAATACAGGGCAACTGCATCGACATGGCTTCCAGCAACTTATTCTGAAGCCCTGTCCCCATAAGCATGGGAGCCAGAAAAATTTTTGCTCCTGCATAACACTCACGCATATCGTCAACCCATCCGGTAACAGTAATATGCTCGGAAGCCAATGCTTTTACTTTTGCATGAGGGGTTGCACCAGCAATCATCAGGCGCACTCCGGGCAGGATTTTATGGATTAACGGGAGAACCTGCTCACCCAGATATACCGCACAATTAATGTTTGGCGGATAACCCATGTTGCCGGTAAATACCAGTTCATGGGTAACTGGTTTATCCATCGGCTTAAAGTAAGCATGATCAACCCCATTGGGAACAACAACAATTTCACCGCGATCAGGATGTGGAATCTGCTCCCTGTCAGGCACTGAAATAATGGTTTTATGATCAAATTTATCGAAAATTGCCCTTTCATACCGAAGTAATCTTTTGTATTCCATCCGGAGCAAATACTTCATCACCCCCTTAACCTTAGGCATGCGCCGCTCCACCCCTTTTGAAAAAACATCCTGATAATCAAGGGTTGCCGGAATATTATAGGAATAACCATATTCAGCTGTACGCAACAACTGACAGTAAATATGTTCTGGTTTGAAAGATTTCACAACCATATCTACCTGTTTTCTTGCTTTGGCGGAGTAATAATAGCCAACCTGAAAAGGCAAACCTGAAAGCAAAACCTTTAATAAATTAAACCCCATACATAGCCACCCGGTTCTGACAATATCAATGGTTTCGCAGTAAGGACTTACTTTTGCTTTATCCTGATCATCAACCTTTTGATGACTTAGAGCCACGAGATGAATCTGATGATGAAGCGATAAAATACGCAATTGATGATATGCCCTGAGTTTATCACCTTTTTCAATAGGGTACGGGAAGCGGGGTAGAATTACGAGTAACCTCATGCTTACAACAATTTGCCAAATATTATAAAACACCAGACTCCCGTGGATTCTGGTCAATCTGCTTAAAGGGTGCGTAAGTGACACCGGACCTGACAAAGGTACAAAAATATGGTTCAGGCAAGTGAGGAATAGAAATTGGTCAACTTTTCCATCAACAGTGCATTGTTGTGTTCCTTAAGAACCAATTCACGTGCATGGCATCCAATCTCTTGATAAGCAATGGGTTTAGCTATAAGCATTTCTATTGCCCGGACAAAACCAGGTGCATCGTTGGCAATAAGCAACTCTTTTCCGGGGGTAAAATTAATGCCTTCTGCACCCACCGGAGTGGTAATGATGGTTTTACCAGCCAACATTCCCTCAATAATTTTTATCCTGATTCCACTTCCCGAGAACAGGGGAACAATCATGGCATCATGCTGCTGCATATAAGCCAGTGCATCTGGAACTTCTCCATCAACAAAAACACCAGGCATTTGAAGTTTGCAGAGCCATTGGGGCATAGCCCTTCCGGCAAGTGAGAAAGTAAGTTCAGGATACCGGGTGTGCAAATCGGGCCATACTTCGTTCAAAAACCACTTTATTCCTTCCTGATTTGGCATCCAGTTCATGGAACCAAGATGAAAAAGTTTGAATCCCCGGGTTGGTTCTACTGTCATCGTTGAATTATCCGTAGCCGCGTCAATCCCAAAAGGAATATCAATGACCGCTAAACCTGGCTTACTACTTCTGAAATAATTTGCATCCTTCCCGGTAATGGCAACCACTCCATCAAGCCTATCCAATACGGATTTTTCATAATTTTCAAGTGTTCGCGACAGTTTGTTGATATACCATTTTCTCAGAGGATTGGTTTCACCCCGGGCAATACGTTTCCATATGAGATGCTCAATATTGTGCGCCCTGAGCACAAGGCGGGCATCTGATAAGCTTCGGATATGATTAATGTATGGTGTAGTATAGAGTGTCTCAAATTGAATGACATCAAATTTTTCAGCTGTCAAAATTCTGGTCAATGCTGTTTCAAAATCCCTGGAAATGAATCGGGAGATATGGTATGATTCATTTTTAACCAAACGGATGAAGGCAGGCAGTGGTTTAAGTGACAAATCAATATAAACAAGCTCAATTCCGGTAGATTTCTTATAATCATCAGGGATATCTCCGGGCTTAACGTTGTACTTGTTGCTGTTCACCGACAGAATTTTCACACTATGCCCGGCATTCTGCAACCCTTTGACCATGGCATTCATAGCAATTGGACCTCCTTCAAGAGGTGGCCAGGGCGGCTTGTTGCAGAGAAGTAGAATATTCATTCAAAAGGTTTTTCTATACCTGTTTGTCATTTTTCTTCCTGACAAAAAGTTTTCCAACAAAACGCTGCCAGGATTCAGTATAAAACAAAGGGGAATCAGTCGTTGCCTTATAAGTTAAAAACACCCCAAGTGGCAGCAAAATAACCGACGAAAGCCACATACCGATAATTGGATCCATTTGTCCTGCTTTTACCGATTTTTCGCCAGTCATTGAAATTACATGATAAATTACAAAAAATACCACTGAAATGATCAATGGTAATCCAAGACCACCCTTGCGAATGATGGCCCCAAGCGGTGCCCCAATGAAAAACAGCACCAGACAGGCAATAGAAAGTGTAAACTTACGGTGCCATTCCACCTGATGTTTACGTAGCAATACCATTCGGGCTTCATTATCAGCTTTATTGAATTCAACATTGCCACGGGTATTGCGCGATGAATTCAACGCAAGATCATACACCGAGGTAAGATCACTTTTGCTCAGGCCATTAAGTGCAAACAATGGGGAACTGACTTTTGAAGTATCATGCAAATCAGCATACCGGGCTGAATCGAGCTGACTATTGTAAAAGTAAGTAAGTGCGACAGAGCGCCTTAATCCATCTTTTCGGTTATCCATCTCACGTTGCAGCGAATCCTCTGATGCTTCAAGTTGTTTGAGGTTAAGCATTTGATAATGATTACGGAACAACTCTTCATTGGTTCGCATCATTTTAAATTGCGATAAATCAAAACGCCTGTACTGCTCGCCAAAATAGGTTCGCTGCAATGGTCTGGTATATTCATACTTCCTGCCGGTTTTCTCATCAAAATTAAATCCGTCAAATAAGGTAAGTTCAAGAATGGAACCATCAGCACTCTGCTCCATCAATCCCCATTCGGCCTGGGTTACGGTGGTATTGCCCATGCGGTTGGTATGATCATAAATAATAATGTCGCGAATGGTAACCCCATCCTTTTCCTTATTTCCAATCCGCATCACATACCCGTCAATACCATTATAGAAAATACCTGCACGAATATTCAGTGCAAGCTTTTGCTGACGCACATCATAAAGTATTGATTTGAACTTAAGATTGGTTACTGGCAGAATATTGTTTGAAAAGAAAAAAGCGAAAATACTAATGAATATGGACAAAACAATTAACGGTTTCATAACGGTGCGCAATGAAATCCCTGCTGATTTTATGGCAACCAGCTCATAACGCTCCCCCAGGTTACCAAAAGTCATGAGTGAAGAAAGCAAAATGGCCAAAGGCAATGCCAGGGGCACAAAAGTGGTTGAAGCGTAAAAAAGCAGTTCCCCAATCACATTCCACTGCAGGCCTTTGCCCACCAGGTCGTCAATATACTTCCACAAAAACTGCATCACCAGAATAAACAAGGCAATAAAAAAGGTGAGGACCAATGGCCCAAGGTAAGAACGGAGAATAAGTAAATAGAGTTTCTTCACCAATTTTAAAGTTTGATGCAAAATTAGAAAAATGTAGAACAGAAAAACATAGGGATTTATTGTTCTGTGTTCCCTCGAGTTTGTTTTCGCCACAAAGACAGGAAGACCCAAAGCATCACAAAGAAGTGTTTTTCCTGTTTTTGAAGCAGCTCCATCGCTGTGCTGGCACCTGTTTCCTAACGCGTGCCTAATTGCCATAACAATGAACAACCTTGCTTGTTAAAGTTGTGAAGCATACACCATCCCAGTCCAGGGCCTTTATACAAGTTTGCTGAACTAACAGAGGTATGCACGCGTTAGCAAACGCGCGCAAGCACAATTTTAAGCATGACGTTTCTGAATCATAAGATCCCTCACTTCGTTCGGGATTACATTGTAGCATAATTGAGAGGAGGGTCGGGCGGGTAGGAATGGCGGCGTCGCCGCCCAACCAACCCCCCCAAACCAAAAAAAC
>JAVEVB010000062.1:0-19841 GCA_034005265.1 Lentimicrobium sp.
CGCAGGCTTACGCACAAAACAAAATAACAGCCAAAGGTACTGTTGTGAATACTGACGCTTAGGCCCTTGTAGGGGTAACGCTATTGATTGAAGGCACCACCGAGGGCACTGCTACCGACATCAATGGTAAATTTACCCTCGAAGTAACCGAAGGTGCACCGGTAAGGGTATCGTTTATCGGTTACAAAACCCAAACGGTTAACGCCAAATCCCTGATGAACATCACGCTTGTGCCTGATGATATTTCACTTTCGGGTGTGAGCATTGTAGCTGTGGGATATGGAACCATGAGAAAAACCGACCTCACCGGCGCAATTTCATCGGTAAGTGCCGAAAATTTCAGGCAAGGAGTAGTTAGCTCAAATGAGCAACTGCTGCAAGGAAAAGTGGCCGGTCTTACCGTTATACAAGGTGGTGGAAACCCTGTGTCGGGTGCTTCCATGCGCTTGCGCGGAGGAACTTCACTTTCGGCAAACAACTCACCACTTATTGTTATTGACGGAATTCCCGGGGTGGACTTTAACACCATCCAGCCAAGCGAAATTGTTTCGATTGATGTATTGAAAGATGCTTCAGCAGCCGCCATTTACGGATCGCGTGGTGCCAACGGTGTAATCATCGTTACCACCAACCGCGAGAAGAAAGGCAAAACCATGGAATACAGCACTTATGTAGCCATTGGCAATGCCGCCAACACCCTGGACCTGCTTTCGGCCGATCAGTGGCGTGGCTATGTGCGCGATAACAACATAACCACTGCCGTGGATTATGGCGCAAACACCAACTGGCAGGAAGAATTGCTGCGCACTTCATATTCGCAATCGCACTCGCTCAATTTTTCGTCGGGTGGCGATAAGAGCGGCTTCAGGGCTTCGCTCAACTACCAGAATACAGAAGGTGTTGTGCAGAAAAGTTACCTGAAAAGGTTGGGCGGAAGCATTTCGGGTTACCAGTATGCCTTGGACGACAGGTTGAAAATTGAACTGAACCTTCATGCCACCACCGATGATTATTCGCACATTGACAACAGCATTTTTCAGCGTGCTTTCAACCTGAATCCAACCCTTCCGGTGATACAGGATGGCGTTTACACCCAAATTGGCGGAACCAACAACAACAACCCGGTTGAAATACTTCAGAACCGTTACAACCAGAATACCCGCCGACGTGTGCTCGGTTTCACCCGTGCCGAACTCGATATTGTAAAAGGTTTGAAAGGTGTGGCCAACGTTTCCTACGAATGGAATTCGGCCGATGGTAGTTTTTATACGCCATCTTATGCTTTTTATGGCATCACCGACAAGGGTTATGGCAACCGAAACCTGGGCGATTATCATACCGCACAGCTTGAAACCTACCTGAATTATGACACTGAACTTGGCAGTTTTGGCAAGTTGAATGTGATGGGTGGTTATTCCTATCTGGATAATATTTACAGTGGTTTTGGCTCAGAGCGTCGCGGATTTGATTCGGATGCCTTTGGCCCGAACAACCTCGCTGCCGGTCAGGATTTTCGTGCCGGGGACGTGTATTCCTACAAAGGTGAATCAAAACTCATCTCATTCTTCGGCAGGCTTAACCTGAACATGAAGGAAAAATACCTGCTCACCGCTACCCTCCGCCGCGACGGATCTTCCCGCTTTGGCGACAACAACAAATGGGGCTTGTTCCCATCGGTTTCAGCCGGGTGGCGCATCAGCGAAGAGGACTTTATGCAAAGCTCGGAAAACTGGTTGAGTTACCTGAAACTGCGCGCTGGTTACGGTGTTACGGGCAACCAGGATGGCATTGGTGAATACAAATCCCTCTTTTTGTTGGGAACTTCGGGAGGTGCTTCCTATTATGATGCCGTTTCCGGAACATGGAAACAATCTTATGGTGCCATTCAAAATCCGAATCCTGACCTGAAATGGGAATCAACTGCCCAGTTTAACATTGGCGTTGATTTTACCCTCTTCAAAAAACTGAACGGTACTTTTGAATATTATAGCAAAAAGACCAGCGACCTGCTCTATACATACAACGTTCCCCAGCCACCTTACCTTTATGGAACCATGCTGGCCAATGTTGGCGACCTGAGCAACTCCGGTGTGGAACTCACCCTGAGCAGCACCATTGTTGACCACAATGATTTTAAATTCAATGCAAACCTCACCCTGGCACACAACAAGCAAACAGTGGATAAATTGTCGAACGATATTTATCAGACCGATGTGGTTTATTCAGGATCACTGCATGGTTTAACAGGTATGTCGAATGTATTTTCACAAATACTGAAAGAAGGATACGCTGTTGGTACTTTCTGGGGACCGAAATATGAAGGCCTTGACGAAAACGGGAATTTCATTCTTGCCAACGAGGGCGAAGCCGAAGTAATTGGCAACGCACAGCCTGACCTAAGCCTTGGTTTCGGGATGGACTTTGAATACAAGAACTGGGATTTGAATATCTTCGCTTATGGCTTGTTCGGACAGGATGTGTTGAATGCAACTGCATTGGACATCAGTTATCCCGGCAGGCTTCCAGGCTACAACGTGCTGGATGATTTTCTTGGTTCAGGCATCAATTCCGATCCTGTTTACTCCAGTTACTGGATTGAAGATGGTTCGTTTCTACGCCTGCAGAGCGTGCGCCTGGGTTATACCATTCCCATCAACCGTATAGGCATCAAGGACATAAACCTTTATGTAACCGGCGAAAACCTGTTTGTTATTACAGGTTATAAAGGTATTGATCCTGAAATCAGCATTGACGGACTTGATCGTCCGGGCATTGACTTCTGGAACTATTACCCACGCCCACGCACCTTTATGTTCGGCCTGAAACTTGGCCTTTAATTCAACGTTTGAATAATTTCAGAACACTAAAAAAACAGCCAATGAAAGCTAAAATAATATATGCGATAAGCCTCGTACTTTTTATGACATCCGCCTGTACCGATCTGGATGAAACATTGTACGACAAGGTAGAAGCCGGCAACTACGGCAACACCCCGGGCGAAATTGAAACCATCGTGGGCCGTGCCTATGCTTCGCTGCGTGGATACAGCGATGCAAACTCAGGTGGAACCCATGCCTATCCGGCTTCGGAATATGTATTTTTCCTCCCCTCCATCTCATCCGATGAATGTGCCCTGCCAACACGCGTTGGGGGCGACTGGTTTGATGGCGGACAATACCTCGATCTGCAGTCACACAACTGGAATGCCGACAACAAGGTGATCTGGAGTGCCTGGAAATATAATTTTGGAGGCATCTCCTCTGTAAATGCCGTGATGTACCAGGTGAAACAATCAGACCTTACAGATGAAGCAAAAACTAAAATTTATGCTGAATTGCGGGCATTGCGGGCTTACTATTATTACAATCTGCTCGATTTGTTCGGAAATGTCCCTATCGTTACCGATTTTGAGGTAACCGAATTGCCAGCCAATTCCACCCGCGCTCAGGTTTATACCTTCATAGAATCTGAACTGACAGAAGTGGTTGAACTTCTGCCCGAAAATATCTATGGCCGCATGACCAAAAACGCTGCCAACACTTTGTTGGCCCGTCTTTACCTGAACTCGGAAGTGTTTATTAACCAGGCCCGCTGGCAGGATTGTATTGATGCCTGTGATAAGGTAAACGGTATGCTTGAACTGAATTATTTTGCCAGTTTCCTTACGGAGAACGAAAACTCAGGAGAGATTATCTTTGCCATTCCTTACGATCACCGCGCCGGAACCGTTGGAAACTACATGCCTTCCATGACGTTCCATTATGAGCAGAAATATGCATTTTCACCCACGGCCGCGTATCCCTGGTGTGGAAACGGAATGTGTGCCATGCCGGGAACTTACCGTATGTTCGACGAAAATGACATCCGCCGCAATGCTGTGTTGATAGGGGAGCAGATTAACCTCGTCACCGGTTCGGTTATTATTATGCCGGCTTCGGGCGAACCGCTCATCTACACTGACTCTATCGAAGACATCACCAATGCGAAACAAAATGAAGGTGCAAGGCTGATAAAGTATGAAGTGAATGGCGACGATGCCTGGGAACGCGACAATGACCTGGTGGTTATGCGCTATGCAGAAGTGCTAATGATGAAAGCCGAATGTTACGTTCGGTTGGGTGCTGCTGCCAATGCACGGCCGTTGGTTGAGCAGGTTCGCCGACGTGCCGGCCTTGATACTCCCAATGATGTTGACCTCGATTTTATCAATCAGGAACTGAAAAAGGAATTCCTGTTTGAAGCGCATCGCCGCACTGACAACATCCGCTTTGGCGATTTCTTCCAACCCTGGTGGAACAAGGGCGCAACGCCTGCTTTCAAGGGAATTTTCCCAATTCCTTCCTTCGAGATGCAGAAAAATTCCAACCTGGTTCAAAATCCGGGTTACTAAAGTTAGTATAACAACATCCGGCAGGGAAACTTCAGCCGGATGTTGTTAAAATTTTGGAATCAGTGTTCACGAGGTATGCTGACTTGCAGATGGCCGCAATGGCTAAGACGCATAGTTGAGTGAGTGAACTAAATATTCAATAACAGGTTTTCCATTGTGTAACCTAATTTGTAATCAACCTGAAATTTAATGAGAAACCTTCAAGCCAACCTGCAAATGAAATTTCTTCTTTCGCTGATCTTGCTATTAAACCTGAGTGTAAGCTCGTGTAAAAAGGACGATAAGCCTGACACTACGGAGTTTAAGGTTACTGTGCTTGAACCGCTTCCGGTTGAGAAAACCCGCACGATGCAACTTTTTGCCCATTATATGCCGTGGTTTGAGGACAAAACCACCTCGGACAATGGCCAATGGGGTTGGCACTGGACCATGAACAACCAGAACCCCGATGTGATGGATGCAAATGGTAAACGGCAGATTGCTTCACATTATTATCCGTTGATTGGCCCTTATGCGTCGGGTGATATGGATTTGATTGAATATCATTTGTTGCTGATGAAATATTCGGGCATTGATGGTGTGCTGATTGACTGGTACGGTAAATCCGATGTATTTGATTACGGGAGCAACCGTCGCAATACCGAGGCACTGATAGAAAAGCTTGATAAAGTTGGACTGGGCTTTGCCATTGTTTATGAAGATGGCACCATACCGAATGTGATGGCACAAACCGGTTCTGCCGAAGCCCTTAGCCTGGCGCGTGAAGATATGCGCTACATCGAACTTAACTATTTCTCAAAAAAATCTTACATCAAAGTCAATGGCAAACCTTTGCTGATGGTATTCGGCCCGCGCTACTTTCAACAGGCCTCTGATTGGGAGTTTATTATCAGCATTTTCAATAATAAGCCCTGTTTTATGCCTTTATGGGGCAATAGTTCTGCCACTGGTGAAGCTTCATCCGGCGAGTTTATCTGGGTTGACATGGTGGACATTGACAATAAATATGCTACTGCCGCTAACCATGATGCTTTTGTAGGAGGTGCCTGGCCCGCTTTTGATGATTTTTACCTGGAAGGCGGTGCAGGCAACAACCTGTTTACAATTGATGATGAGGATGGTGCCTTGTGGCAGGAACTACTGCAAAAGGCTGCCGGTTACAACATGGACTACCTGCAACTTATTACCTGGAATGATTTTGGTGAAGGAACTATCATTGAGCCTACCCAGGAATTTCAATACAGGTATCTTGAAGATTTACAAGACTTTGCAGGTCTGAATTATACAAAAAATGAACTGGAAAAGATAAAGGGGCAATTTGAGCTCCGTAAGTCTTTTAAGGATGATAAATCATCACAAAAAGTTTTAGACCAGGCTTTTTATTATTGGGTTTCACTCCAGAATAACAAAGCCATTCATCTGCTCGACAGCCTGTCAGCTATAAAAAATTATTAGTTAACCTTACCCGGAACTTATGACTACTCAACTCAAAAACATAACCATTGCCCTGGCCTCGATGCTTGTAATGGCAACTGCCGGTTGTTCATCTTCACCACAACTTCAGGTGAGTTCGCCCGATGGAAACATTGTAGTAAGCATTGAAAACAAAAAGGGGGAAATTTTCTACTCGGTTAACAAAGCCGGTGTAAGTATTCTGAATGCGTCACCTTTAGGATTTGTGCTGGGCGATAATGACGTATTTTTTAACAATTTTGAAATTACCGGTTCTTCGCGTGACAGCAGCAATACCGAATGGGAACAGGTGTGGGGTGAATCGCGTGTGGTGAAGGATAACCATAAGGAATTGGTGGTGAACCTCCGTGAAAAGAGTGGCAAGCAACGTGAGTTGAATGTGATTTTCAGGGTATTTGACGATGGTTTTGGCTTCCGCTATGAATTCCCCAAACAGGAAAACCTGGGCGAGTTTGTAATTATGGAAGAAAAAACGGGATTCAATTTCCCTGAAGACCTGAAAGCCTGGTGGATTCCCGCTTATAATGAGGTTTATTATGAAAGCCTTACACGCAATACACCCATTTCCGAAATGGACACAGTAGCTACTCCCTTAACCATTGAAGCTGGAAACGGGAATTATTATGCCATTCATGAGGCCAACCTGACGGATTATGCCAAAATGAACCTTTACCCGAAAGGTAAAACTACACTCGCCTGCGATCTTTCGCCCTGGAGCAATGGAGTGAAGGTATATAGTAGTACGCCGATGCTTACCCCCTGGCGTACCATGATTATCGCTGATGACATCAATCAACTTGCTACTTCCAACATAATGCTCAATCTGAACGAGCCATCAAAAATAGATGATGTAAGTTGGATTAAACCAGGACGTTACGTAGGTATATGGTGGGAAATCCATTTGGGGAAATATACCTGGTCATCGGGCGAAAAACATGGTGCTACCACCGAAAATACGAAAGCTTACATTGATTTTGCTGCGGCCAATGGTTTCAGCGGTGTGCTGGTTGAAGGATGGAACGAAGGGTGGGACGGCGACTGGACGCAGAATGGAGCCACACTTGATTTCACCAAAGCATATCCCGATTTTAACATCAAGGAAGTAACAGATTACGCCCGTTCAAAAGGTGTAGAGTTGATTGGCCACCATGAAACGGCGGGCATGGCCAGTAATTATGAAAAACAGTTGGATTCGGCCTTTAAATTCTATCAGGATTTAGGGGTACATGTGGTAAAAACAGGATATGTAAACCCACTGCTTGATAACAAAGAGTTGCACGATGGGCAGTTTGCCGTCCGGCATTACCGTAAGGTGGTTGAAACAGCCGCGAAATATCAGATTATGATTGACAATCATGAGCCGGTGATGCCCACCGGGCTGCAGCGCACCTGGCCCAACTTTATGACCCATGAAGGTGTACGCGGTCAGGAGTATGATGCCTGGAGCACCGATGGCGGAAACCCGCCCGATCACACCACCATCATTCCTTTTGTACGCGGGCTTGCTGGTCCTATGGATTTTACCCAGGGAACGTTTAATTTTGAAAATCCGGTTCATCCTGGCACGCGCGTGCAAACGACCGTTGCCAAGCAGTTGGCGCTGTATGTAGTGATTTACAGCCCATTGGCCATGGCCTCGGATGGCCCTGAGAATTACGAAGGAGTCAAAGCCTTCGACTTCATCAAATCGGTACCTACCTCGTGGGAAAAGACGATTGTACCCGAGGCTAAAATCGGTGAATATGCCGTTTATGCCCGCAAACAACGCGAAGGTGAAAATTGGTATATGGGTGCCATTACCAATGAGGATGAACGCACGCTTACAGTTTCCTTATCTTTTTTGGATAAGGATGCCACCTATTCAGCGCGCATTTATTCAGATGCCCCTGATGCTGACTGGAAATCGAATCCTACTGCCTTTGAATACACTGAAAAAGAAGTGGATGCTTCGCAGTCGCTCGAAATTAACATGGCAAAGGGTGGTGGCTTCGCGGTGGAATTTGTAAAGAAATAAAAGAAAATAAAATATCCCTTGTGGTTGAGGGAGTGTGTGATTGGTTGGTAAAGCTTCCCCGGATACGGGGAAGTTTTTTTTATGGTTAAACCCCTGTCAGGGTTTGACCACCTTTTGGCTGTGCGCGGAAGATGAAGTACATTCGCCCACTTTGGCAGGGTGTACAACCCCCTGACAGGAATGAATACCGTTGGTTTTTGCAACCCTGACACAGTTGAATCAACGTATAAAGACACTTCACCGGTTGAAACTTTCTAACCCAACGCCTGCAGGTATTTGAATTTTTACTACATTGCACCATATTTTAAATTCTATGGCTTTGTTGTTTCAGATTATTTCATTTTTAACGATTGTAGCTACAATCTGTGCATTAATATATTTCAAAGCCTGGTGGATCCGCATTTTTGATTTTCCCAGAATTCAAATCATGTTTATAATGATTTGTTGCCTCATTGGATTAGCTGTTTTTTTAGATATTCGTTTTTGGGTAAATGGGGTATTGGCTGTTGTGGTGGTGATTGCTTTCATCATTCAATTTTCTTATGTCTTTCCTTATCTGCCGATTGCAAAAAAAGAAATGGCAGATGGCAAAGGGGAGCCATTTGCTACAATTTCAATGATGATGTCGAATGTTCTGATGGATAACAAACACTATGAACAGCTCATCAAACTGGTAAACCTTTATCAGCCGGATATTTTATTAGCAGTAGAAACCAACGATTGGTGGGCACAAAGTTTGCAACCTCTGGATGAGTATTATAAATACTCCGTAAAGCACCCACTTGAAAATACGTATGGAATGTTGTTATTTTCCAGGATACCCCTAAATAAAGTGCAAATTAAGCACCTTGTTAAAGAAGAGATACCCTCCATTCATACTGAAATAACCAAAGACGACTTTACCTTTAAACTGGCCTGTATTCATCCTGAACCTCCGGCACCTGAACATGCCGATACTTCAGAGCCACGTGACAGGGAACTAATGATAATGGCCAATATGATTAAAGGAGACCCGACACCCTACATGGTGATTGGCGATTTAAATGACGTAGCCTGGTCTGATACTTCAACCCAATTTGCTAAAATCAGCGGATTGCGTGATCCGAGAAAAGGAAGGGGCTTCTTTAATACCTTTCATGCAAAAATCCCGCTCATGCGCTTTGCCCTTGATCATGCATTTTTTTCTGACGAGTTTAAAGTAATTACCTTAAAACGCCTGCCTGGTATAGGTTCCGATCATTTTCCTCTTTATATTGAGTGTGGGGTGTATAAATAAGGCTGTTACCCCTGTCAGATTCTTACCTTCTTTTGGGCTGGTGAGGTGTTTAACGCTTTCCTCTACTCATTGATAGGGCGTGTTCTCATCTAAGGTAGTATTCCACGCCCTTTCAGGGATCAAGAAGAAGGGCCTTTCTAAACCCAGGGCTGCACCCTGGGTTGTGTATTTCGCCCTTTCAGGGCTGGTTAAAATAAAAACCTCCGCATCCCCTGCCAGCGTTTGATCGCTTTTGGCCAAGATCGAATGTTTTTTAATACCTTCCTCCACCCTTTGAAAGATTGTTAAAACCTGAAAGGGGTGAACCGCCATTCACTTTGATAAGGTGTGCTGTTCCGATAGGAGTGTCCATTAAAATTGTAAATTTGTGATCTCATTGAATCTTAAACATTTATTTCCTAAAGCCTTACTAAAATGCAAAAGCTCATTATGGTCCTATGCGCCATCCTCCTTCTGTTTTTTGTATCTCCCACAAATGCCCAGCCATTAAGATTGGGTATTGCTGGTTTAACGCACGGGCATGTGCATGGAATACTCGGGCGTGAAATAAAGGGTGATGTTGAAATCGTCGGTATCGCGGAGGGCAATCAGGTGTTGGCCTCAAAAATGGCAGAAGATTATCACCTGCCAGCAAGCATTTTTTATTCGTCTGTTGATGAAATGATTGCTGCAACCCACCCGGAGGCTGTGGCCGCATTTGGTTCCATTTATGAACATCTTGCCGTTGTTGAGGCATGTGCCCCTGCCGGTATTCATGTGATGGTGGAAAAGCCACTTGCAGTGAATATGGAGCACGCATTAAAAATGAAAGCTCTTACCGAAAAATTCAACATCCATTTGCTTACCAATTACGAAACCACCTGGTATCCCAGCAATCAGCATGTTTACGCTTTGCTGAAAAGTGATTCTATTGGTGATGTCCGTAAAATCATTGTTCGCGACGGGCACAAAGGACCAAAGAAAATCGGAGTAAGTCCTGAATTTCTTGATTGGCTTACCGATCCGGTTTTGAATGGGGGAGGGGCGATTGTTGATTTTGGCTGTTATGGTGCCAACCTTACCACCTGGTTGATGGAAGGTAAACGCCCACACTCGGTAACGGCCATCACCCAACAACTTCAGCCAGAGAACAATCCTGAAGTGGATGATGAATCCATCATTATTCTGGCCTATGAAAATGCAAATGCAATTATTCAGGGTTCGTGGAACTGGCCGATTGGCCGGAAAGATATGGAGGTTTATGGCGTGAAAGGTGCGCTTTATGCCGATAATAAAACAGATTCTCGCCTTCGTATCTCAGAAGGGTATGATGGCTTCAGGCAAAAGGAATATTCCTCGAAAGAACGGGAAGCCCCATTCAATGATCCTTTTGCTTTTTTTGAGGCTGTCCTACACAATAAAATTAGCCTTGCACCCTACGACCTTTCTTCACTCGAAAATAATCTGCTGGTGGTTGAAATCTTAGACGCCGCCCGCGAAAGTGCAAAAACCGGCAGGAAAGTCTATTTATGACTAATACAACATCACTGGTTCTAACTAAGCGGGTGGTAAATATTGCTATTTCAATAGAAATTACTTGTTTTACTTAATGTTAGGTGTAAATTTGTATTATAAATAGTAAAATTTATTTAATACATTACTAATTTTCTCTGTTATGAAATACTTTGCTATTATTCTGGCTATTCTAATTTCATCAGGTTCAGTTAAAGCCCAATGGCATAGCCTGCAAGGCTTTGCCCAACCATATCACTTTGGTGGCCTGGAGGTGGATCTTTCTCCGGATAATAGCCTATATGTTGCATCCAGATATGCAGAAGGTCCACACCAATACTGGAGTTATCTCTATAAAAGCAATAATGGAGGCGAATCCTGGTCGAGTATATACTATTCGTCTTATACTTCAACATTCCTTATTGATTGCATTGGTCCTAATCAGTTGGTCTTTTCCAATACCGACCAGGTAAACACAAATTTTGAAATTTCTTCAGATGATTTTAATACTTATACAATTGTTCCCGGATGTGATGGTGCTCCAGCAGCAATGAGTTTTGTCAATTTGAATTTTGGGGTTTTTACCCGTTCTTTTGGACCCTCTGAGGCAATAGGAGTCGTCAATGAAGGTGAGGTTAGTCTGTATCCCATTGATACTCTTCAATTTGTTTTTTCTGCTGTTCAATCGCTTAGTGATAGCATTGCCTTTGTCCTCTGTCGGGATACACATGCACCTTATTATAATCTCTCCAGAAACAATCTGGTATTACGTACCCTTGATGGTGGAACTAATTGGACGATATTCTATAGTAGTGAACTCTATAATATTTCCCATTTCTATTTTTCTTCTGCCGAAGAGGGTATCCTTGTCGGACAGGGGGGGGGGATCCTCAGTACAACAGATGCCGGTGCAAATTGGATCACAGAGAATTCCGGGACTGACTTGGATATTAACCATATCACTTCTAGGAATGGACTTTTCTTTTGTGCCGGCAAGGGCGGCCTTATTCTTAGAAAGAATGCCGGCGAAACAAACTGGGAAGATATATCCTATGGGTCTTCAGATTATCGGAAGATTATGGTGGACTCCAACCTGATAGGGTACCTGCTTACCACCAATGATCAGATACTTCGCAGCGACTATATATTGGAAACCGCAAATTGGCCTTATTTAGAAGATGTCAGGATTTATCCAAACCCCACATCTGATTTCCTTACGATTGAAATACCTCCTGATAATAATAATTCAATAATTGAAATCATTAATATACAGGGTGTTGTGGTTAAAAAGTTGAGAGTGTCAGATTATAATCAACGTTTGGATGTTAGAAACCTGTCAAACGGTCTGTATATAATCAAGGTGCTTTCTGATAAAGGAATCCGGGTAGCAAAAATGATTAAGCGCTGAGCCGCATCTGATCTGTTAATAAATTACGCAAGGAATCTATTGCTTATTATTTAAAGTCGTAAAATAGTGGCATAAAAAACAGGAGATGAACAAATCGGATTTTTTTTCAGAAAATCAAAACACACTGGTCAGCGCACACGAAAAATAATACCACAATTTGAAGTTTTGAATTATGAGATTAAAACATATTCTAATCATTCTTTCTTTTTTTTGTTTTCAAGCGATAAATGCTCAATGGCAAAAAGTTAGTCAGGTTAATTATTCAGGCTGTGGTTGGGATCTTGGGATAATTTTTCAGCCTGATAAGAATTCTTTTGATTTTGTAAACGATAGGATTGGTTATATAACTGTGACTGAAAGTTGTGGCGGACCAAGTACTTATGACCCCACATATCTTTTAAAGAGTTCAGATTGGGGAGCTAGCTGGGAACATATTTATACTACAGGACAAAATTGTTGTCAGTATAGTAGCTTGGCTTTTTCATTTTATGAAGTGGACAGTGCTTATTTACTTGAATGTAATGATGGTATGTGCAGGGGGATAGATTATTCCGGGAATAACATTGGTATATCTACTGAACCACCAATTTTTATCAAGAGTATAAGTGAGGATAGTTTATTGCTAATTGATTTGGTTAAATATGGTGAATATTATGCTCAGGGAATAGTTCATTATAATCCATTGGACGAATCTGTGAATGAAATAATAATTACAAATGAATTTCATTTGGTTTATCAGGAATATTATCAAAATTTGGGCCCTTTAGTTAATGGGATTTATTTTGATGAAAATATCGGCGTTGTCACAGCAAAAAAAAATGATAGCTTGTTAATTTTTTGGTCTGACAGTAATTGGCAAAATTGGCAATACCTGAATTTCTCAAAAAATATAGTAGTTCAGGATATTCATTTTATAAATGATTCAATAGGGTTTATTATAGATAATGATTCATGTCTTTATAAAACCATTGATAGATGTGAAAATTGGGAACGTATCAATTTGCCAACCAATGAAAGACTACGAGCTGGTGAGTTCAGGAATAATGTTGGATATATCGTTGGCAATAATGGTACTTTAATTGAATCAAATGATATGGGGAGTTCCTGGCATGAAATTGATTTACAAACAAATGAAAATTTAATTGAAATTTCAATTGCCAATGATTCTGTTATCTATGTGTTAGACAATGATTTAAATATTTACAGCAACAAAAAACCAACTGGTATATCAGAACCCGTAACGCATAAAACCCAAAACATTCATGTTTATCCCGTACCAACCAGCGATAAAATAACTATTGAATCAACCGATTTGGGAAAGATAGGTGCTCTAAACATCTTTAATTTAAATGGTGAATTGTTATACAATTTTGAAAATGTAAATAGTACACAGATTGAATTGGGACTAAATGCACTAAGCAATGGCATGTATTTTATAACGGTTAGTATTGAAAATAGGACTTATTATAAAAAAATAATAAAGGATTAATGATTTAACATCAACATTAAGGTCACATAAGCTACAAAGGCTAAACACTTACGGGCGCATGGGTGTGAGGAGAAAGATTGTACATCTAATATAAAAATGTGCTGGCCGGAAGATAAGTTTTTAAAAGTGCCCGCCAGTGCTTAGCCTAGGCAGTTATGCTATATAATTTTCCATTGCTTCCCCGGCAAAACGCCAACGCAACATGCAGTTTATGTTTTTACTTTAATTGCCTTTTAAACACTGTTTAAAGCCTGTTTTTATCGCTGCTGATTGCTGCCTTTATTTTGCGCTGTAACGTTTACTCCAATTTCGATGAAATCTACTTTTCTTCCGATGCTGCTTTTAGCTCCTGCAGGTTTGTTGTCACTCCTGCGTCAAGATTTCGTTGAAAATACTTGCGGAATAATCTGGGGAATACCCCTTGAAGGCTTTCTTCTACCTTCACCATTGTTTTGTTGTCTTTTTCAGTAAAGGTCCAGTTGTGGATGGCGCTTGCACCAAAAGTATTGCCCGTCCAGCCAAACATTGACCTGGGATTATCCGTATGAATTTTTGATTTAAATGAAAGTCCGCCGGCTTTCCAGGAAAAGGGGGTACCCTCCTTAATTTCCCCGTGAACCGCTGTTTCAGTAACTGCCTTTTGCCATTCTGGCCAGTTACGGATGTCGGTAAGTATATTCCAGACAGTGTCAATTGGCGCATCAATTTCCATTTGATGTATTGACTTTACCGGTGCGCGTTCATTGATGGGTATTTTCATGTCACTATGGTTTGAAAGGCTTATGTAATGGCGAAAGTCAGCGGTTTCAAAGGCAAAAAATGCTGCAACAATTGCCAAAAGAATGAGTGTAAAATAGATTATTTTTCTCATAGCTGTCTGTTGTTATGATTGCCAGCAATGTGAGGGCGTATAGTTGACGTTCACTTACAAAAATAATAAGAAAAGTTCAATCTTGTTTCATATCCACTGATTATGAGGATAAACGGAGCTTGAATGGAGTAAAATGGTTAAAGACTGGCCGCCTGGTTTCAAGGCCTGATTACCAGTTTTTTCATCCTTTCTGCGCCATTTGCCTCAAGTTGGATAAGATAAAGACCTGCAGTAAGTTGTGTTGCACACGGAATGGTGTGCGTGCCGGCGGACAGGGTTGTTTCTGATATTGTAAGTATGGGCTGGCCATACATATTGAAAACCGTCAGCTTTATACTGCCTGCAGCGGCGAGGTTGAACTGCACGGTAAAGTTACCGGCAGCGGGGTTTGGGCTAAGCAGAAAATCAACCGCTTTATCAAGTTGGGCAGTTTCAACAGTGAATTCACCATCAATGCGGTAAAACAAGTGGTTATCGGTTTTGTAAAGGCGATACCATCCATTGCCAAGGTAGGAGAGAGGGACAGGTTCTCCGTTGTGCAGGTCTGCAGCCGCAATGTCGTTCATGGGCCAGGGGAGGAGCATAGGATTAAGATCAATAACTTCCTGAGGGCCTATAAAACTGAGGTTAAGAAACTGATCCGTGTTTTTAATTAATACGCTGCCGGTGCTCCTGATTCCCATGCTGGTATATTCGGTTCCGCCCGGGTTGATAAAGAAGCGGTCATTCAGTTTGGCCGTTTGCACCTCTGCATTTTCAGAAATGTTTCTGCTTACATATTTGTTACTGTTGTTTCCTGCCCAGAAACCATTTTTGGGAAGTAAAGTCTGGTTCCATTGGAAAGGCTGAATGTCAAAGTTGGCAATCACGGTCCAGTCGTTGCTGAAATGCGTTTGCTGTACCAATCTGTTTGCAGAAAGGAAAGCATGGCTGGTCATTGGGGCAAATCCACAGCTGCGTGAAACGGCCGACGTCATAATCATTGAGGTGAGAAAGCGTTCGCGGTTTGCCTGCCAGTATTCATAATCAGGCGGAGCAACCAGCGGCATGGAGGCATACAATACGTTGAAAAGTACTTTTTCGTCCCAGAAAGCGGGCACTTTTGACAAACCATCGCCTGTGTACCAGGTGGGTACATGCACATCGTGGTAAACCAGCCCATGCAGGGGGATACGTAGGGCGGCATTCATGTTGTAAGCAATATAATTCTCACCGGGATTGTCAATGGGCGTGGTCCAGTCGTTGCCGGCTCCTTCGGGAGGAATGATGCTCATGGTCCCTTCACCAAAATCAACCACCGGGAAAGCAAAATCACGGGCTTCCTCGCTTCCCGTAACCAGATTGTATTCATTTTTCACCACGTTCAGCAGTGCTGTCCGGTTCAGTCCATCCTCATACCTGGTCACCGGATGATCGGGTGAATAACATTCAACGAGCGAGGAGGCGAGTTCCACATCAATAAAACGGGCGTTGTATGGGTTGGTAGCCAGATCTACAGGTATCCATTGCCTGGCATACTCCGGATGTGTGGAAGCGCAGGTGTAATAACCCTGGTAGGGGGTGCCATCCTCGAGATGCGCCAGCCAACCTTCGAGCAGAGAGCCATCCTGCTGTACCACTACATCTTCAGGATAACCCTCACTACGGTATGCCGGAATAGGAGGGTTCAGTGGCGGCCATACATCAGTAAAAATATCATAGCGGCTGCTAAGCATTCCCCGGTTGTTGATGGTGTCAATCACCTCATTAAAGTTATAAAAATTGCCCCAGCTACCGGTGAGCGAAACCAATGCCTTGTCAATACCAAAATGGTAAAGCGAATCAATAAATTCAGGTTGACGGAAGTGCCAGTCCAACGCCCAGAAGTCAACAGCGCCTTTTAGTTTTTCAACATTGGGGTTTTCTGCAATTTTCTGATCAAAGGTTTTGATATAATTTTTCGAAGCAGCATATTCACGGTACCATTGTGTCATTGGCAGGTATCCGCCACCGGAAAAGAAGATATAACTGAATTTACGGGTGTAGCCCAGGGTGCCTTTTGAAGGTTCATGAATCAGGCTGAAGGTGGTAAGGTTGTTTGCGCCTTTCGGGAATTCAATTTGTGTATCCCAGGGGTCATCGGTGGCCATCATATAGCCGGTGTTGAGGTTGGTTATACCAGTGAAAGCCATGGTGGCCTTCCAATTATAGAGGCGGAAGTCCCAAAAGGGATATTCCTCTTCCACAGGAAGCAATATGCCTGAAGCTAATGGGATAATGATATAATCCCCGGTCCGGCTTTCGATTGGCCCTGGAAAATTTAAGTCGTGCAGAAACGGGTCGTTATTTTCGTTTTGAAGTTCAAATTTTAAGGCATTCCCGCTGAGGCTGATTTGAATAGTGAGCGGGAAACCTGAGGCAACCAGATTGGTGTGGAAGGTAAAAGTGGCTTCGGTGGAGTCGATTTCTGATACATCAAATACTTCGCCTGAACCAAAATTATAGGAAGTATTGGAAATTTTTTCCAACACGCTTATGCCCAATGAGGGTGAGGTAATATCTACCGACAGCGCTTCGTTTTCTAAGTGATGTATTTTTGTTGCAGGTAATTGTCCTGTAAGGCTAAAGCTAACATCATCAATAAAAAGTGTGCAGGAATCGTTCCCGATAAACCGCGGAGAAAGGGTTGCCACATTTCCGGGGATGGCAATATTGGTGGTGTATTGTGTGAAGCCGGGTTGAACAGTAATTTTGGATGGGTTGTATGACCAGTCAATTGCATTTCCCGCGGCATCGAAAAGTGCGAAAGACATTTCAGCATAATCGCTGAGCTGTTCGGCCTGTACCCATGCTGAGAATTGATAAATTTCTCCCGGGTTCACTTCAAAATCTGCATTGGGCCTGAGCGACCAGTCATTGCTGCCCCAATGAAGAATTTGCAGGGCTGCCAGGCCACTGTGCACGGGGGTTGAAACTGTCTGTACCGAGCCCATGCCTGCATCGCGGAGCCAGAAATTCCAGTAGTTCATTCCATTTTCAAATCCGGGGTTATCAATGGTATTCTGGCCGGCTCCGTGGAAGGCAACCAACATCAACATTAGAAAAACTGTTCGTTCAATCTTCATTCTGGCTGATTTAATCCTTACAAATTTAGATAATAATTCGAACTATATCCAGAATACGCATGACCAAAGCTTCGCTTGTGAAACCGGTATTATTGAACTGTGGGGCAGTTGCACCAACACATCGCGGCAATATAGGCCCGACTTTATCTGCCGGGTTATTCGTGAGGTTTAGCTGCAGGTTTTATACTTACAGAAAGGGGTTGGTTTTCCTGATAGGTTTTCAGTTCCACAATGTCGGCGGGCATACTGAATCCAGCATCGAAGAGTGTTGTAAGTACGTTGTTCATAACTTCAGTCTGCAAAAGTGCGATGGGTCCAAGAAAATCGAAGGAATTGACCCAGTAAAAGATGCGTACATTGATGGTGCTGGTGCTGAATTCTTCCAATAAAACATATGGTTTGAGGTCGTTCGTATGTTCAATTCTTGGTTCAGCCTGAAGTGTTTTAATAATAAGTTCAGTTGCCTCCATAATTTTAGCGCCGTAATCCAGTCCAATCATGAAATCATAGCGCAATAATCCATCGCGGGTGAAATTGGACAGGGGGTTTTTAATTAAAATGGCATTCGGCATAAAAATATCTTTGCCATCAAAGGTGCGTAAGTGGGTGTTGCGCAGATTGAGCGCGGTAACTTTACCTTTAAAGCCTTGTATTTCAATTACATCGCCAATGTTGAAACCCCTGCTGAAAGCGAGGAAAAAGCCTGCAATAAAATTTTCGCCAATATCTTTAAAGGCAAAGCCAAGAATAATGGCCGAAACTCCTGCACCGGCAAGTACGCCACTGGCTGCTTTTCCTAATCCCAGTTGATTCAAAAATATAACCAATCCAATAATGACCATCGTTAACATTACTACGCGGCCAATGAAGTTGATCAGCAAGGGATCGTTTGCTCCTTTGGATAAGCGGCGTTTTATCAACGCCCTAAGCCCATAGCCTATGAATACGAACAAGACCAGAAATATTAGTCCTATAAGAATTGCCGGTGATTTTTGAACGATGTTGTTGCCAAAGGCTTTGAAGGCTTCCATGAATTGGTTCGAGGCTATAGGAATTACGAGTTTGGTCACCATGATGAATATTTTAGTTTAAACCTGTTTTATTACAATTTTAAATTGTAATCCAACACACCACAATAAATGATATCCGGTTTGCTGACAGGTATAATTTTGTGAGAGATGTAGTTGTACTATGTTAGTTTTTTATACAGCGGATTTGTTCCCCTGTTTTTGTAATGCTGATATAAAGCGTAGATCGAAATAAGTAAGGCTCCAATCATGGCTGGCACTGCAATCAACTGCATATCGTTCATATGCCGCACATAGATGGCAATTAAAGCCCACGCACCAACAAGGGCAAATATACGCATCCTGCGCTTGTATATCACGATTACGTTAAGCAGTGTAGCTATTACAACCATCACAATAGTCCATTGCATTTCATTAAGAAATGCGCCATCCCAACCAGCTTTGGCCAGAAAGGCGGATATGTTGGCAATGGTAGCCACCGAAATCCAACCGGCATAGAGCCCAATAGGCCACCAGGCAAAGACAACGGTTTTTAGGGGCGCATACCAACGATTCATATTGGTGTTCAGGATGATTTTTATAAAGGAAAGGAGGATGATAAGCATGATTGCGACCGAAAGCAGGGTGTAGTTATATAACCATGCGATGATCCAGGCAGCATTTCCCAGGTTGGCCAGGGCAAACCAGCCTCCGGTCTGACTGATAAATTCCATGGTCTGGCTTTTGGAATAGGTGAGGTAAACCTGGTAGCCGGCAAAGATCAGTATTCCCAGGAAAATAAATCCCCAAATGGAAAAGGCATAGCCCGCCGGGGTGAACAGATTAAAATATTGTTTGCTCAGATCGCTTACGGTGTTACCATTGATTTTGTAGATCTGTGAATAGTAATTTACGCCAATGGCCAATATGACGGATGCCATGTTAAGTAAGGATAACGATCGCTGTTTGTTTAATGTTTCCATGATGGTTGTATTAATGATGGACTAGGTAAAGATAGCCAATTTAGTTATAAAAATATTAAATAATTGGGCACCGCAACCCCTGTCAGGGTTGTGTCACCATTTGACGGGGTGGATTCCGTTGCAACCCCTGTCAGGGTTGTGTCACCTATGGACCTGGTGAGGAAGAATAAAAGCATTCTCCCCCATTGATAGGTAGGGAAACCCTGACAGGGGTGATTCCGTTGCAACCCCTGGCAGGGTTGTGTCACCTATGGACCTGGTGAGGAAGAATAAAAGCATTCTCCCCCATTAATGGGTAGGGAAACCCTGACAGGGGTGATTCCGTTGCAACCCCT
>JAVEVB010000017.1:0-79643 GCA_034005265.1 Lentimicrobium sp.
TGATCTCAGGATTATTGGCGTACTCATTCCTACCTAAAAAGCCTAGCATTAAGTACGAAACAGTACCCTATAATGGTCAACTTACTCTTTTCTAACCTTTTACTTATATCGAACTCAGGTTAATAGATTGAGCGACCCAAGACAATTTCCTTTTTTATATCTTTGCTCCATGCAGGAAACTATCATTATTCTCGATTTTGGTTCACAATATACCCAACTTATTGCTCGCAGGGTGAGGGAGTTAAATGTGTATTGCGAGATTCATCCATTTAACAAAATTCCCGAAATTACACCCTGGACTAAGGGTGTTGTGCTTTCGGGAAGTCCTTTTTCGGTGCGTGATGCAGATGCACCCTATCCGGATTTGTCCAAAATTCAGGGGAAAGTCCCGCTGTTGGCCGTATGTTATGGAGCACAGTTCCTGGCACATACTTCTGGTGGTGAAGTTATGCCTTCCAAAATAAGAGAATATGGCAGGGCAAACCTTGGTTTTATTGATTTTAGCAACCCGCTGCTCACTGGCCTGAATCAGGGGAGTCAGGTGTGGATGTCGCACGGCGATACCATTCTGCAGAAACCGGAAAACTTTAACGTTATTGCCAGTACTGCCGATGTGGCCATTGCTGGATTTCAGGTTTCACACGAGCAAACCTGGGGCATTCAGTTTCACCCTGAAGTGTATCATTCTACCGAGGGTTCTATCTTGCTCCATAACTTTGTGGTAAACATCTGTGGATGCCATCAGAAATGGACCCCTGCTTCGTTCGTAGAATCTACCATTGCCCAACTTAAAGAGACACTTGGCAACGATAAAGTAATCCTTGGCCTTTCCGGAGGTGTAGACTCATCGGTGGCTGCTGTTCTGCTGCATCAGGCTATTGGCAAAAAGCTGCATTGCATTTTTGTGGACAACGGATTGTTGCGTAAAGATGAATTTGTTACGGTGCTTGAATCATACAAACATATGGGACTGAATGTGAAAGGAGTAGATGCCGGTGATCAGTTTCTGGCGGCCCTTTCAGGAATCAGTGATCCTGAACTTAAACGTAAGGCGATTGGCAAAACCTTTATTGAGGTTTTTGATCAGGAGGCTCACCTGATCAATGATGTGAAATGGTTGGCACAAGGTACTATCTATCCTGATGTGATTGAATCAATTTCGGTGAATGGCCCTTCGGCAACCATTAAATCACATCACAACGTGGGAGGTTTGCCTGATTTTATGAAATTAAAAGTAGTAGAACCGCTCAATACCCTATTTAAGGACGAAGTGCGACGTGTCGGACATAGCCTGGGAATTGATCCGACCATACTCAACCGTCATCCATTCCCCGGACCGGGATTGGGCATTCGTATTTTAGGTGAAGTGACTCCCGAAAAAATAAGAATACTTCAGGAAGCCGATGCGATATTTATTAATGGACTTAAATCCAATAATATATATCAGGATGTTTGGCAGGCCGCTGTAATTTTGCTTCCGGTGAAATCTGTGGGTGTAATGGGGGATGAACGTACTTATGAGTACGTGGTAGCCTTACGAGCCGTTGGTTCAACCGATGGCATGACTGCTGACTGGTCGCATTTGCCGTTTGAGTTTCTGGCGAAGGTTTCAAACGATATCATCAACCGTGTGAAAGGCGTGAACCGTGTGGTTTATGACATTAGCTCCAAACCTCCTGCAACCATTGAGTGGGAATAAATCCTTCATATTCACCAAAGAATCTCGATTGTGAAACGAATTGTCATCTGGTTTTTCTTCTTCTGTATTAGTATTGCAATTTATGCCCAGGAAGGTGGAATAAAGCGATCGCGGGTTATAGAAACCTATAAGGGGAAGAAATATTATATCCACTTTGTGGATGAAGGGCAGACTTTATATGCCATTGCACGCGCTTATGAAGTGAGTGCTGAACAGATTAAGCAGATTAACCCCGAATCAGGTGAATCATTGAAGCTCAACCAAATGTTGATGATTCCATTCCTTGAAGTAGATGGTCCCAAACAAACAGTCGTTTCAACCGAAGATAAAGATGATAAAAAAGTACTCATAATCGCATCTACTGATCAACAGCTGCAAAAAGACAGCAGTCGCCTGATTCAGCACACGGTGGTCCCCAAAGAAACCTGGTATGCTTTATCGCGCCAGTACAAGGTTCCTGTACAGGAAATTATCAGTATCAACCCCGGGGTCGATACTTTAAAGATTGGTATGACAGTTTTTATTCCTCATGCAAAAGCTGCAGTTGCGGACTTGCCGCCACGTCCGGGTTACTATGCCTATCAGGTTGCTTCTCAGGAAACACTCTATGGTATTGCATCACAGCAAAACCTTACCATTGAACAATTGGTAACCATCAATCCGGTGCTTAAAGAAGGACTGAAAGCCGGTCAATGGATTTACCTTCCTGGCAAGGAAAACGAAGAAACCGCTCAAACCAGTAGTGATTTTGTCCGTCATGAGGTTCAGCGTCGTGAAACATTGTACAGCATTTCAAAACAGTACAATATAGAAATAAAGGATATACTTCAGGTAAACCCTGGAATGGATGGCAGGCTCAGAAAGAATGATATCATTCTGATCCCTAATAAGAAAAAGTCTAAGGCAGTGGATAAACCCGTTCAGGATGCAGTAGTGCATGGTAGAGACATAAACCTCGAAGCGGTTACGCCCAGGCCTGTGCGGACAGGTAATTGCACCAATCAACCTCACGATCAGGTTTTTAATGTTGCCCTGTTGATCCCTTTTCAGTTGAATTATACCGATAGTATTTCCATGGGTGAAGCCGGATCACTTAAATCGCCTTCAGAATACCGTTCCTTTGACTTTATTCAGTTTTACGAAGGGGCATTAATTGCTGCCGATGACGCTGCAGACGAAGGTTTAAAAGTGAAATTGCATGTTTTTGATGCCGATGCAGGCAATGGGACATACAAAATAAATCAACTGCTCTCTTCTGCTTCGCTAAAAAACATGGATCTAATAATCGGTCCGTTCTTTGTTAATAGTTTTGAAAAAATTGCTGAATTTGCAAAAGATCATAAAATACCTATCGTAAACCCACTTTCACAACGTAGTGAAATACTTGACGATAATCCATTCGTGATTAAGATGCAGCCTTCAATGTGGAGTGTTTACAGCAATACTGCCCGTAAAATTGTGGAAGCCTATCCGGAGGCTCATTTTACCCTGATGCGCCGTAACGATGCTGAAAATAGCAGCATGGCTTCTGTTTTTCAGTCTGCCCTGAGCAAAGTCATAGCCGATCCCGGACAGTTGCATGAAATTGTTTACAGTCAGGAGCATGAAACCGGATTAATTAAGACCCTTGTTGCCGGTAAACAAAATGTAATTTTTATGCTGACTTCAGATAAGGCTTTAATTCCAGCTTTACTGCGCAGGTTAAACGACGTTCAGGAAAAATACAACATCACAGTGGTCGGGTTAACCGATTGGCAGGATATGGAGATGGATCTTAATTACCTGAATAACCTGAATGGCCATTTCTTCTCACCCTGGTTTGTTGATTATTCTTCACCTCAGGTACTGAGGTTTATCGGTGAATTCCGACGCAGATATGAAGGCGAACCCGAACAGGTGCGGTATGCTTATCATGGCTACGATTTCACCCGCTACTTTCTGGATGCAATGTATAATTATGGACCTGATTTTTTAAACTGTATCACCGAAATACATGAACCCATGCTTAGTAGTGATTTCCGTTTCTATGAGGTTCCTTCTGGTGGTTATGAGAATACAGGCGTTGCCGTTTACAAGTTGAATAACTTTAAAATGGAACTATTGAAGTGATTTTTAGTTGTTTAGCCATTTGTCCTGTACCGGTGTATTGAACGTTGGTTGGTTGATCACCTTTTTTTCATTCTCGACTGTAGTCCCACTGATTCTCTTTCGCCTTAATCGCTTAATTCCTTCAATCTTATGAATTGTTTTCTTCTTTTGAAAACTCAAAATAAGATTCTTGTCTGATTGTCATATTTTAAAGGGATTTATTTGTACCTTTGCACACAATTTTATAATTTCTCACTGAACTCATGATAAATATTACATTACCAGATAATTCGGTAAGACAATATCCCGAAGGGACCACATCGCTTGAAATTGCCCGAAGCATTAGTGAAGGACTTGCACGTAACATACTCAGTGCTGAAGTAAACGGTGAGGTGTGGGATGCTACCCGTCCTATCCAGACTGATTCCAGGCTGAAGCTACTAACCTGGGAGAACCCTGAAGGTAAGGCAACCATGTGGCATTCGTCTGCCCATATAATGGCAGAAGCCATTGAACAACTCTATCCCGGTGTTAAATTTGGCATTGGCCCTGATATTGAAAACGGGTTTTATTATGACATGGACTTTGGCGATTATGAAATTTCAGCTGAAGACCTGGAAAAAATTGAAAAGAAAATGCTTGAACTGGCCCGGGAGAAACAAACGTTCAACCGCAAGGCAGTTTCTAAAGGCGATGCCATTAAGTATTTTACCGAAAAGAATGACGAGTATAAACTCGAATTGATCAGTGATCTGGTGGATGGCCAAATTACTTTTTACGAAAGTGGCTCCTTTACTGACCTGTGCCGTGGCCCTCATTTGCCTGATACAGGATTCATTAAAGCCGTTAAACTGCTGAATATTGCAGGGGCTTATTGGCGTGGTGACGAAAAGCGCAAACAGCTTACCCGCATTTATGGTATTACCTTCCCGAAACAAAAAGATCTTGCTGATTATCTTGTTTTGCTTGAGGAAGCTAAAAAAAGAGACCATCGCAAGCTTGGAAAAGAATTGGAACTCTTTACGTTTTCACAAAAAGTTGGCCAGGGACTTCCCCTGTGGTTGCCCAAAGGCGCTATATTACGCGACCGTTTGGAACGTTTCCTGAGAAATGTTCAGCAAAAGGCCGGATATCAACCGGTGATTACACCACATATTGGAAATGTAGAACTTTACAAAACTTCAGGCCACTTCCAGAAGTATGGTAAGGATAGTTTCCAGCCAATTTCAACGCCTATAGAAGGTGAGCAGTTTATGCTTAAGCCCATGAACTGTCCTCATCACTGTGAAATATTCTCTTCTAAACCGCGTTCTTACAAAGATTTGCCTGTTCGTTTTGCTGAATTTGGTACAGTTTACAGATATGAGCAAAGCGGCGAATTACATGGATTGACCCGTGTTCGGGGATTTACTCAGGATGATGCCCATATCTTCTGCATGCCCGATCAGTTGAAAAGCGAATTTATTGCGGTGATTGATATTGTGCTTCATATCTTCAAGACCCTTGATTTTAAAGATTATACAGCACAGATTTCATTGCGTGACCCCTTGAATACTGAAAAATACATCGGTAGTGATGAAAACTGGGAGAAAGCCGAATCTGCCATTATGGAATCGGTAAAGTCTGCAGGACTTGAAGCTGTAGTGGAATATGGTGAAGCTGCATTCTATGGTCCAAAGCTGGACTTTATGGTAAAGGATGCACTTGGTCGTAAATGGCAGCTTGGTACCATTCAGGTGGATTATAATCTTCCGGAAAGGTTTGAACTTGAATATATTGGAAGCGATAACCAAAAGCATCGCCCGGTAATGATTCACAGGGCTCCTTTTGGCTCCATGGAAAGGTTTGTTGCGGTGTTGATTGAACATTCTGCCGGTAATTTTCCTTTATGGCTAACACCCGATCAGTTTATTATACTGCCAATCAGTGAAAAATATCTGGAATATTCAAAAAAACTTTTAAATCTGCTGAATAATTACGAAATTCGCGGCCTCATTGACGAAAGAAGTGAGAAGGCCGGAAGGAAGATCAGAGATGCAGAATTGAAGAAAATTCCTTTTATGTTGGTTGTTGGCGAAAAAGAAGAAGCTGAAGGTACCGTCTCCGTGAGACGGCATGGAGAAGGCGACTTAGGTACATTTACCATTGCCGATTTTGCCGAAATGATCAATGCAGAGGTTAAAACCGTTTTGCAATAATAATATTCACTAACCAAAGGAGGACAAGCATATAGCTACGCCATTTAGAAATCAGCGCGATAACCGTTTTACACGTAAAAAAGAGGATCCGCACCTGATTAACGAAAGAATCAAAGCCCCGGTTGTAAGGGTAGTAGGAGATAACGTTGAACAAGGGATATACAACCTTAAGGATGCCATTGCTATGGCACAGAGGTTAGAGTTGGACCTTGTTGAGATTTCTCCCACAGCTAATCCACCGGTTTGTAAATTAACCGATTACAAAAAGTTTCTTTACGAACAAAAGAAGAAACAAAAGGAAATCAAAGCTAAATCGGCAAAGATTGTGGTGAAGGAAATCAGGCTTGGACCCAATACGGATGAGCACGATTTTAATTTTAAACTCAAACATGCCATGAAGTTCCTTGAAGAAGGGGCGAAAGTGAAAGTTGAGGTTTTCTTTAGAGGAAGGAGTATTGTTTATAAAGACCAGGGTGAGATTAAATTGCTGCAATTTGCTTCTTTACTCGAAGAGTATGGAAAAGTTGAGAAACTCCCATTACTCGAAGGAAAACGCATGATAATGATTATTGCACCTAAAAAGTAGAAAGTTTTTTAATTAAAGCTCAATATAAACCCAATTAACAATTTGTGTAATGCCAAAAATGAAGTCGAAAGCCAGTGCAAAAAAGAGGTTTGACATAACCGGCTCTGGTAAACTGAAAAGGAAGCATGCTTACAAAAGTCACATCCTTACAAAAAAATCAACCAAGCGCAAACGTAACCTTACTTACAGCGCCATTGTTGACAGTGCAGATGTGAAAAATGTAAAGTTGATGCTTCAGTAAACGTGTGTTAATTAATTTTTTAACCCTTGCTTCTAGCCCCAAAGATTCCATCAGTTTGAAGGAACGCTAAAGCGAAAACAAAAACAAAATGCCAAGATCAGTAAACGCAGTTGCCTCTAGGGCACGCAGAAAAAAACTCCTGAAGGCCGTCAAAGGACAATTTGGCCGCAGGAAGAATGTTTGGACGGTTGCTAAAAATGCATACGAAAAAGGCATGGTGTATGCATACCGTGACAGACGACAGAAAAAACGCAACTTTCGTAGTTTGTGGATTATCCGTATCAATGCCGGAGTTCGGGCGTATGACATGTCATATTCCGTTTTCATGGGTAAACTCAAACAAAAGAATATCAATCTCGACCGTAAGGTTTTGGCCGATCTGGCCATGAACCATCCAACCACTTTTAAAGCGATTGTTGAAGCGGTTAAAAATTAGCCATCTTAATTCTGGTTAAATCATAAAAGGCTGTCCATTTGGAACAGCCTTTTATGATTTAACTACATTGTTGTTATCTACTTACTGCATTGCCTGATAGGGAAAGCGCAGTGGTTCGCATTTTGAGCTTTGCTCATTTTAATTGGCAGGTGAATTGGAAAAGTTGGGTGTGCACCTTTCAGGGATTCAAATTGAAGGTATTCTCCTGATGCGGATTGTTAATCTGTGGATTTGGGTGATGAACTTTTCTCCCGCTGACGAATAAAGGCTTCCATTTGATCAGAAAGCAACCTTTTGGCAATAATGTTTTTTTTGCGGTCGAGCAGGAACATGACAGGAGAGCTGTGAACATCGTATAATTGCCTGAAATCTGGAGTCATGCTGTAGAAACCATTTACATTAATCCAGGTCGTGCCATTTTTAATAATATAATTTTTCATATCCTTCCAGGAAGTGTCCATACAAACGGCATATACTTCTAAGTTGAAAATATCCTTATTGTTTTTGTAAAATTCGTGGAGTAAGGGGGTTTCTTTCTTACAATGGCTGCAATCGGGGTCCCAAAAGTATATTAAAGTGTAATCTGAATCAATTTTATGCAGAGAAACCGGTCGTTGCAAGGTATCGAACAGTATCATTTCAGGCGCGACTTTGCCAATCAGGATATTTCGTAAGCTATTTGCTTTCTTAGTCAGATTTTCTTTAACTGTTTTATTCATCCAACTCATTCTTGGATCATCGTAGTAGGTGTCAACCAGATGCACAAATACGGCATCATATCCCATTATTTCAGAACTTTCATACTTGATGGTTAGGTACCACATCAGGTATTTGAAGGTTTCAAAATTATCGCCAGCCAGGGGCATGAGATGATCTATCGATATAATCAATGAATCGGGCAGTGGCAGGGTAAGTTTGGTCAGATACTGTTCTACTTTACCATGCAGGAAAGGCGTGCGAATTATTCTGCCGTCAGCCAAATCTATATTATCCCAGAAATGAGCTTTGAAATAGCGGAAAGCAAAAGTGGAATCTGGCCGACCGTTTTCAAGATTGGGAATTTCAGGAATTTCGGGCTCCTGCATGGCATTAAGAAAAGTAGCCATGAAAGTACCGGTATTGCTGTTGATGGTACCTTTAATGTATCGTTGCACCTCATCATTCAACAACTCAATCTGGTTTTCAATCATTCTAGCAGAGTCGCTTCCGGATTCTACACGTTTGTAAAGCTCATAAAGCCTGTTACGCTCACTTTGCTTGTTATTAAGATACATCATGTAATCAAAGAACAATTTATTCTCTTTGCTATCCTTCACTTTAAGACTTTGAGGATATTGATCTTTAATACCACTGATGGTAAAATTCCGGCTATCAGAAACCAGAAAATCAAAGAAACGGGACTTGTTTTGCCCGGCAATAAAGTACATTCCCGACAACAGTTCCTGTTTGCCAGTAAATGTATATTGTTTTCTGTTGTCAGGATAGGCGGTATCAACCACAAATTGTTTGTCGCCGGCGTAGTGGGCCAGGAGTAAAAGGCTATCGCTTAAACCTTCTATGTCGAAAGTGATGTGGTAAGACGACTGAGCCGGGCAAGTGAAGTATATTGCATTGATAGACAGTGCAATAAGTAAAATTCTTCTTAAACAGCGTTTTTTCATTTGTAAAAGCAGCGTATTTGCCTGCAAACTTAATATTTTCAGGGATACGTTTTGATGGGGATTTTTTTATTTAACTTTACAACATATAAATGGCTTCATTTGTTATATGACGCTAATACCGGCATGATGAGAATATTTACCTTTCTTTTGATATTAATAGCGATCATTCCCCAATCACTGTTGGGTAGTATTCCCGATTCTGCAATTATAGCAGAAAGGGAGTACTATTTTAATAAGTACAGGGCGGTGCGTGATACCATGACCATGAATACATGGATTAACCTTAAACGTTTGAGCGATAATCTGGAGGAAGTGGTGCTGCGTGATCAGGTTTTACTGGAACAATGTTTCAGAAATGATAGTGTTGAGAACATGCCTGCAATTAAGGATCAGGCACTCGCAAATGAAATGACTGACCTTCAAATTAATATGGAGCAGCTTGAAGCCCGGGCTCAAAATGATATGCGGATGATCTGGCTTTTGAAAACGGTTGCCGGGCTGATGATTGTTTTTATACTTATTTTAATGTATATATCGTTTTCCGGTAGGAGTAAACTCAATCGTCTGAAAGAATTGTACAATTTTTCAGAGAAAACAGCCAGTGATAAACGACAGGAAAACATTCGGCTTGAAAGTGAGTTGGATAAGCTGCGTCAACGAGAGCAGGATTTTAGGGCAGAACTCGAAAAAGGGATGATCTCTTACCAGGAAAAATTAATGATTTTGCAATCGAAAAACGATCAATTGGAGCTTGAATTAAAATCTTTTCAGGAACAAAGTAATTCTGATGAAGTTCCAATGGCTAAAATTTCCCGGAAAAAGATTGAGATGCCAGATCTTCCCACAAATGAAAATGATGTAAAAGCGCTCATGCAATCTTTAACAGAGGAGCGCATTGGATTGATGAATCTTGCCGGGAAATTACAAAAGCAGTTACAAGCGGAGAAGACAAAGTATCAGAAACTGATGCAAAAATTAAAAATAATTACAGGAAGTGGTCTTGACGAAAATATCCCGGACTAATATTGTTCTTGATTCTATTTAACTTTACTTTTTCAGAAAGTTGGACACTCCAAAAGGCTATTGTTTATGGATTGTGATGGTCTTATGGTATATTTTATGGATATCCCACTAAGCAGCAGTCGGTCATTGATGCCGGTTGAGCCAACAAATGCATCAAACTTATCGGTAGTTAGAAATTGAAATTGCTGACTCAGTTGAATTGTGAAACTGGGATTTATAGCATAGTTAAGAAAATACCCTCCTCCCAAATGTATGTTCTGCTCAACCTTCCCCGATTTATTTCCGGCTACATCGAGTCCGCAGGAAGCGATGAGGCCATTGTTGGCAATATGGTAGCTCACCGACCTGAAATGTGCTAAACTGAGGTTGGCGATTATACCATAATCAAACGCTGATTGATGGTTGCTGATCAGAATTCCCGGGATACTTATACCTGTATATAAACCAATTTCGTTAAATGAATTCTTGTATCGGATATCAGCATCAGCTCTGCTGGCTGAAGTCTTTCCAAGGGTGGCCCGTAAGCCGACTTCAAGGACTTTTTTTATTTTTTTACCAGCAAAAATACCAAGAGCCGGTCCACTTTCATGAAAAATTTTGTTCAATGGATCATAATCATATCTGGTAAGATCGCCATATCCTGAGGCAATTGCAGGTGAGATTCCAATAACCCAGTTTTGGTCAAGAGAGAAATGGCTTTGCGCATGAATTACCTCCAGGTTCATGAATAGGGCTAGGAATATTGCAAAGGCAACCCGACTTGTGTTGGGGAAATAATGAAACATACTGGCTATTTGATTATTTAATGTTTTTATGATGGCCAAATACTTTTTCACCAGCCTTGACTTTTATGGGTAGATAGTTCTCAGAGGGCGGAATCGGGCAACTGTATTTTTTGCTGTAAACACAATATGGGTTATACGCCCGGTTAAAATCAATGGTTATATTATCATTGTTTCCAATGTAAGCATCCACATATCTTCCTCCACCATAAGTTTCCTCTCCAGAGGTCTCATCCCGGAAAGGAACAAACAGATAGTTTTCATAACCGGTTTTGCTCAAAAGACCAACGTTTTGATAAACAGTAAGGACCAGGTCTTTGTTTTCTATCGTAAATTTTGCCTTCCCATAAACTATATAAAGCGGCAGGCGTTCGGTAGTGGTCTTCATTTGGATGGTATCCGGGGTGGAAAATCGTTCCATTCTGGCTTCTATCTGCCATTTCAACTCAGGTTTATAATAGTTTAATCCTTCAAAGATTTGTTTTGAGAGTGAATCGAGGGGTGACGCCTTGCCGTTTATAAATTCTTCGTTTTTGGCCATTCTTTCTTTCAATAATTCACTTTTGTATAATGTGCCTTTGTCTATTGACTGGCTGTAGCTCAGTTGAATGGTCAAAAAAAGTAGTGCTGTCGTGTATATTTTGAGAACAGATTTCATGATTGTTTTAATTTTTAGCAAAGGTATTCAATATGAATTGTACTTACTGAACAATAATAAAGGGAAAATGGCATGAGATATTGTAAAATACCTGGCTCCACAAAGGTATTTAGTTATAAGTGGAGTAGGTTTTGAGTATCCTTTAAAGTGTCCTGCATGGAAAAGGCTAAGCATATTTTGATTACCTAACCTCCTTGGATAGTCGCTTAGTGAAGGTGTTTTCGCACCAAAATTATCAAATTATTTGAGATAAATTTTGTTTGCTATTATCTTATTCAGACTGGTATCGCTGCTATACAGAAGTGTCAGATGCAGAGAAGTGGAATTGCATATTCAGCAAAGCCGGGAACTCATATTTTGATCTTATAATTTATTTTCGCTGAATATATGATTTTCTAATGCTGACTGTTGAACAGAACCATTTTATAGTTGTTTGTTCGAAAAACAATCTTATGAATCTTTCTGATATCCGTTTGAATTATGTGAAAGGTAATCTTGATGAGCAGAGTATTGGTGATAATCCTTTTGAGTTTTTTGTGCAATGGTTGGATCAAGCACTTGAGGCCAAGGTAAAAGAGCCTACAGCTATGGTGCTTTCTACTGTTGATGAGTCGGGAAGTCCCAGGTCGAGGGTAGTTTTGCTTAAAGAGTTTAAGAATGGTAACCTAATTTTCTACAGCAATTATTATAGCGCCAAAGGTCGCCAAATGAAATCCAATCAGCAGGTGGCAGCGTTATTTTTTTGGGATGAACTGGAGCGTCAGGTAAGAATTAATGGCAGTGTTTCTGAAATTTCACCAGAGGAATCGGATGCTTATTTCAATAGTCGTCCTCTCGAAAGCAGGATTGGTGCTGTAATCTCGCCACAGAGTCAGGTAATAGGAAGTCGTGAAGCACTTGAAAAAGATTTCGAAGCATTGCTTAGCAGGGGAGATGGGCATGAAATAAAACGCCCCGAACATTGGGGTGGCTATGCCATTTCAATTGATGAAATTGAATTTTGGCAGGGCCGTCCCGGTCGTTTGCATGATAGAATAAGGTTTCTAAAAGAAAATGGCTGTTGGAAAAAACAACGTCTAGCTCCTTAAGATTTTTTGGTGTTCAGATGCGTTTTTAATGCTTCAACGAGTGAATCAATTTCAGCATCGGTAAATCTTTTATCGAGGGCAAGTTCCCTTAAATTACCCCAAACAGGCTCTCCGCATACAATACAGGGTAATCCGTGTTCAATAAGAAAGGCCGTAGATGCCGGATAGTGGTCAATGAGTTCTTCAATGGTAATATCCGGGTTTATTTCTGGTTTTTCCATGTTCTACGCCTGATGTTCTTTTCTGAGTAGATCATTTACGGTCTTTACCGGGTTAAATGTCAGAATTGGGACTTCCACAAAAACGGTGGTCCAATCGGCCATTGCTCCATTCCATAGTCCCGGAAGTTCCTGAGCTTTAAGCTCACGTCCATCCTTTGTTTTGGTAGAAATAAACCCGGTAGAAGGATCAATAAATTCGCGCAAATCAAATTGTTCATCATTAAAATCGCGCACGCAGCATACCAGATCAACAGGGTTGAAGTGTGTTGATTTGGTAAAAATATCTTTCTGGCCGGCGCTCTCAAGATCGATTTGTGAGGATTCTACGATTTGCAGAGAAACTTCGCCTTCCGCATTTTTTACCCAGAAAGGGCCGCCACCAGGCTCTCCTTCATTTTTAACCATGCCGCAAATACGTATGGGTCGGTTGAGTTTATTGAACAGGTAATCGACCTTCTCCATCTTATTCATTTCCTCAAATTCATCACGAAACTGTAAAAAGAGTTTGTCTTTTGCAAAGGTGATGATTTTCTTCAGCTCATTGTCGGTGAGGTTTCCATCTTCCAACAGTTCGAGATAACCGAAGATTTTATCTCGCAGTTCCATCAGATAACCACCCAATACCCGTTTAAATTTGTAAGTAATGGGCTTTAGGGCATCAGGAACAATGTTATCAATGTTTTTTATAAAAATAATTTCACCTTCACGGTCGTTAAGGTTTTCAATTAAAGCACCATGGCCACCCGGACGGAAGAGAATTTCTTCGCTTTCATCCCTGAATGGCTTGTTTTTTAAATCCACAGCAATGGTATCGGTGGATGATTTCTGAATGGAAAAAGTGAGTTCATAAATCACATCAAAAAGTGATTCATACTTGTCTTTTACCTGATTGATTTCTTCGATGAACCTGTCAGCATGTTCAGGAGAAACGGTAAAGTGAATGGCTACACGTCCATCACTGCTCTGGCAATATTCTGCGCCTTCAACCAAATGTTCTTCCATAGCCATGCGTGCACCATCGTCATAATTGTGGAATTTAAGGAGCGCTTTAGGCAGACTGGCATATCCGAGACCTTTGTCATCGAGAAGGTATTCTATAATGGTACCGTAATCCGCATCTTTCAGGCTGCTTTTTAAATCCAGGTCGTGTTCAGCCATTACCCGGGCAAGGTCTTCGTAAAATGCAAATTTCTTGATATTGGAAAAGAATTTATGGGCCGAATTAAAGCCTTTGTCCGCCTCGTATAAAGCATTGCCTTTTTCGTTTTTGGTGTATTTCTCCAGAAATTCAAATAAATGCTTGAACATGCGGCTGGCCGCACCCGAAGCAGGTACAAATTTTAACACTTCATAGTCGCTTACATTCTTATCATAAAATCCCTGAAGCTTATCAATTTCATGGTCGGTAAAACTCTTGATTCCGCTTTCTGCAGTTGCGGGGGCCACCAATTCAATGTATGGGAATCCGGATTTGAAATTTTCTAATTGTTGCTCAATGGTATCAATATCAATACCTTTGGCCTGGAACTGTTTATGGTCATTTTGTGTAAACATAAAATATCTTTTTTATTGTTGGCATGAAAGCCATTATAACACCTTAACGGTACGCTTGTTCCAGCAAAGATAATAAAAAACCGGCCATATTGATGTGGTGAATTTAAGATTGAGTTCTTAAAGTAAAATTACGAACCGTGGTAACTGAACAAACCTAGCTATTGAATAGTTAACCCGAAGGCTTATTGATTTTAATGAGCATCAAGATCTGTGTTTTACTGCGTCAATTGCGTTTTGAAGAATAGTGCGATCTCATTGCGCCGCGCCAATATGGTTCAATTTGAATTATTGCTTAAATTTGCCTAATTTAAAAATCTAAATATGAGCGTTGTAATTTTTATAATTGGTTTGGTATTATTAATATTGGGTTCCAATTGGTTGGTTGATGGTGCATCAAGTGTGGCCCGTCGGTTCAATATTTCCGATCTCGTTATTGGCCTTACCATTGTCGCATTTGGTACATCATCCCCGGAACTGGTGGTAAACCTGATTGCTTCGTTCAATGGGAATACCGATATTGCCATCGGCAACGTAATTGGAAGTAATGTTTTCAATATTCTTGTTATTCTGGGACTTACTGCGTTGGTGGCCCCTGTGGCCGTAAAAAGTACAACCACCTGGAAAGAAATTCCCTTTAGCATTCTGGCTGTTTTTGTGATGGCCGTTATGGCCAATGATATTCTTCTTGATGGTTATTCGGTAGCTGAAATCTCCCGCATTGATGGTATTGTATTGTTGAGTTTCTTCCTGATTTTTATGGCTTATACCTTTGCCCTGGCAAAACACTCGGATCCCTTGTTTGAAGCACCTCCTGCGAAAATGGGATTGCCCAAATCCATACTGTTTATTTTGCTTGGACTTGTGGGTTTGTTCTTCGGTGGAAAATTCATTGTTGATGGGGCCATTGATATTGCTCGGGCGCTTGGTATTAGCGAGGCTGTTATTGGTTTAACGGTGGTTGCTGCCGGTACATCCATGCCTGAGCTGGCTACCTCGGTGGTAGCTGCATTTAAAAAGAACAGTGACATCGCCATTGGAAATGTTGTTGGATCGAATATTTTTAACATTTTTCTCGTTCTCGGCCTGAGTGCAACCATCCGGCCTATCCCTTTCAATGTAAAATCCAATGTTGACCTTATGTTTCTTTTGGCAATTAGTATTTTGATGCTTATTTTTGTGTTTGTCGGCAAAGGACGAAAAATAAGCCGCCTCGAAGGTGGATTCTTTTTTGCCACCTTCGTTGCATACACCTGGTATCTGATAAGGTTTGTTCACTAAATCGTGCTCATCGTTATTCGTTTGTTTAATTATCTGTCTGATCTTGTTGTTTGTGTCTGTTGGCTTTGACGAGAAGGATATGGATTGTGTCCAGAACGTCTATTCATTATGATTATTTAATTCATTCTCTATGATCATTGTTATCATTCTTTTAAGTTTATTGTTCACCACGTTGGGGTTTCTTCTAAGTGTGAAAAATGCCAAATACCTGCTTTCTGGTTACAATACTATGTCAAAGGAAGACCAGGAAAAGGTTGACATCAAAAATTATATTGCTTTTTTCAGGAAGTTTCACCTTTTGCTTGGGCTTTCATTGTTTTTTGCCGGTGTGGCAATTTATTTGTTGGTTGGAACTCTTGCTGCCGGAATATTTATTGCCATTTATCCTCTCTTAGCTTATATCTTTTTTGTTTTGGCAAGTTCTAAGTATTTCGGAAATGCTGGTCAAAAGAAGCATAAAAGTGGTGTATTCATTCTTTTAGGAGCACTACTTCTCGTTACACTAATTTTTATTTTTGGGAATCGGGGGAATAAGCTTGAATACGACAAGGATCGCATTGAAATTAAAGGTATGTATGGTGAAACTATACAGCGTTCTGATATTGAGAGCATTCGGCTTATTGACAAATTGCCCGGAGTCAGGCTTAAAACAAATGGCTATTCAATAGGAGCCATCCATAAAGGTTACTTTAAAACGGTTGATGGTGAAGTTGTTAAATTATTGGTAGATAACAATAAAGGGCCATTTTTATGCATTATAAAAATCAACGGGAAGAAGATCTACTATTCCTCGAAAGGAAAATCAAATCAGAAACTTCTTGAAGAAATCAATACCGTTTTTATTCTGGAATAAGTTCGGCCTGCTGAAATACATATAACTTTTTGACATTAGATCCTCCTCCTAACATATAGCAACTTCAGTTTTATCAAACGTTTTAAATCAATCAGCATTCCATAAAAATTTATTTCCGTTTTACCGTAACTTTTAATTGTCGTACAACGTATATTATGCTAATAATACACATGACAAATAATATCATGACGGAATTAAACAATAATACCCCAATTGGGACGATGTTTCGACAGAAACGAGAAGAAAAAGGACTGCTGGTGCGTCAGGTAGCCGCTGTGATTGAAGTGGATCAGGCCATCATCAGCCGTATTGAAAACAACGACCGGCTGCCCACTAAGGAGCAAGTGCTCAAACTTGCCGGGCTCTATAGATTAAACCCCAATGAAATCCTTACTAACTGGCTGGCTGAGAAAATGGTTAAAGCATACGGAGATGAGCCTTATGCGCCTGAAGCTTTTGAAGAAGCTAACAATCAGATAAGGCTCAGAGTCAGCAATATCATCCGAAAGGATAAGGCGTAAACATCAGGGAATCAACAAAATATTAACCTTTAAAATCATATAATTATGGCAACCGATAAAGTGTATAACCTGATCATTCTTGATGAGAGTGGATCAATGGATTCCATTAAAAATGCTACCATTGGTGGATTTAACGAACTGGTTCAAACCATTAAAGGGATTGAAAAACAATATCCCGAACAAGCGCATTTTATTTCGTTTGTTACGTTTAATGGTTTTGGTATTAAAACCCATTTGGACAAACAAGCGGTAATTAATCTTTCGGAAATTGATGGAAAAAGCTATCAGCCAAATTCCATGACCCCTTTGTACGACGCCATAGGGTTGAGTGTATTAAAACTCAGGGTTGACCTTGCAGGACAGGAAAATGTCAGTGTGCTGGTTACTATTCTCACAGATGGAGAGGAAAATGCTTCAAAAGAATTTACAGGAGCGCAGATCAAATCCATCATTGATGAGCAAAAAGCATTGGGGTGGACATTTACTTACATCGGAGCAAATCAGGATGTTGAAAAAGTGGCTGCGACCATTTCCATCACCAATACTATGTGCTTTAATGCAAACGAAACCGATGTGAAAGAAATGTTTGCAAAGGAAAAGTCAGCCCGATTTCATTACAGTGAAAAAATCAGGAACAAACAAGACCTGCGTGAAGATTTCTATGCGGAGAATGATAAATTAAACAAGCCAGAAAAAGCTTAACAGACAGTTCGTTCAGTTATCTGTTTTAGTTACAGCCATCAGGGCTTAAATGGTAAAAGTGGAATCAGCAAAAGCTAACTCCACTTTTATAGAATCCATTTTACCGGATAAATATGTGCTCAAATTACAGGGGATTGATCTCTTTATTTTTTCTCCTGATATTGATTTAATGCTTCCATGGCTTCCGCGCCATATACAACTGAAGGTCCACCTCCCATCATAATGGCTACGCCTATGGTTTCCATGATCTCTTGTCGGTTGGCCCCTGCTTTCAGTGCATCGTTCACGTGAAAGGCAATGCATCCGTTACATCGCACCGTTATAGCAATAGCCAGGGCAATGAGTTCCTTTATCTTGCTGCTAAGTGCATTGTCTTTCACTGAGGATGAGTGTAATTTGCTGAATCCACTCATCGTTTCAGGGATTTCAGTTCCCAGTTGGCCCATTGATTCGTTCAATTTTTTGTTGTATGCTTTGTAATCCATGGTTTTGTGAATTTTTAAATGAATGTTTGATTGATAGGTTGTTTATATATTTAACAGATTATGAGTGGAAATGTTGAGGCCCGAACATGGAGAACAATAACTGAACAATAAATTCGCCACAAGGGTTTCCGGTGCCGGAGCTTTCTTAAGAAGCCGGTCGTTTGGATGAATGAGCGTTGATGCTTATCTAAAAAATAGATTCTTCAGAAAAGCAAGTAAGGTTGGAAATCAAATGGTCAAACTTAATGGCTGGAATTCATCGTTCGAGATAAAATGCGTTGGAACTTGCTTACTTTAATATCTCCAACTGCTGAATGATCTCCTCAACATTAAAATCCATCTCACCATCTATCATAAGGGCATCGGTGAATTGCTCCGGTAATTTACCAAAGCGTTGATGACCTTCCCAAATATGTTTAATGTACCATTCCGGCTCTCTGCCCCAGCGAAGGTCATTGTGCTTTCGATTCATAAATTCTTTTTCTGAGATGGTTATAAATACCTTCCGGTCATAATATTTGTTGAGCTCTGGTTTATAATAAACGAATAATCCTTCAACAAAAACGAATTTATAGGCGTTTTTTGCCTGAGCAATGGCTTCACCAAATGAATCCCAGTCAATGGCAAGAGGTGTTTCCCAGTCAATATGTTGATTTATTCTGGGAATGATGTCCTGATCGGGGATATGCTCATCCTGATGTATGATAATGGACTCCGGAATTTGTTCATTCAGCATTTTCGACAAAAATGTTTTGCCCGAACGGCTTATGCCTCCAATCGCAATGCAAATAGATTGCTCTGACAAAATATGAAAATGGGCGTTGGCTTTTGACATAAATCATGGCTGAAATGATGGGCAAACCTACTCATTTAATGTAAGATTGCAAACATTGGACATTTTCCATTAATATTTTCCAGCCAGAAAATGCTGGATTGGTATGGTGTTTTAAACTCCTGTATTTTGGCAAGTATGCTATAATCAATTAATTAAAATTATTGGGATCAGCTGGGTAATTGCTTAAACAAAGCAGTAGAAATCTGTTGTTATGTGGCTAATTGTTCTGGAGCGAAAAAAAATAGCATTTGCTGTTGCGCAAGTAAAAAATAGTTATACATTTGCACACTCATTTGCCCAGGTGGTGAAATTGGTAGACACGCCAGCTTGAGGGGCTGGTGTCCTTAAGGATGTGCAAGTTCGAGTCTTGTCCTGGGCACAAAATCCGAGTTCGTTCGGTGGCAGTCGTAAGACTGCATTTTTTTATGATTAGATTCGCCCGGATGGCGGAATTGGTAGACGCGCTAGTTTCAGGGACTAGTATACTTACGTATGTGCAAGTTCGAGTCTTGTTCCGGGCACTTTTAACCCTTTGCGGATGACTGCGAAGGGTTTTTTGTTCCCGCTTTTTAGTAATCGCTTCCCATCACAAAACCATTCGTCATTTTTGGTGTTGTTTAATAAACATCGTTCTCTGGCCTGTCTAAAACTTATGTCATCCTGATCCAATGTTCTCAAATCGCTAATTTTATCCTATGAAGAAAATATTTACCCTTGTTTTTGTATTTCAACTCGTCATTTTGCCTGGATTTTCGCAGATAGTTGAAGGCAATTTTATGTTTGGTGGCCTTAACCGTACTTACGCTGTTTATTTGCCTGCTTCTTTTCAGCCCGATGAAACCCTACCTTTAGTTGTGGCATTGCACGGGCTCACTCAAAATGGCGCTTCCATGATGAGTTTTAGTGGGTTCAACGCCATCGCCGATACAGGGAATTTTGTCGTGGTCTATCCGGATGGAATTTCAAATGCATGGAATGTCGGTTTTTCGGGAGGCTCGACGGCCGATGATGTTGGATTCCTGGTTGCATTGGTCGATAGCCTGCATCAGCAGTACAACATTGATAATAACAGGGTTTATGCCACAGGCTTTTCCAACGGTGGTTTTATGAGTTATAAACTTGCTTGCGAAGTACCTGCTACTTTTGCCGCTATTGCGCCGGTTTCAGGTACCATGACCGAAGCTTCCCTTGCAAATTGTCAACCTACAATGGCAATGCCTGTTTTGCATATTCACGGCACGTCTGATTTTGTAGTATCCTATACCGGTAATTATGGGAATGTTTCAGCTGATGCTGTTCTGGCTGTGTGGACCGGATTTAACAATTGTCCATCCATTCCGGTAGTTGAAGATTTGCCTGATCTGGTTTCGGATGGTTCAACCGTTGAACGATACACCTGGGCACCCTGTGATGATGGGAGCGAGGTGGTGTTGTTAAAAGTACTTAATGGTGGGCATACCTGGCCTGGGTCCGTTGGTGTTACCGGTATCGGAATTACCAACCGTGATATTGTGGCAAGCAGCGAAATATGGAATTTTGTGAAGCGCTTTACCAAAGGTGAACCTACCGGAATTCCTTCCTTCAACCTGCCTGCTTTTGATTTCTATCCCAATCCTAATGATGGAAAGCAGATTACCATAGCCTCCGGTAAGCCAATGGGGAATCTATCAGTCAGCATTATAGAAATATCCGGAAGATTGGTGTTCTCAAAGCAAATTCAACTATTGTCGTCGACTTTTCTGCTAAACCTGCCGGATATGAAGCCGGGTTACTATCTGATCAACCTTTCTGGTAACGAATTCGCTGAGACACAAAAACTTGTGGTTTACTAGTCACTGTACGTTAAAGTTCGCTGTTTACCATAATCTCATCCACAAACAACCAGGCCGGATTCCCTTCGCCCCAGTGACCTTTTGGGCAAATGCCTTTATTTTTGGCAACTATTTTAATATACCTGGCCTTGGTATTCATGTTGATGATGGTATAGGTCGATAACATCGGATCCTTTGGTGTTATAATGCTGGGCTTATTACCTTTAGCCGGTTGATAATTCATTCCATCTTCCGAAAGGAAAAATTCAATTGATGTAGGCAGAAATATCCAGTTTTCGGGATTGTGTAAACTGCCAAGGCTAACATTATCAATCTGTTGCATTTCTCCCAGATCAAGAACTATATCTGCATTCACACCTAAAAATCCTAACCAGTTCTTGTTAATATTATCGGGATTTCCTCTGATTCCATCAGTCAGGCTACTTGTTCCATTTGCAGCATACTGGTGTTCGTAAATAGTGTTCAGAACCGGGACTTTCCCTGTGGCATCATTCACATTGATATCAAGTTTAGTCACCTTCATAGGTTCTTCGCCATCAAGATGAACGTAAGCATGAATGGTTTGGCTATGGACCACGTTAACGGGATTGGTGTATCTGACTTCTTTTGTATTGCCTTTGCTGGAATTGGAGTAATAATAAATTTTTGCTTCCGGGTAATCTGAAGTTAATTTCACCCATACACCATTGGTGCCGGTATTGGGTAAAACCTCAAACGCCACGCTTAGCGAACTTTGGCTGAAGTTCACCTTTTTATAATTGAGGAGGTTGAAATTTTGGATAAATCTCCGGTTAAAATCTTCCCAGTTCCGTGCTTCCTTGGGTGACCAGTTGATCTCAGCCAGTGCAAGGGCGCGTGGATAAACCATATACTCCACCATATCTGGTTTGGCAATGTACTCTGTCCAGATGTTTCCCTGTGCACCAAGTATGTGTTTACTTTCTTTCTCGGTGAGCACATCAGGAACCGGTTCAAAGCTGTAAACCTTTTTCAGGGGTACATATCCACCAATGCCGAAAGGCTCACCTGCAGGGTCAGCTTGATAATAATCCAGGTAACAATAATCAGTCGGAGTCATAATCACGTCATGTCCACTACGCGCTGCTTCAATGCCACCTTCCATGCCACGCCACGACATTACTGTAGCCCCCGGAGCCAGACCACCTTCGAGTATTTCATCCCAACCAATGATTTGTCTGCCATGTTTGCTCACAAATTTCTCCATACGTTTGATGAAGTAGCTTTGAAGCTCGTGTTCATCTTTCAGGTTTTCGTCTTTCATTCGTTGCTGGCATTTTTCACAGGATTCCCACCTGGTTTTTGGAGCCTCATCACCACCAATGTGGATGTATTTAGATGGGAAAATATCCATTACTTCCAGAAGTATATTCTGCAAAAAATTAAAGGTCTCATCGTTTCCGGCGCAGAAAATTTCGTCATTTATGCCCCATTGTGTCCATACTTCATGCGGTCCTCCCGTGCAACTTAGCTCTGGATAAGCAGCCAGAGCAGCAATTGCATGTCCGGGCATCTCTATTTCGGGAATTACTTCTACCTGCCTTGACGCAGCATATTCAACTACTTCACGTGCCTGCTCCTGAGAGTAAAATCCACCATAGGGGATGTTGTCTTCTCCGGTGTTTCGCCCTATGGCAGTACTTTTTCTGAAGGCACTGATTTCGGTAAGTAAAGGATATTTCTTAATTTCTAACCGCCACCCCTGGTCATCGGTCAAATGCCAGTGAAGGGTATTCATCTTGTACATGGACATAATGTCAATGTATTTTTTGACGAATTCAACGGGGTAGAAGTGGCGACAAACATCAAGATGCAAACCTCTGTATGTAAAACGCGGATAATCAGTAATTTTGCATGAGGCAATTTTTACTCTGCGGTTTTTTTGAATGGTCGATTTGTTGGGGAGCTCGGGAAGAAGCTGAAAAAGACTTTGAACGCCATAGAAAATTCCCTGGGTTGTATTCGCTTTTATTGTAATGAATTTTTTATTGACTTCCAGATAGTATCCTTCGTCACCAATTTCTTTCCCAAAATCGCCAATCCATAATAAAAGGGTGTTTTTCTGCTGATTTTCCTCCCGTTTTATATTTGTTTTTAATGATGGCAATCCATACGCTTTTAGTCGTTCATTAATAAGATCGGCTATTTTTCCCAGCTCTTTTGCAGATGGAGAGATTTGAATAATGGTATTGGTATTCAATGTAAATGCTGATTTTCCTTCAACATAAGAAACCGGTTGGGGAATAATGTGGTGTTCTTTATTACTGGTTTTGCCAATGGCATTGCCGGCAAATGCCAGAGCAATCACTAGAAATGAGATGATTAATCTGATTTTTTTCATGGCTGATATTGTTTGATTATGATTTTATAGCAATAAGTCGGGCAGTAATCCGCGAAATAACTCTTCTCATTTCGGGCATTTGTTGCTGCATTTTTCGTAAAAGCTCAAATTGTACTTTTGCCCTAATGAGATTATGGTTGGGATACCGTATGTGAAAATAAGTATCCCCATTTAAGAAGTCGGTAAGAAACCTGATTCCTATGATGTACGTCATGAAAAGGGCGGATTCAGGGAAGTGATCAATTTCGGTTTGATTTAACAGATGTTCCGTTGATTCAATATAGCCAGCGGCAAAAGCTTCAAAAATCGAGATGTCGAATTTCACGTTATTTAAGTTGGCTTCATCTTCTCTGGCTGTGTTTGCTGCAGTGCGAATCGCATCTCCAAAGTCGAAAAGTGCCGAGCCCGGCATTACCGTGTCCAGGTCAATTACAGCCAGCGCCTTGCCCTGATTTGAGAAAATTAAATTATTAAACTTAGTATCATTGTGTACTATCCTGATTGGGATTACTCCATTGGCAATCAATATTGGAATAATCATCATGGAATCAATAAGATTAAGCGCAAATTCGATCTCAGTTCTGGCCTCATCTCTGCGATGGATAAGGTCCAGGTCAATAGCGTTTTTCAGTGCCTGAAGTCGAATGGACAAAGAATGAAAGTCAGGAATGATAATATTTAACTGTTCTGTTTTTATGGATGAAACACCATCCAGAAAAAGTCCGTAAGCCCTGCCGCCCTCAAAGGCATCGCTATATTTTTTCAGGGTTTCAATGGTTCTGGAGCCATTGATGTAGGTAAACATCCTCCAGAAACATCCATCCTCATCCTTAAAAAAAGTATTATCATCCGTTGTGCATACAAGCCGAGGAACCATAAGACCATCGGAGCGTCCGGCCATTGAAGTTTCCAATGCTTGCAATACCAGGCTGGTGTTGTCCATCAGTGCTTCAATATTTTTAAATACCTTTTTATTGATTTGTTGCAGTATAAATGCAGGATTTCCGTCAATCATAACCTTATAGGTACGGTTGATGTGTCCCAGGGTCAGTGGAATGATTGACGCATTATCAAGGTTCCCGACAAAAAATGAGGGGATTGAATCAATATCTATCGGCATTTTATGTGCTTTATTTCCAAAGATTTTCAGGATAAACACCCAGGGAGATTAATTCCAGTATTTTCTTTTTTACCAACGGTTTGTCTTCCTGATAGGTAATCCCAAACCATTGCCCGGGATTGCGCAATACTTTTACCTTTTCTTTTTCGCTTTTAATAAGGTTGTCAACAATAGAAGGAATATAAAACTCCGATCTGGAGTGATCCTGGTCAGATTTCAGGAAATTGACGAATTCTTGTTCAATGTGTCCAAACAGCGATGGGTAAAAACCCCAGAAATTCATGGAAACCAATGTATCTTCTTCCAGAGGGAACAGGATTCCGTTTGCTTCAGTATCATGAATTCCTTTTGTATTGCGTTGTATTTTGGTTCGTTCCTTTACACTTTCCAGATACCCCTCTTCATTGGTTTGACAAATGCCTCTTGAAACACTGCCAAAGTCAGAAAGCGTGTTGGCCAATTCATATGCAACCATTGCATAATCGTGTTTGTGCTCATATTGTTGTGATGTAAAGAAATCAGCCAGCGTTTTAAATGCTTCGGCACCGTAGAAGTCATCCGCGTTTAGTACCGCGAAGGGCTCATTCACTTTATCGGCTACCATCATCACGGCATGTCCTGTTCCCCAGGGTTTAGTGCGGCCCTGAGGAACCTCAAAACCTTTCGGGAGCTTGTCGAGTTCCTGGAAAACCCAGTCTATTTCAATATACTTCTCTAATTTTTTAACAAAGACATCCTTAAAATCATGTTCAATGTCCTTACGGATGATAAATATAACTTTGTCAAATCCAGCACGTATGGCATCGTATACAGAATAATCAAGAATGGTTTCGCCGGAAGGTCCGATGGGATCTATTTGTTTTAGTCCGCCATAGCGGCTTCCCATGCCGGCTGCCAGTATTACAAGAGTTGGTTTCATAAGATGCTTTGTTTTTAAGAGGTGCGCAGTTTATTCCAGGTTTTAAACAATATAAATGACGAAATGATGGCTGTAATCAGAAAGAAGACAGCGGTTGTGGTTTCTCCGTAAAGGAACATACCGGTTGAGAACAATACACTGTAAACAGCCACGCATCCCAGAAGCATACAAAGGATACCTGTTGGTACATCCCATTTGAGGTCTTCTTCTTTTTGAAGGATAATTCCTTCGGCCAGGGCTTTGTCCACAACGGCTTTCCATCCTGGTCCTCCTGGTCTGATGCGGCGATAAAAACTGCGTAGGGTGTCGTCGGAAGCAGGAGGGGTAAGGTAGGTTACCAAAATCCAGACAATTGAAGTTAAAGCCACCACGCCGACAAATTTTATGATATTCCAATATACCATCGAAAAAGTAATGCCAAATGCGGTTGCCATACCGTTGCTTTCAATCAGGTAAAAATTCTCGATTATTATGAATGCCATTGAGAATATACCGGCCGCAAACATAGCTGCAAGTTCAGTAATTGCATTAATACGCCACCAAAACCATCGGAGGATATATATAAGTCCGGTTCCCGCCCCCAGCATAAGCATATACTGGAAAGCTTGTAGTGCATTTCTCAATACCAATGCGAGCAATACAGAACAAAACATCAGAACAACCGTTGAAAGCCTGCCCACCAGTACTTTTTGCTTTTCGCTGGCATCTTTATTGATGAAACGGGCATAAAAATCATTTACCATATAGGATGATCCCCAGTTTACCTGTGAGGCTACTGTTGACATGTAAGCTGCGATAAGGGAGGCAACAACCAGCCCAAGAAAACCTGTAGGCAGATAACGCGATAACATAGCCGGGTAGGCAAAGTCGTTCTGGATATACTGTTGAGGCACATCAGGGAAGGCTGAGCGCATGGAAGCGATGTCGGGAAAAATAACAATAGAGGCTAATCCCACGACAATCCATGGCCATGGCCTCAAAGCGTAATGAAAAAAGTTGAAAAGTAAGGTTGCTCCCATGGCATGTTTTTCCGATTTCGCTGACAACATGCGTTGGGCAATATATCCTCCGCCACCGGGTTCAGCCCCCGGATACCAGGCAGCCCACCATTGCACGGCAAGTGGAACAATAAGAATGCTCAGAAATACATCGGTTTGCCTGAAATCGGGAATGAGGCTAAGCTTTGTGCTCACTTCAGGGTGGTTGAAAAGGTTGGACAGCCCTCCGATGTCAGGGGAGGTGGTTACATACCAGGCAGCACCAAAAGCGCCAACCATGGCCATGGTAAATTGAAAGACATCAGTATATAGAATGGATTTTAATCCACCAAGTCCACTGTAAAATACCACAACCACCGCTGCAATAATAAGGGCTATGGTAGGTGAAAGACCCAGCATCACCGCTGCAATTTTTATGAATGCCAGGGAAACGCTGGCAATAACCATTACATTAAAAAAGAATCCGAGGTAAATAGCACGGAAGCCCCTTAAAAATGCCGCAGTTTTCCCGCTGTACCTGATTTCGTAGAATTCCAGATCGGTCATCACTTTTGAGCGATTCCAAAGTTTGGCATAAATGAATACAGTAAGCATTCCTGTAATCAGAAAAGCCCACCACAGCCAGTTTGATGCCACGCCATTTTGCCGCACCATATCGGTGACAAGGTTGGGCGTATCGCATGAAAAAGTTGTTGCAACCATGGAAACACCCAACAGCCACCAAGGCATGCTTCGCCCCGAAATAAAAAAATCAACCGCACTTCTGCCTGCATTTTTCGATGCCAGATAACCGATGGTGAGTAAGACCACGAAAAAAAGGGCAATAATAATCCAGTCAATGGATTGTAAGATCATAAACAAAAAATATTTAGGTGATTACAAAATTGAAGTGATCCAATTGGCAATATTAATAAATGATTAATAGAATATTTTGTGCATCACAAGTGCAACGGTACCCATAAGTCGTGCGTTGTCGCCCAGTTCTGAAGCTACGATGGTGGCGTCTTTTCTAATCCTGGAAATGGTGAAGATATTGAGATTGCTTTCAATTGGAGAGACCAGGTAATCGGCTGCTTTTGACATTTCTCCACCCAAAATGATCAATTCAGGGTTGAAAAGATGTATAAGTGTTGAAATACCTTTTCCAAGAGCTTCTCCGATTTTGGCAAGTAAGTCAATAGCATACTGATCTCCGGCTTTGGCAGCTTCAAGAATTATTTTGATATTGACTTTATTCAGATCGTTGTGAACCATTTCTGAAATGCGGGAATTTGCACCCTCGGCCAGGTCTCGTTTAGCTCTGCTGATAAGCACTTTCCCGGATGCTACAGTTTCAATACAGCCAATCTTGCCGCAGTGGCAGAGTTGTCCGTTTGGCTCAATCTGAATGTGCCCGAATTCTCCTGAATAGCCTGAATGACCAGTGTATATTTTACCGTTAAGAATCATGCTAAGGCCAATACCAGAGCCAACATTTAAACACAATACATTTTCATGCCCATGTGCCAGTCCAAATGCCTGCTCGCCCCAGGCCATGGTGCGGGTGTCCTGTTCAATAAAAACAGGCAAGCCGAGTCTGTCCATCAATTCTTTGGCTGTTGGTGTGCCGGTATTAAGGTATGTGTATGATATACCACTTTTTACATCAATCAGGCCTGGCAGGGAAATGCCAATACCCAGTAGTTTCTCCCGGTCAATATTGTATGCTTCAATCAATTCAAACACTTTTTCAGTGATGAAGCCAAGTATATCGGGGTGGGTATCCAGTCCTTCGTTTAATTCATGGATTTCTGATACGGGTTTATTGTCGAAATCAAAAATTCCCATTCTTATGAAATACCGCTCCAAGTCAATGCCCATTACATAACGAGATGCAGGATTCAGTCCATAAATGCTCGGCCTTCTGCCACCTGTTGATTCACCGATGCCGATTTCACGAACCATTTCGTCTGAAACCAGTTCATCAATAGCCCTGGTGATGGTGGGCGTACTCATTTTTATGGTTTTACCCAGATTGTGAATTGACAATTGTTTGTTGTAATAGAGTTCCCTGATTACAGATTGCTTCAGGTTTAACTTACGCAACTGATTGTTTTTTAAGGGTTCTGCTCCAATAATAGGTTTAAAAAGATAGTTGAGGCCTTTCATAATTGATGATTTATTTTCGATAACCGGGTGATTTAATGGCGTAAAATTATCAAATTTTTTAAATTAATTATAAGATATCAAAAATAATTACTAAGATTTAAATTTAATTAACGATTATAATATGTTGACTGTAGTTTAAAAAGATAAAATGACATATATAATTATAAATGAGCCTATTAAAGAGTATTTGTCTGATCTCGTTAATAAATTTGCAGATATTTGATTATAACTTGGCCTGCTTTAAAAATAAAGTTTCTTAAATTCCCCGAAGAATAATGGCTTCATATTTTTTTTCTTGCCAAAAATATTTCACCAGATAGACACCTTTTTTGACAGGGTTGCCACCCGAATCTATTCCTTTCCACAAAAATTCTTTTGTACCGGGAGGAAGTGTTTGTTCATATATTTTTTGCCCACTAATTGTGAAGATTTGAATCAGGTGCTCTGTGTTTTTGCTTTCGGGTAAGGTGATCGTTACAAAATCGCTGAAAGGATTTGGATAGCAAACCATTTTATTGGTGTTTGCCATTTCGTCAATGCCAAGGTCAGATTTATATTCAAACGCACCCATATCAGGGGCTTGTCCCAATATCCTGGCGTACCCCCTGAAATCGGTGGATGGATAGCCTGGCAGGTTAAAATCGATACTTCCGGCATCAATGCACGGTGATGCTTCAGTAATTAGCCCATAATACTGCCCGGAGTTCACTAATTCTGGCATTGTATCAATGTTGCTATTGTATGCTGCAGCATATCCTTCACTGCCTGTTCCTCCGAAAGCATCTTTTCCACCTCGTATATCGCAATTTGTGAACATCGGTAAAGAGATATTGTCCCATAGGTAAACCTCATACCCTAATGGGGCCGAATCATTATATAGTATGCTGTTTATCACTGTCGGGCAGGCGCTATCGTTGCAATAAAAGACACCACCGAATGAATCATTCTCATTGTCAACAATACTGTTATGTAAAAACACCGGGTTTGATCTGATGCAGGCTATTGCTTCCCCAAAGAAAACACTTCCATTTTGGACAAAGACATTGTTTACCAGCGGATTTATAGGCTCCGAGCGCATGTACCCAAGGGCACCTCCCAATCCACTTTTGTTGCCTAAAAACAGATTTCCGTTTACCTCAGCATTGGCGTATTCAAAGGACGCACCTCCTCCGATACCAGTGGATTTGTTCTCAATAAATGAACATTCATGTATAATCGGGCTTGAATTTCTGAAACATATTGCTCCACCGTATCCGTATGGTGGTCCAGCCTGCCCGCAACTGTTGTGTTCAAAAAGGCAGTTTTCGAGTTGGATGTCGGCGTGCTCTCCAAAAATGGCACCACCCCAGTGCCAGGCATAATTGTTATAAAATCCACAATGCTCAATGCGTATCTTACTGAAAGAACGTAGATTAAAAACGCCTCCGAATTTATCGAGAGAATCCCCAAGCGCTTTGGTATAACTGAAATTACAGTAGGTAAATATTGATGAATCACTATCTGCAGGGGTTTCGGTAAAGTGGAATCCATTCCATGCTCCACGAGGAAACTGTGGATTGGTAAACCCGGTTGTGTCATCTATGGTGAAAAGGATAGGACTTTGTGCCGATCCCCTGGCAACAATCCGTCCTTTGACTTCAATCATGAAGTGACTTGTAAATAAAACCACTGATCCTTCATTGAAAACAAGGCTATCCCCGGCACCCACAAGTACATTGTTGGTAATATATATGGTGTCGGAAGTGATTTTTTCTATCGGCTTGTCATTATCCCATGCACATATTCCCTCAAAAGGGATTGTCAGAAGGAATAAGACTATGAAAATTATTACGGATGACAAGAGTTTATTCATTTCACGGAAGATTAGAAAATCAAGTGTTTAATTCAATTGGTTCTTAAAATAATTTACGAACGTTGGACGGTGCAATTTACGTCAAAAAAATGCACAGAGAAAACGTATTTCAGCTCAAGTTGAATGATTTTTGTTTTTGCCATTGGATTGTATCTTTTTTTTTGTATTTTTGCCTGATTAGCAGTGATTTAAGGTAAGTTAATCATTACTTTCTTATTGTAAATTAATTTTACAATAGCTGTTTTGGGTAATCACTTGTTTATGTGTTTTTTAAAGATGTGGTTGTTGATAGATACGGGGGGTATTAACTATTCTTTAACAGTTTATATGGGTTTGGTTTATCTTTTTTTACAGCATATAAGGGAAATTTAATGTCTTAAAGATTAATGATTTATTGAATGGCATTTACTCAAAACTGCTTTTGTTCTGGCTTTTTTGACCATTTCTTTTGATTGAGCACAGATGTGTAAGGTTACTTTTGTTCATATACGCCATTAATAACTGAAAAAGACAGGTTTAAAATCTGTGTAAATATCTAAATTTTGCTGTTTTTTTTATGAAGCCTTCGCCTACTGTATTGCCTGATGCTGTTTTTCAACCAACTGAATGTTTGGTTTGCCCGCGAAGTTGTGGTGCTGACCGCACAGAGAACTTATTGGGCTATTGCAATACATCGGATGGTCTAGAAGTAGCTTCAGTCTGCATTCATAAAGGTGAAGAACCTGCTATTTCAGGGAAAGCCGGGATTTGCAACGTATTTTTCAGTAGTTGTAATATGCAGTGTATCTATTGTCAGAACAGGCAAATCAGCTCCAACAGCGGATTATTGTCTTTTAAAAGTTTTTCTTTGAATGAGGTTGTAGAGGAAATTATTGCTTGTCTTCACAAAGGCTGTAAAGCGGTTGGATTTGTTTCCCCGTCTCATATGGTGCCGCAAATGTTACAGATTATCAATGCATTGCATGAAAAAGAATTTTTTCCCATTCTTGTATATAATAGTAATGGTTACGATAAGGTAGAAGTGCTTAAAGAACTCGAAGGCATCATTGACATTTATCTGCCCGATTTAAAATATTCGGATGCTACACTTGCTAAGGAGTTGAGTGAAACAGAAGATTATGTGGATTTTGCCCGTTTGGCTTTGCGCGAAATGTACCGACAAAAAGGCAGTCCCCTGCATCTTGATGATTCCGGTCAGGCTATTTCCGGTTTGATTGTCCGGCATTTGGTTTTGCCCGGTTATATTGAGAATAGTAAAAAAGTGCTTGAATTTATTGCTAATGAACTAAGCCCGAAGGTTCATTTGTCCCTGATGTCACAATACTATCCTATGCCCAATGTCAGCAAACACCCAAATCTTGGAAGGATGCTGCAGCCTGATGAGTATGATGAGATAGTGAATGAAATGGAACGTCTTGGAATGTCAAATGGCTGGGTACAGGAATTGGAGAGTAGTTTCCATTATATGCCTGATTTCAACTGCGCTCATCCTTTTGAAAGTATTAATGCACAAAATCCGGTTACCGTTTGATCAAAAAATACCTCATCGGTTTTAAACGCTCATTTACCCTGTTTACGGTATTGATGCTGATTTTATGCTCAGCCCCTATGGCCGCCTTTCCGGAAACACTCCGTGATAGTCTGGTGAAGGAGTATGAAAGGTCAACCGATGAGGATTATAAATTTTCATTGATCAAGCAATTGTCCCGCTTATCTTTCCAATCCGGAGACTATCTGGCTGCCATTGATTATCTCAATGAGGAGTCTGAAATCTATTTACAGAAAAACGATTCAGTTTCCTGGGCAAATGCGCACTATAATTTAGGAATGGTTTACAGTATTCTTCGCAGTTTTGATAAGGCCACCTATCACAGTTCGCTTGCACTGATATTTTTTGAACATGGGCGTTTTCAGCGTGAAGCTGGCAATACTTTTATTAATCTGGGATATATAAGCAATGAATTGCGACAAACCGAAACAAGCATTGGTTATTACAAAAGGGCAGAAGATATTTTTATGTCTCTGAGCAAGCATAAAGACCTGGAAGCAAGCTATATGAATCTGGGTGTTTTGAGCGACAAGAGTAAAGAAGCTGAATCGATTGATAAGGAAGAAGAAGCTGAAGAAGTTCAAAGTCTGGCTTTGCAATCTGATTTGATTTCGCTTATCGCAATTCGTTCAAGTCTGGGGAAAATCCTGGCCAATACAAACGATCTTGTTTCTGCTGAGAAATATCTTTTAAATGCCTTGCAGTTGACAGGTGATTTGGGCGATAAGTCCTATGAATCTATTATCCGCATTGCCCTTGGTTCGGTTTATTTTAAAAAAGGCAAAACAAAAGAGGCTCAGACAAGCCTTGAAGAAGGTTTAAGTATTGCTGTTGAGCAGAAAATGAGCAATGCTATGCTTGATGCATATGCTGAACTTGCGGGGGTCTCAATGAAATTGGGTAAGGCATCACAGGCATATGGCTACCTGAACGACTATATTCAGTTAAAGGATAGCTTATATGATGAGCAGAGTCGGAAAAATCTTACAAAAAACTTTTCACAGCAAGGGATAGGAACACGCGAACTTCAGTCTGAACGGATGTTGAGACAAAATCTGGAACAGGCACTTGAAATTGAGCGTAACAATAACTCAAAGGTCGCTTTGATTGGTTTTGCTTTGTTTGTATTGTTGCTTTTGGCCATTATCTTCAGGAAGTATTATTCCAAAACCAGGACATATGATAATCTGGAAGATAAAAACCGTTTGATTGAACAACAAAAACATGAGCTGGAAGAACTTATCACAACCAAGGACAGGTTTTTATCAATTATTGCGCATGATCTTAAAAACCCGTTTACCTCACTGCTTGGGTTTGCAGATCTTGCCTATAACGAATTTGATGAAATCACTGATGCTGAAAAAAGATCATACCTTAATATCATTAGAATTTCCAGTCAACAGATTTATTCCTTGTTGGATAACCTGCTCACATGGTCACGTGCACAGTCAGGTCGTATTGATTTTAAGCCTGAAAAAGTAAGCCTGTCGGAATTGGTAGAAAATTCAATCGATGTTGTTCGATCTTCGGCCGAAAACAAGCAGATTACCCTTTTTAAGGATTTTAATAATGAGGTGAATGTTCAGGCAGATAAGAATATGCTTTTTACGGTGCTGAGGAACCTGCTCACAAACGCTGTTAAGTTTACCCCCAGTGGTGGATCAGTAACTGTGAGTTATAAGCGTTCCGGTTCTAGGGCTGAAATTACCGTTGCTGATACCGGTGTTGGAATGTCGGAAGATGAGCTTTCCCGTTTGTTCAAGCTGGATGGAAACCTGCGGACTTCAGGAACCAATAATGAAACAGGAACAGGTTTGGGCCTGATTCTTTGTCAGGAATTTATGCATTTGCACCATTCTGAAATCAAGGCTGAAAGCATTCCTGGCGAAGGAAGCAAGTTTAGCTTTGAGATAGAGATTGTTTAAATACGAAATTTTAAAAAAGAATAGCCCGACATCTACAGATGCCGGGCTATTTTTTCTACCTGTCAGCTTAAAACGGCAGGTCGTTGGTTGAGTCACCAGGATCGAAGCCCTGAGTATTAGTGTCAGGAAGGGGAGCAGCAGATGCTGATTGTTCAGACGATGCTTCCATTTTCCATCCTTCAAGATTGGTAAAATAGCTCACATTACCATCTTTTTCCCATTTTCTTCCCCTCAGGTTAAACCAGATTTTTAAGTCTTGTCCAACCTGAAAGTTGTCAATGAGGTTACAACGATCCTGAGTCAGTTGAAATTTGATGAATTCAGTAAAACTGGAGTTGGGGTTATCTCTGAATTCGATCACAAATTCCCGTTTTTTAAATTTTTCAGAAACATTCTGAGTGTCAAACTTTTCTACAAGTTTTCCTGTGAGTTCAAAAGCCATAATGATAATTTATAGGTTAATAAGGGATTTTCTTTTCTGTTCTTTTCCAGAGGTCAAAGACATGTTGCGCTTCGTCTTGGAGCATTTGCCGGGTTACAATTTTTCTGTCGTCTATGTTTGCCTCAATTTCCTGATATATAAAGTCGTCGTCAAATCCGGCATCTGCAGCGTCGTGTCGACTCGCCGCAAAATAGATTTTTTCTGGTCTTGCCCAATAAATAGCGCCCAGGCACATGGGGCAGGGTTCGCAAGAAGTATAGATCTCGCAGCCTTCAAGCTGAAAATTGCCCAATACTTTACAGGCTTCTCTGATGGCGACAACTTCTGCGTGGGCCGTGGGATCGTTATCTGAGATTACATGATTTGCTCCGCGGGCAATGATTTTGCCATTTTTGACAATAACGGCACCGAAAGGGCCACCTTTGCCGGTTGAAATATTTTCTCGCGCAAGTTTTATGGCTTCAGCCATAAAAATATTTTTTTCATCAATCATTTAACAATAAATTTTTCCACGAACCCTTAATGGTTTCATGCTGCAAAGCGTCCTGTAGTTTTACAATGTACTGCTGCCGATCGAGCAGGTAAGCGCCAAGGCTCAACAAGTGACTGGTTTCCATTTGGGCATCTATAAAATAAAAGCCTTCACGGGATAGTGTTTTGCAAAGATAGTGTAAAGCAACTTTTGATGCATCAGTTTTTAGGTGAAACATCGATTCCCCGAAAAATGCTTTTCCTAATGAAACACCATATAGCCCGCCTACTAATTTATTTTGATGCCAAACTTCAACGGAATGTGCATATCCTTCGGAATGAAGATTATTGTATGCCTCAATCATTGCCGGAACAATCCAGGTGCCATCGGATTTGGCTTCGTGGGTGTGGGCGCAATAATTTATAACGGCATCAAAATCAGAATCTAAGCTTACGGTAAATCCTCCATTTCGAATGCGCTGCCTTAGTGATTTGGATGTTATAAAATCTGATGGTTCAAAAATACAGCGTACCAAAGGTGAATACCACAAAATGGGGGACCATTCATCAAACCAGGGGAAAATACCCGAACCATAGGCTTTAAGCAATCGTTTGGTACTTAGATTGCCTCCGGCAGCCAGCAGCCCATCGCTTCGCGAATCCTCCAGTGGAGGGAAGTTATCTTCGGCCCTTAGGTATTTTATTCTGCGTTGCGGAGGATTGTCCAATGATATAAGCGATAAAGGGTTATTGAATTGTCTGATTTGCGAAATACAAAGATAAAAAAAACCGGCCAGAAATGGGCCGGCTCTTTAATCAGGTTGCGCAAATCAGGCGTTTTCTTTTTCAAAATCTTTCATACAATCGACCAAAGCCTGAACGCTCTCTTTAGGCAGGGCATTGTAGGTTGAGGCTCTGAAGCCACCAACGGAACGGTGTCCTTTGATTCCGATCATGCCACGGCTTTTGGCAAATTCCATGAAGGTCTCTTCTTTGTCTTTATACTCATCTTTCATTACAAAGCAGATATTCATCAGTGAACGGCTTTCCTTTTCGGCTGTGCCAACAAACATCTTACTGCTATCGATGGCATTGTAAAGGAGGTTGGCTTTGTCGATATTCATTTTTTCAATGGCTGAAACCCCGCCTAGAGATTTTATCCATTTCAGGGTTTCTTTAATCGTAAAAATAGGCAAAGTTGGCGGTGTGTTAAACATTGATCCTTCTTTGATGTGGGTCCTGTAGTCGAGCATGGTTGGAATTGGCTTTTCTACTTTACCCAGCATATCTTCACGCACAATAATAAAAGTTACACCGGCAGGTCCCAGGTTTTTCTGGGCACCACCATATATCAGCGCATATTTTGAAATGTCGATGGGACGGCTTAAAATATCACTTGACATATCGGCAACCAGTGGCACCTTGCAATCATAATCGGTTCTGATTTCTGTTCCGTAAATGGTGTTGTTCGTTGTGATATGGAAATAATCTGCATCTTCAGGTACCGCGTATCCACTGGGGATATAGTTGAAGTTTTTGTCAGCTGATGATGCAACGATTACCGTTTCGCCAAAATATTTGGCTTCTTTGGCTGCTTTCTTTGCCCAAACACCAGTTTCCAAATAGGCTACCTTCTTGTTCATCAGGTTAAATGGTACCATGCAGAACTGTAAACTAGCTCCTCCACCCAGAAAGATTACCTGATAACCTTCGGGAACGTTGAGTAACTCTTTAATTAAGGCGACAGCCTCATCAATGATTGCCTGAAAATCTTTGCTCCGGTGTGAAATTTCCAGCAGAGACAAACCTATACCATTCAGGTCAAGTACAGCTTTGGCTGTATTTTCAATGGCTACCTGAGGCAGAATAGAGGGGCCGGCATTAAAATTGTGTTTTTTCATGGTAAAGTGAATTTAGGTTTTTGAAATATATTTTTATACCTTTTGTTTGTCAATGATATGCTGTAATCTGGAACAAAGGTATAAAGATTTGTAGAGTGGAAACAATTATAGATTAGAATTATTTTATACCTGCATGTTGTTCATAATCAGTTAAAAGAAGATACTTAGTATTGCAAAATTAATTATAACTCTGCATCTTTCATTCAATTCTTCGGTTCTTTATTACTTTTATTAATTGGTTTTCCCAGTTTAGTTCAGGCATTGATAAACATCAGGAAAAGAGGATAGGTGCGTGAAAATTTGTGTGTATGCTCAGCAAGCAGGCCGGCTTTAATCTTTTGGAGGAAACAGGTCGTAATATATTTCCTTCTTTGGTGCTTTTCCCTTTTCAATGGCGGGGGCGGGGTTTCTAGGTTCTATCCCCTCCACAAAGGTCCAGAAACCGTTTAAAAAGATATAAGCATCGTAAATGTTCCCCGCTGGAACATAGGCCCATTTTTGTCCTTCAAGTTCCGGGTTCATTGGAATAAGTCGGTCAAGGACAATCATTTTATCGTCAATTTTTCTTTGCGATCTTCTCACATTGGACAATGCGATTTTTTGTTGATCGTAATGCAGGGTGAAAGCTGATTGCGAATAATATTCGTTAACGACCCTGTTTTGAAGGCCATTTTTGGTTTTGAAAACCGGAGCACCGAAGACCGGCATCCCTTTACTGTCAAAGGACAGGGATTCGATGGTTTTTCGGCTTGCATCCGCACGGTAACCGTCCCAGGATAGCAGGGTGTAAATATGTTCTGTTTCTTCACGCTCAATCAAGAGGTAAAATAGCCCACCAGGCCAGTCACCGTTTTTATAAACAGTGTTTTCGTCCAATACTCGCCTTGAAGCGATTGTTTTTAACCGTATTATTGTATCTTTTGCGATGTTTTGAATAATAATGGAATAGATATTACTACGGTCGTTTTGCTGAATGTTCCAGTTGAATATTCTTATTTTGCCATCTGTTGAAGTAAGTTTCCCAATGTTAAGTGAATCGAACGGTGATAGCCGGGATTGAGGTAAATCAAGTGTTGTGGCAAGCATTTCAGCAAATCGATCATTCAGGGCCAAGCGTAAAGAGTCATTCTTCGCTAATCGGCACTCCTTTAATATTGCCACCAATGAACTCTCTGCCTGCACAATGCTGTCATTCTGAGGGAAAGCAGTACCGGAAAAAAACAAAATTGAGAAAAGTACGCTCAGCATCATTTTGAATTTCAATAGCATAATGAGGAATTGTTGAATTATATTAAGGTGTAAAATTAGGGTTATTTTACTTTTGCAGAAAAAAAAGATATGGGCAGAAATTTGTGGATAAATTATTCGGGTGTTTTGTCCGCTTCAGTGGAGAATAAATCGGATGAAAATCAACCTAAACTGACGATGGATAATCAGGGTAGGTTATTTGACGATCTGGCAGCTGCCCATCAGTGGTTTACACGTAAACATATAGTGTTCGCCTATCAAAATTTAATTTTCCCCCATAATAATGAGAAGTTAAACTCTCCAGTTATACGGCCCCTAAACGATAAAACCCTTGCTTTCTGGCTGCGCCCACAACTACCTTTTGAGGGTGTTGAATTAATTATTTTTGCCATTTGGGCAGGTTTTCAATGCGTGATTAGAGCAAATGAAACAGAGAAGACCATATATCAAGGTATTCTCGGTCTGGTTACAGCAAGATATCCTGAGATTGACGAACGAATTAAATTTATTGACCATCCGTTTGGGAAAGTTGATGCTTATGTGATTGTGGGCGAAAGGCCAGCCCCATCAATGCTTGATTATCTGAAGAAGAAGCCAGTATTTTTGGACACATCAGGTGAATATCATTCAATAGCAGTCGTCACGGGAAACGAATCAAGTGAAGAACTTAACTATCTGGCTACAGACCTTTGCATGTATTTCGGGCGTTCAAAATTTAACATTGCCGAATTGATGGTTCCGGTGGGATATGATTTTACTGACTTGCTGGCTTCAGTTGAGAACTACCGGGATCAGGTCAATCATTCCCGCTATTTTAACCATTACGAATACCGGAAAGCAGCGTATATTGTTTCGGGTGAAGCCATAATTGACAATGGATTTCTTCTTTTTATTCAAGGGAATCACCTGGATAGGCATATCGGGGTTGTTCAATATTATGAATACAAAAACAATGATTTGCTGAAAATGAATATGAAAAACAGGCTGGTATTTAAAGCAAAACCTGATCTTAAAGCAGGAGAACAGGCTTTTGGCAGCGCATGCGGGCGGGGCTTTTATTCCGTTGAACGGTTTTCTGAATTTATTGTAAAAGTTTGAAAAACAAGAAAATACAAAGGGTCAGATGCTGGCTTTTTTAATTGAGAACTGCAAAATAGAGACACAGAAAAATGTTTCGGTTAACTTGAATTCAGATAATAAGTATATTTAAATGCTAAAGACCAGAAATCAAAAATCAAGTTACTCACTACTTATGACTGCCAGACAAATGACCAACCAACCATTCAACTTATGAACAAATGATTGTTAAAAGATTATCCGAAAATAAGTTGCAGATTTTTTTGGTGAATAAGAAAAATGTTTCTACTTTTGCAATCCCAAAAAAGCCGGTATAATACGTTTTACATAGCGCAAGACGACAGCCGGTCATTTGCAGTAGAATCGGGAAACACAAATAATCATTGAACTCATGAAAAAAGACATTCATCCGAAGGATTACAGACTGGTTGTTTTTAAAGATATGTCAAATGAAATGTCATTTATAACCAAGTCCACCGTAGCCACAAAAGATACCGTAGTATGGGAAGATGGCGAGGAATACCCGCTGGTAAAACTCGAGATCTCCAATACTTCTCATCCTTTTTACACTGGAAAAATCAAACTTATCGATACCGCAGGTCGTGTTGACAAGTTTAAAACCAAATATCAAAAGCATTTTGAGAACAGGCCGAAAGCCTAAAAGTTTTCAGCACTTCATTGTTGATAATATTTCAAAGGCCCTTCTAACCAAAGGGCTTTTTTCGTTATTTTTGGCAAATGGTTGATATTAACATAAAAATCTTACTTCTATGAACTACATACTATTCGATGAAGCCCGCAGGGAAAATCTTCTGCCCCTTACTTTTATGCGACCAGTGGCCGATATCCGCTTCGGAATTTTAACCATTCGCGAGAAATGGGAGAAATATCTTGATTGCAAAACTTCGACACTCACGGACAATTATCTTGCTTCGAAATTTCCTTTGGTGAAAAAAGAAGAAAATATTATCATCAACGGTGCCATTTGTCCCAATAACGAACTTATTCGTGAAATTCATGCATTGAATTCCGGTCAGGCTTTGGTTAGTGGCGACACCATTGTGGCTATGTGCCTGAATAATCATGACTTTGAGAAAAAAAGTGGTTCAATTGAAGAGATTCCTACTGAAGTTACGTTTTTGGAAATTAATAATTTATGGGATATATTTTCCAAAAATGCGCTGGCCATTCAGTCTGATTTTGAGCTATTAACCAAAGGACGGAAGTCACAGCCAATTCCTGCGCATTGCGCTGCCATAGCTCCTGAGCAGATATTTATTGAGGAAGGTGCTGAGTTGCTGGCTTCTACTTTTAACGCAACTGAGGGGCCAATTTACATCGGGAAAAATACGATTGTAATGGAAGGCAGCCATATACGCGGTCCATTTGCATTGTGTCACCATTCATTTGTGAAAATGGGCGCAAAAATTTATGGAGGAACGACTATAGGTCCTTATTGTAAAGTAGGTGGCGAGATTAATAACTCTGTTATTTTTGGTTATTCCAATAAAGCACATGACGGATTCATGGGACACTCCGTATTAGGTGAATGGTGTAACCTGGGGGCTGATACAAATACTTCAAACCTCAAGAATACCTATGATGAAGTTAAAATCTGGAGCTACCCTGAAGCGTCTTTTGTTGAAACTGGCCAACAGTTCTGTGGATTAATTATGGGTGATCATTCCAAATGCGGAATTAATACTATGTTTAATACCGGTACTGTGGTTGGTGTTAGTTCAAATATCTTCGGATCAGGGTTTCAGCGAAATTTCATTCCATCTTTCAAATGGGGTGGGACCTCCGGATTTTCTACATTCCTGCCCAAAAAAGCAATTGCCGTGGCAACTGAAATGTACCGCAGGCGCAACCTGGAGCTTTCTGCCATTGATGCAAAACTGATTGAGGATGTTTACAATCTTACGCACGGATACAGGCGAATGTGAAACTTTTTAATATTTTTATTGTTTAACCGGTACAGGAACTACGTGCCGGTTTTTTTACGGCATGAATTTTGTCGACCCTGGCAGGTAGTCAAAAACTGCCATAATTACCAACTTACCCTATAACTTTTTAGATTAACACTGACATGACTAAAGATGGATTCGGATTAACTGAAATGATCGAGAACGAAACAGAATTTATACCCCTATTATCAGCAGAGGATGAGGAACAGATGAATGCGGAGGAAGTCCCTGAGGTGCTTCCTATCCTGCCTTTGCGCAATACAGTTTTGTTTCCGGGTGTTGTAATTCCCATTACAGTCGGGAGGGATAAGTCGATAAAATTGATCAAAGAGTTTTATAAAGGCTCACGGATAATTGGTGCTGTAGCTCAAAAAGATTTGGAAATTGAAGATCCAGGGACAAAGGACCTTAACGATATTGGTACCATTGCCTACATCATCAAATTATTGCAAATGCCTGATGGTAGCACAACTGCCATTATTCAGGGGAAAAAGCGATTCAGGGTAACTCAGTATATACAGGATGATCCTTATTTTATTGCAAGTGTGGAGCAATTTGAAAGCAATAGGCCCCTGACAAAGGATAAAAAATTTAATGCTTTGATAGCTTCGGTAAAAGACCTTGCCATTCAAATTATCAATCTTTCGCCAAATTTGCCTTCTGATTCTGTGTTTGCCATCCGAAATATAGAAAGCCCTGTTTTTCTGGTGAATTTTATATCGTCAAACCTTAACATTTCTGTTGACGAGAAACAGAGTCTGCTATCCATTGATGACCTTGTGGAACGTGCTGGCATGGTATTGGGTTTGCTCACCCGCGAGCTTCAGATAATTGAGCTGAAAAATCAGATACAAAGTAAGGTAAAGATTGATCTGGATAAGCAACAACGGGATTATCTGTTGAACCAGCAATTGAAAACCATACAGGAAGAGTTGGGAGATAATTCTCATACTCAGGATATTGCTGAATTACGAAGCAAAGCCAAAAACAAAAAATGGCCTGAAAATGTGGCTGAAGTTTTTGAAAAGGAAATTTCAAAACTTCAGCGTATGAATCCGGCAGCGATGGAGTATTCCATGCAAATCAACTACCTGGAAGTATTGATTGATCTGCCCTGGAATGAGTATTCCAAGGATAATTTTGACCTGAAACATGCCCGAAAGGTGCTTGATCAGGATCATTATGGTTTGGAATCAGTTAAAGACCGCATCATTGAATATCTGGCGGTGCTCAAACTAAAAGGTGATATGAAATCACCCATTCTGTGTCTTTTTGGCCCTCCGGGAGTGGGTAAAACTTCATTGGGAAAATCTGTAGCACGGGCTGTAGGTCGTCAATATATCCGCATGTCGCTGGGCGGTTTACGCGATGAAGCTGAGATTCGCGGCCATCGTAAAACTTATATTGGGGCAATGCCTGGCCGTGTGTTGCAAAGTATTAAACGGGCCAAGGCTTCCAATCCGGTTTTTGTACTGGATGAAATCGATAAGGTAAGCGGAGCCAACATCAATGGTGACCCATCGGCTGCTTTACTCGAAGTGCTTGATCCAGAGCAAAACAACTCCTTTTACGATAATTTTGTAGAACTGGAATATGACCTTTCAAAAGTCATGTTTATTGCCACTGCTAATAACATGAGTTCCATTCATCCCGCTTTGCGCGACAGGATGGAGGTGATAGAAATCAATGGCTATCTTTTGGAGGAGAAACTTGAAATTGCGAAAAGACATTTGCTGCCAAAGCAGTTAAAGGAGCATGGATTACACGAAGATCAGTTAAACTTCAGTAAAGGTATTTTTGAACGGATCATTGAAGGTTATACCCGCGAATCGGGTGTGCGGGATCTTGAAAAGAAAATTGCTAAGGTTATCCGATACCAGGCTCGTTTTATTGCCAGCGAAGAGTCGTATAATATTAAAGTTTCGGAAGATGACATTCGCAAAATACTTGGTCCGGTAAGGTTTCAGAAGGAAAAAGACAATAATGTTCATGTTGCCGGTGTGGTTACAGGGTTAGCCTGGACTCCGGTGGGCGGAGAAATTCTTTTCGTGGAAACCAGCCTCAGTCGGGGGAAAGGATCCCTGACACTTACTGGAAACCTTGGCGATGTTATGAAAGAATCTGCCACTTTGGCTTATGAGTACTTTAAATCTCATGCAACAGAATTTGGCCTGAGTTTCGAGGTATTCGAAAAGTGGAACATTCATATGCATATTCCCGAAGGGGCTACACCCAAAGATGGACCATCAGCTGGTGTTACTATGCTCACCGCTATTGCATCGGCCTTTACACAACAAAATGTGAAGCCACGCCTGGCCATGACTGGTGAAATCACGCTCCGGGGTAAAGTGCTTGCCGTTGGTGGAATTAAGGAGAAGATTCTTGCAGCACGCCGGGCCGGTATTAAGGAGATTATCCTTCCTGTTGATAATCAGAAAGATATCGAGGAAATCAAACCGGCATATATAAAAGGCATAAAATTTCATTATGTTGAACTCATGAGTGAAGTTATTCACCTTGGGCTATCGGAAAAGAAAGTTGCCAACCCCATAAATATCAATTACTAACTTTCCTTTTCCACGGATCTTATTTATGAGGAAAATACTGATTGTACTGGGTCATCCTGTAAAGGATACCTTTTCCGGCTTATTGTATAACAGCTACAGGGATGGTGCCATTTCTGCAGGTGCTGAAGTGAAGGATTTGGTTATTCGTGACCTGAATTTCGAGTTGAATTTTAGTGCCGGATATCGTGGCAATCAAGAGCTTGAGCCTGATTTAGTTCAGGCCCAGCAACTTATTTTGTGGGCTGATCATATTGTTATAATCTTTCCTAACTGGTGGTCAACCTTTCCAGCGTTGCTCAAAGGATTTATTGATCGCACTTTTTTACCGGGTTTTGCTTTTAAATACCGTAAAGGTAGTCTCTTGTGGGATAAACTGCTCACCGGACGTTCGGCTCGTTTAATCATCACTATGGATGCGCCTCCCTGGTATTATTGGCTGGTTTATCGTCGTCCGGGAACCAATGCTATGAAACGTGGCATTCTTGAATTTTGTGGAATCCGGCCTGTGCGTGTTACTACCATTGGATCTCTTAAGGTTTCTTCGGACCAGAAAAGACAAAAGTGGCTGGAAAAAGTATACCGTTTGGGCACAAAAATGAAATAGCCCCGTGAAAATTAAAACTTTTTCCCGGGGCCATAACCTTAGTCTGGATTAGCTATTTTATTATGATCAGCTTATCGCTTATGCTGGCTTGCGCTGACATAAGTGACAGGATATAAGTTCCTGCCGGAATATTCTTAAGGTTCAATATTTCGCTGTGGTCGCCTTCATTTACTTTCCCCAAATCATTACTAAAAACCAACTTGCCATTCAGGTCATTGATTTGTAAACGAATACCTGTATTGGTCTTCAGGTGAAAATCAACCTTAACCGATTCCGATGCAGGATTGGGCCCGGTTTGCATGGTAGCAAATGCCACTTCAGGTAGTTTGTTAACTTCAACAACGGTTGAACTTTGCTTAAGCAAAATGTCATTGCCCGGGTCAAAAACCAGGGAAACAGGTTTTTGATCAAATAGCCAGGTAAATTCCTGATTGTTAATATCGTTCATGATTACTAATGTTTTGTCAGGAATGCCCTGTAATCCTATTCTCAGGGTCAGGGGCATCTTAAAGAAAGGGGCGTTGGTTTGTATTTGATTTGCCCTGAAATGCACCTGCCATTTTCCATTGTCCGTTTCTTCAAAGCTATATACATTTTCATATACAGGATGGTTGGGCTGGTAGAGCCATTGATCGAAAAACCAGTGCAGGTCCTGCCCTGCAACTTCGGACATTTTATCCACAAAATCCGGAATGGTAGATGATTTATACCTGAAGTTAGTATCTGAGGTATAAGATTTAAGGCTTGCGAAGAACAAGGAATCTCCAATTACGTAGCGATACATGGGCAACACACAGGAGGCTTTCATATAAGTAATGGCATAATTGAAGAGTACATTGCTGGATGGTGGTGTGAAAGCCCACTCTGGTTTTGAAATAGCCCATCCGGGATTTTGATACAAGTAATAGTTGGCATTTCCTTCAAGTTCATTTTTATAAGCCTGGTAGCCGCTGACTTCTCCTGTCCACAGTGCTTCGCTAAATGTGGCAAAACCTTCGTTCAGAAAGATGTCAGACCAGGTGGCACAAGTGATCATATCGCCAAACCACTGATGGGCAAACTCATGCGCCAGTAAACTTGATTCCCAGCAGTTGGGACAGAGGCTGGTAAGGCTTTGGTTTTCCATACCGCCCCATGAAAACTGTGAACTTAAAGTTGCAAACCCATCTTTCTCAAACGGATGTTCTCCAAAAGTCGCTGTATAAAAATCAGCCAGTGGGACAATCATGGCCTCCATATCCGAAGGGTCTTCGCCCGGATTATAGTAAAACCGTATGGGTTTTGTTTCGTTGGTTTCAGGGTTCGTCCATTGTACGATATCAAGGTTATAGTTTGCCCTCGAAGTCATTACCATAATATAGGTGGCCACGGGATCGCGACTAACCCAGGTAAACCAGGTTGTGTCGGCAATGGTGAGGGAGTCGGTGAGTTTGCCATTTGATCCCAGCTTAACGTTGGAAGGTACCTTGGTTTTCAGGGTGAGGGTGGCCTTATCTGAAGGTTGATCATAACAAGGGAACCATTTGCGTGCGCCTTGTGGTTCACTGTCTGTGAAAACAAAACCATTCTTAGCGTAAAATGCATTATCGGTCACATCTTTATGGCTGTAATCAATGCTGACTTCAACGATTGCGCCGGGTTGATAAGTGTTGTCAAGTTGAATGGTAAGTGTATCCGTGCCGTGGGTGAAGGAAGTTCCGGCCATTCCCACTGATTGGATTAACAATGAACTATTTACTGCATTAAGTTTGATTTGGGAAAGTGCAGTATCTACCCGGAACTTCACAATAGCCTGCGCATCAAATGACTTTGGGTAGGGTGATGTGTAGCAATGATAAATATCCAGATTGAGGTTGTAATTCAAAACATCAAATTGGTGTTTGGGTGAGTTGGCTGACCGAAGGTCAATGGGCGCTATTTCTGCGCGCATTTGCTTGCTGTAAGCACAATATTCACTTCCGTGCAGGTGTATTGAACGGTCCTGTGCAAAAAGGCTTAGTAAAGGAAACAATAGTAAAAGAGAGAAGAGCAGTTTTTTCATGTGATTATTTTTGAGTGCCAAAAGTAAGCTTTTTGTGGAAACAGTTTTTTCTGCTTCCCGAATATTTCACCATACCACGATGATTGTTAACTTTGCACTGCATTTGATTTAACTATAATGAAACATACGTTTTTGCCGTTGGTACTGGTTTTACTGATTTTCGGATCATGTACCAGGGGAGTAAAGCAAGATTCCGGCAAAACCGTTTTCAGATACAATGAATCTTCCGGAATTACCTCGCTCGACCCTGCATTCGCCCGTAGCCAGGCCAACATATGGGGCGTAAACCAATTGTTTAATGGACTTGTACAGCTTGATGCCAATCTGGCCATACGACCATGTGTTGCAAGGGACTGGGCTATTTCGGAGGATGGAAAGACCTATACTTTTTACCTGCGGAATGATGTCTTTTTTCATGATGATTCCTGCTTTGCTCAGGGCAAGGGCAGGAAGGTAACCGCATACGATGCAGAATTCAGCCTGAAACGTTTACTCGATTCCAAACTTGCATCACCCGGTGCCTGGGTGTTGGGATTGGTTGATGTTAAGTATGGTGAACCCATGATCAATGCCGTTAACGATTCAATCCTCAGCATTGATTTAAGCCGTCCTTATCCGCCATTTCTTGGATTGCTAAGTATGCAGTATTGTTCGCTGCTTCCTCAGGAAGCCGTAGTTTCCTACGGTCAGGATTTCAGAAATCATCCGGTAGGTAGCGGCCCTTTTCGTTTTGCCATGTGGAAGGAAGGGGTGAAACTGATATTATTGAAAAATGAACATTATTTTGAATATGATAACGGTGTACGTTTGCCCTACCTCGATGCTGTTTCCATTTCCTTTATCATAGATAAACAATCGGCTTTTCTTGAATTTGTAAAGGGAAATCTTGATTTTATGTCAGGTCTGGATGCCAGCTATAAGGATGAACTGCTAACCTCATCCGGGGAATTAAATCCCAAATATATATCGGTAATCCATATGGAAAGCCAACCTTACCTGAATACGGAATACCTGGGCTTTTTGATGGATAGTTCCAATGCACTGGTTTCGGCAAGTCCATTGCGCGATGTAAGGGTGCGCAAGGCGTTGAATATGGGCTTCGATCGCCAGAAGATGATCCGCTATCTGCGAAATGGTATAGGAACGCCGGGAATTCATGGAATGATTCCTAAAGGGATGCCCGGATATAAAGAAAACTCAACGTACGGATATGCCTATAATCCGGAAAAGGCGCGCAAATTGCTTGCGGCGGCCGGATTTCCGGCAGGCAGAGGATTGCCCCCTATTACCCTGTCAACCAATGCATCTTACCTCGATTTATGTCAGTTTATTCAAAGTGAATTGGTCAAAATAGGGGTGGACCTGAAAATTGATGTCAGTCCACCTGCTACTTTGCGTGAGAATATAGCCCAGTCCAGGGTTCCGTTTTTCAGGGGATCATGGATAGCGGATTATCCCGATGCGGAGAATTATATTTCCCTTTTTTATTCGGCGAATCATACGCCTGCCGGACCCAATTACACACGATACTCAAATCCTGAATTTGACAGGCTTTTCCAATCAACCATCGTAAATATTTCAGATTCTGCAAGGATATCAACCTATACCCGTCTTGACAGCATGGTGATGGCTGATGCCCCGGTGATTGTATTGTTTTATGATCAGGTATTACGCTTCACACGTAAAAATATTTTGGGGTTGGGCTCAAATCCCATGAACCTGCTGGTGCTTAAAAATGTAAGAAAGGAAGAAAAAAATGAAGAATGAATTTTCAATGTTGAGATTGACAGATTTACAATTTGACCCTATAAAGCGGATTGGTTATGATTGGATGCTGATAACTGCCGGTAATGATGAAAAATGCAATACTATGACGGCAAGTTGGGGTGGTACAGGTTATCTCTGGAATAAGCCGGTGGCCTTTATTTTTGTCCGCCCACAGCGTTTTACCTATGAATTTATGGAAGAAAACGTTTTTTTTACCTGTAGTTTCTTCGATAAACAATACCACAAAGCCATGCAGTATTGTGGAGCAAACTCAGGCAGGGATGTAGATAAATATAAGGCTACTGGTTTGACTTTACTGCGGACTGCAGAAGGCGCATACACTCTGGAAGAAGCACAAATGTTTATGGTCTGTCGTAAAATGTTTTATCAGGATATTGATAAAGAAGGTTTTATTGATCGTTCAATGTTAAAGCATTATCCCGAAAATGACTTTCACCGGATGTATATCGGTGAGATAATTTCGGCATCCGAACGAATTAAATCGTAATAGTTGATTGTTGCGATAAAAAGTTTTATAATTTTAGGGCTTCCAATTAAGAGGACGACTAGTTCCAATCAGGGTTTTTCTAAGCGCATAATACATTGAAATTCATCACTTCTATCAGGATCAAACTGGGGAGATATTTTCTTCGCAAGCATACCAGTAAGTTGCAACGCAACCGGCAAGCCATTAAATTGAAAGATGCAAGGGACATTGGACTTGTTTTTCATATGTCATCAGAGCAGGAATATGCAACCATTGGCAGGTTTGTAGGTGAATTGCAGGCTGCCGGAAAAAAGGTTTGGGTTCTGGGCTATTCCAGAACTGCAAAAGCGCCGGTTTACTACGCACCCAAGCTTTCTTATGATTTAATACTCAAGGGTAATCTTGATTTTTTTATGCGGCCAACCACTGAGTTTGCAGCAAAGTTTATTGATCATTCTTTTGATATACTTTTTGATTTGGGATCATCCGATGAATTTTCCCTCGCATGGGTGGTTGAGCTTTCAAAAGCCAGATTTAAAGTTGGTAAAGGCATTTCGGGTAAGCAAGGGCCTTTCGACCTGCAGATTGAACCAACCCAGGAAATGACCATTAAAGCATTGATCGACGAAATGGTCCATTATACAAGCTCAATAGATTTTGTGAATCCATATGACCAGAAAATAGAAACAGCACTATGAAAAAAGCATTTACAGGTACAGGTGTAGCTCTGGTTACACCCTTTCACAAACAAGGAACCATTGATTTTGGCTCATTGGAAAAATTGATTAATCATACCATAGGTAATGGAGTGGATTATCTTGTTGTTTTGGGAACTACCGGAGAAGCCGTTACCCTTTCAAAGGATGAGAAATTTGCTGTAATTCAGTTTGTTAAGGAGCAGGTTAGCGGTCGTGTACCCCTGGTGATGGGGCTTGGGGGCTACAACACCCAGGAAGTTATTAATCATCTTCAGGTAGCTGATCTCGATGGTATTGATGCGATATTGTCCGTTACGCCCTATTACAATAAGCCTACCCAAAGAGGATTGTATCTTCATTACAAGCACATTTCATGTGCAAGCCCTTTACCAATTATACTTTACAATGTGCCGGGGCGCACCAGCGTAAATCTTTCGGCCGAAACCACCCTTGAACTTGCCCGTGATTTTGACAACATTATTGGAGTGAAAGAAGCTTCAGGGAACTTTGGGCAGATTATGGAAATTATCCGGAACCGACCCAGTGGATTTCTGGTGATATCGGGAGATGATGCCTTGACCATGCCATTGATTGCTGCTGGCGCAGATGGGGTAATTTCTGTGGTTGCCAATGCTTTTCCTGGAGCCTTTTCAAAAATGGTTAAAGCGGCATTGGATCACAATCAGGTTGAGGCCCGTAGAATTCATTATCAGTTACTTCCATTCATTAACCTGCTTTTTGCGGATGGCAGTCCTGGAGGTGTTAAAGCAGCGCTGGATCAGATGAAAATTGTTCAGAACAACCTCCGCTTGCCTGTGGTGAAGGTAAATAAATCGATTCAAAACCAGATTTCTGGAATGATAAACGAACTCAAAGAAAAAGGCATTCAGGCTTAACAAATTTAATAACCAATAATCCAACAATCAACAAATGAAAAAAATCATTACGCTCTTACTCTTCCTGACTACATTTGCTGCTTTCGCTCAAAATCGGATTGAAAATTTCAATAAATCGGAATTGTTTAAAAATGATGGTGAAATTTATTTTGCCCTGCCAGGTGCTGCAAATCTGGCTGAAATTCTAACCAACATTATTAGTATTGATAAAATTTCGGGTGATACCGTTTATGCCTATGCCAGTAAAAAGGAATATGACCGACTGGTTAATTCCGGTAGTCACTTTTTTGCTTCTTTACCACATCCGGGTGATCTGATTGATCCTGCTATGTCATCCAATCCCCGTGACATTCTTACCTGGAATTATTATCCAACTTATCAGGGTTACCTGGATATTATGGCGCAGTTTGAGAGTGCATATCCCGATTTGTGCAAGATATATACCATTGCTACACTTTCCAGTGGCCGGAAAATTCAACTTGCACGTATTTCTGATAATGTGGGTGTTGAGGAAGATGAACCGGAATTTCTTTATACTTCATCAATTCACGGCGATGAAACTACGGGTTATATTCTTATGCTCCATTTGATTGATTATTTACTCACCAATTATAATCTGGATCCGCGGATTACAGAAATGGTGAATGGGATTGATTTATGGATTAATCCGCTTGCCAATCCTGATGGAACCTATTATGGTGGTGATAACACTGTTAATGGTGCCCGCAGGTACAATGCAAATAATGTGGACCTGAACCGTAACTATTATGATCCGGCCGATGGCCCTCATCCTGATGGCAATCCCTGGCAGCCTGAAACAGTAGCTTTTATGAACTTTGCAGAGGAGCGGAGTTTTGTAATGAGTGCTAACTTTCATGGTGGTGCTGAAGTAATGAACTATCCATGGGATACCTGGAGCAGGTTAAACACCGATGATGATTGGTGGATTTTTGTGAGCCGGGAATATGCAGATACCGTTCATGCCCATGCAGCATCCGGTTACTTGAATGATCTTAATAACGGAATTACAAATGGTTACGCCTGGTATAGCATCAATGGTGGCCGACAGGATTACATGAATTATTTCCATCAATGCAGGGAGATAACTGCTGAAATTTCATCAACAAAATTGCCTCCGGCGACCCAAATGCTGAATTTTTGGGAGTATAATTATCGTTCACTGCTAAATTATGTTGAACAGGTAACATACGGAGTGCGGGGAGTTGTAACCGATTCACTCACTGGTGAGCCGGTTAAAGCGATGGTTTCGATATTCGGTTACGATCAGGTAATGGACAGTTCCATGGTTTTTACTTCCCTTCCTGTTGGGAATTACCATCGCCTGTTGAAGGCAGGAAGTTATAATATTACTTTTTCCGCTGAAGGCTACGAATCGAAAACCATTCAAAATGTGATGATTTCCGATAAATCTACGGTGCGACTGGATGTTGAATTATACAATGGTTTCCCTGCCGCAGCTTTTACGTCTTCACAAACAACCGTTCCGGTTGGTGCTACGGTGCAGTTTTTTGATACTTCCCTCGGCAATCCTGTAAGCCGGACATGGACTTTTGAAGGTGGCAGTATTTCAACGTCATCCGTTCCCGAACCTTTCGTAACCTATAGTGAACCAGGCTCCTGGGATGTCAGCTTGTTTGTACAGAATGAAATGGGTAGCAATGAGCTAAACATGCCCGATTACATTACTGTTACACCCGACTATTATATTGGTGTTGATGGTTCAAATACCTGTTTTGCAAGATTATATGACAGTCAGGGACCGGATATGGATTACGACCGGAATGAAAATCTGACCACTACTTTTATTGGTACCGATGAGGATAAGGTTTACAGGGTGCATTTTACCTCCTTTGACGTTGAACCCAGTGAAGACTGTTCAAAAGATGCACTTTATGTTTATGATGGTCCCGATGATACCTGGCCTTTGATTGGTAAATATTGTGGAAATACCCTCCCTGATGACATCCTGACCTCAATTGGAGGGGGCGCCATTACTTTTGTATTTGTATCTGACGAAACAAATAATTATCCCGGGTGGTCTGCTGAGCTTACCTGCGATAGTGGGGTAGGAGTGCTTACCTCCGAAATGCCTGTTATACTGAAAGTTTATCCCAATCCATCCTCAGGAAATGGATTTTATGTAGAATCTTCTGAAACCATCTTAAACCTCGAAGTGATTGACCTTATGGGGAAAACAGTTTATCAGAATCTGCCCATTGCAAACAACACAAAGGTGAATGCATTGAACGGTAAAGCTGGTATTTATGCTTTGAAGGTAACCACCGAAAAAGGAGTGGTTATGCATAAAATTGTGGTTTCGGGGAGGTAGCAACTTTTCCGATCGTATGAATAAACCTGACAAGTCTTTTTTTGACTTGTCAGGTTTTATTTTAGGCAGGTTCAGAATTCAGGACCGACAGACGAGAATGGTTTTATATTGTTTTACCTATCTTTCAGATTTCGGCTACACTAAGGAATTATGCCGGTTTGGAGGTTATAGCTTCGTGTTATTTCTACCTTTCTGTTACACTGTTTTTATCAGGTAAATCCTTTCAAATGCTTAGGTCAGGTGACTTTTTTTGTGAAGTTTTCCATGAAAATGATACGGACAAGTTTTGATTTCATGTTTTTTACTGTTGTTTTTTTCATCAGGGAATAAATACTTCCCTGAATTCGTTATTCTCAACCATTTCAATAATAAATAATAGAAACGTTAAAAAGTTTGGTACACTCTTTGTATTTACACTGTCAGTTAAACCGAGGTAGTTGCAAATGCCTTTTTAAAAACCAAACGCCATGAAAACTCTAAAAACATTTTCCGCCCTCGTTCTTCTGATCGCCTTTAGCTTTGGTGTAAAAGCCCAGAATTATGAAAATGAAAAGCTCTACCTTCCGGGAGATAACCTGAATTTGTATGCAGTAATGGATCTGTTTCAGGAATCAGAAACCATTGAAGGATTTGAGCGTGAACTCAACGCAGCAGATTCAAAAATTAATAACCTCGACCTGAACGGTGATAATCTGATAGATTACATTAAGGTGATAGATTACGTGGATGGAACCACGCACAGCATCGTGCTTCAGGTTGCTATAAATGAACGTGAAAACCAGGACGTAGCCGTATTTACCGTTTATCGTGACAAATACGATCAGGTTCAGATTCAGCTGGTTGGAGATGAATACCTCTATGGTAAGGATTATATCATTGAGCCTTATTATGCCGAAACACCCAACCCGGGATATACCGGAAATACCGGAGCAGTGCGCAGCACACCTGTTGTTGAAAAAACCACTTATGTGTATGTAAATACATGGCCGGTGGTCCGCTACATCTACACACCTTCTTATGTGGTTTGGCGCTCACCTTATTACTGGAATTACTATCCGGTTTACTGGAACCCATGGCGCCCTTACTACTGGGATTACTACTATGGTTACCATTCACACTGGCATAACTATTATTACAGACACTATCGCCACAGCAACCATTACTATAATAACTATTACGCCAACAACTACTATCGTGGACACCGTTCTTACTCAACTACCGTTCGCACTTACAGGGATGGCGGTCGCTACAAAAACACCTATTCCAGACCAGATGTGCGTACCAAAGGCTCTGAGGAAGGTCGTCAGGCATTTGCAAACTCTGGCCGGACAAGCGGTCGTGCAGCCAGCGATTTAAGGCAGGGTACCACCAGTAAGCCACGGTCGACAGATGTGGGCAGAACGTCAAGCCCATCGACAGGTAGAACTGTAAGCCCATCGACCGGCAGAACTGTAAGCCCATCGACCGGTAGAACGGTAAGCCCATCGACTGGTAGAACGGTAAGCCCTGCAGTTGAAAGAACCTCAACTCCAGCTACAGGTAGAACCTCAACTCCAGGAGTTAACCGACAAGCAACAGATTCAAAATCCAGCCGCTCGGTTAGTCCACGAACAACTACCACACCAACGGTACGTCAGGAAACCGGTAGAACACAGGTTCAGCCCCGTGAAAGTACAGCAAAGCCGGCGGTTCGCACCACCGAACGCCAGAGGTCAGAAGTTTCAGCTCCCAGGCAGGAAGTAAGTCAGCCAAAAACGCAGACTACAGTTCGTTCGCAAACCAAAACGGCAACCCGCTCAACCGAGAGCAGTTCAGTAAGGTCGGGACAGGCAGCAAAATCATCCACGAGTAGTTCGTCTGCCAGATCAGGTAAAACATCAACGTCGTCGGCAAAGAAAAGCAATAGCGGCAGATAAATAATTCTGAACTTCATTCATTTTTATTAGCCCCCAGGAATGGGGGCTTTTTTATTTGATTCAATATGGTTGGTCTTGTAACTGAATGGAGAAAATGCTCTTTGCTTAGTTAAGATTATCATTCAACCGGTTGAAGAAAGCGATAGCCCTGACAGAATTTTCAAAAATATATGCAGCGTCTTGCTTTTAAGCAATTAAGGAATATATTTGCCAAAAAGAATCTCTGATATGTCGGATTTGCTGGCCTCCTATGAAGGCATACTGCTCAATAAGCTTAAAAGCGGTGATACGTCAGCATTCACAGTAATCTTCACGAAGTATTATAAATCCCTTGTAACCTTTTCTTTCAGTTTTACCAGAGATTCGGATCTGGCAGAAGAAATTGTGCAGGAGGTTTTTCTCAGGCTATGGGAGAACCGGGAACAATTAGCGATTAAGAGTTCATTAAAATCGTTTTTGCTGAAATCAGTTCAGAATAAGAGTCTCGACAGTTTGCGACACACGGACATAGCCGGCAGATATTCTTCATTTGTACTGGCACATCCTATCCTTTCACAGAATGATACCGAAAACTATGTTCTTTATGCTGAATTGCAGGAAAAATTCAATGCGGCAATGCTTAAGATTCCTGAAAAGTATGCTGAAGCATTCCGCTTGAGCCGTATGGAGAATTTAAACTATCAGGAAATTTCTGAAAAGCTGGGGGTTTCTGTCCGGACTGTTGAAGTAAGGATAGCCCGGGCTTTAGATTCGTTACACAAGGAATTGAGGGACTACCTGATTGCATTATTTCTTTTGTTGACCGCTTTTTTTAAATAGAGCTTTCATTTTTTTGCTTCGAAAGGCGACCCTGGACGCTTAACGGAGAAATAGCACCGGATTCTTTGTAAAATATTTATGAAAACCTGACAGGAATTTGATTTCTGAAAATAGAAGAAGCAAAGGTTGTGTTAGTATTTGATTGAAAATCAATAAGGTGAAATTATCACTAATATTTTTGGCAAAAAATGTGAATAAAGTATGTGGGTTTTTGTTTTTAAAACGTCGTTATTGTAATTGAAGTAAACATGGATAACAAGGATTTCGAGACTGCGGATCAATTAATTGCTAAATTTCTGGGCGGTACTGCTTCGGAAGAAGAGTTGCAGCAATTGGAGTCATGGGTTCAGGAGTCAGAAGAAAACAGTTCATATTACCGGCAGGTAAAAAATATCTGGGAATCCTCGGTTGAATTACCGGTTTCCACCAAAAAGGCACTAACCCAAACTATGGGTCGCATTGAAGGCCGGAAATCAAACCTGACTTTCTGGCAACTTATGCAACGAATCGCGGCCATACTGTTTATACCTTTGTTTTTGGCTTCCATTTGGTTTACCGGCGCAACATACCTGAAGCAAAACAGTTCATCATTAACCTATGTGAATGCAGTAGCTGCATTTGGTACCTATTCATGTATAGAGTTGCCTGATGGGTCGAAGGTTTGGCTGAATTCAGGAAGCAGCCTGCGATATCCGGATAAGTTCACAAAGAAGGACCGCCGTGTTTATCTTACCGGTGAAGCCTATTTTGAGGTGCACTCTGACAAATCATCCCCGTTTTTAGTAAGTACTCCTTATTTCACGGTAAAAGCTACCGGCACCCGTTTTAATGTGATGACAGAACTGAATGGCAGCATGATGTCAGTAACGCTGGTTCAGGGAAAGGTGGATGTTATAAAAGAGGTTCCCGGCAAGAAAACTACCACGCTTACACAACTTAAGCCCAACGATCATATGATTTATGATGTTCAAAGTGGACAGGTGGAAATACAAACCGGTGATCCGTACAAATATTTTGCCTGGAAAGATGGTAAGCTCGTTTTCAGAAATGACAATATTTCAGAAGTAGCAAGGCGCATCAGTCTTCAATACAATGTGGACATTGAAATAAAGGGAGATGAAATCAAACAATACCGTTACCGGGCAACTTTTGAGAATGAACCCCTTGAAGAACTATTGAGGCTGCTAAAAATATCTTCACCCATTGATTATACTGAATTGCAGCCTAAGTGCCTGCCGGATGGATCCTTTTCGCGAAGAAAAATCATCATATTTTCCAGTAATTCAAATACAAGAAAACCCTGAGGCCTATGATCACTGCGAAGAAAAATGCTCACTAAGGTTATTTCGCGCTGCGCGCTGACCTTACCTTCCCGAAAAAACAATCCTTAAACCGTTTATTTTTTACCCTTACTGTTTTTTGAGGGTATTCATGCGAGTCGCTGAATACTGTCAGGTTGAATATTATTGTCTAATTCACACTAAAATCAAACCACAATGAGATTACTTTACTTAACTATTTTGCTCCTGATTATTGGTATTTTACCAGTCAGTGTGCATGCCCAATCAACACGGATAACATTGAAGATGAACAATGTGCCGGTGAACGAAGTGCTGAATGAAATTGAAAAGAAAAGCGACTACACCTTTCTGGTGAATCAGGAATTTGTTGATGTGAACAGAAAAGTGGATGTAGTGGTTACCAATGAAAAAATCAGTGATATCCTGAAACAGGTATTTGAAGGTACTGATGCTGGGTTTTCACTATCGGGCAAGCAGATTGTACTCACTTCACGCAAAGTGCTTGATGCTTCTTCACCTAAAAAAGAATCCGGCAAAGTATCCGGTACTGCCAGGGATAGCAAGGGCAAAGTATTGCCATATGTGACTGTTCTGGTAAAGGGTACTGATAATGGCGCCGTAACCGATATAAACGGAGTGTATTCCATCCAGAATCTGCCGGAGAATGCTACGCTGGTATTTTCATTTATCGGATTTCAAAGTCAGGAAATTCCCGTGGAGAATCAGGCCGTTATCAATGTAACAATGAGCGAAAGTGTTACCGGGCTGAATGAAGTAGTGGTAATCGGCTATGGTACAGTTCAGAAAAAGGACCTGACCACCGCGGTGTCGGTAGTTAAAATTGATGATATTGATAAGAAAAATATGTCGAACCTTACCCAGGCAATTGAAGGTAAGGTGGCCGGTGTAAGAGTAACTCAGGCATCGGGCGATCCTACCGGGAATTTTTCAATCCAGGTAAGGGGTGCTACTTCAATCACATCGAGCAACAATCCATTGTACGTGGTTGATGGAATGGCTACGGATGATATTCATTTTCTGAATCCTGCGGATATTGAATCCATGCAGATTCTTAAAGATGCTTCCAGTTGCGCCATATATGGAGCACGTGCAGCCAATGGTGTGGTATTGATCACTACCAAAAGAGGAAAAGCTGGTAGCCCCCTCGTAACCCTTAATGCCACTTACGGCATCAGTAATGTAACAAAAAAACTCGACCTGCTTAATTCGAAGCAGTTGGTTGATCTGATCAACGATGAACGATTGAATGCCGGCCTGCCAATTGCGGCTAACCTGGATACCCTGCAGGCAGATAATGACTGGCAGGATATCATTTATGGACAAGCCGTATCAAGCAACCTTCAACTGGCCTTCTCGGGAGGAAATGAAAAAACCAGATTTTATGCTTCAATAAACCGTTTTAAAAATGAAGGCGTTATTGATCCATCCAGTTATGAGCGTACCACTTTTAAGATAAATCTGGATCATGAAATGTATAGCTGGCTTTCGTTTGGTACCAACGTGAACATCAGCAAAAGCAAGTCGAAGAATATTAAAGACAATGCCACCATTAATGAAGGTGGAACAGTACTTGGCGCATTAAGTACTCCTTCATTTGTTGAACAATACACGGAGGAAGGCTATTTCGGATACAACCCTTTTGATGGCCAGGCCAATCCGCTATCATCGATGTACGGAAGTAACTCGGCCAGTCGTTCCAACAACCTGTTGGGCAATATGTTTGCCAAAATCACACTCACACCTTATCTCTCATTCAAGTCTTCAATAGGTGTTGATGCTGATTTTACCAATTACGACAACTTTACTTATGTTGAGAAAAGTGCCTATGCTGTTTCAACCGGAGGAGGTGCAGATGCCAACAGTGGACAGGGCATCACCACATTGTTTGAAAATATCCTGGATTACAACCAGAAATTTGGCAAACATGCCATATCATCGGTTGTAGGGATGACCGCCCAGAAATATGAAGGTGAAAATACGTGGCTTACCGTCAGGGGTTTCCCGAATTCATCGGTTCAAACGCTAAATGCAGCTTCTACTGCTACCAATTTCGGCAGCCAGAAGTATGGTTCTGCACTCTTGTCCTATCTGGGCAGGGTAAGTTATGCTTTTGATGATAAATATCTGGTTTCGGTTAATTTCCGCCGTGATGGTTCCTCTAAATTCGGTGCCAATGAGAAATATGGAAACTTCCCTTCTGTTTCGGCAGGATGGCGTATGTCGAGTGAACCTTTTATGCAGGGGTTGACTGCTGTTACAGATTTGAAAGTACGCGTTAGTTACGGTTTAACAGGGAATCAGAACGGTATTGACAACTATGCCCACATCAGTAAAGTTGGTCTGGGTGCACTATATCCGTTCAGCGGAAGTGTAATATCAGGTTATTATCCTTTGTCCCTGGGTAATGAGTCGCTTAAATGGGAGTCAACCAAACAGACAGATATTGGAGTTGACCTGACCATGTTTGATTCAAGGTTGACGATAATTGTTGATGCTTACCTCAAGCAGACTTCAGATGCGTTGCTGGATGTAAATCTTCCGCTCTCAACCGGATTCCCTTCAGGAATTCAGAATTTTGCAAAGATTGAAAATAAGGGACTTGAATTTGAAGTTATTACCCACAACACAACCGGTGACCTTAAGTGGACAACCGATGCCAACATTTCATTGAACCGCAATAAAGTGGTTCAGATAGCAGGTGGAAGCAGTGCAATTATTTATACCGGAGATATTATCCGGGAACGTGGCTACGTCACTACCATCCGTGAAGGGCACCCTATGAGTGAGTTTTACGGATTTCAGGCGGCTGGTGTAAATCCGGAAACGGGCGACCTTGACTACGTTAAAGCCGATGGAACATTGGGCAGCTATCTTGAAATGGATGCTGATCTTGACAGGGTTGTTATCGGAAACCCAAACCCTGATTTTATTTATGGAATCACCAATACCTTTTCTTATCAGGGATTTAACCTTTCAGTATTATTGCAGGGCGTTTATGGAAACGAGATTTTCAATGCCACCCGTCTGGAGCTGGAAGCAATGGAAGGCTACAAAAATGCGTCAGTTTCGGTGCTCGACAGATGGCAGAATCCTGGAGATATTACTGATATGCCACGTGCTGTTTTTGCAGGTTCCATTAATTCTGAGGTTTCCACCCGTTTTGTTGAGGACGGTTCCTATCTGAGGGTTAAGAATGTAACCCTGTCATATGATTTCAAAAATGCGGTGCTCAGAAAGTTGCAAATCAGTAACCTGAATGTATTTGTATCCGCACAAAACCTGCTCACTTTTACCAAATATACCGGTTATGATCCAGAGGTCAGTGTTTCAACAAACCCAACTTCTTTGGGTGTTGATGCAGGGACTTATCCCAATGTTCGTGGATTCACCTTTGGATTAAACGTTGCTTTTTAATTAGCATGGTGATAAAAAGCATCTAAACCCTATTATAAATAGCTTAAAATCAACAAAATGAAAACGAAAATAAAATTGTTAATGGCAGCCACTGCACTGGTAATTACCTTTACCCAATGCAGCAAGGATTATCTGGATATGGAACCTCAGTCGGAGTTGGCTATTTCAAATGCCTACAACACTGCTGCAGATGCTGAAAGTGCACTGGTAGGCGTATACAGTTGTCTGGCCGATGGTCATCAGAATTGGCTCAGGATGTGTTTGGTTGATAACTTTGACGACAACGTTTACGCCGGTGGTGATGATCCCAGTTTATTCAGAATAAGGGCATTTCAGCTTACCGCTTCCAATGATGACTATATTATTGACTTGTGGGCCGCATGTTACAACATGATTAACTGCGCCAACAATGTGTTGAAATATGTACCTGAGATTAACGATCCCAAATTAGATATTAAAGTAGACGGACAGTTAACCCGTCGTGATCAGATTTTGGGTGAAGCTACTTACCTGAGGGCGATGAAGTATTTTGATTTGGTGCGCATGTTTGATGGCGTTCCAATGCCTTTAACCCCAACCGTTAGTACCGATGCCCAGAGTGTGAATCTTGTACGCACACCCGGCGATCAGGTTTATGCTCAGCTAATCAAAGACCTGGAATATTGTTTAACGGTTTTGCCCGATAGCTACAGCGACGAAACACAAACCCGCGGCCGCGCTACCAAAGGTGCTGCCAATGCCATGCTGGCCCAGATTTACGCCACACAGGTGCCTGCCGATTGGGCTAAGGTTGATAAGTATTGTACTGACGTTATCTCAAACAGTGCTGTTTATTCATTGCATCCGAGTTACGAGGAACTGTTTGATGGTTTTCATTATAACAATACTGAATCGATTATCGAAATACAGTTTCAGAGTCCCAATGTTACCGCATGGCAATATCATTTGCTTTTACCCACTTCCATTACCGGTGATAACTGGCGTAAGTTTATGACCCCAACGCTTGATCTGGTTACAAAATTGCGTAGTGCCGGGGATTCTGTCAGGTTACATTCATCCATTGTTTTTGAGCAATCGGACTGGACTGATGAATACTGGGGTAACAATGTGCCTTTTGTTTTTAAATGGAAACATGATGAAGGCTGGGCCAGCGAAGATCACTGGTATATTCAACGTTTGTCAGAAACCATTTTGCTCAGGGCCGAGGCAAAAGCTGAACTGGGCGATACTCCCGGAGCTTTGGCAGATTTGAAATCTGTTCGAGACCGTGTGAGCCTGCCCGATCTTACGAATGAACTTTCGACTGCTTCAAAAGATGAAGTTCAGGATGCCATACTGAATGAACGGAGATTTGAACTGGCTTTTGAAGGCTTTCGCTGGATGGATTTAAAACGTACCGGGAAAGCGGTTTCTACATTAACCAACCTTGGTTACACCCTGGATGAGCATCTTTTATTGCTGCCCATTCCGTTGACCGAAAGAAATGTCAATCCAAGCCTGACACAGAACCCGGGATACTAGATAGTAAATTTCCAATGAGGCTGCCTTGAAAGTATGATTTTTCTTTTATGAACCTGCAAAATTGGCAATTGAGTGATTTCAGGTTGCCAGACCCGACAGCGTGCGTGAATTGAGTACTTTTAAGTCAGTCTCATTTTTATTGCGAAAATAAAATCTTAACCTGCATTTTACTCATTGTAATTAACTAATAATCTCTTGAAATCACTATTCATTTGCCTTCTGGGTTTTATTTCAATTACTGCTTCCGGGCAGTATGAGCCCACAGCGTCCGATTTATGTGCACAAAGCAACGCCGCTTCACTTCATCCGGTCAGGCCCGGTATTCCCGGAAAACAAGCCTTCTGGAATGGGGCTTCAATAATGTTTAAATATGCACCTTCCTTTGACAACAGCAATACGAGCTGGATTATTCCCCATCCTGCTTACTACAGATATTCGGCTTTCTCATTCACCGACAATCGTGTTTATTCCTTTACGGCCCAAACGCCTTATGAAGCCTTAACGCCCATATGGGGCCAATTGCCTGATGGAGAAATATATCTGAAAGTGGAGGCCATTGGTAATGATGAGAAAGACTCCTTTTTGGCTGGCAGCAGAACATTTTACAAAACCGCGGCTTTTTGCCCTCCTTATCCACCGGCAAAATATTCCTACAGGGATGCCCTGAACAAAGGACTGGATTTTCTTTATCACCAGCAGCATATGCAAAAATGGCTGACGACCGGAACTCCTGACCATGAGCTTCATAAGCTGTATTGTTATTCGGCAGTGGAAGTTGGAAGCGTGGTAAACGGGATGTTGTTGTACAATAATTATCATCCTGAAAATGACACCTCCTTACTGATTGCAAAAAAAGCAGCCGACTACATTATTGCCAATGCCGAACCAAAAGACGCACCGCTGGCCTATTTCCCCAGGGTATATGAAGGTACCGATATGTTCGCCGGCAATTATAAAGGAGAGGTAATTATGCACGAACCGGCATCAACAGGAATGAGTTTTATAGCGCTGTATGAAAGAACCGGTGAAAAGAAATATCTGGAAGCCGCTTTACATATTGCCGATTCCTATGTCAAAGCTCAGCTCCCGTCAGGGACCTGGTATATCCGCATTTATAAGGAAACGGGTAAGCCTGCTTCTGAAGAGCTTTGTGTGCCGATAAATATTGTTAATTTTCTGTCGGTCCTTACCTCAAAATACCAGTACACGGATTATCAATCTGCAATTGATGCTGCCCTGGCCTGGATATGGGAAAATCCAATGAAAACCTACAATTGGACCGGACAGTTTGAGGATGTGGCCGCACATCAGCCGTATCAGAACCTGTCAAAGTATGAAGCTTCCTGGTTTGCCCAATATTTGCTCAATAATTCAGAAAAGGATACGGCATATAAACCCCTGGCGCTGGAGTTGATTGCTTTTTGTGAAGATCAGTTTGTGGTTTGGGAAAAGCCGGGCATTTATGACAATTGGGGCAACGCATCGCAAAGGTGGCACACACCGGCCGTATTGGAGCAATATATGTGTTATGTGCCGATTGATGCCAGCGCCGTCCAGATGATCAATACTTTTATGCTGGCGTATGAAAAAACAAATGAGCCTGTTTATCGGGAAAAAGCATTGGCATTGACCAACAGTCTGGTAAATACACAAAATGAAAACGGGATGATCCCAACCTTCTGGGTGCCGGGTTTTACTGAATTCTGGAACAATTGTATGGTAAGCAGTTTAACCATGCTTGATCAATTAAGTAAGTCATCAGACACCATCAGATAAAAACCAATTGTTGTTATACGTTATCATCGGGATGTGATTAACGACCAAAGTCTGGTGGAAAGGGATATTTTGGTGGGTGTGTGTTGATAGGACGTCTCCTTTAATGGAGGCGTCTTTTTTTTACACCGGAAGGGATAGGGAGAATTCCCTGCATTTTTTATATCCTTTGGCATGAACTGCCTGCGTGGGTACACTGAATACTGAACGATAGTCCAGTCAGTCATCAATGGCGTAACAGCCTGCTTTGTTTTGCTGCGTTATCACTATTTCATTCCAAAGATATACGGTAATCCAAAGGTTACGAAGATTGTCCAGGCCGTGTATATTGGCAGATATCCTGCAATGGTAAAATTAACCGTATGAATCTCTTTTCCTTTGAATCCAACTTTATACAAATCAATCATTATAAGGATCAAGTTTCCAAATATCAGGATATTTGAACCTAAAACAGCAACCCTGTTTGGCGTAAAACCAAATTCATTTAGCCGGTACAGTATTGCTGATAAAGCAATTAAATCCACAATCAGTGTTATGATGGATAATGCAAATAGTGTCAATTCGCTGAATTTTTCCTTTTTATGAACCGATGTCCCGGAAACTGAAAACACAATAATTGCCATTACGCCCAGCAGCATGAGATTAAAAACAATCAGAAAGTCTCTGTCATTATATGGATCTTTACCGGTAAGTAAAATACTTGTCAGAAATAATATCAGCGTAATAAGCACCAACGGACTGAAAATACCTGCAATTATAGGAGCGATCTTGTTCGTTACCGTCGGAAAATTTCTAACGATATATGTGGCAACAATTGGCGAGGAAACCAATCCGAGAATTACGATGTAATCAAAATAGAAGGTACTGATATTCATATCAATCACTGAAAATAATCCAAGGGTTACTGCGGTCAGCATCCCGCCTGCTATCAATATAATGGCTGTAAGAATTGCAAGGTCTCCATTGTATTTTATGAAGTCAATTCTTTTGGTTTTGTCCTTTAGGTCAAAGTCAATGAAAATCAGTCCGTATAAAAACCACAGGAATAAAGGCAAATGTATATACGCCAAATTTATCGAATCACTATTTCTGTCAGAGGGTAAGAAATTGATGTAAAGGGCCGAAAGTCCAAAGATTATAACTGAGGTTGTGAGGTGCTTATAGTTAACCTGAGATTTTGTGAGAGATGCGTATGCCGACAACCCCAATAGTATTATTAATCCTGTATTTTTTTCATAGTATATAAAATCACGGGACCACAGGTTAAACAATTGAGGTATCTTGATTAAAAAACCTGAAATCAAACAAGTGATTATCAAAAAATACACATCCGCTCTTCTGAATCTTACCTGCTGTTCTTCCTGATTGTTATATTCAAGTCTTGCTTTCCAGAAGTCAGCCAATTTGAAATCTGCAATCTCATTATAAAGTTCAAAGAATGATTTCTCAAATTTCTTTTTATCCGCCCGGTACAACTTCTCAAGTTGCTCCGGATTGTTGATATTTTCTTTAATTTTTGTTTGCATAATTATCTGTAGGCTGCTGATTTTTAATGTATGCTAACGCTTAAGGTATGAAGTTGTTGTGCATTTCACGGCATAAACCTGTAAAAACGATATGCCGCTGATTTAATGGTATAACGTTCGGATTCAGTATTTCTGGCCTGTGTTTCTATTGCTATGTGTCTGACCTGTATGCGCTGCAGCGCATGCTTGATTTTTGCACTGAGGACAGTTCAAAATTACGATATTTTTTTCGGAGTAACTTACCCGGTATGAATAATTATGCAGAGATTTATCCCGTAAGTTATCTCTGGCGGGACCGTCAAACCGACAAGAGCCAATGCCTTTTTTTATCGTTTAATTGTCTCTGATATTTTATTTTTCGAAATACTTTTCGATCAATGAAAGTAATTCATCATTGTTTACAGGTTTTGAAATATAATCGTTGCAACCGGCCGCTATTGACTTCTCTCTGTCACCAGTTTGGGCAAAAGCGGTTTGGGCAATTATAACCACCTCGCTGTTAAATTCTCGTATTTGTCGGGTGGCCTCATAACCGTTCACTACAGGCATTTGAATATCCATCAGAATTAAATCAATGTCCGGATTATTGCGATATATTTCAACTGCATCAAAGCCGGTTCTTGCTTTCAACACAGCTTTGCTGAATTTCTCTAAACCAAACGAAATAAGTTTTTCCGATGTTTCATCATCCTCTGCAACCAGTATTTTCAGATTTTTAATCTTATTTTTTGTTTCATTATCCGTAATAGACGTACCAATAACACCTTGTTCTTTCGTTACTATTACACAGGGGATATGAACATAAAATGTTGAGCCTTTGCCTTCTTCACTCTCAACCCAGATTTTCCCGCCAAGCATTTCGATATAAGCTTTTGAGATGGATAAACCCAATCCTGAACCCTGATGGACCATCTTATCTTCAATATCAGCCTGAACAAAACGCTCAAAGATGGCCTTTTGCCTGTTGACTGGAATTCCGATGCCGGTATCTTTTATGTAAAACTCAACAGCCGCACCTTTATACTGGCAGCCAAGGTTAATCGTTCCTGAATCTGTAAATTTTATGGAATTTTTTATTAAGTTGGTAAGGATGGAATTCAGTTTATTGGTGTCAGTTTTAATTGTACTTTGAGCGATGGGCAGAAGCTTGTCAACAATCAGTTTCAATCCTTTTGTTTCCGCTTCTGGTTTAAAAAACCGGATTAATTCTTTAATCCTTTCATTCAGGTTGATTTCTCCTTCGCTGATATAAACCATTCCGGCTTCAATTTTGGAGATTTCAACAATATCGTTTACCGTGCTTAACATGCGTTGTCCGCTTTGATGAACGATGTTAATGAAGCTTTCTTTATTTTCATTACTTAAATCGGGCTCTAACAGAAGTTCTGTAAAGCCGAGGATGCCATTCATAGGGGTGCGTATTTCGTGGCTCATATTGGCAAGAAAAGCGGACTTAAGACGGTTGCTTTCCTCCGCTTTATCTTTGGCGGCAACCAGTTCTTCCAGCATTTTTTTTCTTTCCGTGATGTCTTCATTAATGGATATGATGTGGGTGAGCTCTCCTGTGCTGCTCAGCAGGGGAGAAATAACCGATTGTTCCCAATAAAATGCTCCGTTTTTTTTTTGGTTCTGGTATTCACCTGTCCAGTCGTTCCCTAAGCGGATGAGCCTCCAAAGCTCATCACCATCAGGTTCTGAGAGTTTTCCGTGATTTAGTATCCGCAATTTTCTGCCGATCACTTCCTGGGCCGAATATCCGGTAAGTTCAGCAAAATAGGGATTCACAAAAATGATGTTCCCAACAGCATCAGTAATCACTACTGAAACGGAACTGGCTTCAACAGCACGGTTGAGGAGTCTTAGTTTATCTTCTGCTTTCTTCTTTTCCGAAATATCATGTATTATGGAATGAAGAAATTCTTTATCTCCAATTTTTACCCCGCTACTGAAAACTTCCACATCCACCAGACTGCCATCTGCCTTGCGATGCACAAACTCAAAGCAGGTTTTCTGGTGGGTTTGGGCACTTCTAAATGCTTTTTTTATAACATCCACAGCTGAGGTGTTTATTTGAGAGATATTCATCTCCTTGAGCTTTTCTTCCGGCCAGCCATAAAATAAGGCTGCAGCCCTGTTTGCATCAACAATATTTCTGGTTTCCGGGTCAATGATTAGCTTAACTGCGGCATGTTTCTCAAAAAGATTACGTGACGTTTCTTCATTCCGGATCGCATTATCCCTGGCAATTACAAGCTCAGCGGTTTTGAGGCGAATCTGGTTTTTCAGGTAAAGGTTTATAACAATGGCCAACAGGATAAACACGACAAGAAATGTAACTACACCCCATACAAGCAGTTTGTTTCTTTCATAAAAAGAGGGTTCGTCAACAATATCAAATTTAACCCAATGACTCACAATCTCCTTACGCTGCTCCTCGGTAATGGTACTCAACAGTTTATCCAGAATGCTTGCCAGTTGGGGTTTTTGTTTTATGCTTGCCAACCGAAGATCCCAGGAAAAATCCAGTTGCTTGGCGAATTTAAGGTTGGTGATGCCATTCAGTTCCACTATGTGGCTGGCTGTCATAAAATCTACCACTGCTCCATCGGTTTCACCATAGGAAGCGGACATAAGGGCCGAAAAATCAAATTTATACTCTATTACCTGAGCCGTAGGAAACTGCTGCCGTATATACGCAGTACTGGAATAATCTTCAATAGAAGCCAGTTTCATTGTTCCAATATGCTCGTTGGTGAGTGGGTGCCCGTAGTTGGTTCTTACCACGATTCCCAATGTACTTTTGTGGAAGGGTTGTGTAAAGCATAGATAGGCATCTCTGTCGGGGGTTTGCTGAATGGCTCCTACAAAATCAACTTCTGAGTTTCTTAAACCCTCAATAATTTCGGCCCAGTTTTGGTAGTATACCCGTTGAAAGGTCACGCCGAGCTTTTGTTCGAAAATTTGTATATACTCCGATACTATTCCCTTGTGAATACCGTCTTCTGTATAGTCACCCGGAACCCATGATGGGTTGGGTGCATAACGGATATTGTTTCTGTTGTTGTTGAGCCAGATAATCTCCTCCCTGGTAAGCAGGGAGTCAAGTTTAATGGTTTGGGCCAGAGTAAGCGTATGCAACCCAAACAAGAAGATGAAAAACACCAGAACTTTTTTACCAATGCAGAATAAAACATTAGCAGATTCCGGTGCTTTTTTATTGATGGCACCGTTAAGTATCGGCAATGATTTCATAATCCCTTTCTTTTTATCAGTTATCTGAGGCATTTGAAAAGCCTGCTGAATCTATACAACAAATCTATAAGTTCTTATTGGTTGCATTGTGTTGATGAATTTTGGGAAATTTCTCAGTATTGGTTATAACGGTTAAGGCTAAAAGCTGGCGGGTATTGGTAAAAACAAATCATTCCGGCTGGCACATGCTCACATAAATGTGTTAACTTTATGCTAACAACCGTGCGCCCGAAGGCGTATAGCCATATTTTCCGCCCTCCATGAGTTGCTGTGTAACCTTATTGTTGTTACTGAGGAAATTCAAAAATACAAATTTCTTTCAGGAATACCCCGATAAGTGTGAATAATTTTTCAGGAAATGTAATTAGCTTTCTTTCGCTCAGGGATAGATGTGCCGGCGTGACACCTGCAGGGAATAGCAAGTGGCAAGTAATGGATGAGTAAGTTGAAAGCCTGAACGAAAAAGAAAGAACCTTATTCTTTTCGTTATTCATCCGGATTATGCATACCCATGGATACAAACAGCAGAGAAGGATGGGCGCTGGCTTAAAGGCCAGGTATGTTTACACGTAGTGGGGTGAGCGGCGGCTTCTTGAGCGTTGCAGGGGACGTTTCCCGTCAGTTATCGCTGCTGGGGTCGGCTACCTGATTGGCGCTGAGCTTTTTTGTTTTCCATAATCCATATAGCATAAACATGATCCCAACCAAAATGTAAGGAAGACTTAAAAGCTGTCCCATATTAAGCGTCATTCCATCTTCAAATCCCACCTGGTCCTCCTTTATAAATTCAATTAAAAATCTTGCTGTAAATATCAAAACCAGTACAAGTCCAAAGAAAAATCCGTTTTTAAGTCTATCTCTCATTTTATTGTAAAGTGTCCACATGATTGCGAAGATGATAAAATAAGAAATCGCCTCATATAACTGAGCCGGGTGCCTTGGAATGTTATCCACTCTCTCAAAAATCACTCCCCAGGGTTTTGTTGTCGACCTGCCAATTATTTCAGAATTCATGAAGTTTCCAATTCTTATAAATCCTGTCAATCCTGAAACTACCGCTATTAAATCAAGGGTGTCAATCATTGGGTGTTTGGTCTTCCGGAAGTAGAAGTATAATGCAATCAGCACGCCCAATGCACCACCATGACTTGCTAATCCCTGATATCCTGTGAATTTAAATCCACTGCCGGGAGGAAACGTAATTGGCAAAACCATTTCCAGGGGATGGGAAAGATAATAGGAGGGTTCATAAAATAAACAATGACCCAATCGTGCGCCTGCAATAATTCCAATTATGCCATAAATGGTCAGCTTTTCCAGATGGCCGGATGGAATATTTTCCCGTTTATAAATCCTGCCTAAAAAAAAGACACAAAGAAGGATTCCACTTACAAAGAGTAACCCATAGTATCTGATTGAAATCCCGAAAATATTAATAATCTCAGGGTCAGTATTCCAGTGAATATAGTTTAGTATCATTTTTTATGGGTCAGTTTTGCAATATTGCTCCGGCTTTGTGCACAACGGTGAGTATCTGTAAAGTAATCGATTGCAGATTCAGAACGTATCCAATCGTTATACTCCGGGGAAAAATCAAAAATACAACTATTCTTTTCGGCGTAACACTAAAGGTTTGAATAGTTTTCCAGGCAGTACAGTCCCTTCTTCCCGCTTAGTACAGGCATGCGCCGGACGGACACCTGCTAGTAATAGAACGTGGCAAGCTTGGAGTAGAACCTGCAGGGGAGGAGGAGCGGTGGTTACTGAGGATAGCCGAAGGATTTACCCCGCCCGGTTATTGCTGGCGGGGCCGTTTACGATTATGGGGCGGAATTGATTTTTAGAGGAATGTCAATCCGATTTTTCGATTAAGCCCTTTTTCAAAAATTCGAATTAATGTTGAAAGTTGAATGTTTCCTTTGGCATTTTCGATTCGCGAAATATAGCTTTTTTGGGTTCCTGTTTTTTCTGCTAGTTCTTGCTGAGTCATATTAGCCTCTTTTCTTGCCTCTTTAAGCATTTCGCTTACAATGAACATTTGAGCTTTTTCTTCATATTCACTGCGACTTTCAGTTCCAATTTTCCCATGTTCGACTTCGATCAATTCGTCGAAAGTTGTAATTCCTTTATATTTATTCATTTCTTTAGTTTTTTAAGTTGAAAGTACTCGCTTTTTAATCGCATTGCTCTTTCGATTTCAACCTTTGGTGTTTTCTGGGTTTTCTTTTGAAATCCATTAAATAAAACAATTAATTTTCCTTCGTCAAAGCAGCAGAAAATTCTGTAAATATTTGAAGTGTATTCAATTCGTATTTCAAAAAGCCCGTCGTACCCAGTCATTGGTGCTAAGAACTTCTCAGGAACCCTGTCAACTTGTTTTATGAATTCGAAAACATACTGAATTTTCGACTTCACTTTAATATCAAGATCTTTATAAAAATCTACGAAGTATTCCCCGTGAAAAATTATTTGTCTTGCCATGACGCAAAGTTATCTCAAAAGTTAACAAATCCAAAATTATTTTTAGTGGAAGTAATGTTTTTTGGACAAGTATTCTGCCCCATAACGGTTGAGCCTAAGCGCTGGCGGGCACTTTTGAAAACAGTTCTTTCCGGCTAGCAGGATTTCTCATTAAATGTACAATTTTTCTCCTTCCAGGCATGCGCCGGAGTTACACCTGGAGGTAAAAGCAAGTGGCAAGCCATGGAGTAGAACCAGTAGGGGCGGAAGGACAGTTGCTCAACGGCGAAGCCCTCACGGACACCATTAAAATAAATAATTTGTCCGTAAAGTCCGATTCTGAGAACAACTATTACTCTAGACCGATTGCGCAAAAGAGGTTATGTGGCTTTGCTTTCACTTTATGAGAAAATTGCCCCACATCTTAATCCCGATCCCGTGCGTAGGGGACGGGACTGTATACGCTCCTGAGTTCCAATTGTCCAGTGGACAATTGACCGAAAGGAAGGGGCGAAGCCAGCGTTCGTATCCCGAAACTTCGGGAGTGTGAGAGGCTCTCCCCGTCAGTTATTGCTGGCGGGGCAGTCTACTCGATTAGGGCAATGTGCTTTACTTTCCATCAATCCAGTGTTTATAAAAATTCATATCGCTAAGTGTTAAATCATAATCGACTTCTCTGTCCATGAATCCGATGTCTATTTTTTTCTTAGTGTTCATTTTAAAAACCGATTTCAGGTCCCGAATCAATTGTCCGTGAGTATCAAAATATAATCTTTTCTCAACCGTTAAGGGCTCCTCCGCATAAAAGGTATTCATTCTCCAAAAGACAAAATATAGTTGTCCGTCTTTATTATAATAGTAATCTGTTGCAATATACCAATCACCAGAAAAGGAATAAGTGTCAACATGCACAAAAAATCCCAAATCCTTTTGTTCAATTATCGATACTGCTTCCGATAATGTCAAAGTATCATCATTAAGCTTTTTATCAGTCCATTTGTCAAACTGGTAATTTTCACCCCAGGCATAATTATAAAGTTTATCACAATTGTCAAATTTCTTCTCAATAATCGGCTGCCATTTTTGAAAATCATCTCTTATTATTGTAATAATTGAATCCTCTTGTGAAAATCCAGTTGCGTAAATTATTAATCCAAATAGAAATGTCAATAAAGTTTTTTTCATCATCGTATATTATTTCTCGTGCTGCTCTTTCTTAGCTTTTGCCCTAACTAGTATATAACCCCCACAAACTTACCACTTTTCCTATTCCATACCCTCTCGTATTTCCACTTTTTTTCACTTCCTTCGATTTTTTCAATGAGTTTTGATTGTTTGCTTTAACCAACGCATTATTTGGACAGGAAGGACCAATGTTTTATGTTGAGTTTTTAAAAAGAATTAAGATTCAAACGAGATTTTTATTTTATCTGAAAAACGCTCTATTTAAAACTTGTATTGACCGTGTTCATAGCATTTGAGCAGATTTGTTGTAATTTCGTGCTATGGCGGATGTACATGATAAAGCAACCCGGAGTTATAATATGAGCCGCATTAAAGGCAAGAATACAAAGCCGGAGATCCTGGTAAGGAAGTATCTGTTTTCCAAAGGCTTCCGTTATCGCTTGCACGATAAAAAATTACCCGGTAAGCCGGATATCGTTTTGCCAAAATACAAAACTGTAATTTTTATCAATGGTTGCTTTTGGCACGGCCATGAGGGATGCAGGTATTTTGTTGTGCCGAAGACAAGGACAGAATGGTGGATGGCGAAGATAAATAATAACAGGCAGAATGATATAAATAAGAAAAAAGAGTTGGAAGATTTAGGATGGAGAGTTATCACTTTATGGGAATGTGAAATAAAATCTATGAGTAATAACCATAGTCAAAGTACAATAATAGAATTGATTTCTAAATAGTAGTTGTTTCATTGCATTTTTATTTGACGCATGTGACGTATAGTACAATGTACTATATGCCATGTCTAATACTTTTGAATATGCTAATCCAGAATAAAATTGGTCAGAGAATTAGGCTTCTTAGAGAGAAGCAAGGGTTAAAACAGGAGCAATTGGCCTGGCAGTCTGGAGTTGATAGAACCTATATGAATTATGTCGAAAACGGTAAAAGAAATATTACCGTCAGAAATCTGGAAAAGATAGTAGTTACTGGTCTTAAAATGAGTTTCGAAGAATTTTTTAGTGATAGTATTTTTAATGAAAAATCTGAATAGCAAAGATAAAGGAAGGATTCCGATAATAGATTTATTTGCTGGGCCTGGAGGTTTAGGAGAAGGTTTCTCATCAATTACAGATGAGAATGGGAGTCGGTTTTTTAAAATTAAATTATCAATTGAAAAAGACGAACAAGCTCATATGACTCTGAGGTTGAGAAGCTTTTACAGGCAGTTCGAAAAAGAAGATGTTCCTGAAATTTATTATTCATATATAAAGGAAAATAATCTAAAAAAACAGGCTGAACTTCTCGAACAATTAAAAACAGAATATAAAGATGAATGGAGTATCGCCGAAGATGAGGCATGGAGATATGAATTACCATATCCGGTAGAATTAGATAAAAAGGGAAATAAAAAAGGCGGATATACTGATGATGAAATTAAAGAAAAAAATAAAGAAATTGATGAACGCATTTGCAATGCATTGCATGATGAAAAAGAATTTCTACTTATTGGTGGACCACCTTGTCAGGCTTTCTCTTTAGTAGGTAGAGCAAGAAACCAGGGGATATCAGATGATGATCACCGGGTACATTTATACAGAGAATACCTGAGAATAATAGCCAGACATCATCCTGCAGTCTTTGTGATGGAAAATGTAAAAGGACTATTATCAGCCAAAATAGGTGAACACAAGGTATTTGATGAAATAAAAAAGGATCTCAAAAATCCAGGAATAGTTTTTCCTGACTATAATTCGCCTCTATACAAAGTTTTCTCACTGGTAAAACCACCAGATGAGTTTGATTCAGATGGGTTTCCTATCTATTACAATGATACTGACTACTTAATCAAATCGGAGAAATATGGCATTCCACAAAGGCGACACCGTGTTATTCTTATTGGTATACGGGAAGATTTAGAAGTTCAGAAACCTGAATATTTGTACCAAAGCGAAGAGATTAAGTTGAAAAGCGTAATAGGTAAACTGCCTGCTTTAAGGAGTGGAATAGGACGGGAAATTATTAGTGAGAATGAAAAAGGGAATCATACATATTCTAAAATACAGAACAATCAAACCAACTGGGAAGATGCAATCATTCTTTCAAGGGAAAAATTGAACTACTTATTCCGGGAAAGAGACAAGACCAACGATATTAAATTTCCAACCTCTCAAGGGAAAAACTTTTTAAGTTGCAATCTTGACGAAAGCTCAAATCCACTTTATAGCAACTGGTATTGCGATTCAAGATTAAAGGGTGTAATAAATCATGAAACGCGAACTCATCTGAAAGAAGATTTAATGCGTTATTTATTCTCTGCATTATATCTGAATAAATACGGTGATTTTCCAAAACTTAGAGATTACCCCGAATGGTTACTTCCCATGCATAAGAATGCTAAGGGAGGAAAATTTGCTGATCGCTTCAGGACTCAGCGCCCAGATGAACCAGCCACAACTGTAACCAGTCATATTTCAAAGGATGGTCATTATTTTATTCACTATGACCCTATACAGTGCAGAAGTTTAACGGTTCGCGAAGCTGCACGTATACAAACATTTCCAGACAATTATTATTTCTGTGGTGCTCGAACAGCACAGTACCATCAGGTTGGGAATGCCGTGCCACCTTATTTAGCTAAACAGATTGGAGAAATTGTATTTGAAATATTTAAAAGATAAAGTAATGATCTATTTAGAAAATCATATTTCAGAAGAAACACCTCCAAAAGCTAGTGCCATGATTAACACATTCAGGGCATTTGGTTATAATTTACAAACAGCAATCGCAGATATAATTGACAATAGTATTTCTGCTAAATCTGAAAATGTTTGGATAAATTATGAATGGAAAGGAAAAGATTCATGGGTTATCATTACTGACGATGGTGAAGGTATGGATAAAAGTACCTTGGTAAATGCAATGACCCCAGGGAGTAGAGACCCTAATGATGACAGAGATATTAATGATCTAGGGCGATTTGGCTTAGGCTTAAAAACATCTTCTTTTTCCCAATGTAAGAGTTTAACTGTTGCATCTAAAAGAGATAACGGACAAACCTTAAAAAGGTGTTGGAATTTAGATTTTGTTAATAAAACAGGAAAATGGACTTTACTTGATTACATCTCAGATTATTCATTTCTGAAAAAATTAAACAGCCAAAAAAGCGGTACATCAGTGCTTTGGGAAAATTTAGATCGACTCGTTGGTAATTCCCAACTTGAAAATGAAGCAGCCAGAAAAGTATTCCTGGAAGAATTTGCGTTAGTCGAAGAACATTTAAGTCTTGTTTTCCACCGTTTTTTGGAAAAAAGAAAATTCAAACTCTGGATTAACGGGATCCCAATAAATGGCTGGGATCCATTTATGAAAGAAGAAGATGGTGGGCAATTAATATGCGATGAACTCCTTGAAAATGAAGATGTGCATATAAAATGCTATGTACTACCTCACATTTCAAAAATATCTACAGAAAAAAGAACTCATGCAAAAACAGAAGATTGGTATAAACTTCAGGGATTCTATATCTATAGAAATGAAAGGCTTTTAATGTATGGTGATTGGTTAGGACTTTTTACAAAAAATGAACACTATAAAAATGCTCGTATTTTAATTGATATTCCTAACAAACTGGATCATGATTGGAAAATTGACATTAAAAAAGCGACAGCAACACCATCGATTTCAATAAGAAAGGATTTAGTTAGACTTGGAAAGATGACCAGGCTAAATGCTGCGAATATTTATCGTTTTCGCGGAAATCAATTAATGCTTGATGATTCGATCACAAGTTTTGATTTTCAATCGGTATGGAAAGCCATAAAGCAGAGAGATGGATCTGTTAATTATTATATCAATGAAAGCCATCCTATAATTTCAAAATTATTAGAAACCGAAACCATAATAGAAAAAGAATTCAAGTCAACACTTAGACTAATTGGAAGAACAATACCAGTTGAAGCTATTATTCAAAACTATAGCGAAAATCCGGAAAGTATAGAATTAAGGAATGAAACGAGAGAACTTGATCCCGGAACCATCCAATTAGCACAATTAATGTTTTCATCCCTGAAACAATCTGGAGTATGCAATGAGATTGCAATTAAGCAAATTTTGAATATTGAACCTTTTAATGAATATCCCCAATTAATTGAAATATTGAAATAATATGAGACAATTTGAGAGTGCCAGAAACATTGCCCATGTTCTACTGCAAAAATATAACAGAAAAGAGGTTGATTATAATACTATAGCAGCTGAAGTCAAGAACATCTTTTTAATGCAAGGCTTTGAAAGCCTTGATAAGGAGGCTTTGATTTCTCAACTTGAGGCTGATTTTGATATCTACTCAAAAGAAGCAACGTTATTGGTTGCAGAAGATGTGAAACCATGGCTTTATGACGAGAAATCTAAAATAAAACCAGAGCTTTGGAATAGGTATAAAATCTATATGAATCAAAAAGATTCATCATTTCCGATGGATTCGCTGGATGATATTACAGATAAAATTCTTGACAAATGTGTTAATCCTAAGACTATAGGTCGATGGGATAGGCGTGGAATGGTAGTAGGAAATGTTCAGTCTGGAAAAACAGCAAACTATACAGGTCTTATTAATAAAGCTACAGACGCTGGCTATAAATTGATAGTTGTAATAGCCGGAATTCATAATAGTTTGAGAGCACAAACTCAAAATCGAATTGATGAAGGATTTATTGGAAGAGATAGCTCTGATTTTATATTAAGGCAAAAAAATATTAAAATTGGAGTTGGACATTTTCAAGCTGACACAGAAATATATTCTTATACATCATCTGATGCAAAAGGAGATTTTAATAGAAGCATAGCCACCAGAATAAGCGTACCAATTGGAGGAAAAAGCCCAACCGTTTTAGTCATTAAAAAGAATAAAAGCATACTTGAAAATCTGATCTTATGGCTTTATCAATTTGCTACTGAAGATGAAAAAGGAGACAAACGAATATTTAATGTTCCATTGCTTATAATTGATGATGAAGCAGACAATGCATCTGTAAATTCTGGTACAGAACTAGATGTTAAAACAATTAATAGATTAATCCGAACACTACTAAATCTTTTCAATCAAAATACGTTTATTGGTTATACCGCAACACCGTATGCCAATATATTTATTCCGTCATCTTGGAGTGAAACTCTTGAAACAATCGTTAAAGATATTCAATTAAAAGTTGGTGAAGATTTATTTCCCCGTGATTTCATCGTAAACATCCCCCCTCCTTCAAATTATATCGGAGCAGTTCAGGTTTTTGGCTTTGAAAATATTGACAGCGGAGAGGATTATGAAGGACTGGATATTATCAGACCGGCAGAAGATCAAGAACCTTATTTTCCCAAGAGACTAAATAAAACCAATAAAGATGAATTACCTGATGATGTACCCATAAGCCTTAAAAAGGCAATAAAATCATTTATTTTGACTTGTGCCATCCGACGTTTAAGAGGGCAGGAGAATAAACATAATTCAATGCTTATTCATGTGGCTTTATATGTCGCATGGATTGATCGAGTAGCGTGGTTGGTAAATGAAATTATACGTGATTATAAACTTCAGATTCGTTCTGGCCAAGGAAACTTAATACCTGAGTTGAAAGAACTATTTGAAAATGAATTTATTCCTACTACAGAAAATGTAATAAGCAACATTGCCTACAAAGATCATAAAATTAAACAACATAATTGGGATGAAGTCAAAACAGTATTAATTGAGGCTGTTACAAAAATTGAAGTTCGTGCTGTTCATGGTACAAAAAATACAAGATTACTTGAATACCATAACATTGAAGACATAAATTACAATGATTACGAAAATGGGATGTCGGTAATTGCAATTGGAGGCAATCGACTAGCAAGAGGAATAACCTTAGAAGGACTATCTGTAAGCTATTATTTGAGAGCATCACGTTTATATGATTCACTGATGCAGATGGGTCGTTGGTTTGGTTATCGCCCTGGCTATGTGGATTTATGTCGCCTCTACACAACAGAACAGTTAATTAACTGGTATAGACATATAACATTAGCGACCGAAGAAATGCGTGCTGATTTTGATGAAATGGCTGCAAAAAATAAACGACCTGTGGATTATAGACTTAAAGTCCGGACACATCCAGGAATGCTAAGCATTACAGCTACAGGAAAGATGAGGGAACATGAGAAAATATTGGTTGGATTTTCTGGTAATACAACACAGACCTACCAATTAATTAAAAAGCATGAGGTTATAAAATCAAACTTTCGAGCTTTCGAAAATCTCTTAGAAAAATTAAATGATCCTATCAAGAACAGAACAACAAATAATAAGCTAAACAGGTTAACCTGGAATAATGTACAATCTGATAAGATAATAGATTTCTTAACACAATATACCTCTGACTTACCCAGAGTAAGGCCAGATTTACTTAATAGTTACATTCGAAAACAAAATAAAAAAGGGGTATTAGATAAGTGGACAATAGCCGTCATTCTAAATTCTGAAACCAAAAACACTTTTTCATTCAATTGTAATGGCAAAGTTATTATTGGTGGTTTGCCTTCAAGAAGTGACACAAAAAAAGGCTTAGGTTCTTACTTTCAGATTTCCAAAAATAATATTCTTGATCCTAAAGACAGACAGTTAGATTTAAGCATTTCTGATGAGAAACCCAATAGTGCAAAAGCAAAAGAAGAAAGAGCAAAGGATGGAAAATCTTTACTTGTTATTTATCCGCTCTATTGGGGTGAGAATAATGGTTTACCCGTCAATATACCCCTTGTTGGATGGGGATTAATATTCCCTGAAATTGAAAATGAAGAAAAAGTCGAATTTGCTGCCAGGCCCCTAAATATTGATTTCGATTATTCACAAGAAGATGATGACACAGAAACAGATGATTAGCATAAAATCAATATGGAATAATCAGTCTGCTTCATTCAAAAATGAAGTAATTAAACATAGTATTGCAGAGATCAAAAAATTGAACTGCTCTATTGGGACAATTTCTTTGACTAAGGCCAAAATATTCACGTTAGAAATAGAGCCACATGTAAATGTACATCCAAATTATTTAAAGCGTTTTATTGGTGTTGAAGTTCAGGTATTATCAATGAATGACCAACAAAGAGAACTTGTTTTAATTTTGCTGGAAGACGAGCTTACGGATGTTTTTACAATGTTTATTGAAGATATTATTCAAAGCCTGTTGCCAATTGATAATTCAGAAGAAGCATTGTCAATCATCTCCAGTCGAATCAATTATTGGAGGAAACTTTTTGGAAAATTTACTGGGGGCTTACTAACTCCACAGCAACAAAGAGGCCTTTATGGTGAACTTTATTTCTTGCAACTATTACTTAAGTCTCAACTTAATCATCAAAGAATAATTAATGCATGGCAAGCTCCCGAAGGAAGTAATCAAGATTTTTATTTCAATGGGAAAGCTGTTGAAGTGAAAACTTCAATTGCCAATAACCCTTCAATTAAAATAGCTAATGAATTTCAACTAGATATCACCGGACTACAACAGCTCTACATTGCATTTTATAGAATAAACGAGTATCCAGATAATAGAAATACACTATTAAATATTATTTCTGAAATAAGGATTATTCTGAATTTATCAATTGGTTTGAAGAATGAATTCAATCTTAAATTGGAGAGTTTAGGGCTTACGCCGGAAACAGAAGAAGAATACGATAAAACGGGATATATTATTCGTAGTGAATTTTATTATCGGGTGACGGATAAGTTTCCAAAAATTACCCCTGATACTATTGTTGATGCGGTTTCCAGAGTTTCTTACGAAATTGCTCCAAGTGATTGTAAAGATTTTGAAATAGGATTTACAACAATATTAAATGAATTATCAAATGTCTAAAGCACCTCAAACTACAACCAATTTTGAATTAGACCACTTCATCAAAAATCTTTATTTTGAAATACAGTCACTGGTGTATTCTGATGATAATGGAGATTCGAAAGAAAATAAGTTCACTGAACATATTATGGAAATTCTAACCGATGCTGCGGAAACAGACGGTGTAAGATTATGCCCATACATCAAAGAGAATAAATTTGAGAACATTCAATTTAAAATAAATGGATATGCATTAGAGGAAGGTTATGAAAATATTGATATTTTCATTTCTCAATATAAAGATACCAATGTACAATATAAAGTTTCAAATGAATATTCCGGTGAAAGTAGGCCACTATTCCGGAGCAAAGTAGGCCACTAATTCAGTGACAGAAGAGGTGGTAAAAATAGCAAAATTTTGGGATTAGATTTTTTTTCTTAACGACTCACCTTTTAA
>JAVEVB010000018.1:0-77796 GCA_034005265.1 Lentimicrobium sp.
GAAACCGAATATGGTAACATGACCGCCGTGCTATACAATGAAACGCCTCTGCACCGGGATAATTTTATAAAACTGGTCAATCAGGGCTGGTACAATGGCTCAATTTTTCACCGGGTAATTAATAACTTTATGATTCAGGGTGGGGGTAAAGACGACAAAATGAATGATCCTGGTTACAAAGTACCTGCGGAGTTTGTTGGTAAGTATTTTCATAAAAAGGGTGCACTGGCCGCAGCCCGCCAGCCCGATCAGGTAAATCCCGAAAAAGCTTCCTCCGGTTCACAGTTTTATATTGTTCAGGGGACTGTTTTAACTGACGCTCAGTTGAACCAATCAGGCAAAGTCATTAGTCCGGAACGCCGCGCGGGATATAAAACCCTTGGTGGCACGCCTCATCTGGACGATGACTACACTGTTTTTGGCGAAGTAATCGAGGGTCTGGATGTGGTTGATAAAATTGCGGCCGTGCAAACCGGCCCCGGAAATAAACCGCTGAAAGATGTGAAAATGAAAATCACGGTGATTAAATAATCAGGCATCTTTTCAAAAATAATTTAGTGAAACTTAGTGCTTTAGTGCCACTTCGAGAACCTCAGTGCGGCGCTTAGTGGCAAAAAAACTCGTTAATGAAGGACAAAATAAATAATTACCTGGCTGAAATAGAATCATTTGCAGCTACCACCAAAGACGAACTGGAACAGTTCCGCATTAAGTATTCCGGAAAAAAGGGAATACTAAACGATCTGTTTGCGGATTTCAAGACAGTACCTGCCGAAGACAGGCGTGAGATGGGCGTTTTGCTCAACGACCTGAAGCAACGGTTTCAGCAAAAACTCGACAGCCTTCGCGAAAGCCTGGAAGGACAGCAACAATCTTTAGCACCGGAGCAGGATCTGACCTTACCGGTCAACTTCCGGGATGCAGGTTCCCGACATCCGCTGATGATCATTCGCAACCGAATGATTGAAACCTTTGCACGTATTGGTTTCACCGTTGCCGAAGGGCCGGAGATTGAGGATGACTGGCATAATTTTTCGGCACTCAACTTCGCACCTGAACATCCGGCCCGTGACATGCAGGATACCTTTTTTATCGAAAAAGACCCTGATATCGTTTTGCGCACCCACACCAGCAGCGTGCAGGTAAGGGTGATGGAAACCACCAAACCGCCCATCCGCATGACCTTCCCGGGAAGGGTTTACCGCAACGAAGCCATATCGGCTCGTGCCCATTGCTTTTTTCACCAGGTGGAAGGATTGTATGTAGATAAAAACGTAAGCTTTGCCGATTTGCGCCAGACCATGCTTTATTTTGCCAAAGAGATGTTCAGCGAAGATACACGCATCCGTTTGCGGCCCTCTTACTTCCCGTTTACCGAACCTTCGGCCGAAATGGATATTTCATGCAACCTATGCGGTGGCAAAGGCTGTGGCTTTTGCAAATACACCGGGTGGGTCGAAATACTTGGCTGTGGTATGGTGAATCCGAATGTGCTTAAAAACTGCGGTATTGACCCTGAGATTTATTCCGGTTTTGCCTTTGGAATAGGCGTTGAACGCATTACAAACCTGGTGTTCAATGTGAAAGACCTGCGTATGTTCTCTGAAAACGATGTACGCTTCCTAAAGCAGTTTGAATCGGCCTGGCAGTAGAAAAATAATTTACCCTAATAATTCTTCTTTTGTCTTGATAGATTTATAAGGAAAAGAGACCCGGCAATTCATCCAATGATTTGCCGGTTTTTTTTGACGGCGGAGTGATATTTATACGCGAATTTATTATCTGGATGTTGTTGACCAATACCGCTATCTCAGCAGTGTAGTTTAACCATCATTCCTCTTAAAATCTCAGATAGATTTGTCGATATTTACCGGTATCCATTATAAAATATCGTGGGTTCAGATAAGTCAACGGCTCAACCTCAAAACGCCGGAAAAGATAATTCGTACTTTCCAATTGCTGATACACTTTATTGTAGTTATAATCCTCAGTGGTGCAGATGCTGACACATTGTGCTCTGCCTCTTTCAGCGGATAAAAACATGGATTCAATGGGATAGGACCAGTTGGGTCCGGGTACACCGTCCTGGGTCAGGAGAGCATCGTCCACGATGAACTTGCGGCCCTCAAACTGCCATGCAGATTGAATAACCTGCTTCATCCGGTTGGTACGTTGAGTGTAAACCAGGGCATTTTCGGTAATCAGAACAAAACGGAAACCAACAAATGCAATGAATACTATGGATAGAAGTAAACCACCTTTTCGGCCAAGGTTATTGGTCAGGCCCAGCATCAGCGGAAAGCAAACCACAAACACTACCGGAAACCAGACCTGTTCATTGTAGCGCGAAAAGTCGAAAGTCCCCGTGTTGAGCAGGGAAAGTATCATGAAAGCAAGGATGGAAATGAGATAAAACCAGCACATTTTATACCATTTCCGGTTAATTATCAACCCAACGACCAAAACTGAAACCAAGGCAATGGATAGGTAGTGCTTCCATAAAAAATTGACCAATCCCTTAAAGTAAGCTACATCGTATTTTCCAGTACGCAGGTTTTGCAAAATGGCCGCAGTTTTTCCTGATTCATATTCGCTTGCATTGAAGTATTTAAACAACAACAAACCAGCCAGCAACAAAGCAAGATAAAGATAGAATTGACGATGATTGAATCCATTTTCAATGAGGTTATAACCAACCACCACAATAAGCATGGCTATACCCATGGGATGGCTGCTCATGATGAAAAAGGCAAGGAACAGCATGAGAAGTTGATGCGAAGTGTTGAATCGACCGCTATATAGGATGGCAGCAAACAAAACGAGCATGGATGCTGCATAATACAACTCAAACATAGGGACAAGAAAACCGGTAACAAGCCCGGCCACCTGCAACAAAACAATCAACATGCCGGCCCCGGTATTTTTGTAACGAAAAACCACCAGGTAAAAAACCAGGAAATGAAACAGCACGTGGTTCAATGAATAGAGCAACAAAATTGCTTTCATCGGCAGGTGGAAGCTTACGCCAATCCAGGGTAATAGCTGAGAGAAGATCAGGATAAATCGCCCGTGTTCTGACCAGGGCAAACGGCTGTTAACCATCCGCATCAGGTAATAGCCTGAATCGGCAATCAGCCTTTCGCGAAAAAACAATACAGAAAGTAGGGTAAGTGCAGCAAACACGAGCAACTGAAACAATATCAGCGCATTATTCCTTATAAGCCGTATTCCAAACAATTTCGTATAACTTTTTATTGGGTCAGTAAAGTTAAACGAAAAATCAAAGAAAGCTCAATGCATTGATCTGGTTCAGGAGAAGTCTGGTGAAACAAATAGCAATAAAGGACCCTGGAATACACCAGGGCCCTTTACACACACTATGAAATTCAATCATTTACCAGGATCTACAGTGATCCGGAATCATACGCTTTTTCGCCATGAAGTGTCGAGTCGAGACCAATCAACTGATCAGATTCACTTACCCTCACCGGGGTTATATAGTTGATAAGCGCCAGCATCAGGTAAGTAAAGATAAAGGCATAGGCAGAAGCCCCAACTACCGCTACTACTTGTTTTACAAAAAATGAGGTTTCTCCATAAATGAGGCCTTGTGTTGTAACCATAGGATTAATTGACGAAGTGGCAAATACTCCGAGTAAAATCGTCCCGAGGACTCCACCCATACCATGCACGCCCCATACATCCAGAGCATCATCCCAGCCAAGTTTGTTTTTAAGATGAACGGCATAGTAGCAGACCAATCCGGCAGCAATGCCTATCATAGCTGCGGCCCACAGCGGCACGAAACCTGCAGCTGGTGTAATGGTTGCCAATCCTGCAACAGCACCTGTCAGCAGGCCGATTAGTTTCGGCTTTCTGGCACGTATCCATTCAATAATCAACCAGGTAATCGTGGCAAACGAAGCGGCTATATCGGTATTGGCAAATGCCTGCACGGTAATATTATCAACTGAAAGTTCGCTTCCGGCATTAAACCCATACCAACCGAACCAAAGCAAAGCTGTACCAATGGCAACGAGTGGAATGCTGTTGGGTGTGGAATCCTTATCGGCCCGTGCACCCACGTAGAATACTGAAGCCAGCGCCGCAAATCCGGCAGTTGCGTGAACCACAATTCCACCGGCGAAATCAAGCACGCCCCATTGAAAAAGCAGGCCACCACCCCATACCATGTGAACGAAAGGGTAATAAACAAATACCTGCCACATGATCAGAAAAATCATGTAACTCTTAAAGGTGACGCGTCCTACAAAGGCTCCGGTAATCAGTGCAGGAGTTATGATGGCAAACATCATCTGATAAAGGAAAAAAACCAGTTCGGGAATTTTTCCGTTGCCCGAGAAAACACTGTTCAGGTCAACGCCCATCAGGAATACCTTATCTAAATTTCCAATGATGGCTCCGTCTCCGCTGAAGCAAAGGGAATAGCCAAAAGTAAACCATAATACGGTAGTTACTCCCAGCGATACAAAACTCTGTATCATTATGCCCAGGATGTTCCGTTTGGTGGCCAATCCACCATAAAAAAAGGCCAAACCCGGTGTCATCAGCATAACCAGGCTGGTTGCCACCAGCATAAAGCCGGTATTTCCGGTTTTGGCAGCTTCATTCAATAATATTTCAGGATCCATTTTGTTTGTTTTTTAGCTGCAAAGCCACATGGCTTATTACAGCGCTTGGTTTATATTCTTTTTATCAGGCAGGCTTCAGAAACTTTTCATTAACAGGGCCTTTCTATAATGAAATGCCTACAACCAGAAAAACATTTTCAGCTACCGGGTTCACAATTAGGGAGGTGGATATCGGCAGACTGAAATTGTCGTTGATTTTTAAGGATTTTGAAGCTTTGATACCTAAATTGATGATTCCGGCATCGGGGCCATAGTAGCCAGTTTCACCTTTCTCCTCATCGGGATTATTAGGTGTAAATCCCAGAAAAACATTGTAATCCACCTCTTTACATGTCCCATTATAGCCAAGCTCAAAGTAGGTAGAATATTGTTTTTTGCCATCGGCCTTCAAAGCATCTGCACCCCAGAAATTCAATGCCGCCATAAAGGTGAAAGGGATTTTATCGGTACCATTAAACATGGCTGAGGCCTCCATCAAATGACCCGTTTTGTTTTCATCAAATTCAAAATAGTGGTTGTTGCCAACAGTATCATTGGGGAAAAAGAAATCAGTCACTGTAAGGCTTACAACATCCCTGAAGGTATAGCTCAGGTAAAGATCAGTTTCCTGAAGACCCAAACCATTACTTGTTGAGAAGGCTCCCCAGCTTCCAAGGGTAAAATTACCGGCAGTAAATTCCAGAGAAGGCTGAATGCTGGGAGAGGAACCTCCCAGATTGATTCCGCGCCAGATATAGCGGCTCATAACATCTACGCCCGGATTGAGCGATGTCTCTACCTGAGCAACTGTCAACCCCGGTATCATCATCAGCAAAACAAGAGCCGAAGCCCAAAATGTTTTCGTTATTTGTTTTTCCATAATGGTATAAATTGGTTTAAAATAAGTGTCCGGCAAAAATTGGAACTATTAAGGAGGGATGCAATACAGCCATTACGGAAAATAGCTTCCGTGATATACGTAAATTAAATTAAGTGAAACGCTTAATTATGAATTTCTAATACTTCAATATAAATGCTATATAGATAATATACAGTGTAATATAAAGATTAGCCGGGTGATTTAAATCTCAACAATACGGTTCTTAATGGCAAACTTTACCAAATCGACAGCAGAAGTAAGGTTTAGTTTCTGCATAATATGGTTTTTGTGTGACTCCACTGTTCGGGTACTGATAAAGAGTTTTTCAGCAATTTGAGGATTTGACATCCCTTCAGCAAATAGTTTCAGAATTTCGAGCTCGCGGCGGGACAATTCATCCTCAGGGCGAATCTCCTCCGGTCCTTCATTTTTTGCCTTTTTGATGTAGCTTTTGAGGATGATGTTTGAAATGGACTCGCTGAAATATTCCTGCCCCTGGCTAACTGTGCGTATAGCCAGTAGAAGTTCTGTTTGCGAAATGTTCTTGGGAAGATAACCCTGTGCTCCGACTTTGATGGCATTGAAAATATATGCCTCCGTGGTGTACATCGAAAGAAAAAGTACTTTTATTGTGGGATAACTATGCTTTACCATTTCGCATAACTCAATTCCCGATACATCGGGCAAGGAGATGTCGAGAAGCAATACATCGGGCAGATTGGTTTGCAAAAGATCAGTAAGTTCGTGTCCATTGCTTGCTTCACCAATTATAACAATATCCGATTCACCCTCAATCAGAGACTTCAACCCGTCACGCACAATGGTGTGATCATCAACAAGCATTACTTTTATCATGATTTTATTTTGTTTACAGGTATTTCTATAGTAATACTGGTTCCCTTTCCCGGAATTGAAACTATTTCAGCGCTGCCTTTCAGCAAACCTGCCCGCTCCCTGATGTTGTTCAGTCCATGTCCTTTCGGGGAACATGTTGTTTCGGGACCCAAACCTTTTCCATTATCCGCAATAAGGATACAAAGAGAACCTTCCTTTACCTCTGAAACGATATTTACTTCCGTAGCTCCGGAATGTTTCGAAATGTTGTTCAATGCTTCCTGAAAAATCCTGAACAGATATAACCTTGCCTTACGTCCCAGAATGTCATTGGGAATTTCTCCTCTGAAATCAGTGGTAATGCCATGAATTTCTGAGAGATCATTGCAAAGATGCCGGATGGCTGCTGATAAACCAAATTCGACCAGTGCAGGTGGCATCAGTGCGTTTGAGATGGCTCTTACTTCATCAATCAGGTTGTCAGACAAAGCAATAACAGACACCACAGATGGCCGCATTTTATCAGAAACGGAATTTTCCATTGCACCGAGTTTAAGCCTCACCGCTATCAGGCTCTGACCTATACCGTCGTGCAATTCCCGTGACAACCTTTGTCTTTCCTGGTCCTGCCCATCAATGGCTGATTTTAGCCGATTGATCCTTTCCTGCTTCAAGGCTTCGTCTTTCTCTCTCAGGTTTATGGCCATTCTGTTAAAGGCCTCGGTCAGTTCTCCTATTTCGTCGTTTGATTCATTATCCAGTACATGAGTCAGCCGTCCTTCTCCGAATTCAATGGCCGCATCTTTCAGCCTGATTATTGGTTTGGTGATTCTACGACTGATCACAAAACTAATGATGAAAAATGCCACACCAATCAACACAGTTAGCAGCATAATATTGTTTCGGATGGCATAAATGGAAGACATGGCTTCATTGTAATCTATTTCTGCCAGCATTACCCAATTGAGGCCATTAACATGAATGCTTCCATAGGAACTCAGCACCTCTGTCTGACGGTAGTCAATAATTTGTGCAATCCCTTGTTTTCCTTCCAGCGCTTCAATTACCGGAGCAGTAATTACTTTAGTATGCATCACTGACTGTGGAATAAACCGTGAAGGGCTACGCATCAGATAATCAGGGCCAACCAGATAAGTTTCGCCACTGTAACCCAAACCATTGCTTGCATCCACTCCGAACATATAATCATTGATTATTTGTGGCTCAATGATCAACCCGAGATAAGCGATAGTTGTATTTTTATTTTTAATGGCACATATGCTCAGCAACTGAGGCTCTGCTCTTCGCCCAAAAGTCTGATAGTCCATAATAAAGGCCTCTTCGTAATCCCTGCGCAGGAATACGTTGATAGAATCGTAAGATAATGCGAGGCTTTCATTTCCTGAAAGGGAACGATAAATTATTTTTCCTGTGGTGTCAAATATCAAAATACCGGAGAAATACCCAGAAGCAAAATAAGAGGATTCCGCATCAATTAAGGGCTTACTTCCTGATTCAGCATCAGCAACCAGCGTTTTAACCGATGGATAACAGGCATAATGAGCCGTCTCATGAAGGCGATCGTTAAAAAATGTTTCTATCTGCATCTGTCGTGACAGACGCAGCGAGGTAAGTTGATCGTAAGTTCGGTCGAGTAAGGCACTCCGGGCAGTTGAAAACGAAAAGAATCCGGTAATCACGATCGATCCTATACCAAGCAACAGAAAATATAATACCATTTTCTCAGTAAGGGAGGAGCGCTTCATATTCTTAGGTTTATAGGATACTATCGTCCCCAAAAGTAAGTACAAAAATGATGTTATGTAAACCTATTTCAATATTGTCTGAGCAACATAGGAGGTGGGGCATTCAAGAAATTGGGTAAAACAGGCAGAGGTCAACTTCTGAAAATTTCTGTTGCTCCCTTTTTGCATTCCCGGAGTTTATCCATACATTTGTGCTGCAGTGGCAGCGTATGTTTATGCTAATCTGTTGATTGGTATTTATTTGATACTGTGTTCGGCTGTTTCTTTGATTCGAATCTTCGTGTTTATAGCTTCTACTGTTAGTGCGAAACAATAGTTCATCACTTTTGTGCCTTTAATTGATCTTCTGGCTCAATCGCACTTTACTGAATTGTCTCTAACTATGGATAAATCCAAAGTACTCGTATTACTTTCCTTCCTTATTATTGTCATATCCAATTTATGTATAGGTGCTGAAAATGAGGCTTATGTGAATTTATTGGATTCCAGGGATTCGATACAACTGGAATATAGAACCAGGATTGTTGATGCCGCCAACGACAAAGTTAAGCGTATTGAAGCTCATTACGAATTTGGGGAGTACCTTGATAATGAAGGCGAAACAGAAGCATCCATCCATCAATTTGAAACAGCATTTCGCATCGCACAGGACATTAAAATCGACGAACAAATTGCAAGGGTTGGCAATTATCTGGCGAATATGTATGCTGCTACCGGAAATTTTAAGGCATCGAACGAAACATACAAAATAGCATTGACAAGTGCCGAAAAAACGAAGAATAACGGCGAAATTGCAAAAATCAGCATGAACCTCGCCAGCAATTACAATTATACCGGCGAATACGAAAAGGCCATTGAATATGGACTTTACGCACTTAAAACGAAAGAAACTACCCAAAACCTTGAACGGATTTGTTACCATTACATTGCTATGGGTAATATTTTCAGGGAAAACAACAATACGGTGAAATGGGAAGAGTACGTGAAGAAAGCCTACAAAATGAAGGATGTTGAAGGTTGCGCTTCGTTTGGTGATCTTGCAAAAATATACAACAGTCTGGGAGGTATCGCGGTTCAGAAGGGAGAACTCGGAAAGGGCTTACTCTATTATGATACGCTTCTTGCGCTGAGTAATGAAGCCGGTTACGAACAGGGTATCTGTACAGCATTGACCAATAGTGCCGGCGTATATAAGCAACTCGGGAATTATGACAAGGCATTGGAACTAGCAAACGAAGCGGAAATGTTTTTTGGCGACAATCCGTATGATGTGCTCTTCAACAATAATTTTAAAGCTGAACTGTATCAGTTGAAAGGGCAGTTCATGAAGGGTCTTGAACTGGCAAGCGGGAATCTTAAAATTGAAGAAATCGAAAACTACTCAACCGAGAAGCTTAAAACCCTGCAGTTGCTGTATGAACTGAATTATCATCTGAAGAATTGGGACAAGGCATTTTTTTGGAACGATTCTCTTAGGGTGACAGAAAGCAGATTAAGGGATGAAGATATCCGCCAATCGTTGGAGGAACTGGAAACCAGGTATGAAATCGAGAAAAAAGAACAGCAGATAGAATTGCTGACTGCAGAAAATAAACTGAAGAACCAGCGGATAAATGCGGGGATTGCCTTATTGGTTGTGTTGCTGATTGTAATTTTACTGATTGTTTACATACAGCAAATCCGTAAAAAACAGTCACGGTTGAAGCAAAACGAGCTGCAGCAACAGGTGTTACGTGCGCAAATGAATCCTCATTTTATTTTCAATGTTTTGGGTTCTATCCAGAACTTTATGATGCAGAACGACAACCGGAAAGCCTCCGATTACCTTTCAAGATTTGCATTGCTCACCCGCGCCACATTGAATAATTCAGTCACTGAAACCATTTCGCTGGCCGATGAAATTGAAATGCTGAGAAATTATATTGAGTTGGAAAAAATGCGGTGTGCAGATAGTTTTGACTACCTGATTAATTATGATGAAGCCCTGGAGGTTGATTTTATTCATATTCCTCCTATGTTAATACAACCTTTTGTTGAAAACTCAATTAAACATGGTTTTAAAAATCTTAAAGCAAAAGGCCTTTTAAGTCTTAACATCTCTGACAAGACCGATTGGGTGGAATTTGTTATTGAAGACAATGGTGCTGGCATTCAGCAGCAAGGGTCAAAGGCTGGAACGCATTTGTCCATGGCAAATACAATTTTTGAAAAACGACGAAAACTCATTCAACAAAAGCACAATAAAGATTTCAAATTCGAAAAGTTGAATCTGAAAGATACAAATCCTGAACTTTCAGGAGTGCGGATAAGCATCCAAATTCCAATTCTGAACAATGATTAAAGCCATAATTATAGACGATGAAATAGCCATGCAGGCAATAAACAGCCGTTTGTTGTCGGAATATTTCCCTGAAATAAAACTCGCGGGAACAGCCAATTCTATCCAAAGCGGTTTTGAATTAATCCGGGCAGAAGACCCTGATTTGGTTTTACTCGATATCGAATTATCCGACGGTACAGGTTTTCAACTTCTGCAAAAACTGCAACCCTACAATTTTAAAGTGGTGTTTATCACCGGATTTGACTCATTTGGCATTAAAGCCATAAAGTACAGTGCGCTTGATTACCTGTTAAAACCCGTGAATGAAACCGAATTTCAGCTAGCCATTCAACGTGCGATAAAATTGATTGAGAAAAACGAAAGCGTTCTGCCCCAACTAGAGGTGCTGTTGGATTCGTTCAAACAGGAAATGCATTCAAAAAAAATTGTGTTGCGAACCGCTGAAGCAATGCATATTATTGATATTCTGGATATCTTCTTTTGTAAGAGTGACAACAGCTACACTACTTTTTATTTTGAAAATGACGAACCCATCATTGTTTCAAAAAGTCTGAAAGAGTATGAAAGCCTGCTGGTCGATTTTAACTTCTTTCGTCCCCACCAGAGCTATCTGGTGAACCTGAACCACATAAAAAAGGTAGATAAAAGTGACGGTGGGTTTATTATTATGAAAAATAAAAAAGAGATACCTGTTTCGATGCGGCAGATGAAAAATCTGATTGGATTGCTGGAGGCGTTATAACTTTTTTGTTTTACCTCCCATAACCCGAACGTATTCAAGCCCAAAGGCAGCGAATTCAAGTTTGCTGTCCTTCTTATGTCATCTGCTATTTTCTTTGTAAAAAAAAGGAAATGCCGGCTTCGCAACGAATTACGCTCAACACCCTGAATGCCATCCATCTGGTGATGAAACAGGATATTCTGTACTGCAAGTGTAACAACAGTTCCACCACATTTTACCTTACCAACCACGAACCCATTGTTGTTTCACACAGCATATCGGAGATTGAGAAACAGTTGGGAACAGAATCTTTTTTTCGCACACATCAGTCCTATCTGGTCAATATCAATCACATCAGGGAAATCAATAAAACAGACAATTACTCCATTCTGCTTTCGGACAATTCGCAAATTCCAATGGCGACCCGAAAGCGAAAAGAGATCATCCAAATACTGCTCGATAAGTAGCGAATTCAAGGCGAAAGTCAGCGCATTCAAGTTGGTTAATTCAGCAAACATCAACCGCTATAGATTTACACTTCAGAAACCTAAAATCAAAACAATGAAACGGTATTTTATTTTCTTATTCATTCTGTTATTTACCCTTTCGGCCATGGCCCAGATACGGGTTGATCTTAACGGGAAATTAAACCGGGAAGCCAACCGCCGTGCCAACAGGCAGGCCGATAAAGCTGTTGACAAATCATTCGATAAAGTTGAAGAGGGAATTGGTGACATATTTAAGAAAAAGAAGGATAAATCCGGGGCCGATCAGGAAAATGATTCAAAAGAAACCGACGAACAGAAATCCACAGAATCAGTTGGCTCTTTTACCAACTTATCCCCGGCAACAGGTGATGTTACGACTTTGCCTATAAAATGCTCCTGGGAAATCCCTGATATGGAGTCTTATACATTTACGGTACATCTGGAAGGTGATGATTGGGCTGATTGGCTGACAAAAAAGACAAGCGAAAACCAATGCACCTTTTCAGGGTTGCCAACAGCATCAAAAAGCCTTAAATGGCAGGTTGTCGCCGAAGGCAATGGTCAACGTCTGGAATCGGCCTGGCAAAATTTCACCATTTCAGATGGAACAGAGGATGCTGCAAAACCAAAACACGATGTCCAATGGGCAAAATACGATTTTGTTCCCGGAGATGAAGTTATTTTTGAAGATGGTCCAGGCCAGGATGAAGAAAATGGGGAGTTCCCGAGTCGCTGGGATCTAGTAAGCGGTCACGTTGAAATTGCCGGCGTTGATGGCGAAACGGTAATCATGTTTCTGGATGGAGGCGAAATTATTCCTTATCTGAAAAACTCCGATACCGATTATTTGCCGGAAGTATTTACCATTGAATTTGATTTCTATCGTCCAAAGGATGGAAACCGGATTACTATCTATCTCACCGATCAAAAAAATCAACGGGGACTTTACGAGGATACTCAGGAGTTTGATATTACGCCGAAAAGGGTGGATGCTCCCGGAGGAATTACCGCCGAACACTCGGGAAGGGATTACACATACTGCAAGGAAGGATGCTGGACGCACATCTCAATTGCATTTACAAAAGGAAAATTGAAAGTATATATTGATGATACACGGGTAATTAATATTCCTCACTACGATTTTAATCCAACCGGATTTACCTTTTACCCTTATTTTGCAGATGCCACAGAGGGCAAAGCATTTTATGCAAAAAACTTCCGCATTGCCAAAGGAGGTGTCAAATATTATGACCGGGTACTTTCCGATGGGAAAATTATTGTAAACGGTATTCGCTTCGATGTGAACAAAGCCACAATAAGACCTGAAAGTAACGGCGCCATCAACGAAATTTATGAGTTGATGCAGAAACAACCCGATCTGAATTTCAGTGTGGAAGGCCATACCGACAGCGATGGTGATAATGCATTAAACCAGACCCTTTCCGAAAATCGCGCCAAAGCGGTAATGGAACGCCTGAAGGACATGGGTATAGCTGCAACCCGCCTGAAATCTGCCGGCTGGGGCGAAAGTAAGCCCATTGGCGAAAACACCACTCCCGAAGGTAAAGCCAACAACCGCAGGGTAGAATTTGTAAAGTTTTAGTAAAATCATTTCATACTCACTTTTAATTTCAAAAAATGAAAAAATCAATTTTAACCATTGCAATTGCATTAAGCGTTTTAAGCGTAGTGTTTACTTCTTGTAAAAAAGACAAGGATGAGGATGTAGTGACAGGTCAAACCGAAGGCACCTATGATGTGAAAATGGATGGCCAAACCATCGCATCGGGCAGCACCATTGAAGTCGGCTGGCTTGGAAACCTGATTACCATTGCAAACGGAGACGCCTTTTCAGTGCTTGTTGCGTCTGTACCTGAAAATGTAGGAGGGGTTTTCCAATTTGATGAATCCCTTTCAACTGGCACCGTGACAATTATGGGCCAGAACCTGCTGCTTACAGATGGAAGCGATGAATTATATTTTTCGCATTCAGGCACCGTAACAAGAGAATCAGATACAAAAGTTACCTTTGAAGGAACGTGTAAGGCCATGTTAAGCGCTGAGGTGCATACTTTCAGCGGCACAGTAGAATCAGATGTTTTTAAACTGATCTACACGCCTTAATTAAATAGCAATAGCGTACACTGAGCCTGACTAATATCAGACCCGGTGTACACTATTTTTCCTTTAAATCAATTCAAGCCTGTCCCATGAAAAAATCAACACTTGTAATGATTGCCTTTCTTGCTTTCGCAGGAATGGCAAATGCCCAGAAACCGGAGTTGGTTGGAAGCTGGCTGATGACCAAAGCTGAAGTTGATGGGGAAATTGAAACCCCTTACTTCATCACAGAATTTAAGGAAGACGGAAATTTTCAGGTAATGGGGATGGATTTTGGAACATGGGAATACAACAAAAGCAAGAATTCAATTGTCCTGAATTCAGAATTGGACAAAGATTGGAACGGTGAAAGAAAAATTTTGAATCTTACCCAAAAGGAACTCATTGTCAGCAAAGACGAAGTAACCCTTTTCTACAAAAAAGTTGATGTTGCTGAAATTATGGAGGCCAACAAAAATTCCGGACTTTTGGGAATTTGGGAATTTAAAAATATGCCCAACCCAGAAGCGAATACCTTGCTCACTTTTAGTGAGCCCGATGAATTTGTTATGTTTGAAAGGACTGAATACAGCACGGCCACCTATCATGGGACATGGATTTTTGACCAGCATGAACACACGCTCATAATCATTGGGATGAATGGGGATAACGGCCTTAAGGGGAAGAACAACGTCGTATTAATGAGTGAAGACACGCTTGAATTAGAAAACAATGGAAAGATTTTAAAAGCGTATAAAAAAGCTAAAAGCACACAGAAGATTGAACACCTCACTTTTTCCGCAAACGATTTTTACGACGAAAATGGCAATTATAAATACGAAGCCGATATTGACAAATTGCCCTGGCCAGACCCAATGGAGATGATGATGAGCCTGGTAAATGTAAAACACCTGGTTTATAACTTCTTCACTTTGGTGGAAAATACCGAAATTTTTGAAAATAAAACGCTCACCGCTGATGTAAACTCAAATCCGCAGGAACAATCGCTACGTATAGATTTTATTTTCTACGGTTACGACAGTTACAATTTGCCCGAAGATGCCGCTCTTCCTCCAAACGAATTTGATGAATACAATCGGTTATATCCCGAAGCAGATAATGCTTTCAGGGTAACAGGTTCAGAACAAATTTCGACTCCGGCAGGCACTTTCGATTGCGCGGTTATAGAGGTGCTGATTGATGATGAAGCCCGAAAAAAAATGTGGATGGTTAAAGATAAACCCGGAATTTATGCTAAAATCATCGATGATAAAGAAGGGCAATTCGGACATTATCGTATTTACGAATTACAAAAAATTGACTGAACGAAAATTAATAATATCCATTAATAAAGAGTTCTGTTGAAAATTAGCTTCAGTACATTTCTTTATGTTCCTGTAGCTATTTTATAGGAAAAACATACAGATGGATTGAAAAAAGAAACGAACCAAAACAAACATCATTATGAAAGAGAAACTTGCAATAATTTTAATTTCAATGCTTTTTAGCTTTTCTGCATTCAGCCAGCTAAGCGATGCCGAAAACAAAGCGCTCGATAAACTGATTGCCAGTAAGTTAGAAATAGAAGCAGATGCGATTAAAGCTACTGCATTGAAGAATGTTTTCGACGCTGCGTTTTTCAAACTGAAAACCATACCACATTTTAATAACAATGGAGGGTTCCATGAAACTGTTTTGATGAAGCAAAACGGGAAGATGCTTGAAGTAATGGAATCTGGTTCATTGGTGCCATTTATAAGAAGTGATTTTAAGTTAACCTGCCAGGCGGATGCAGCACAATTAAAAGATGCCTTAAAGTTGATATTGGACAGTGCCACCGGCAGCGAAGACGAAATCGTTCAGAAAGACCAACAATGGATTTTGGTATGTGATGAATGGTTTGGTGATAAGCGGGGTTTTGTGGTGGCTACAAATTCCAACGGTAAAGTTGAGTCCATTGAATATTCAGACAAGCTGGAAATTTAATGGTCATTCCTAATCAGATTCTAAAAAAAAAAAATAAAGTCATGAGAAAATTATTCATCTTATTCATCGCACTTGGATGTTTTGTTGCAGCAAACGCACAAAAAAATTATCCCATCCTGACCCTCGAAGAAATTGGTGCTACCACCATTATTTCCGATGAGGTAATAATGGTGGTTGTAGAAAATGTTGGTGAAGTGCCAAACCTGGCCTTTTACGATCTTGAGAAGAAGGCGTTGATGCAAAAATTTTCGTCAAAACTTCCTGAAAATCCGGTGGTTCATATCATTCCCTGCGACAATGGATTACTTTATCTGGTAACCATTAAAAAGAACCCTGAAGACGGACCACCCCTGTTCGATGCCATTTATTCATTCGACTTTAAAAAGGATAATATCAAACTGGTTTACACCGAAAAAGACAACGTGATTGCACCACAAACTGCTGCGGTCGTCCATTTAAAATTAGCTTTAACTGCAGGAGGTAAGAAGGCGCAAACCCGTATTTTTAATATCGAAAAAGGGGAGTTTGAAACTTTTTCAACCGATGAAAATGTGCGCTTGCTTTGTGCTTCCGACAAACCCGATGGTTATGTAATAATAAAAATAAATGAATTTGGCGACGACGATACCGTTCCGGTTTATGTAATGGACAAAAATGGTCAACTCAGCGAATCGGTAGGTATTTTCGATTCACGAATGCGGGCTTCCACCAATGAAGAGGAGAACCACATGCCGGGTTTTACCATTACAAACGCTGAATATAATTGGATTCCGTCTGCATATGATAACAGCGGCTTCCCATTGTCGGGGTTTTCCATTGCCATGCACCCCGGCCTGGCTGAAAAATACAATCAAACGGCTAATCTATTTGATATCAGGGAAATTGTGGCTGCCAACGAAACCTATATGGCGGCAAAAGGCAGTTACCAGTTGTGGGTATATAATACGCTAACGCCAAATACAATCAAACCCCAAACAGTGAGTGACGAAGATATGGCAGCTATAAATGCCTGGATAGATAACAGAACTGAATATATTAAACAGCCCATACAATCAGCAGGTCTGGAACAGGTGTTTAGCGTCAGATTTTATCTGGTAACTGAAAAAACTGACTTAGGTGATAATGCATATAGCGAATCCAATTTTATAGCGTTTTCACACAAAGATAAATACGATGTGTTGTTGAATAATGCTACATTGGCTGGCCTGATTAAACCTGAATTTAAACTCGCTAACGAACAAAAGGCTGCGAGCTTTCAGGATGCTTTGAATGCACTTTACCCTCCCGGAACTTTTGATAAAAAGCACATCGAATACTACAAAAAAGACAATGCGTGGTATTTTATCCGCGGGGAATCTTTTGGCAAGATGAAAGGGATTGTGGTAAGCGTTGATTCTTCCGGGAAAGTTGAAAAGATTGAAGATAAATCAGAAATTGAATAACAAAATAAAACACAATCAAATGAGAAACCTAAGCATCCTCTTTTCGCTATTATTTGCCATGTCAGGTTGTAGCGGAAACGCACAAAATAAATTGAAACGCTACGATATAAAGTCGGGTATTGTTGAGTATGCCACCACCACTTCAGGAAAAGTGATGGGCAGCACAATTGACGGAAGCGGTACCGACAGGTTATTTTTTAAAGACTGGGGTGCCATTGAATTGAAAGAATCCATGCTGAGCCAAACCACTACCATGAAATTTTTGGGCAATGCCAGCACCGAAACCGAAGAAACCCATACTATGGTTAAATTAGACAATGGCGAAACCTGGTCGGTTGATTTCAACAAAAAACAGATTTACGCATCCAGAGATATGGCTATGGATATGATAATGGCAAATCAACCAGATGCGGATGCAGGCAAAGTGGGCGAAAGTATGCTGGTAAGTATGGGTGGTAAAAAAACGGGCACTGAAAAAGTTCTTGGTTATACCTGCGATGTGTGGGAAATAATGGGTGGAAAACAATGGATTCACAAAGGTTTGATGCTCAAAATGGAGATAACTGTTATGGGAATCACTACAAAAACAGAAGCAACCAGTGTCAAATTGGATGTTTCGGTTCCCGATGCCAACTTCGATTTACCGGATTTCCCCATTCAGGAAATCGAAAACTTCATGGGTAATGATAATTCTGATTCCCCCTATGATGCTGAAGAGATGAAAGAAGGCATGGAATTGATGGAGAATTTATCATTTGAGGAATATAAGCAAATGGTCAGGGAAGGAGACGCTGAAATGAAAGATGCGAGCGATGAAGAATTGCGCCAATCCTATGATATGATGCAAAAGATGTTGAAACTTAAAAAAGGAAATTAAGCCACCAATAATCAGTTGGTTCTGATGTAGATATATAGATATCGCAACCTGCCCAACGGTTAAATTTTATAACCCTCAATTCAGCCTGGTCTGATTGAGGGTTTTTCTTTATGTCATCACTCCTATGTATTTACCCGGTTTACGAAACATTTGTATAGCTGAAAGGTATTTCATGTAATAAATTATAGAATTTCAAAAAACCTTTCGCCTTGGCTAGCTGCACATTACACTTTTTGTGAAAAAAAAGAGCATAAACACTTTTCAAAACCGGGTTTGGTATGCAACCAATAAAATGTAGCAGAAAAGCTAGAGTCTTTAATTACTTCTGTTTGCTTCAAAACTAAATTTCAGCTAAACACAAACAATAAAACCAATCTAAATGAAAAATTTTTTCTTGTTGGCAATCGCATTCCTGGCCATCGGGCATTTGGGTGCACAATCGATTAAAGGACCTGAGCAGATTTCATATTTTCAGGCACCAGCACAAGGCGTAATATATGAGTACGCAGATGTTTATATTCTTACAGACAAAGCGCTGGAAGAAGCAAAGCTCGAAGCTCAAAAGGAAAAGAGCGCTGCAATGGGTGCCAAATTTGGTGCCTTAGGACAGGCCGTTTCCGGAGTTGCAAACAATGCCATGGATTATACAGCAAAAATGTCAAAAGCAATAGAAGCCCTGAAAGATGATAAAGGACGTTTTGCAGTCTGGTCATTTGTCCCTCAATACATTATAGCGAATGCCGACATCAAATCAAATGTGATAGTTGAGATTTATGTACTCAATGATGAGGATCCAAGTCCCAGTGCTGGTATGTCGACCTTAAATCCGGATAAAAACGGATATTATGATATCCCCTATTACATTAATTGCAGGTATAAAGTTTCAACCGCAAGAGGAGAAGTGTTGGTCGAAGAAAATCTGGGTACACTTTCAGGTACCATGAAATCAAAAAACTACAAAGCACCGGCACCATCTTCAGGAGGTATGCTTAGTGTCACGGTTGAGGAAAGTGATGAACTTACCGAATCAGAAAGAATTGGAATTAATGTAGCCTATAACCGTGTTCGTCAGGATGTTTTTGGCCGCTTCGGATTTGGAACTTTCTCTTCTCCTATTAAATTGGGCGTAATTAAGGAAATAAAGGATTCAAAAAAACTTATAGAACCTGTGCTCTCTATTTTTGAGAACAAAAATGCACTGTTGTTAAATGCAGAGGAAAAAGAGCAGGTCAAAAACTTTGTTGATATTATAGAATTAAATATCAGCAGTTGTTCTGACAAAACGCGGTGGGTTGCACTTCATAACCTTTCAGTTTGTTATGCTTGGCTCGAAGAACCTGAGAAGGCGGCAAGTTATTATAAAAAATATGGTGAAGAGATAAAAGAGACCATTGACGAAATGGCAAAATGGAATCTGTTACTTCAGGGCAAACTCCCAAAAGAAGATCGAAAAGGACTGGTTATAGGAATGAAGGATCAGAAGAAGTTCAGAAACTACAAAGACATTGAAACATTTGTAACCTACTATGCTGCAGGAACAAAAAAATATGAAAAGCTCATGCTCTCAATCAATCGTGACCTGGGTAAATTCGTTGATTTCTACGCACATAACGATTTATTGTGTTCTTTATATGAAATAGATTATCCATTTCAGTTTTTCCCTTTGCAGGATTTTGAAGGAATGCCCAAAAAAATGGAAGGCACATTGACCAAGGAAGGTCGTGAGCCAATTTCTTACCAGGTGAAGTTTGATTCTGACCGAAGGATTAAGCAACTTGAGACCGAACAAATCAGTCGTGGGGATGATGGATCCAAGGAAAAACTCTACTCCAGAGAACTCAAACCTACCTATGATGAAAACACCGGAAAATTCCTGGATATTGTAACTGACGCCGGCCTGTGGCAGCAAAGCATGGCTTCCAACATTTATTTCTCAGGCAAGCTTAACGAGGTGTTCGATCCACTGTTAAGAGAAACTTCTCGCAGGGCAAACAATATTACCAAAAAAGCTGGTATTTTTTCAAGTAAAACATCAGATGAAATTGTACAGTTAAGGGTTGATCTTGATGGCAATATTTATTTCACAGGTAATAATAATTACTTTAAAGCCAATGCCATTTTCAAGGATATTCTTACCTCTAACGGCATTGAACCCAAGCGCACGGACACTAAATCAACATTTACTACCAAAGCCTCAATTAACGAAAATGGTGTCTTTACAAACTGGAGCTGGAATGGCAATGTATCGACCTCTTTTGGTGCAAGTTTTTCGACATTGGAACAATCGATTACAGCAACCAATCTACTACGTGAAATAATTATCCTTGAGCAGGATGAAAAAGGAAACCCTGCCAAAGTAAAATATAACTTTGACATGAAAGGTTCTCTCAACATTGGCCAGAGAATGAGTTTCAAAGAATGGTTTACTGAATCCTATGCTCAGGGAGGCGTACCTAAAAACAAAGTTAGCGAGGATAGCTTTGAATTCAGCTCTGATCTGGAATGGCCATGCTTGTTTAAATATGACGAACAGGGAAACTGGATTGAAATGAAAGTAGGTCCTTATACCGCATCCAGAACATTCAAATACTAATTGATACCATAACAAGGGCTTCCTGAAAAGGAGGCCCTTATAATTAACAATGAGATGAAAAAAATAGTTGCATTATTAATTCCTGTTTTGTTGGCCGCAACCAGCATCGACGATGGATTATACTCTATTGTCACCACAAAAGATGACGCACTTATAAATCACAAATACACAAAATTTGTGGTTGTTGATGATGAAACCCAATATGTTTTGGCTAAAACAACCGTAAAATATGACCTTTCGAAAGAAATGCCAATAAATTATTTTACTGTTGATTTAACCAACCTTATTCCGGGGAAGCAAAGGGCATTTATCATTCATAATCTGTTAAATGATACAAATGGAGATGATTATGACTGGGTGTTGGAAGAAAATGCCGACGACAATGCGACCTTCTTTTCGCGTAGCAATTTCATTTCAATGAAAACCTCCATGCAATGGTTAATTACAGTGCGGGGAGAAAGAGTATTGTTGAAAAATTGTCGTACAGGCGCTTTTCTGAAAGTAGATACAAATGGGTCTTATCTCTCAGTTAATTCCGAAACTGAAGCAAGTCGATGGAAATTCATTCACATTTTTTAAGGACTGAACATGAAAACAAAAAAAATAGTCAGCCTTTTGGCATTTTCATTCATCTCAATAGCTGCACTTTACGCCCAACAAGGACAATTTTATCAGTTCTCTCTGGATAAAGAAACAAAAATACGTGGGAGCAAAATCTATATTCAGGAGTTTGCCAACAAAGGCGCTGAATCACAAATTGATGTTAACGCACTGGTTAAATCGTATACATCTTCTTACTTCGCTACCTATATCGGTGTTGCTGCAAAAAAAATACAAAATCACATCAGTTGGACCTGTAATCCCAGGTTTGAGGCAGTGAACAGTCAGGTTGAAGCTGACGTAACCATAGGAGGGTACTATCAAATTAAAACCAGTGCCAGTGTCGGGGAGAAGCTTTTTTATGAACGCGGTAACAGTGTTGGCGGAGCTATCCCATATTTTGAAACCCGTCAGCTGAATTCAGCTGAGGTTATGGTCCTTATTTCCTACACATATAAGGATAATGCAGTGGACTATGACACCATATTTATTCAAAAAGAATCGGAAAGAACGCCCGGAAAAAAGTTTCTATCGGTTGAAGAGTTACTTGTCGATTGTGAGTCAAATTTGAAGAGAGATTTTTATCACATTTTCCCCTTTTACAGCCATGAGAATGTATGGTATAAGCTGTTGAATGTTAAGACAAAAGACAAAGCTTTGAAGGAAGAACTCAAGGCCGCAAAAGAGATGTTTGAATCGGGAAAGATTAAGGAACTCGGCAATATATATCTGAGAATTTTTCAGGCTGAACCAGAAAATAAAGAAGCTGCTTTTAACGTAGCTATGTGCTATGAATTAATCGGGAATTATCCTAAAGCCGATGAGTATTATGCAATTATGCCTGATTTTCATGCTAAAGTCAGAATGAAAACCAACAGGATTCTATTTGACTATCTGAACAGTATTGGCGCAAATCTGGTTTTAGAAGATTTTTAAATTGGTTTTTCCTATAAGAAAGTGTCTTTGATTTTATCATCTGGGCACTTTCTTTTTAATATATAGACAATCATAAATTCAATTGAATAAGCCAGCTTTTCAATGAACCTAAGCTCAATTGCCGATTAGTACAAAACCAGCCCAGTTTACGGGCAGAAACCCCCTGGAAATACATTCCAGTTTTGCCTGACGAAGCGCTTCGGCATGAGAATCACCATTCAGCAGATGCTGATAAAATGAAAGCATCAAATCACTTGTTTTTAAATCATTTACCTTCCAGAGTGAAGCAATTACATTAGGAACACCGGCAAAAATCAATGACCTTGGCAAGGCCAATACTCCTTCTCCGTCAATAAGTGCCCCTGCTCCGGAATTACAGGTACTCAATACCACCAGATTTGCGTTTGTTTTAAGTGCAGTTAACTCGCCAACATGCAAAAAACCATTATCAGTTAAATCCAGGGATTCATCAGACGTAAAACCCTGTGATAAAAATATTCCCGATAGCTCGGGATGGTCTTTTGAAACCAGACCATGCGATGCAATGTGAATAATATTATAATCACCGGCGTTTCGAAACAGATTCGACTTTGTAGCCTTCTCGTTTAGTAATAATTTATGATCAATATTTCTTGATCTAAAAAGGCTGTCAATGCTTTTTACCTCAATCTCTGAATAAGGTAATGCTGTCAGACTGAATCCTTCAATGGCATCTGCTGCATTCTTGAATGAATTGTCACCTGGAGATCTCGAAGTAGTACAGATCTTCCGGTCATTTTTATATACAGGGGCAATGGCAAGAATTTCCGGAACAGCGTTCAACGTTTTTTGAAGCGATTTCTTCCACAGCGGAAGTGAATAATTATAACTCACTGCATGATTTTCAATCAGCATTCTTCCTGTTTTTGGCTCAGGAAGCACTTCCAATGGTATCTGGAGCAGGGTTTTATCAGGTATAAAAGTAATTTTTCCGGCCCTGGCTATTTTATCTGCCATTGGCTGAAGGAGTAACTGTGATAGTCGATTTGCTGATGCTGTATGATCGCTGCCTGTCTTTATGTCATGCTGGAATGCCAGTATCGCTTCATCAAACTTTTGAGCGTCCTGAATCACAGAGAACGATGCACCCTCCTGATTGAGGCCAAATAATATGATCTTTTTATCGGTTTGAAAAATATCAAGAACCAATTGTTGAGCTTCAGGTTTGTCATGCAGGATGGAAAAATCCAGATCCAGATCAATATAGTCACTTAAAATGGTTTGATTTCTGATTATACTGTAATTTACTACTATGGTTTCAATCAGGCAATTTCGAATTTCAACTTCCAGACTATCATATAAAACAGTGTTTTTCAGTAATAAAGCTGTCGTCTTCTGGTTTTTTAGTAAGCGTGCCTTTTCGTCAAGCATTAACTTATTTTGCCATAAACTGTCATTTGCTGCAGCGGCGTGAGCATAGGCAAAACGATCAATCTCACTCATGAGTTGAAATGCTTTGGCCGTAGCAACAAAGCGAAGTATTATTTCAGGATCGAGATCAGTTAATTCCACATTATCCATTATCTCTGAAACCAGCGTTTTATATGTTTTTGCGTAATCAAGCAAGGCATTGGCATCCGATATTTTACGTGCCAGTATCCGGGTAAGGGTGTCGCAACAAATAGCCGATTTAAGCGCACCTTCCAGACATCCAATTTCGGGTTTCAAAAGGTAATTTTTCAGATAAACTTCACTTGACCATAAATACAACTTTCTTAAGTCATCTACATGCGAAGTGTTACAAACAAATGAAACCGACTCGTCAGGCACGACTCCGGTAAGAAGATTAATAGCTTCCAAAACCACATTAAGCGCTTGCCGGGTTAAGCCCTTTTTCATTAACGCCCGGGACTTTAATTCAAGCAGTACTGAAATGTTATCATCTTCAGGATTTTCCTGTGAATTGACAAGCTTCAGGGCTTTTTCCAGATAAAAAAGTGAACTATCCGCATTAAAAGGAAGAAATCCTTCTGCCAGTTTAGAATATAGATGAGTACGAGGGAAGGGACGATTGCCAGCTATTTGCTCATAAGCTTGCAAACTAAGGCCGGAAAATAATTTAAAATTATTGTAATCGCCCAGTTTACTATAACATGCCGAAGTTTCAAGCGGAACTGCTGCTTTAAATTTCAGATGAGGGTATGTTGTTGCTTTTTGGAAGAAATCAGCTTGATTAAAGTACTCAATTGCTTTCGTGTAATTCCCGATTTCCTGAAATTTATCTGCGATAGTGTATGCAAGAACAATCAGTGTGGTAGAGTCGCGGTAATATTGACGACTGGCTGTTTTGAATTGATTTTCAAAGATTTCCAGCGCCAGATAAGGCTGCTCAACCGAAAGTTTATTGGTAATTGTATGATCATTTATAAGAATTGTATTTGTTAATTCATGTTTTACAGCCAGCTTATTACTGGTTAGTAAATAATTGATTCCCAGTGCTGTTTCGGAAGCGTTCATGTAAAATAGTCCGAGATCGCCCAGGCAATCGATGTAAATGGGTGAATCATCTCCCATCTGTTTTAAAACAGAATATTGGCGTTTAAGATAATAAATACGTGGTTGACTTATTCCGTCCCAGTTATTGGCCAGATAACTTTTTATTCGCAACGCAATTGCAAACTCATAATTCAACGTATCCTGATTTGAAATCATCATATCAAGATTCGAATCAAATATGCGTGATGATTCTTCGTACTGTTGAGTAATATATTTCATCACACCCTTTTCGTTTCTGACAAGGTAATACTTGTCATAGTCATGTTGGGCGTACAATACGTTTCCAATAGAGTCAAGCACAGCAAATGCTTCTGAATAATTCTTTTGACTAAAAGCGAGCATTGCTTTTCTGTAATCCGGAATGCTGTCATATCCTCTTAACTTCCAGTATAGAGGCCCGTATTGGGTAAAACCATCTGGAATCACCAAAAGAAGAAACAGTATGGAAGCTGAAATGAATTTATTAAGCTTGAATGAAAATACTATCGTAGCTATTTTAGTGCACAAACCCTGAAACATAAAGATTTTAATGGGTCACAAGGAGTAAGGTCAGACACCGTTTTCCTTGCAGTTGAATTAGTAATACGAGATAAGTCAATTCTTTATTTCATTACTGAGCAAATGTCATTTGTTTTTTCACAGGTTTTAAATAATAAATTTTTAATAGAACTATTTTCAGGTATACGCCTGTCGGGTCCTTAAAGAAACGAAATTCACGCAACAACGCTTAATTTCCGGATTCAGTATATTTAGCTGTCATTGTTCAAATGAGATACAAAAAGCTATCGACTGACATTTACTTCAAAACAGAAGAAAAAACCTTGTAAATAATCAGAAAAAAAAAGTAAACGGGACGGAAACCGACCAAATTCTTTATTCCATCAATTTAGGCGCTGAAAAGTTAAGAAAATTCAGAACTTTGTTGCTGAAATATTTCAATAATGAAACGAACCAGCAACAAATATATAGAGACAATTTCAGTACAGCAGCTAATGGAATTAGCCAATACTGTTGTTGCTGGTTATGTACGACGTTTTATTATTCCCAAAAGGGAAAGTGAGGATGTTAAAATGGCAATTGTTGAAAAATTTATCATTCAAGAAGAAAAAATCAACTCCGCTTTTGAAGGAAAATCAAAACGTACAACTTATTACATTGCCATCATTAACCGGATGTGTTGTGAAATAATCAGACATGAAAACAAGCATTGGTACACTGTGATGGAGAAAGAACACCCCAAAGAGCTGTGCTTGACTGATTCAATAACAATGAATATTGAAACAGAAAAAGATGTAATAATCAGGTATGAAGAACAAAGACTTGCTCAAATCATTAGTGCCAGCCATGGGAAAAAAGGAAAACTGCTGCTATTTCTGAAGTTTTATTTTGATTTACCTATTAGCAAGACCGAAATTGAGCAATATGCAGAGCATTTAGCGGACGAGTTGACACTTCTTTTGAAAAGAGAGGAAACCACAGCAAAAAGTGAAGTTTATAATATACTTGCAACTGCAGTAAATCTGGTTGAGCACAAAGATATTAAGGGTGATGCAGTAAGAATGTGGCTAAACAAACATACTGACGCGATAATAAAAGCATTAAACAAAAACGATGGCACTGAATATTCCATTGAAAATATTGAGATTTTACTTGAATTACAATACTCACGAGGTGTACCTGTAATGAATTTGTTTGTATCAATTTTACTGATTCTGTTCTCATAACCGGTTATGGAAATTAATAAACATTTATCAGAGGAAGAAATCGCCATTTATGCAGATGCATTAAATGACGGCAGCGTTGACTCTGTCTCGGCTGAAATTCAAATCCACATCGGGGAATGTAATGAATGTGCAGAAGAGGCTGCTCTGGTTGCAGGGTATTCAAAAGAATACGATGCAAAACTCAAAAAGGGGAAACACATTCAGTTCAAATCATGGCTTTTGCCTGCCGCTGCCGCCGCAGGAATTGCTGTTTTTGTTATACTTAAGCTGATTCCTGATCTTCAGGTTATCCCATCTCAACGCGAATCCCTTACTCAGGTTGAAGTTGTAAATGTTGATAAGTTATCCGAAGGTCGATTTTCAAAAGAGACTTCTGATAATGAGAAGGCTGTGCTTTCTCGTGCAAATAAAACAGAGAATTCAAATAAAATTCAGCCGGCTGGGTTACCCCCAAAGGAAGCTTTACTTGCCCTGTATACTATTGACGAACGACTTGAGAAACTCTTTATAAGTTCTCAGAATGAACATAGAGGCGAATCGGTATTGGTTAATTCAGAAGTAATTGTTGAAATTCCCGGAACCGATTCACTAAAATGGCACAATCCCCGGAAAGAGGCATTGCTTGTTGAAATCTTCAACAATCATGGAAAAAGAATCACTTCAATATCCAGTCGAAAAAACAGCATTCAGATTCCTGCGCTTAATCAAGGTTTGTACTACTGGAAATTAATCAATCAGGACTTTGATCTGTTGTTTGTTGGGAAAATCAATGTCAAATAGGCATATTTATAACGTTCTGCCGATTTATATTCCGTACTCGTCATTCAGATCTGGACTGAGATATGACGGGATAGAATGTGGGCGTTTCATTCAATTCCAAAGTAATAATCCGAGATCGCCATACCTCTTTATGATTTAAGTGTTTACCACACAAATGGAATCAACTTTTTGGAAGTACGGGTGTATTCGCGATAAGCACTAAAGGCTTTTTTAAGATAGTTTTCTTCAAGATGCAGCTTAACCACCAGTATCAGCGAGAGGCATAAAACCATAGCCAGCCTTAGCCAGCTAAAATGACCGATCACCAGCGGCCAGCATACCAATAGAATGGCGGTGTACATAGGATGGCGTACAAAGTGGTAGGGGCCATGGGCAATCATTATGCCACCAGGCTTCAACAGGGGTGATATGTTGAAATTGCCGAGGCGAATGGTTTGAATGGCCCACAATCCTAAAGCAATACCAAGAAATATAAACACAATTACCCACCACTTTAGTTGCGTAACAGGGCTGCTGATAAATACCAGGCCAATAAACAGAAACTGAAGGAAAACCAGAATCCAGGCCAATAGCGAACGCCGCAAGCCCATGCGGGTGGTATTAAACATGATTTAAATTCTTTTTAAAAGATAATTAAATACAATAACAACACGTGGGCGGGTATGTTGAATTGCAAACAAAAATAACTTATTTAAAATAACCAATGCTTGCTGCTTTATACTTTTATCATTACTGGGTATTTCTTATTCGGATTACTTGTAAGCCCAGATTAAGTTTGTTAATTTTGACCAAACTAATTATTCCTTATGAAAAAGATAGTATTCTTCTCACTAATGGCGCTGCTTGTAGCCCTAGTTGCCTGCACAAACAAAAAACAAGTAAGCCAGGATTCGCAAATGACGAAGGCAGACAGTATCATGACAAAGGCTAAAAATGTATTTCAGTCATTACCCACCGAAGCGGTGAATCCTGACAACCTCCTTTCGCCTGAAAAGGTTGCCCTTGGAAAGGCGCTGTACTATGACAATGTATTGTCGATGAATAAAACACAGAGTTGCAACACCTGCCACGATCTGGAAACCTATGGTGTTGACAATAAGCCGACCAGTCCTGGAGATGGAGGTGCGTTAGGTGTCCGAAATTCGCCCACCACCTTAAATTCAGCCTTGCATTTTCTGCAGTTTTGGGATGGCCGTATGAAGGATGTGGAAGAACAGGCCGGTGGGCCGGTAATGAACCCGGATGAGATGAATATGCCCAGCGAAGCCGTCGTTATGGCAAGACTTTCTAAAGATGAGAATTACCAGAAGATGTTCGCCGCTGCATTTCCTGAGGAAAAAGATGCCATGAATTTTGAAAGTATGCGCAAAGCCATAGGAGCCTTTGAGCGCACCCTGCTTACACCTTCCCGGTTCGATGAGTTTATTCAGGGAGATAATACCGTTTTATCAGCGCAGGAGTTAGCAGGGCTTGAAACCTTTATGAATACAGGCTGCACGGCTTGTCATAACGGACCGCTGCTTGGGGGTAATATGTTCCAGAAATATCCATTATTCGGCACGCATAAGGAATATACAGGTAGCGATGTTGATGATCTGGGCAAAATGGATGCTACTAAGAATGACGCAGATAAATATATGTTTAAGGTGCCCAGCCTCCGGAATGTTGCCGAAACCTGGCCCTATCTGCACGATGGTAGTGTAAAGAACCTTGATAAAACGGTTTATTTAATGGCCAAAGCCGAATTGAACAAGGAACTGACTCCGGAGCAAACCAACGATATTGTTGCTTTCCTGAAAGCATTGACGGGAGAAGTCCCGGCTGCTGCAAAACTTTAAAATCAAATTTTGGCTTTGATTTTAAGCCATTTGAAAATTACTGTGATCAGGAATCGCTCATGTTTTTGTGTATTAAAAAAGGTGGCAAAACCCCGTTCTGCCACCTTTTTCAATAAGCACATTCAAAAATTAAGCCCTTACTGCCGCGATTTTATTCGATTTGCGACGTTTGAGTTTGATTTTTATTTCATAAACCATCAGGTAGAGTGCCGGCACCAACACCAAAGTGAGGAAAGTGGCGAAGCTCAATCCGAAAATAATCGACCAGGCCAGTGGGCCCCAAAACATCACATTGTCGCCGCCAATGTGAATTTGGGGGTCAAATTGCGTGAATAGGGTTTCAAAATTCAGGTTGAAGCCAATGGCCAGCGGAATCAGACCAAGAATGGTTGCGGTAGCCGTAAGAATAACCGGGGTAATTCTGGTTAAACCGGCTTGTAATATGGCATCACGGGTTTTAAGGCCACGTTCCTTCAGCACATCAATAAATTCCACAATTAAAATACCATTACGAACCACAATCCCGCCAAGGGCAACAATGCCAAGTCCGGTCATAATCACTGAAATGGTCATGTTGAAAATTACAATACCCAGCAATACACCAATGATGCTGAAAATAACCTCACTCAGAATGATAACGGTTTTACTGATGGAGTTAAATTGCGTGATCAGGATGAAGAAAATCAGACCAATGGCAATCATCATAGCCATGCCAAGGAAGTCAGCGGTTTCGGCCTGTTCCACCTGCTCGCCGGTAAGGGTAATCTGCACCCCCTCACTTAACGGGAAATTGGCGGCAAGGCGTTCAATCTGCGGCACAATTTCGTTGGCCGTGTAACCAGTAAGCACCTCACTCGAAATGGTGATAATGCGTTTCAGGTCCTGACGCTTTATGCCACCGTAAGTGTTGGAGTATTCAATCTGTGCCACCGACGAAAGCGGAATCTGTCTCAATTGACCGGAGGTCATATCACGGTAAGTGATCTTCATGTTGATAAGGTTGTTCACGTTTTCTCGGGTTTCCACAGAATAGCGCAACTGTATGGGATATTCATCCTCATCCACCTTGTATTTGGAGATTTCCTTACCCAATACCGCGGTACGGATTTCAGTGGCAATCTGCCCGGTGCTCAGCCCATACTGATTGGCGCGTTCACGGTTGATGTTGATGGCCACCTCGGGTTTGTTGTCCTGAAAATCGCTCTTCAATTCCTCAACGCCCGGAATTTGCAGCGAATCGAGATACTTTTTAAACGCGGTAGCATCTTTAATGAGATTGGGCAGGTTTTCGCTGGTAATTTCAATATTGATGGGTTTACCCGTGGGAGGCCCTGCACGGTTTTTCTCTGTCGATATTTCAGCACCGGGGATGCCTTTGATTTCTTTCCTGATTTTCTCAAGAACATCGAGGGTGTTTTGCTCACCGCGGTATTTGTATTCTACAAAGTTGATGGTAACTTTACCTTTTTCGGAGCTGACCGCCTGTGTGAAATCCTGCTGATCGCCGGCACCCAGCGCCACGTTGGTAATGACCGATTCTACGATGGGATTGTCTTTCCCCAGCACATCATACACCTTGTTCTCCACAATCCGGGTAACCGAATCGGTGGCTTTCTGATCCGTACCTACCGGCATCTTTACCATAACATAGATATTGTTTGGCATGTTTTCGGGAAAGAAAACCACCTTTGGGGAACGTATGCCTACCAGCACAAAGGTGAGGAAGAACAGCCCGGTGATGATGAGCAGGAGGTACAATGGGTTTCGTCCTTTCAGCACCATGCGCAATTGACGCTCATATAACCTTATAAAGAACGGCCAGCCTTTTTCCTGCCACCATTTAATGTAGAGTTTCAGCAATGAATGGTAGAAGACAATAAGAATGGCGGCAAACACCATGAAATTACCCACTGCCAGTAACCATTCCGTTTTGGATGCAAAATAGAGCAGGTAACTTACTACCGCCAGTGCAGTAATAGTTATCAATTGTCGGATAATAGATTTGCGTTGTTTCTTTTTATCGGGGGTTTCATATTCATGCTTCATAAACGACACGGCAAAAACCGGGTTGATGATGTAAGCCACGAACAGAGATGCAAAAAGGGTGACAATAAGCGTTGCCGGGATGTAGAACATAAATTCACCCACAATGCCGGGCCAGAAGGCCAGCGGGAAGAAGGGGGCGAGCGTGGTGAGGGTTCCCGACAGAATCGGGAGGAAAACCTCTCCGGCTGCCTGCTTCGATGCCTTTACAATATCTGGCTGAAATTGGTGCACCCGGTGTATGTTTTCAATAACCACAATGGCATCATCCACCACAATCCCCAGGGCGAAAATAAATCCGAACATCACAATCATGTTCATGGTAAATCCCATAGCGGGCATCACCATAAAAGCCATAAACATGGACAAAGGTACTGCCATGGCCACAAAAAATGCGTTCGTAAAGCCCATGAAGAACATTAATACGATGGTAACAAGGATAAATCCAAAAATGATGGTGTTGTTCAGCTCTTCTAACGTATTGCGGGTGTATAGCGACATGTCGCCCGAAATGGTTGATTTTACGTCGCTGGGGAATTCACTGTTGGTAAGCTCATTGTCAATAATTTCTTTGATCTTGTCAGATGCTGCAAGCAGGTTTTGTCCGCTTTTCTTTACCACGTTGAGGGTAATCACATTTTCTCCGTTCAGTCTCGAAAAACTCTCTTGTTCCTTGAAGGTATCATCTATATCAGCAACATCTTTTAAATAAACGATGGCGCCACTCGAGGAGTGAATAAGGATATTGCGCATTTGGTCAAGGTTATCAAACTGACCCTGAATCCGGATGGAGCGTTTGGTGTCGCCTGTAGTGATGTTTCCGGCGGAAACGGTTAAGTTTTCCGAGGCCACAGCCCGCTCTATGTCCGAAAGGGTAACGCTGGCCGCCTGGGCTTTGTATAAATCCACATTTACCTGAATTTCGCGTTCCAGCGCTCCAACAATGTCAACCCGGGTAATTTCGGTGAGCGATTCGATCTTGTCCTGAGCAATGTCTGCGTACTTTTTCAGCTGATCCAGATCGTAGTCGCCCGAAATCTGAATGTACATGATGGGAATTTCCGAAAAGTCAATGTCGCGTACATCCGGATCATCCAAAAGGTTGGTGGGCAGATCGGCCTTAGCTTTGTCCACCGCGTCTTTTACCCTTTGCTTGGCTGCAGAAACCTCCACATTGGTGTTAAACTCTATGGCAATGGCTGAAAAATCCTGCAATGAATTGCTGGTTATTTTTTTTACGCCATTAATCCCTTTTAACTGTTTTTCGATGGGTCGCGTAACCAGATTTTCCATGTCCTCGGGTGAAGTGCCGGGATAGATGGTGTTGACCAGAATGGTAGGGATTACAATTTCAGGAAACTGCTCCTTTGGGATGGTACGGTAGGCATTGATTCCCAGCAGGGTGATGAAAATAGCCAGCACATATATGCTGGTTTTGTTGTCAATAGCCCAGCTTGTGGCAAAAAACTCTTTGATTTTATTGTTTTTCATAGGATTCAGAATAATTATTCATGGTCTTTAGCCAAAATCAGGAATTTACCTGAATCAACTGGCCTTCTACCAGATTGTTGTAGCCTGTAGTAATTACTTTATCGCCTTCCTGAAGCCCTGAAGTCACCTCGGCCATACCATTGTAAGTTCCACCTACTTCTACCACCTGACGGTGGGCCACCAACTTGCCGTTCACCTGTTTGGCCACATAAATGTATTTTCCGCCCGATGATTCTTTGATCAATGAAACCGGAATCACAAAAGAGGAAGGGTTGCTGTAGTCATTTATTTTAACAACGGCAATCATATTGGCCCTGTATTCTACGTCGCTCGGCTTCAACTTTACTTCAGTACTGAAGGTCCGGTTAACCGGGTTGATGTACTTGCTGGTAAAATGGATGCTGGTTTCAATCTCTTTATCGAAGTCAGGGAAGGAAACAATTACTTTGTCGCCCACTTTAACCCTTGGGGCATAAGCTTCCGAAATATCGGCAATTACTTTGGCCGAAGCAAAATTCACAACCCTTACAGCTGGCAGTCCAGGGGAGGCCAGTTGACCCACTTTAAGGTTTACTTCTTCCACTGTTCCATTGATGGGCGATTTTATTTTGGTCATCTCCAGTTGATCATTCAAAGCAGCCAGGTTTGCTTCGAGGCTTTCCTTGTTGTTTTTGGCGGTAAGGTATTGTACTTCACTGCCAATCTGCTGATCCCACAGCGCCTTCTGCTTATTGTAAAGGTTGGTGGCAAAATTGAGCTGTGTTTTCAGATTTTCAATTTGTTGTTTCAGCACACTATTATCGGTCAGGGCCAGAATTTGTCCCTTTTTCACTGCATCGCCTTCATTCACCAGAACGGCTGTAATTACACCAGGGGTCTGAGCCGAAACGGCAATATTGTCCTCGCCGTCAACCTTACCTTGTACTTCAAGAAAATGGTCAAATTGGCTTTTCGTGGCCTCAGTAATGGCTACGGTGGTCATTTTTAAATTGGCGGTAGTGTCGTTCTTGTTCAGCTCCTGTTCTAAGGTCTGGATTTTTATGTTTAATTCATCCCTTTGTTTCTTCAGGTTTGCGAGTTCTGCACTTTTGTCGGCAGGGTTGTTGCAGGCCACGGCAACAAGAACCAATGTAGCCAGTATCAGCGCGTTTTTCATTATTTTTTTCATTGTGATTGACGTTTTTTCGGGTGCTTAAAGGTTGTTGGTTAGTTTATCCAGCTTGTTTTTTGCTGTAATCAAGGCATAATTGGCGTTGTAATAGTTTCCAAGCGCGGTTAAATACTGATTCTGGGCATTGGTCAGATCGAGACTTGAGGATATTCCTTCCTTGTACTTAATCTGCATTTTATCGTAAATCCTTTTGGTTAACTCAATGTTTTTCTTGTTGTTAAGGTAACTTGTCCATGCTGTGGTAAGCTCGTTCATCGCATTGTCATACTCCAATTGCAATCCGTTGGCTACATTTTGTTTGTTGTTTACTATTTTTTTCAATTCCAGCTTGCGTTGCTGCACTTTTGAATTCCGCTGCCCCGATGAAAACAGAGGGATACTCATTGACAAGGCAATCAGGTCAGTGGGTGCGAAATCAAATTCAGGTTTTTTCAGTTTTTCTGTATGCTGATACACTGCTGCCAGACTGGGCAAATACGTTGTTTTTTCGCGTTTCAAGCTGTATTCTGATAGCTTTTCCTGTGTTTCCATCATTTGATAGTTGATGTTTTGGTTCAGGTTAAACGAAGTGGCCACCAATGTTTCCATGGTAACTTCACCGGTTATATTTTCAAGCTTATCAGTGAGTAAAATGGAATTTTCAAAAGGCATGCCCATTTGAAACTTCAGTAAATCACGGGTTGCTTCCACCTGCCTTTGCATGGAGTTCAGTGAGTTGGTCAGATTCAGGGAATTAAGCTCCATCTGATCTACATCAGTATTTTCTATGAAGCCCTGCTCATACATCGCCCGCATTTCTGAAAGGCTTGTATTTACATTTTCGAGGGATTGAGAAAGGGTATTTTGCGACTGCTCCAGCACCAATGCCAGGCTGTAGGTGTTTGCAATCGCTTCACGGATATCAAGCTCCGATTTTACTTTTGCCTGATCTGAAAGCAAATAATATACTTTTGAAGCCTGCACTCCAACCAGGTATTCCCCGCTGAAAATGAGTTGCGAAAGGGTAATGTCTAAAGTAACATTGTCTTTTACCCCAAGCTTAATAGGATCGCCAGGGATATAACCCATGTAAACGGCCTCGTTCAGAATATCACCGGCAGTAATTACGGTTCCGGGATCCAGGCCGGTGGTTAAATAGGTGCTTCCTCCAAAAGATATTTCCGGTACCTCAAACAGGTGTTGATAGTTGGCCGTGGCATTTAACTGCGGCAGGCCAATGGAAAGGGTTTCCCATATCTTCTTTTTAGCGAGTTCCAGATCAATGAGCGAATTTTTAGCGTTGGTATTGTTTTCCAATGCATATTCCTGTGCCTGTTTCAGGCTGAGCGTCGCCGGCTCAGAAGGCTTTTCCTGGGCATGGAGCAAAACGCTCAGCGCCAGCGCAGGAAGCATAGCAATTAAGATTCTGACAAATGAATGATTCATAAGTTTATTGAGTAATTGGGTTGTTGATTTTATTTTCGAAATAAGCTAGTCCTTTGGTATTGGCGATGCCGCGAATGTGATTTTCAAACATCACTTTGAATATTTTCTCCTGTGTGAACTCCATTGAAGAAAGGAATTCTGGATTGTGAACACCCAAAAGCTTTTCAACATAAAGTTTGGCAATCAGTTCAACATTAAGGCTCTCGCGGTAGATGCCTTCTTTCATACCTTGTTCCATGTTTTCCTTAATCCGATGGTAAACATGTTCCTTTTTTTTAGTTACAAAACTCCGGTGTAAAGAAGGATAGTATTTTTGAAGATCGAATAACATTACGGGGTTAGAGTTGGAAATTTCCTCGCTCACTTTTTCACTTACCTGCATCAACACATCAATGGCATTCATATTTCCCGCTATTTCATCAATACAGGCATTGCTGCTAAGTGTGTAATGTTCAAGCACTTTCTCAACCAACTCGGTCTTGTTGTCAACAAATTGATACACCGTCTTTTTCGACATACCCAGTTCTGCGGCAATTTCATCCATCGAAATACTGCGGATGCCGAACTTCCTGAAAAGGGAACCGGCAGCTTCGAGTATTGATGTTAGTTTATTATTCATTGTAAGTATTAATCGTTTGAACTATGTTTTTGGAAACTTTTGCCCCAATAAACGTTTCCAAAGTTTAAATGTTCAGACTATCGTGTTAATTAATGCAAAAATATTGTGCAGGAGTCGTTGAAAATTATGAAAATCGGTGAAACAGGCGATTTTTTGGGGTGAATGAGGGGAAATGGCTGTTTAGGATATTTTTGGTAGTGTGTAAACAGCTGTTTGTAAGATAGTTTAGAATTGCTATTCAAGAAATGTATTTAGCCTAGAGGTGCCCACCATTTTCAGGCCGTAAGCCTTATAATTTTTGCGACTGCCCTGTTTGAAAACCTACCAGTAACCGATGTGTTGCGAAGTCAGGGCGTGAATTCGAGATGCACCCTGACTTATATATGAAAATTTGTATGTTAAACAAAAATTCTGCTGGCTGTGAGGATGGAATTTTCAAACAAATCCTAACGACGAATAGGTTCAACCAGTTGGTTGATATTTTTATAATAAAAGTATAAGTCGGGTTGATTGGTGAATTTAATAAGTTAAAAGTAAAGCGTCGCTCAACCTGATTGCTAAACTGGATGCACCCAACCCCGAATCGCTTTTTAAGATAGCGTTAGAAAATAGAACCATCAGCTATAGAAATAAAGCCAATGGTTCAAATTAAAATATGCGAATGGTTACTACCGGCTACCTCAGCTCAAAACTGGTTTGACCAATCTCAAAATCATCGGCATAAACCGAAACCACGTAGGTGCCTTCGGGCAGAGTCTCTTTGGTGGAACGATTGATCCAATAAGCGCAAACATCCATAGCGAGGTTCTGATAATTTACCGTGGAACGCATGGTATATTGCAAAATTTCACCCTTGTAACTAAATGAATAGTCATCCCCCTTGCCTTGAGAAAGGATCAATTTATCGGGGCGGGCTATACGAATATATACATTTTTGGCACCGGCAGACAACAGGGGATTCTCGCCCAGGGTAAAGCAAACCTTGACTTTTTCAACCCTTTTGGCTTTGTCCGTCGACCTTTCCTTATCACCACTACCACGTACGCCCGATGCAGTTATTTTATAAGCTTTAAGTACGGCGGCCATACTCACTTTTTCGGTAAGCGCTTCCTTGTCTTTTTGTAGGGTGCTGGTTTTCTGCTGCTCCTTTTGGTAACTTGACCTTATTTCCTGATTTTCTTCTTTAAGTTCTTTATTAACCGTGTAAAGCGAATCTATCTGTTTGAGGTAGCCTTGTGAAATAGAGCGTAGCTTTTCCAGTTTTTTCTTGACTTTATAAAACTCATACTGAGTATTCAGTAATTTTCTGATTTCAATGGCATTGGCCTGAATTATGCTGTCTTTTGCCGCCAGGGAGTCTGAAAATGAACCATATTCAAGTTTAATGTTGTTGTGCTCGGCAATGAGCGAATCCAATTCATGCTGCTGCTCAACGCGCTGCATTTCCTTTTCTTCGAGCAGACCACCCAGGCGTGAACGGGTTGATAAATATAACCATGCAAGCAGGGCAAGTGCCGCGATGAGAATTACAATCAGGATCCATGATTTATTCTGGCTTTTCCTGTTCACATTCATGTCATTCATATTTTCCATAATGATTTTCTATTTTACTACCTTTTCAGGGTTTAATATTATCCTTCTGCAAGAAAGGATAAAACATTACAAAATTACTGAATTTTGGGTGATTGTGGACATTTATTTTTTTTTGGAATTCTACAAAAAAATCAGGGACTGCAATTTGTTTTGCAATCCCTGATTTTTGTAAACAAATGGAAATCAAATTAATGACCTTCGCCCTGATATTTAAATTTATCGCCGGTTTTTTCCAGGATCATTTCATAATAGGTTTCATCATATCCCGGGAACTTCACTTTAGGGTTCTGATTGTTGCCGTCTTTCTCTTTAACATTGCCATCAAGATATTTGGTAAACAGGAAACGGTATAACTCTTTCCAACGCATCACTGTACTGTTTCCCTGGTTTACAGAATAGTCTGTCAGAAATTGACGTGCTTTATCCGGGTTACTCTTATAGAGTTCAACTGCAGCATTATCCACCACATCGGTATAAGAAACAAATTTTCCTTCAAGAGCCGATTGCACTTTTTGAATGTCAACAATCATATCTTTATACCGGGTATAAGCCAGGTTAGAAACCTGGTTAAACACCCAGAAGGCTGCATTGTCAGAGAACTCCATAATGTTACCATTACCAACAGCATAGGTTTCAGGCACTTCAGTGATGCCGCAGTACATTGGAACGTAAACGGTGCTGTAAGTGTCGTCAACACTGAACCATAGTATTCCTCCGATAGGATCAGGATATTTTGAGCGCGACTGGGTAACAAATGAAAAGCCCGTTTGCTGGGTGGAAATGGCCCGCTCGTTAAAATAAGTTTCACCATTTACTTTCCAGGTCATTGGTCTCCAACGGACAATATTCTGGTAAGGGCCGGCACCAATGTCTTTGGTCATATCAAGCTCTGTATTCTGATAATAATCACGCATCATGCCCATTACATCCTGAACACTCAGCTTTTTATCTGGTTTTATCCACAGTGGCATACGGTTTTTCAGGTCATGGCCTTTAGCATACTCGGTGTATTTATCCATGCCCGAGGCAACCTTGTTGAAACCAGCCCAAACCCTTGCTTCACAGAAGCGGGCAGCACCAAAGTCAACGGGGGCGTAAGTATCAGAAAAGCTGAAATCGTTGTCTTCGCCGGTATAATAGCCTTTTTCACGTGCAAAGCTGATTACATCAGGTGCATAAATACAATTTTCGGGATCGTTGAGTGGAAAAGTGGTGATACGTGCCTGGTTGGCATGTCCCGATATATAACCATCGGGAATACGCATAGCAACCCACACAGCACCTTTGTCGTGCATGGTGCTCACGCGGCCTTTCTTGCCTTTAACTTCACGTGGTGAACCCTTGCCAATCATTTCAAGTATCCAGACTTCATTTTTGTCTGAAATTGAGAACGATTCGCCAGAGCTGTAATAGCCGTATTCTGCAACCAGTTCACCCATAATGCGGATGGCTTCGCGGGCTGTTTTGGAACGTTGCAGGGTGAGATACATCAGGCTTCCATAGTCAATAATGCCGGTGGTGTCAACGAGTTCGGACTTCCCGCCATAGGTGGTTTCACCAATGGCAACCTGATGCTCGTTGATGTTGCCCACCACAGAATAAGTATGTGTTACCTGTTTGATTTTTCCCAGCCATTTTCCGGTATCCCACTCATATACGTCAATCATGGTCCCTTCAGGATAATTAGCAGCAGGCCTGAAATAGAGTTCACCATAAAGCACGTGTGAGTCGGCAGCGTAGGTAATCATGGTTGAACCATCGGTGGTAGCACCTTTGGTTATAAGAAAATTTGTACAGGCAAGCAATGGCTGTGAAACCAGCAACATTGCCGCGACGATAAGTGTCAGGCTTCTTTTAAGCATAGTATCTGATATTTTAGCAGGTTAATTTCAATCATTGGCTCAATTTCATAAATCAAATAAACTGATTTATGAATTGGGCTGCCAAAATACAAAAAGATTTGATAATAAGGTGGGTTTTACCTTAGGTTGAGCTGTAAAAAGCCCTCTACGCTTTCTTCTTGTCCCCCGGTTCTTGATGTTTTTAGTTTACTTTTTCTGTAAACCTATTTCAGGATAAGGCACTGTTTCCTTTTCTCCTGTCTCCATATCCCAACCTACATCAGTTTCTGATAAAACTGCCACCACCTGTCGGGCATTTCATTGGTGCAGGCCGTCTGGTAATCGCTGTATGTGCAGGGAACAACAAAATGATTGTAGTATTTTTTACGGTTGTCGTTGCCGCAAATAACTTCCATCCACCAGCGATCGGTTTTGCGACTTTTAAGAAAGATAATGCCATCACTAAAATCAGCAGTTGGAACGATGTAACGGATAAAGTTGTCGGGACTGAGGGCAGGAGTGTCGTTTGTCCGGGCATTAAAACCTTCAAAAACGTACCAGATCATTTGTGCCAGAAGGTGTGCAGTCAGGCCGTTTCTGTCAAAGGCCGGGTTGAGTTCAAAAAAACCTATGGATGAAAGTTTGTCGCTCATTGCAGCATACCTGGCTAGCTGGCATGCCTGATCGCCCGTAAATCCATTAGGGGAAGCATTGCTGTTTCCAGGGGCATCAGCAGCCCGGATGGCTCCGATGTCGAAAGAAACCATATCCGCGTTGCGTAACAATGGTTCTGCTTCTTTTAAATCAGCAGTTAATAGGCCCAGTCGGTAAGAATCAAACAGCAATTTCTTCATCAGATCAAGAGCCGCCTGATCAACAAAATAAGTTTGATAACCCAGATTGGTGTAATTAAACAGAAAATTAGGTTTCTGCATAATGATACGGCTCAGAAAGGTTTGGGCATTAAGTTGTTTCTGAGTCTCACCCAAATCGAAGATAGGATCAACCACCGCCATATTGATGATTTGCTCCAGCTTTTCGTAAGCCTTGTACATGGCAAAAGTTAAATCCTGGCTTCCGCCAATGATTACCGGCAAAATACGGTTAGAAACAAGATATTCAAGGGTGGATGTCAGCGCGAAATAGGTGTCTTCTATGTTGAAACCTTGCCGGATATTACCTAAATCGGCGATTTTGCAATTCCATGAACCAGGGAATAGTTTATAGAGGTATTTTCTTACTTCATCCGGTGCATTGGCGCAGCCGCTGTTGTTGATAGCGCTTCTGTCCTCTTTAACTCCAATGATGGCGATGTCCATTTCATGGGGTTCAGGGAATCCGGAATTTAACGTATGAACGATTATATTATGTTGAATGCGTGGGTGTGAGCCCAATTCATGTTCAATAAGCAGCTCTTCGGGAACAGGATCAAAATAGATGGAAATTTCCATGAAAATCAGTGTCGGTTTGAAGATTCAAACGTAGGCCTTTTTCGTGAAATACGCAAGAAAATAGCGAAGGGCGCTTATCTCGGGAGAGCCAAGCGAAAACGAGAAAGGGCAGAGGGCGAAGAGTTCCCTACTTCATCTTAGCAACATCTAACAGGTCAAAAGAAGACCTGTTAGGAGATTCCGGGTTCATCTTCTTATTTCCTACTTCTTCTTAAACCTTCCCTTTCCTGCTGGTTTTGGGTTAGCATCTGCAGTTTTGGCAATTTCCAGACATTCTTCGAGGGTAAGCGATGCGGGATCTTTGTCTTTAGGGATTTTGTAATTTGATTTTCCGATGGCAAAATACGGACCATATCTTCCGTTAAGTATCAGAATATCTTCGTTTTCGGGAAATGATTTAATTAACCGTTCGGCTTCTTTCTTTCTTTTTTCTTCAATCAGCACAATGGCACGATCTGCATCAATGCTTGCAGGATCATCGGTTTTGGCTAAAGAATAGAATGCAGATTTATGTTTTACGTATGGCCCAAATCTACCGATGGCTACGGTAAGGTCAGAATCTTCGTATTCACCGATATTTCTTGGGAAATCAAAAAGCCTCAGAGCTTCTTCGTAAGAAAGGGTTTCAATGCTCTGTCCTTTTTTAAGGCTGGCAAAACGGGGTTTTTCTTCATCTTCCGACTCCCCGATTTGGACCATTGGACCAAATCGCCCAATCTTGACGTAAATGTTTTTGCCAGATTCGGGATCGGTACCGAGCAATCGCTCCCCTTTTACCTTCTCCGATTTTTTCATAGTTTCTTTTACCTGTTTGGCAAACGGATGATAAAATTCCCGGATCATCTGGTTCCAGACTTTTTGCCCCTGGGCAATTTCATCAAATTCCTTTTCGACACTGGCGGTAAAATTGTAATCAAGAATATTTTCAAAATACTGAACCAGGAAGCTGGTGACCAACGATCCTATGTCGGTGGGGAATAATTTTGATTTTTCCTGCCCTGTATTTTCGGTTTTGACGTGTTCACTGATTTTACTGCCCTTGAGCTTTATTTGCTGATATTCACGCTGAATGCCAGGGCGATCCTCCTTTACTACATACTCTCTTTTCTGAATGGTTGAGATGGTGGGTGCATAGGTTGACGGTCGCCCAATGCCAAGTTCTTCAAGTTTTTTAACCAAACTTGCTTCGGTATATCGCGGTGGTTGTTGCGAAAATTTTTGGGTAGCAAGCATTTCAGTAAGATCCAGGAGTTGACCTTTTTTTAAAGGAGGCAACATGCCTTCGGTATCCTCATTGGATTCATCGTCGGTTGATTCAAGATAAACTTTAAGGAAACCGTCAAATTTGATGACTTCACCTTTGGCAATAAACTTTTCTTTTGCCGTGGAAACTGCAATGGTTACCGTGGTGCGCTCAAGTTCGGCATCGCTCATTTGTGACGCGAGGGTTCTTTTCCAGATCAGGTCGTACAAACGTTTTTGCGAAGCATCCCCGGGAACTTCCCGGTGATTCATATAGGTAGGCCGTATGGCTTCATGTGCTTCCTGAGCCCCTTTACTTTTGGTGGCATATTGCCGGGTCTTTACATACTTTTCGCCAAAAGTAGACGTAATTTCCTCTTTGGCCATATTAATGGCAAGGGTTGAGAGGTTCACAGAGTCGGTACGCATATAAGTGATCTTTCCGGCTTCGTAAAGCTGCTGGGCAACCATCATCGTTTTTGAAACCGAAAATCCAAGTTTACGACTGGCCTCTTGCTGAAGGGTAGAAGTGGTAAATGGCGGTGCCGGTGATTTTTTTGCGGGTTTGGTTTCCACATCGGCAATGGAATATTCAGCAGCAATGCAGGTTTGCATGAAACTCAGTGCCTCTGGTTGTTCCTCAAAACGCCGGTTAAGTTCTGCTGAAATTTTTGATTTACCCTCATCATCTGCAAGAGTAAAAATGGCAGTAACCCGATAGGCATATGTGCTGACAAAAGCCTTGATTTCTTCTTCGCGTTCAACAATCAGTCTTACAGCTACTGATTGAACGCGTCCGGCAGAAAGGGAAGGTTTGACCTTTCGCCACAAAACAGGAGAAATCTCAAAGCCAACCAGGCGGTCGAGCACCCTGCGGGCCTGTTGTGCATCCACTAAATTCTTATCAATTCCGCGCGGATGGTTAATGGCCTCATTGATGGCACTCTTGGTAATTTCATGAAAAACAATCCTTTTCGTCTTTTTATCGTCCAGGTTAAGTGTTTCTGATAAGTGCCAGGAAATGGCTTCTCCTTCCCGGTCTTCATCGGAAGCAAGCCAGACCATCTCGGCCTCGGCAGCCAGTTTCTTTAATTCTTTAATTATTTTAACCTTATCGGCTGATACCTCATACTGCGGCGTAAAATCATTCTCAATATCAACACCAAGTTGTTTTTTGGACAAGTCCCTGATGTGGCCGTAGCTAGACTTGACAATAAAATCCTTTCCCAGGAACCCTTCAATGGTTTTGGCTTTGGCAGGGGACTCAACAATGACCAGATTTTTAACCATAATGCTTATTCTAAAATTTATGGAATTATATGTTTTTCAATGCTTTTGCTGTAAAAACGGGTGCAAAGTAACGCAATAAAAAAACAACCGCGCTAAAAAAACACAAATTTTATTTACAACAATTTAAGAATGAGGGGGTTCAAAAATGCTGTATTTTTGCAGCCCACCGCAGTTTAGTGGGGATGTGATACGAATGGGTATTGTTTTGATGTGTGTAAACATTTCTTTACAAATTAACCAGAATCCTTTCCAAAGCCTTTATTTATTAATGAACAACCTGAAAATGAACAATAAGAAGCTTTATATAGAAACTTATGGCTGTCAGATGAATTTTTCGGATTCCCAGATTGTGGGTTCTATCATGGCTGATCATGATTTTGAAACAACGGATAATATTGCTGAAGCCGATCTGATATTTGTAAATACCTGTTCCATACGCGACAATGCCGAAAAGCGGATAAGGGCAAGGCTCAAAGAATTTAACCGTTATAAAAGACAAAAACCGGGACTCATCATTGGTGTGTTAGGATGTATGGCCGAAAGGCTGAAGGAGCAATTGCTACAGGAAGAAAAAATGGTTGATGTAATTGTTGGTCCGGATGCCTACCGCGATCTGCCCCGATTACTTAATATTGCAGAATCAGGACAAAAAGCCATCAATGTTATACTATCAGCCGATGAAACTTATGCCGAAATTGAGCCGGTCAGGCTCGAAAGTAACGGAGTTTCTGCATTTATTTCTATTATGCGGGGATGTGAAAATTTTTGCTCCTATTGTGTGGTGCCATACACCCGTGGTAAGGAGCGCAGCCGCGATCCGGAAACTATTGTGAACGAGGCCAATGGTTTATATAACAATGGCTATCGTGAAGTTACCCTGCTTGGACAGAATGTGAATTCTTATCATAGTGATTCAGGTATTGACTTTCCGGGACTTATGGAAAAAGTTGCCTCCATCAGCCCACAACTCCGGGTTCGTTTTGCTACTTCGCACCCCAAGGACCTCTCAGATGAACTATTAAAGGTCATGGCTGCTTATCCCAATATCTGCAGGGCAATACATTTGCCGGTTCAATCCGGCAGCGATGCCATGCTCAGGCGTATGAACCGAAAATACACCCGTGAATGGTACCTTGGTCGCATTGAGGCCATAAAGCATTATTTGCCTGATTGTGCACTGTCAACCGACATTATTACCGGTTTTAGCAATGAAACAGAGGATGACCATAAAGATACCCTGCAACTAATGGAGCAGGTGGGCTATGATTATGCCTTTATGTTTAAATATTCCGAAAGGCCCAACACTCTGGCTGCAAAAAAATATGAGGACAATGTGCCGGAAGAAACCAAGGGGAAAAGGTTGCAGGAAATTATCCGGCTTCAGCAAAAACTCTCGCTGGCAAGCAACAAAAAAGACATTGGAAAAACTTTTGAAGTATTGGTTGAAAGTACCTCCAGGAAGTCAGTTGAAGAACTTGCCGGCAGAAACAGTCAGAATAAAGTGGTGGTTTTTGCTAAAGGCAAATTTAAACCTGGTGATTATGTGAAAGTTAAAGTTACTTCATGTACGCCGGCAACACTAATGGGAATCATTGCCAATGAGTCGGTAAACTGATAAATTGTTCCATATCGAGGAAGTATTATAGTAGCCTTTGGATTTTTTGTTTGTTAATGTTCAGAAAATGAATGTGAAAGACTTCTAATGGGTTTTGGCTTTCCTGGCCTTGGTGCTATATTGAGGGGTGGTTGGTGAGAAGCTTCATGGGTGCTTTGATTTTTATGGTTTGTTTATTTTTTCAAAAAAATGGAATCAAATATAATTTACCTTAATAATTTATCTTTCCAATAATAGAAAATGTAATCAACACGGATTCAATTCATACTTTAGTAAGCAATCATAATTTTACAAATCACCCTGATTTTTTACACTAAGTTAAATTTTCTCACATCATTAACCAAAACTAATGTATTTTTGCTTTGTTGATTGAAATTGAGGTCTTCACCTATTCTCAATTTTTTAGATCAGGATTAAAATTGTATTTATATTTACATAAGTTCATTGGAACAATTGAGTTATTGTATTCCCTTTTCAAGAAAACTTTATGAAAAAACTCTTATTATTTATGCTTACCCTGATTGTGCTGGGGTCTTGTGTCCCCCTGAAAAAAGTCAGGTATATACAGGATGCAGCTTATGGTCAGGCAGGTGATACCACTGTTTACAGTTCCCAGGCGCCTGATTACAGAATTCAGCAAGGCGACCATTTGTACATTGATGTAAAAAACATTGATACAAAAAGCATGAACCCGTTTCAGTCAAATACAAACGTAAACTATCAAACATCTAATGAAGCGGGTGTATATCTTAACAGTTATCAGGTAAGCGATTCGGGTAGCATTGACTTTCCCCTGGTAGGAAAGGTTTTTGTTCAGGGTAAGACCATTTTTGAAATTCAGAATGAACTTCAGAATATTGTAAATGAGTTTTTTCAACTCACCACGGTGAGTGTTAAACTAATCAATTTCAGGATTAGTCTTTTGGGGGAGGTAAGCCGTCCAGGAACCTTTATTGTTTATCAGGATAATCTCAATGTTTTTCAGGCCATTAGTCTGGGAGGTGATCTTACCAGCTACGCCAACCGAAAAGAAGTTAAAGTGATACGTACCACTGTAGACGGAACAAAAGTACATTCCATCAATCTGTTAAGTTCAGAAATACTTGACTCTCAGGCTTATTATCTTCAGCCTGGAGATATTGTGTATGTTGAACCATTGACAGGGAAGAACTTTGCTTTTACTGCATTTCCCTATGCCGTTATTTTTTCGACAATATCTACTACCTTGTTGATTCTTAACTTTCTCAAATAAACGATAAATCGTGGAAAATTATATTAACGAATTGGAACAGGAAGAAACAATTGATTTCAAGCAACTGTTTTTCAAGTTTTATAAATACTGGTATTTATTCATAATTTCCATTTTTACGGCACTTACTCTGGCCTTTCTGTTCAATAAATATACCGAGCCCATCTATAAGGTTACCACCACCGTGATGATTAAAGACGACAAATCGGGCTTTGATCCTCAGATGATGTTAGGATTGGGAAGCCTGAAAGGAGCGCAAAATCTTGAGAATGAGGTAGGGGTGTTAAAATCAAGGTCGCTGGTACATCGGGCGATTCAGGAACTTAACTTTAACGTTTCCTATTATCTGGAGGACAATTTCGTTACCCGCGAACTCTATACAAAATCCCCGATAACCATTGTATTTGATACTGCCAATGTACAACCCACAGGATTGAGATTTAATTTAACCCTTTTGCCAGACAATAAATTCTCATTAACCACCGAGGGTGAATCAGCAAGTATTTACAGCTATTCACGACAAAGGGATATTGAGGACCTTCCAGAGAACCTGAGCATAAACATTAAAAATAATTATGGCTTTGGACAGGAGATAAAAGGTGAGTATTATAATTTTACTGTTTTACTGAACTCCAATTATAATCCCGGTTCGCACCTCAACAAAAGATTCGTCTTCATTTTTAATAAAACAGCCGATCTTGTCAGGGATTTTTCGGGGTTCACCATTGAGCCTATCAACCGGGAATCTTCCATTGTGGAAATCTCCATGAAAAATCCAAATGCAGAAAAAGCCGCTGATTTTTTAAACATGCTTACCAGTGTTTATCTCAGGCGAAGTCTTGAAAAGAAAAATCAGATTGCCACCAATACCATCAATTTTATTGATGCCCAGCTTCTGGGCATTACGGACTCACTGCAAATGGCTGAGTCGAACCTGCAGCAATTCCGAACAAGCAACGAGGTGATGAATTTTGATTTCCAGACCGAACAGGTTTTTACCATGATGAAAGAACTGGAAAATAAGAAAGCAGAGCTGATTGTAAAGAACAAGTATTACGTTTATCTCAGAGACTATATCACCAGGAATGAAAAGAATATGGATGGTCTCACTGTTCCATCTTCCATGGGAATTGATGACCCTGTGCTGGCAACACTGATAAACGAATTGACCAGATTATATGCCGAAAAAGGTGAAGCACTGATGACAGCTCGTGAGAAAAATCCCATCATTGCTTCATTTGACGATAGGATAAGGATCAATAAAAAGACACTGGAAGAGAATATAAAAAACATCATCAATACTTCTAACATTGCCATAAAGGACATTGATAATCGCATCAATCAGTTGTCATCAAAAATCAACCAATTGCCCGGAACACAACGGGCACTATTTGGGATAGAACGGAAGTTTAAACTGAACGATGCCATATATACCTTCTTGTTGGAGAAAAGGTCAGAAGCCCAGATTACACGTGCTTCGAATATGCCTGACAATGAGGTGATTGATAATGCTGTTATTGATAAAATTCAGCCGGTTTTCCCCAAAAAAACGCTCAATTACACCATTGCTTTATTACTGGGACTCGTTTTTCCGGTGATTTATGTTTTGGGTAAAGATTACCTGAACGATAAGCTTCAGGATAAAAAGGACATAGAAAAACTTACCTCTATTCCTATGGTCGGGCACATTACACACAGCAACAAGGACAGCAATATTGTAGTTGCTGAATATCCAAAATCTTCAATTGCAGAATCATTCCGTTTGATACGGACCAATCTGGGTTATTTTAATACCGAAAGGGAAACTCAGGTAATCCTTTCAACATCAACTATGCCCAGCGAGGGAAAAACCTTTATTTCCATCAACATGGCATCTATTTTTGCCTTGTATGGAAAGAAAACGCTTTTAATGGGATACGATTTAAGAAAGCCAAAAATCTATCAGGATTTTGGTCTAACTAACTCTGAAGGAATCTCTTCTTTCCTTATAAACAAAGCCAGCCTTTCTGATATTATTCAAAAATCCTCGCTTGACAACCTCGATGTGATTATGGCTGGTCCAATTCCTCCAAATCCGGCCGAACTCATCGCCTCAAAACGCAACGAGGAGCTGATTTCAAAACTCAGGGAGATGTACGACTACATTATTCTTGATACACCTCCCGTAGGGTTGGTAACCGACGCCTTCCTGTTAATGAAACATGCCGATGTAAACGTTTTTGTTGTACGTCAAAACTATACCAACAAAAAAGTTTTTGGTGCCATTATTTCCGATATCGAACAACGCAAGATTCCCAATATCACTATATTGATGAATGACGTAAAAATGGACAAAACTTCTTACGGAGGAGGTTATGGCTATGGATACGGTTATGGCTATGGCTATGGTTACGGCTACGGTCATGGCTATGGTTATGGGTATTATACTGATGATCAGGAACCCGAAAAAAAAGGGGTTATTGATAACCTTTTTGGTCAATCGTAGTCTTGAGTTTCTTGAATTTCCTTTATCCTGAAAGGGATTGAGGCATCATGGGTTAATCAAAAAATAGTATTAGTTTTGCATTCGCTTTTCAATGGAGACTGCTTTTTATGCAATTCATTGAAGGATAGCATGTTGCGTATTTTTCCGATACAGTCAAATTAATTTCTGTCATGAGTAAAAACTACAAACTGACTCATCTGGAAGAGTTAGAATATGAATCCATTTATGTTATTCGTGAAGTTGCAGCCCAATTTGAACGACCGGTGCTGCTATTTTCGGGTGGTAAGGATTCTATTATTATGACCCATCTGGCCATGAAGGCTTTTTATCCGGCCAAACTGCCATTTCCGTTGTTACATATCGACACTGGTCACAATTTTGAAGAAACCATTGTGTATCGGGATAATCTGGTAAATAAACTGGGTGCCCAGTTAATTGTTGGCTCTGTTCAGGAAAGTATTGATGCCGGAAGGGTTACCGAGGAAAAAGGTCCCCTGGCCAGTCGGAATATACTTCAAACCACTACCCTGCTTGATACCCTCGAAAAGTACAAATTCGATGCAGCTATGGGCGGAGGTCGCAGGGATGAAGAAAAAGCCCGCGCCAAAGAACGTTTCTTTTCACACAGGGATGAATTTGGTCAATGGGACCCGAAAAATCAGCGTCCTGAGCTATGGAACATCTTTAACGGTCGTAAAAACCCCGGTGAACATTTTAGGGTGTTTCCCATTAGTAACTGGACTGAAATGGATGTGTGGCAATATATCCTGAAGGAGAATATTGAATTGCCGGAAATTTATTTCACGCATCAGCGTGAAGTATTTTGCCGTGACGGGGTATGGCTTGCCAAAGCACCTTTTATGACCCTGAAAGACGACGAAAAGTTTGAAACAAAAACGGTGCGTTGCCGTACTATTGGTGATATAAGTTGTACAGGCCTCACGCTTTCAACCGCCAATTCTCTGGAAGAAATTATTGACGAAATTGCAGCTACCCGGGTAACCGAAAGGGGTGGAAGGGCCGATGACATGCGGTCGGAAGCTGCTATGGAGGACCGTAAAAAAGAAGGCTACTTCTAGATTTTTCAACTTTCACATGCTATATCTTGCATGTTTTTTAATGAGTTCTTATCAGCAAAGTTTTGATTATGAGTGAATTTTCAGCAAAAGGATATCTCGATATGGAATTACTGCGCTTTACCACAGCAGGTAGCGTTGATGATGGCAAAAGTACCTTGATTGGTCGTTTGCTTTATGATAGTAAATCCATTTTTGAAGACCAGCTTGAAGCCGTTAAACGCGCAAGCATACGTCGGGGTAATGAGCACATGGACCTGGCATTGTTAACCGATGGTCTCAGGGCTGAGCGGGAACAGGGAATCACCATTGATGTAGCCTATCGCTATTTTGCCACTCCAAAACGAAAATTTATCATTGCCGATACTCCGGGACATATACAGTACACCCGCAATATGGTTACCGGTGCCTCTACGGCCAATGCTGCCATAATCCTGATAGATGCACGCAATGGCGTTACCGAACAAACCAGCAGGCATACCTACATCTCTAGCCTTCTTCAGATTCCTCATCTCATTGTATGTATTAATAAAATGGATTTGGTGGGGTTTAGTGAAGAGATATTTCAACAGATTAAACAGGAATTTACCGGATTTGCTAAAAAGCTCGGTGTTAAAGATTTTACTTTTGTGCCCATTAGTGCCTTATTGGGCGATAATGTTGTGGACCCTTCCACACAAATGCCCTGGTATAATGGGGGTACATTAAGGTATGTACTTGAAACCCTTGAAATAGGTAACGACAATAACCTGGATGATCCCCGTTTCCCTGTTCAGTATGTCATCCGGCCGTTGTCCGATGAATTCCATGATTATCGTGGTTATGCCGGTAGAGTTGCCGGAGGGATTTTCAAACCCGGTGATGAGGTTGTGGCGATGCCATCTATGCTTAAAACCCGTATTAAATCGATTGACCGCTACAATGGACCCTGCGAAGAAGCCTGGGCGCCTATGTCCGTAACTTTTACCCTCGAAGATGATATCGATCTGGGCCGCGGTGAAATGCTGGCCAAGCCCGAAAATATGCCTGCATCAAGCCAGGATGTGGAAATAATGGTGTGCTGGATGAGTGAACAACCTATGCAAATCAATGGGAAATATGCTGTAAAACATACCACAAGGGATGTACGATGCGTTGTTAAGTCGGTAAATTACAAGATAAATGTAAATACCCTGGAGCATATTGAAGACGATAAAAACGTGGGTTTAAATGATATCGCGGGTGTATCTATCCGAACAACAAAACCACTTTTTACAGATCCATACACCCAAAACCGCCGCACGGGTTCGCTCATTATCATTGATGAAGCAACAAACCGAACCGTAGGTGTTGGTATGGTGATTTAATCTTATCGATGTTGGTAAAGTGCCAGGATTTATTCATAAAATCCGGCACTAAAACTCATCCTGATAATAAAATGGATACCATCGGCCAGAATTACCCGTAAAAAAATCAGCGTAATAATGGCCAATGCGAGTAACCAGAGTCCATTACGGTTTTGAACCGGTGTAAACCTGAAATTTCTTATGATTTTTGGATGCCATGTATTGAATGTTTTTGACATCATTGCAAACAGTAGGGAAGCCAGGATAATGGCATCATAAATCTGAATGAGTTCATGTTGAGGAGTTTTCGTGGGCTTTTTAATAATCCATAGAAGTATAGCGCCTATAAACCAGGGCAAAACATCTACCGACAACAAATTGCCGAAACGTCTTAATACGTTGGATTTTTCTGATGTAGAATTGCTTATGACAATAGCCGGTGCATAATAACCTATAAGGCCCATAAAATACAGAAACAACAAGGAAATTAATATTTTGAAAAACACATTCATATACATCCAGTTGGCAACATAACCCATGCCCTGATTGGTAATTACTCCCCCTACAAAAGCGCCCAGAAAATGTGCTGCTCCATGAAATGCCGCCCAATAAAGAAATAGACTTAAACCCGGTGATAAAGGTTTTTTGGAGGTAAGCCTTTTGATAAACAACAGGGCACTAAGTGCACAAACCAGTGGACCGGCAATGGTAATGGCAATAACATTTGACCCATTCCATAAATTACTGGCGTTCCCGATAGGGAAGTAGACTTCATAGTAATAAAGTACGGCATCAATCCCATAAAATGAGGCAACTATGATGGTTGAAAACTGATAGAGAAAATAGATGAAAAGATACGACAGTATAAATATTCCCAGGGAATACATACTGGTCCTTAAATTAAATCCCCCCAGACTTGTTTTTAATTTTGAGAAAAATGCCAAAAGTTTCTTCTCCTTCGACCGGGTTTTTATCCCCGGCTGTTTAGCCGACATCCCCAAAGGAACTTCTTGCACAGGCACAGTAATAGTTTCTGGTTTGGGATTCAGGTTCCGGTTGGCAACATTTGCCGGAAGGGTTTCCGGATCGATTACTCGAAAAGGTTTAGGCTTTGCAACGGACTTTTTTACTTTACCAAACCAATTAACCCTACCTCCCGGCATGCGCTTCCTGAAAATTCTGTTGTACCAGGGTTTCTTATTGCGTTTCATACAACATTCGGAACAATAATTATTGTTAGAACCTCAGGAAGAAAAATCCCGGTTTTTGTAAACAGCGGATAAGCTACTATTGATTTTTCAGTACTTCTCATCCAACACAAAATCCATTTGTTTCCGCTGGAGATCAACCCGTTTAACGCGAATCTGAATGGGATTCCCCAATTTGAATTCACGACCATGATGTTGTCCGATTACACGGTAATTGTCTTCGTCAAGATAGTAAAAATCATCATCCAGGTAGCGCAACGAAATCATTCCTTCACACTTGCTGCCATCCAGTTCAACAAAAATACCATACTTGCTCACTCCTGAAATCAGGCCACTGAATGACTCCCCGATTTTATCCTGCAGATATTCGGCTTGTTTGTATTTAATGGATGCCCTTTCGGCTTCAACCGCCTTGCGTTCCATTTCGGAACTATGCACACAATATTCCTCGTATTCATCCTTACTTACCGAAGATTTCCCGGCAAGATACCACTCTAAAAGGCGATGAACCATTAAATCGGGATAACGGCGTATGGGTGAAGTAAAATGGGTGTAAAAAGGGAAGGAGAGTCCGTAGTGGCCTACATTCTCGGTAGAATATATGGCTTTTGACATGGTTCGGATGGCAATGGTTTCAATCATTGTTTTTTCACCTTTACCGGCAATCTGGTCAAACAGATGATTGAAAGAATTGGCTACACTCTTATGCGATCCGAGATTCAGTTTGTAGCCGAGTTTCCCTAAAAAATCTGAAAATTTTTGCAATTTATCAGGATTGGGTTCATCGTGTATCCTGTAAACAAAAGTTTTTGGTGGCTTGGAGCCTTTTTTTTGCCCGATTTTTTCGGCTACTTTTCGGTTGGCAAGGAGCATAAAATCCTCTATAAGCATATTTGCCTCTTTCTGCACTTTCACGTAAGTATCGATGGGCTTGCCATTTTCGTCCAGGATAAATTTAACTTCTTCTGAATTGAACGCGATGGATCCTTTCTTGAAACGCTCATCTCTCAGTTCAATGGCCAGGCGGTTTAGAATCAGCAATTCTTCCTTAAAATCTCCTTCACCTCCTTCTATCATGGCCTGCACTTCTTCGTAATTGTAACGCCGGTCGCTGTTAATGATGGTTTTGCCAAACCATTCACTGCTCAATTTTGCCTGATCATTCATGGTGAACACTGCCGAAAAGCATAGCTTATCCTCATTTGGCCTGAGTGAACAGACCATATTCGAAAGTTTCTCGGGTAACATTGGGATTGTTCTGTCAACCAGATAAATGGAAGTTCCCCGATCGTAGGCTTCACTATCCAGTGCAGTATTGGGTGTCACATAATGCGACACATCGGCAATATGCACACCTACTTCCCATTCCCCCGACTCAAGCTTTCTTAAGGAGAGCGCGTCATCGAAGTCTTTAGCATCTGCAGGATCAATGGTGCAGGTCCATATTCCCCTGAAATCCCTTCGTTTGGCGGCTTCTTCTGCGCTTATTACCTCCGGGATATGATCTGCTTCTTTTATGGTTTCTGGCTTAAATTGCAAAGGGAATTCGAATGAAGCAAGAATGGACTGCATCTCCACGTTGTTGTCGCCGGGTTTTCCAAGCACCTGCACAATTTCTCCAAAAGGATTTTTTGAACGTTCAGGCCAGTCGGTAATACGTGCAATGGCTTTTTGTCCATGCACCGCTTTGTTCATCGCCTCTTTAGGGATAAAAATATCTATAGGAATGGAAACGTCATCGGGAATGAGAAAGGCAAACTTGCCGGTAACCTGCACCGTGCCCACATATTGTGAACGGCCCCGCCTGAGGACTTCCACAATCTCTCCTTCCACCTTTCGGCCTTTCCTCATCGGGAACAGGTGAACCTTAACAGTATCGCCGTTCAGGGCATGGCCGGTGTGGGCGGCACCTATGAAAACATCTTCTTCCAGTTCATCCACAGCAACATAGGCTTTGCCGGTCTGCTTCATATCAACAAGACCTATAACGGTTGCGGTTAATATTCTATCAGCAATTAAATCAGGATTGTATTTATATTTTCCACGATTTAACTCTATTACGGTTCCTTTGGCAGTCAGTTTTTCAAGGATGGTTTTAACAATTTCCTTGCTCACTTTATCCGAAATACCAAGCAACTTTGCTACTTGTCTGAAATTGAATGATTTAAAAGGGTTGGTCGAAAAAAAAGTCTCAACCGTATTGATAAACGGATCATTCTTGGGGGTGGATGAACCTTTTGCTGGTTTTTTTTTAGCCATTTTCTATATTTTTATGCAATAGTGTCCGATTAAAATTTGTGTACAATGATGATATTCCTCAATGACAACAATGATTTTTAAGATGTAAAAGTAATAATTATATGGGTATTTACCTTTTCTATAGCCCAAATCTTATGTCTATTTGGGGAAACAGGAATTTTATTAGAGTCATTAAGACCTTATTCGATAATGACATCATAACCCTGCAATAAACCGGCAACCCCACTCAGCGAAAATCGGGCTTTTTTTATGCGGTTGGCTTCGGGATGTATGGAATAATTGTAGGCGGTCCTGAAATCGGCTTTCAGCAAAATGGTGTTTTGGAAGGTAGCTCCGGCCAGATCACAATTATCAAAAACCGAACTACTCAAATCACATTCGGTAAAATCCACCTCTTGCAATTTGCTGTTTTTGAAGGTTGTATTCTTTAGCTTCCGCTGATAGAAGGAGGAATGGCTGAGGTTACAGTTGTCAAACCACAGCGATAGTCCAATGGGATTGCCGGTTTCAAAATGCAGACCCAGCATTTTACATTCCTTGAATTTTGCATTGCGCAACGCTGAATGGCTCAGGTTTGCCAGGCTGAGGTTACAACCGGAAAACATACAATCCATAAACTTGCAGTCGCTCATGTTGCTATTGGAAAAATCGCAGTTGAGAAATTTACATGCCTCGTATTCACCCTTGATAAAAGGGGTTTGTGTAAAATCAATTTTATCGAAGACCTTTTCAAAAAAATATTCCTGTCCCATTATTTTGTCAATTTTATTTTTCCGGTTAATACGCCTGTCACGCACCAATGATTAAAACTATCGCCTTCATCTGTTCCCTGGTCAATCATTACTTCCAGTAAATGGTTGCCAGGGTTAAGGTTTTTGAGTGGAATTATACATGGTGGCGTTAAGGTTCCAGGGCACCAATTGCTCCTGCTTAGGTCACTGGATGACAATCCATTGTCAAAATTTCCTGAAGCCGGGTTGGATAGACGGTAAGTCGCGTAATCTGTCCGCCAGGGAATAAAGCTGAAAATTGCGTTACCATCAATAAATACTTGGTTAAGTTTCGGATTAAACTCATCTCCATCTCCCCAGCCACCATGACCGGTACTGGTATATAAAAGGTTAATTTCAGTTACATTTTCAGGTAACTGAAATTCCACCCGGAGTGTATCGTTGTTGAAAAGCCGTCCATAATTCTGCCCGCTCATTTCGAGGGTGTTAATGGTTGAAAACAACGGGAGTATGAATTTTTCCATGCTGTTCGCTTCCTCATTAAAATCAGGATAAAAATCCAGTTCAAGACTTACAATGTGGCCGCCTTTGTCGTAATTCCCTATAAAAACACCCACCCAAATATCTTGTGTTTCTGAAGGAATCAATGGTGTGACTTCCTGTTTATACATCACATCTCCGGCCCATGGATAATTGTTGATTTGCCGCTTATCGTTGAAATGTCCGGCGCCGAAGGAGGTGAAGAACCTCATCAGTTCAATGGGCGGTTGGTAATTTTCTTCTTTATGGATGCCCTGATACTTATTCCCCTGATGATCAATATAAACAGGAAGTTGATCCAATCCTTTCAGATAGGCATCCAACACAGAAATTCCTTCACCTTCCGAAATCATAAATACCGATCCGGTGCGGTCATATGCATCGCCATTTGACCGGCAATGAAGTTTCACAAACACATTCCCACTTTGGATCATTTCAGGTGTAAGCCGAACCTTTTTCAGGATGACCGAACCTTTTGAGAAACGGTAAGTCGTGTCGGACTGCAATTCTTTAACCACCGTTTTGATGGTTGGGTCAAAATTCACCATCTCTTCCGTGAAAACAGGCAGACGCTGGAATCGTGAGTTGATTTTTAGCTCTTCAAATTCTGCATCTGTAACAGCAAAGGCCTTATCGGCTGGATATTCCGGTAGTTTAAAGTCACTTAATTTCTGGATTGAAGTCGCCACGATTTCACGATTTCCATTAATCAAAATTTTCAATACCAGGGCGTCCACATCGGGAATGAAATTGGAATAAGGTGAACCTTTGGCCGGTGTATCGGTGGTGAACCACACTTCTATCTTATTCGAGAAGTAATCATAGGAGGCGTAATTGCAGGTATATCCAAGAATTTTATCCGGGTTTGATTCCAAAACCGGCATAGGCAATTTGCCGGAAGGGGTAACATTTTTATACAAATCATCTTCAAATTGAAGGATACTGACAATGGCATTTGTCCTGTAATCAATGAATTGCTGAATTTTATCTTCAGGTTGTGACAAATAGACCAGGCTATCATGATAAATCAGGCTCAGACCGCTTTTGGTATTGGTGCCGTTTTCAATGCGCTCATAAGTTACCTGCCAGATGGGTTGAATCTGAGCGGAAGCCTCTACGGGAAGGATAAGTTGCAGGCAACAAAATAAAATAAATTGTTTAAATAGTGTCATAGACTTGAGCTTTATATTCTCTTATTCCTACGCAAATCTACTAAAACCCGGGCTCACTCGTATCGAAATCACTTCCTGATTTTTATATTTCCTTATCTTTGCTCAAAATCACAATTATGGGCATGATTTCTATTGAGGGTATGGAGTTTTTCTCTTACCACGGGCATTTTAAGGAAGAGCAGGTGATTGGCACCCGTTTTATTGTTGACCTTTTTATTCAGGTGGATACCCGATTGGCTGAGAAAAGCGACGAACTGCATGATACGGTAAACTACCTCGTGGTTTATGAAACCGTAAAAAACGAAATGGCGCAGCAATCTCACTTGCTGGAGCATGTTGCCAATCGAATCCTGCTCGCTGTGCATGAAAAATACCCGGAAGTTACCGATGCCGAGGTGAAAATTTCTAAACTTAACCCACCCCTGGGTGGTAAAATTGACCGGGTGTGTGTTACCCTTTCAAGTGAGGATATTTATGAGTGAGATCGCTAAACCAATCCCAAAAATCTGTCCACGTTGTGGCAAAGGCTTTGAATGTCTTCATTCTCCCGGTTGCTGGTGCTTTGATTATAAAATTCCACCCGAAAACCTGGAAAAACTGCAACAGGAATACGACAATTGTCTTTGTCCCGAATGCCTGAAAGTGTTTACTGTTTCTACAAAAAGAAGTTAGATGTTCTTGCATGCATGATTCAAGGGGTAAATAAAGTAATGCTCAGGCTATATTCCTGTGAATCGCATTTTTTCTTAATTTCGCAGGCACAAATCTCATTATGGCGCGTACCGAAGACAGAATAAGCCGCAGGCGTTTGCAAACCTCTACAGCAACCACAATCATCAGCATTTCGCTGGTGTTGTTTATGTTGGGTTTGCTTGGGTTGATTGTGCTCCATGCCCAGAAGCTTTCCAATTATGTGAAGGAAAATATTGGGTTCTCTGTCATAATTAAAGAAGATATCAAAGAGACCGGTATCATTGAGTTTCAAAAAAAACTGGATCTGGAGCCTTTTGTAAAGTCCACCGATTATATCACTCGTGAACGTGCGGCTAAAGAGCTTACTGAAAGCCTGGGCGAAGATTTTGTGGATTTTCTGGGCTATAATCCATTGCTGGCTTCCATCGATATTCGGCTAAAAGCTGACTATGCGAACAATGACAGCTTATCCATGCTCGAGAAAAAGCTGCTGGCAAATCCGGTAGTTAAAGAAGTATTCTACCATAAATCACTGGTCGAACTGGTCAATCAGAACATACGGCGCATCAGCCTGGTTTTGCTTGCATTCACAGCTGTTTTGCTCCTTATTTCCATCGCATTGATCAATAATACCATTCGACTAAGTGTGTACAGTAAACGGTTTATTATCCGTAGCATGCAATTGGTGGGAGCAACACAACGGTTTATACGAAAGCCATTTTTATTCAAGAGCCTTTGGCATGGCTTTATTAGCGCAATCATTGCTATTATTCTGCTGGTGGTTGTGCTGTATTTTTCACGTCAGGCTTTACCTGAACTTGTTGATATGCAGGATGTTGATATGTTTCTTTCCCTTTTTGGAATCGTAACATTGTTGGGCCTTTTCATTACCGGATTATCTACTTTTTTTGCCGTACGCAAATTTTTGAGGATTAGTCAGGACAGGCTTTATTAGATTTCGGGTTGTCGATTTCGGATTGCAGATTATTCGAAATATGTTATTCAACATCGATTTCGGTGGTCGAGCGCAGTCGAGACCATCCGATATAGGAAGCAGGAAGTAAGAATTAAGATGCCCGGAGGTCGAACTATTCCGGCATAGAAAGTCAAAAATAATAGGAAAACGGTTGGCCCCAGGGAGGTCGTCCCTCGCCCCCCGACCCTCGTCCCTCTTTTAATAAATTAGCCATGAACCTAAAGAAACAAATCAAAGAAACTGCCGATAAAAAGGCCGTTCCTGTAAACGAAAAAGAACTTCAGTTCGCTTTTGGCCGGGAGAATTACCGCCTGATGCTGATCGGCCTGGCCGTGCTGGCACTGGGTTTTATTTTGATGATTGGTGGCGGATCGTCTGATCCCGACGTATTTAACCCTTCTATGTTCAATTTTCAGCGGCTTACGTTGGCTCCGCTTTTGTTGATTGCAGGCTTTGTGATTGAGATTTTTGCGATCATGAAAAAACCGCGCGACTAAGGTATGACGACTTTCCAGGCCATCATCATTGCCATTGTTGAAGGCATAACCGAGTTTTTGCCCATCTCCTCCACCGGCCACATGATCATCACCCAGGAATTGCTGGGCATGGAAATCAACGATTTTGTGAAGGCCTTTACAGTGAACATTCAGTTTGGCGCCATCCTTTCGGTGGTGGTACTTTACTGGAAACGCTTCTTTCAAACCCTTGAATTTTATTATAAATTGTTCGTGGCCTTTATCCCGGCTGCTGTTTTGGGACTGCTCCTGAGCGATTACATTGACATGCTGCTCGAAAACGTGGTGGTGGTGGCCATAATGCTTGTGCTGGGTGGCATTGTGCTGCTGTTTGTGGACAAATGGTTCAACAAACCGGCCAAAGACCAAACCATCAAGTATCCCACCGCATTTAAAATCGGACTGTTTCAGTGCATTGCCATGATTCCGGGCGTTTCGCGCTCAGCAGCAACCATCATCGGAGGTATGAGCCAGAAACTCGACCGGAAAACCGCTGCTGAATTCTCGTTCTTCCTGGCGGTACCTACTATGTTCGCCGCTGCGGGCTATAAATTGCTGCAAAACTACCAAACCATCACCACCGACAATATTGATACACTCATCATTGGCAATGTGGTGGCTTTCGTGGTGGCCATGCTGGCCATTAAGTTTTTTATCTCCTTTCTCACCAAATACGGGTTTAAAGTCTTTGGTTATTACCGCATCGTGGTTGGCCTTGCCATTCTGATTATGCTGGCCGCGGGAATTGATCTTAATATATCATGATTCCATTCCATTTTGAAGAAGGCGAAGTCCTGCTGATCAACAAACCGCTTACCTGGACCTCGTTTGATGTCATCAACCGTTTTCGTTTCTTTTTGCGCAAGCAACTGGGCATCCAAAAAATAAAGGTAGGCCATGCTGGAACGCTTGATCCACTGGCCGACGGTTTACTGATTGTTTGCACCGGCAGGTTCACCAAGCGCATTGATGAATTTCAGGGTCAGGAGAAGGAATACACCGGCACTTTCAGGCTGGGGGCAACCACGCCCTCTTTTGATCTGGAGCATGAAATTGATCAGGAATATGAAACCGCCCACATTACCGAAGCCATGATTATGGAGGCTGCCCTGCAGTTCACCGGCGACATAATGCAGGTGCCACCTCAGTTTTCGGCAATTAAAGTAGATGGAAAACGGGCCTACAAATCCGCACGTAAGGAAAAAGAAGTAAAGCTGGATGCCCGCCCGGTAAACATCCGCGAATTTGAAATCACCCGCGTTGCCTTGCCCGATGTTGATTTTCGCATCAGTTGCAGCAAGGGCACTTACATCCGTTCGCTGGTGCGCGATTTTGGCGAAGCCCTCAATAGTGGCGCTCACCTCACCGCCCTCAGGCGTAACCGCATTGGGGAGTTTGAACTAGCTGACGCCCATGAACTGGATGCACTGATGGCGGAATTGACGAGCTTGTCGGAAATGGAAAAGGATTTTTCGGAAGAGGGTGATTCCGGCAAATTAGAGTAACGAATTCAAATTATCAGAGAGCACTAATTTCAAATTAGCGACTGTATTTTATTTTTATCTGCTTATTCACTTCAAGGCAATGGCCCTAAGGATGTTGAGTATTTTTTACTTCTCAATTGCAACAAGGAGTTGCGACCCATGTTAATTTCCGCTTGCATTTCTGCAAAAATGCCAGACCCAAACTGTTATAAATAAATTTAAGAAGCACCTTTGTAAAATATTTTTCATCTTGAAAATTAATTTTTACTACTTTAAAATATTATTTATACTTTTGCGTTAAGATACAAAATAAATAGAAGTGATGAAAAACAGAATTATATATATATATATATATATATATATCGTATAATTAAGAGACCTGAGATAAAGGAAACGGAGCCTCCGTAACAGGCTCAATGTTTTGGTATTTTAATCGAATTTATAATCTCAAATCTTTTAAAAATGAAACTTAAATCATATAAAATATTTATTGCTATTATGGCAATAGCAATAGTATTTGCTTCCTGTAGTAAGGAGAGCAATAAAGCAGATGATCAACAGAATAACATACAGGACAAAACCACCCTCAAATTGGTTAGCTTTAAGCAGGATTTATTTTCCAAAAGTGGCGGGTCTATGCTGTCAGATACTGCCGAATGGTATCTTGAAGGTTTACTCAATTACGAGCAGGCAAACAACACCCACGAATTTATTCAGGTTGAATTTACACGCGACACGCTTACATGGCCCGCCGGTAATGGAGAAATTAGCTATTCAGATTTACAGGATATCTATGCATCCATTAATGCAATGGCTGAAAATATGGCATTGCAAAATGGCAACCCTGAATTTACTTATGATATCATTGACCTCCGTATCCTTGAAACAACCCTGAAAAATGATGAACAATTGGTCGAGGTAACCCTTTCAGGTGGAACAAAGGGAACAACACCTACTCATGTGGCATTTGGACCTGATGATCACTGGTTTTCTTCAGAATTAAAGGGTAAATGCGAGGAATTTACTGGACAATTTATTGGACGTGATGCCACTACTGAATTGACAAGGCAATTCATGTTACCTGCAACTATTCCGAGTTATTTTGTTTCATTAGAGACATGGCCTGCTCATGCAGACCATTATCCTACTTCTGATAATCCTTATGGTTATTATATGATCTGGTATGAAAATAGTAATCAATCTAATAATTGCCTCAGCCCTGGGGAATTAAACTATTACTTAAGTAAATGGGAATACATAAAGAACCTTAATAAGCCGGCAAACAAAACATTTTGTTCTGTTGAAGTCTTTGTTGATTATATTGTTGGCCGAGAATCAGATTTTTATACTTATAATATAAAATATGGGGTTAACATTGGTTGCCCAACCAACTAAACTTACCAATCTGCCGGCACAGAAACTCCAATTTGGTTCTGTGCCGGTATTACTTAAATCAAGAATATTTCGAAATATGAAAAAAAACGCATTATTATTTCTTCTATTTGCTTGTTTCAGCACTTTTGTGCATTCGCAGGAAACATTTTTTAAAAAATACATTTCCTCCGATGATAAAGCCATCTACAGTATTATTGAAACCGACGACAATAATCTGATGTTTTGCGGTATAATAAATACTACCTCTGGCAATTCCGATAAAATAGGAACCATGTCAAAAATTAATCAGAATGGTGATTTTATCGACACCAGAAACTATGATTTTGGAGCCGGAAACTCAGGCTTTGCTGAGTTAATAAATACTTCGACAACAAATGGATATTATTATTTACTCGGGTCGCAAGACTCTATTGCTGGCAATCAGACAATCAATTCTGTTTTTGTACACACCATCGATGATGAAATGAATATTGTTACCCGGCGTATATATGGCATGTGGACAGAAAGTATGAACTCTTCCTGGGATTTTGAACTTCTCGGTGACACGACAGCATATATTTTATCTATTTTAACAAACCATAATTCACCGCAAGGACACTTCTCTGTAATCAAAGCTGACCTTCTGAATAATGACTTTGCTTATTACAAGTCAAGTGACAGTATATCCCAGGCTGCTTCAAGTCTTATCATTGACAAAATAAGTGGCTTAATAAAAGTCAATTACCGCGTTTTTAACACAGGTTGGTACCCCACGAACCCGGTTGCGAATATAAGTTATGATTTGATGAACATTGAAGTAATCATGCCCGAAAATGAGTTCTTTTCTCAAACTAAGATTGGTAACAAAAATGATTCAACTTATTTATTGTCAGGTGCTTTTATTGATGATAATACTTTGCAAAGAGATTTAGGCGTTGCTGAATACAATTTAAGTGATTCACTGTTAAAACAGATAAAACTACCAGGAGGTTTAGACTCAGTAACATACCCCGGGTCAGGTAAAAGGAATATTCTTATAACCTCAAATTATATCTGGGTATTAGGATGGTACAATACGCTGGCTTCTGGCTTTCCATGTCAGAATGAACCAACCTGGATTCTTTTGAATAAACTCAATCACGACCTTGAACTTCAGGAGCAGCTATTTTATGGCGGAGACGGAGTTTATTTCCCCAATGACATTATAGAAACCAGTGACAAGCATATTGTGGTTGCAGGCAAATTCTATAATAACTTAGCCGTGCCATACAACTGCCATTTCGATCCTTTCGTACTAAAAGTAAACAGCGAAGGGCTGATAGTCAATACCACAAACCATGATTTGCCCATTGCGCAGGAAGCAATAGTATTCCCCAATCCGGGCAGCGGCTACTTGCAGGTAAAATTGGCCATACAACACCCACAAGCCACGCTGGAGCTTTTTGATATGAATGGACGGTTAATACTTACTGAAGAAATACACACAGATATGCAGCAGGTAAATACTTCCTCACTTTCTACCGGTATCTATCCCTACCTTATCACCGCCAATGGCAAGGTGATAGGAAATGGGAAATGGGTGAAGGAGTAACTTGGTTATCCTAACAAGTCTTCTTCCGACTTGTTAGGTTTAACCCTTAAACAAGACCAGACAAGTCAGCCTTCGACTGCGATCAGACAACAAAATTGTTAGGACTTCTTTCTCAAAAATTAGTTGTCTTGCTTTACGCTTCGTTTCCGCTTGAGATTAGCCTGCCAAATAAAACTTTGTGAAACTTCGTGTCCTTATGCCTTTGTGGCAAACCAAAATGGGAACGTCAGGAAAACATTGCGTTCCTGCGTCTCCGCGTGGGTTTTGCTTTCTTTGCAAAGAATCTACTTCCTGAAAAACTGCTTCTGAAAAAAAATCATCAGCAATACGCCAAAGATATTGGACGAATCGGCAATATTGAAAACCGGGCGGAAAAAGATGACAGACCATTCAACCTTATTCATGCATTCAATAAGGGTAAAACTCATTTTGATTGTCTTAATTAAATGTAATCATAATTATATAGCATTCATTTTTAAAAGTTTTCAAATGTGAATTATTTATCATTTAAAAGAACTGAAATATGAAGAAACTCCTTTTTGTCATTATTCTTTTACTGGCTAACCTTACGTCCAAAGCACAGGAACATAGCTATGTGCCCTTTCCACAAAATGATGCTGAATGGGATGTTAATCACCAGGGATATGAATGCGAAGTGTGCTACAGGCGTTTTTACCACATGAGCGGAGACACGTTAATCAATAACAAGACATATAAGAAAATCATACATAAGGGTTATTCCGGCTCCCCAAATTATCAGACAAGGCAATGTGATAATTGGGTTTATTATGACAATTCCATTTATCACGGCGCCTTAAGAGATGATACTATTGCCCGTAAAGTTTATTTTATCGAAGCCGGACATACTTACGAAAGTTTACTCTATGATTTCAATCTGGAAGTTGGCGATGCATTGCCTTACACTATTAACAACACATTTTTGGGAGCAGCTGCAATCATTGAGTCAATTTATATGCGGAATATAGGTGGCATTCCAAGGAGGACATACGTTATCGCCGAAACATATTATACCGAAATTATTGAGGGAATTGGTAGCACCTCAGGGCTAACTGAGGATGTTTTTAATTTTGAATGTGGTGGTTGGCTAATGTGCCATTCAGTTGATAACCAGAAGATATACCCAAATTCAGACGGCGTTTGCCAGCTTTTGGTGGCTAATGAACAGTATCCATCGCCAAAACCAAACCGGTTCTCTCCAAATCCTTCTGATGGAATTTTTGTTCTAACAACAGAAATAAAACCAGAGGAAATTAAAATCTATAATACATTTGGCCAACTAATTTACGCTAATGTTAGTCTGGATTTTGAAACCATCATTAGTTTGTCCAATTTCCCTTCAGGCATTTATTTGTGCAGGTTAAAGTCAGGAACTGGCGCTGTTATTGTGGAAAAACTAATTTTAAGCAAGTGATTCGTCCATTGTTGGATTCAGTGTCAATAACTTCGCATGTGATAAAATTGCCCCGGCACTTTAAATTATATTTTGTGTCATTGTGCCTGCTTGCCCGAGCTCTTGGGCAGATAGGCGTTGGATTTGTTAGAACTTCAAAAATCCTTAGTGCAACTTCGTGTCTTCGTGCCTTGGTGGCGGTTAATTCATTTCCCACAAAACTGCTTTTGAAAGAAAATCATCAGCAACACGCCAATGGTAATGGACGAATCGGCAATATTGAACACCGGCCGGAAAAAGATGTATTCGGAGCCACCCAGGTAGGGCACCCAGGCGGGATAATTGCCTTGCAAAATGGGGAAATAAAACATATCCACCACCTTTCCGTGCAGGAAGGTAGCATAACCGCCCTCAGTAGGGAAGAGGCGGGCTACTTCAAAATAGTTGCTACTGCTGAAAATCATGCCGTAAAAGGCGCTGTCAATCATATTGCCAATAGCAACGGCAAGTACCAACGAAAGGCTAATAATCAGCCCATTGCTTACTTTTTTACGGGTAATGATGTACAGATAATAGATAATACCCACGATGGACACTAGCGTGAATACTTAGTGGTTACAAATTTGAAATGCTCTTTCTGATTATTGCCAACTTATCCGAAATCAAAAAATCATACCTAAAAGTTCATAAATGTTAATAACCCTCATACAAAATTGTTAATAACTTACCCCCCCCCAATACTTGCTTTTTATAAATCTTTAGCAGTAAATTTATGGTATAAAAAAGTTTAATCTTTTTTATCAGGCAGTATAAAAAAAATACTCTAAACGAACACTGTGTTAGTTAAGCATATTTGCTTTAAATCAACTCATAACTAAACCCTTAAAAATAGTTTATGAAAAATACCATCCTTATATTTGCCTTAACTCTATTTTCATTTGCATCTTATTGTCAGGATTTTTGGGAACATGTCAATACTCCTGACAGCACATATATAAATGATATTGTTGTTGACTCATCTGGTAAAATATACCTGGCTGTCAGTGAGATCTGGATTGGGAAAGGAGGAGTTTACCGATCAGAGAACAATGGGGAATCCTGGGTGCAATTCCGAAATGGTTTATCATATGCACACATGCTGGCATTAGCTGTTGATGGAGAGGACAATCTTTTTATTGGAGGAGCATCAATATACAAATCCGTTGACCATGCTGAAACCTGGCGAACTGTTCTGACAGCCAATTTTCAAAATTCAATTGTCATTCGTTGCGGGTATGATAGTATAGTCTTAGTGTGTAGTGTTTATCAATTTGGAATAGTTCGTTCCGGAGATCATGGTGAGACATGGGAAAATGTACTTTCATTAAATATGAATGAGTGTATAAATGATATCTGTTTCGGTCCCAATGGTGCTATTTATGCTTGTTCGAGTACACAATATTCTGGTATTGGCAATATCTATCAATCTGTTGACTTAGGAAAGACCTGGCAGGAATTCCCTCGTGAAGGTTATTACACAACCCTTGGATTTGACAATCAGGATAGGCTAATTGCAGGAACATATGGTGAAGGAATTTACAGGTATGACTTTACAAGTTCAATTTGGGAACACATTCTGATTGGTGGTACTCCAAATGATATTCTTGTCCTGCCTGATGATAATATCTTTCTTTCATGGTCTTATGGTCGAATTTTGCAGTCGAATGATGGAGGTGAAAATTATTTTTCAAATAGTTCGGGGATTCCTGAAATGAACGAAATGAGGAATTTCGCTTTCGATAAACAGGGAAGAATACTTGTTCATGGAGCTTGGCTTTACCGGAGTTTTGACACCCTGCTCACAGTTGTTCCAAGTATAGACCCTGAAAAGAAAAATATTCTTAAATGTTACCCAAATCCATTTAGTGACTATACCAACTTCCATTTTATTACTAACGATGATCTGTTTTGTGAAGCAGACCTTTATATTTATAATAGCAATGGCCTTTTAATGCTTCACAATAAAATTATGTGTGGCAGAACATTCAGATGGGATGCTACCAATATGTCTTCAGGAGTTTATATAGTGAGGATTTCAAACCGAAATTTCTCCTACACAAATAAATTAATTCACCATAATTATTCACCAATTAATTAAACTGTTATGAAAAACACCATCCTCATATTTGCCTTATCTCTATTTTCATTTGCATCTTATTGCCAGGATTTCTGGGAAGTGATACCCTGCGATGCAGGCAATAACACTGGGTTATTTGATATGGCTACAACCCAGCAAGGAATCATATTCGTAGCCAAATATGGCACCGAGGGGGGGGTATTTCGCAGTGATGACAATGGTTTAACATGGCAAATTAAGAACAACGGCCTTTTACCAAAAACAATTCGGGGTATAGCTATTAAAGATAATTATACATTGTATGTTTCCTCTGATCATGGAGTTCATCGCACCCATGATATGGGTGAGACATGGGACTGGGTATATGATGGGATAAATCAATTGGAATATAATGTTATAAGATTTGGCTATGACAGCATTATTTTAATGGGAGGAGGAAGGGAAAATGCCATTTTGCGCTCAGCAGATGATGGCGAAACATGGAATGTTGTACTCAATCTTTTCGATTATGATTATTGGGAATATATTACCGATATCTTTTTTGGGCCCAACAATGTAATTTATGCATGTTCTGAATTTACATACAATTGGAGCAATAACAATCCTAAAGTTTATTATTCAACCGATTTGGGTAAAACATGGAACGTATTCTGGGATCCTGAAATAGATTGTTATTTAATAACAATTGATTTTGACAATGAAGGGCGGTTATTGGTTGGTGGGTGGACAGGTATATTCCGATATGACTTCAACACTACTGTTTGGGAACATATCTGGCTGAATGCAACAGTAAGCGACTTGCTTGTGGTACCTGATAACCGCATATTTCTTGCCAGTGACCCCGGAGGTAGTGGCTGGGGTGGCGTTGCAGTATCAGAAGATGGGGGCAATACCTATACTACGGTTTTGAATGACGGATTAATCTTTAATGAGGCCGTTGGATTCGCAACAGACTGGTATGGCAGATTGCTTATGCATTCATGGAATTATCTTTATAGAAGTACCGATACAATCTTTACACATATAGGATGCCAGCCGACTACAGACCATTTTTTGGTTAGCTGTTACCCCAATCCCTTTCGAAGTTATACAGTTTTTAAATCAGTGCAGTCTTCTTTTGTAAATGTAGAATTATATAGTATAACCGGTGAACATCTTAAAACATTTGAAATTCCCCCGTTAGGAGAATACTTTGTGGATAAAGAGGACTTACCCCAATGTATTGTTGTTGCAAAAATTAAAGCAGGAAATATTTTTCAAACAATTAAATTAATCCACCATTAAAAAATCAATTATGAAAAATTCAACCATTTTAAAAGCCAGCCTGGCTGGCCTTTTGTTCATGTTCAGTATTAGTGTTTCTTATGCACAAGAAGTTACATCAACCTCCGGATATTACCCAAGTAGTGCGGAGTATTATGAATCACTTCCTGTGTTGACTATTACACCACAATCAAGGTCTTTAACACTACCTCCTGCGGTTGATAATTCTACTAAGCCATACTTTCCTCAAAAAGACAATTCGAATGTATTGTATGTTTATCACCAAAAAACTACCGCAGCCTGTCAAAGTGTGGCTACAGTATGGAATACATTTACCTATGAGATAAACAGGTTAAGAAATGTAACATCAAATCTACAGGAAACACGCTATGTTCCTAATTTCTCTTTCAACCACCTGAATCATGGATTTGCTGATTGGCAAGGTTATACCAGTCTCGAAAAAGTTCAGAAATTCTTAAAGTAAACAGGTGGCATGTCCGATGCTGAATTTGATGGACCTGGTGAAAATGATATTCTCGATTTATGGCGTTGGCCGACAGGTTATGATCTATATTACAATGCAATCAAGAATAAATTGCATCACGTTGAACGTATTGATATGAGTCTTCCTTCCGGCTATAATGGTGAGCCGGATGTAATTGCCAGATTGGAATCTAATTTGGATAACATGAAACATTATTTATATGATCATGGAATTGAAGATGCTGATAATGGAGGAGTTATAACCTTTGGGGTTAACTTTGAAACAGCTCTTAAAAGTTTGGTTTACCCAAGTGCACATGCTGGAGAACTAGTTATGACAAATTTGAATTATTGTCACCCAGGTGGTCATGCCTTGACTATTGTTGGGTATAATGATAGTATAATGTATGATTGGGGCGGCAATTACCACCTGGAGTGGTGCGAAAAATGGCAAAAATATGATACAATTCCCGATCCTGATGGGATAATCTGTAACACATGTGATAATAATCATGATGGTATTATTGATATGCAGGACTGGGAAACAGGGGCAGTAAAAGTTTATAATTCTTATGGAACGGGACATGATTATAATGGATACAAGTGGATGATGTATAGTACTTTGCCATTCAGGAGGCCGGCTGGTTTGCAATGGTGGGGCGGCCATGAATTATATACATTAACGCCCAAGGCAAGTTTTAATCCAGCAATTTTATTAAAAGTAAAAATTGAAGCAAATAAACGTGATGATCTCAGATTTGGTTGTGGTTCTACTCCTTTAGCAAATTATACCGCTCCTGTAGGCAGTTTGAATTATTATACTGGGTATAGTTTCGATGGAGGGCCTTTCCCTATTCAAGGGAAAGACAAAAATGGAAATTATCTAAATGGACCGATCGAGGTTATGTTCGACTATAGTTATTTCTATTGGAATACAGATGTTGGGAAAGTTTTCTTTATAAATGAGAACACAGGGACAGAAGTGGGTCAGATCAAGTACTTAGCTTTGGTCGATTATCGTTGGAACGAAGTATTTGAATTACCATATGATCAATCAATGCCATTTAATATTGGGAATCCGACTGCTGCGGGCATCGAGTACGATTTAATCCCACATGAAACACCAATAGTGGATAATTTGACGTTTGAAGCCAATATGGTTTCACGATTTAATCCTAAAGTGGACAACAATAGAACCCTGACCATTAACAATGGCGTTCGCATTGATATGTACAATAGCGAAATAACCATCGAAAGCGGAAGCACACTGCTTGCAGGCAACAACGTAACTTTTTTGGGCAAAAGAGGGAATAGCAGGATTGTAATCAAGGGGGAAGCAACTTTTGGAGACAACCTGTTGGTAAAAGCGGAAGATGGAGCTACCATTGAACTTGTATTTGAGAACTCTGCAACTATTTAGACCATTAGCAATGCATATTTTGAAAATACCAATATTACTATAGCTTGTCCCCATGTTTCAATTGAAGGATCAACCTTCAGCGCAAAGCCTGACAATAGTTTCATCATTGCCCGTGGTGGTAAATTGCTGAGTGATAATAATCTGTTCACATCATTAAATCACAACTTCTGGCAGGGCATTTAAGTACAGGGCAACAGCAATGTGGTTCAATCGCCTTCAACCCAGGGCATGTTGGTTATTAACGGGGGCACCATTGAAAATGCCGAATTCGGCATACGCACCTGGAAACCTATTGATGGAACCAATATACCCGACCGTGACTATTCAGGCGGGCTGGTTATGGCCAATGGAGCCACTTTTACAAATAATAAAATCGCGGTGGAGTTTTTGCCGTATGATTACATCAACAACAGTTATTTTAAAAAATGCAATTTCATAACCAACGCTGTTTTGCCTAATGGCGATAGTCCCGATTATTTTGTAAGGTTAAACAGCGTTAGTAATATCAGGTTTCAAGGGTGCAGTTTTACCAATACCTATACCAACCAATCGGTGGGCAGATGGGGAAGCGGAATATATGCTTATGATGCTGACCTTTATGTTGACCAGGTGTGTACAGATTTTTCGATGCCATGCACCGAATATAGCGAAAGCACTTTTACCGGTCTGTACCGTGGTATTTACGCATTGGGCACTACCAGCCAAAGAATCACCCGTGTTTATAACAGCAAATTTAAAAACACCCTCAGGGGCATGTATCTGGGTTATATTGATTTTGCATCAGTCAAACTCAACGACTTTGAAGTCCTTGTCAATGTCCCCGGTATGAATCCTGGTGGTTATGGTTTATACATGGACGCATCAACGGCTTTTGCCATCGAAGAAAATGATTTTCATTCGGCGGGTACCATCCGCGAAGGCAATGGATTGATTATTAATGAGGCCGGATCTGATAACAACGAGGTTTACAATAACTGGTTCCGAAACCTTCAATACGGTTCTATTGCCCAGGGGTACAACAGGCAAAGCGGTGGCTCGATTGATGGACTGTGTTACAAATGCAACGATTTTATCAACAATGGCACCGATATAAGGATCTCTCCACGTAACAGTTTTCAGGTTACAGCTATGGACGGCATTGCCTACCATCAGGGAGCAAATGTTCCTGGCAGCTATCGTGCCCCGGCAGGCAATACCTTTACCACCACAAGCAACTTAAAGGATATAAGCAATGCATGTAACTGGCTTATATACTATCGCCACCAGTATGGCCCGGCATCACTTTCGCCAGATCCGGCTGATCTTACTACCGTTACTACTGTCACTGGCACCACTTATACTAAAATTGGAGCCTGCCCCAGCCGCATAGGTACCGGAACAGGAAAAGAGGAAGTAAAACTGGCTATGGAAGGTGCTGAAGCACAGGCAGATGAAATCCAGGCCAGCCTCGATGCTATAGTTGACGGAGGTTCAACGCCTGAACTACAGGCAGAAGTAGCGAACAGCATCCCCGATGAAGGCCTTGTACTCAGAAATCAGTTGCTCACCGGTTCGCCCTATCTGTCCGACACGGTAATAAAAACCTCCATCACCAAAGAGGAAGTGCTCAACAATGCCATGATTCGCGATGTGCTTGTTGCCAACCCGCAATCGGCAAAATCTGCACAAATGGTTGAAATGTTAGATGAAAGGATGGTGCCGATGACCGAGGAAATGAAAAACGAGGTGCTTTCGGGCCAGACAACCACAAGTAGTAAAGAAAACCTCGAAGCCACCCTTTCTTCCTACAAGCATGAGGTATTGGTTAATTTTGCAACCCTTTGCAACCTGTATGCCAATGATACATTGCACACCTGGCAATCAGACACCATGGGCGTATTGCTGGCAGGTGCAAATACACCGGGAACACGCTACCAATTGGCCTTTTGGCAGTTGTTTAAAGGCAACCCGGGTACGGCACAGCAGGTGATGGGAAACATTCCTTCTGAATTCACGCTCGATGCCGGCGAACAAGCACTGCACAACCGTTATGCCGGTTTGCTGAATGAACTGATCGCTTTTGATAACAATCCTGAAATGCTTCTGGAGCCTGGCACTGACATTTATGAAGCCTTAATGCAGCTGAGTGCATCGGGCGAGGACAAACCTGCTGCATTGTCGCGCAACCTGTTGCTTTCAGCGGGCTTAACAGAATATGAAGAACCGATAAAACTTGACGATGGCTTAAAAACAATGCCTGTGTACAAGCCCGGAGTTCAAGCTGTGCAGTCGCAAAAACTCAAGGTTTATCCCAACCCGGCCAATACTTTTGTAACTGTTTCGTGGAATGCACCCGGTCAGGGAAATACCACCCTTGTAATACACGATGCAAATGGACGTAAGGTGCTTACCCGCCAACTGCAAGGCCTGCACAATGAAACCATCATTGACATAACCGGTTTTGTACAAGGAACTTACACCGTTAGCCTTACACAAGGCGGAAAAACCATTGCCACGGAAACGCTGGTAATTGCGAAATAGGGATTTTTATTTTATTTCTTCAAAAAGGTGTGCCGGTTTTTTCGGTGCACCTTTTGTCTTTGTCCCAGGCCATATCTGGTTTTAGTGTCCTATCAGTGCATCGCTTTGTGGCAAAATGAAATGTTAATTTCAGTAAATCCTTGCGCCTGCCTGCGTGCGTCAGCAGGCAGGTCCCCGCGTCTTTGCGTGGGTTAGATATGTCACAATATCAAATAAACCTTTGTGAACCTTCGTGCCCTGGTGCCTTTGTGGCAATAACCTACTTCTTAAAAAACTGCTTTTGAAAGAAAATCATCAGCAACACGCCAATGGTAATGGACGAATCGGCAATATTGAACACCGGGCGGAAAAAGATGTATTCGGAGCCGCCCAGGTAGGGCATCCATGCAGGATAAATGCCCTGCATAATGGGAAAATAAAACATATCCACCACCTTGCCGTGTAAAAAGGATGTATATCCGCCCTCTGTTGGGAAGAGCCGGGCTACTTCAAAATAATTGCTGTTGCTGAAGATCATGCCATAAAAGGCACTGTCAATCATGTTGCCAATTGCACCGGCCAACACCAGCGACAGGCTGACAATCAACCCATTGCTTACTTTTTTGCGGGTGATGATGTATAAATAATAAATGATGCCTACAATAGCCGCAAGGCGGAAAGCAGAAAGCAAAAGTTTGCCATAGTTTCCGCCAATCTGCATCCCGAAAGCCATTCCGGGGTTTTCGGTAAAGTGGATGATAAACCAATCGCCCAGCACGTTATATTCCTGACCCAGGCTCATGGTGGTTTTAATCCACAATTTTACTGCCTGATCTAAGATCAGCACAAGGGTTACGATGAAAAATGCTTTTTTCAAGGATGTTTGTATTTAGGGCATCAAATCAGGACACAGGAAATCAATTCCCTGTGTCCGGGCAATATATATTATTAACGTATATAACAGAAAGTATCTCATCTGCAAGCAGATAGCCAAATCAGGGTTTTTGGTTTAGTTTGGCTTCCATGCTGAGGGTAGCGTGCGGTACAATGCGCAGGCGCTCTTTCGAGATGAGTTTACCCGTAACCCGGCATATGCCATAGGTTTTGTTCTCAATACGCACCAGCGCGTTTTCGAGGGCGTTAATAAACTTATCCTGACGGGCGGCCAGTTTGCTGTTCTCTTCCTTGGAGTTCACCTGATAGCCTTCTTCAAGCACCTTAAACGTGGGCGATGTATCGCTGATGTCGTGCTCATTGCTGTTGGCAAAGGCTTCGGTAAGCATTTTCAAATCGCGGCGTGCTTTTTCGAGCTTGTCCAGAATGATTTGTTTAAACTCTTCCAACTCCTCATCAGAATATTTGTTTTTTACACTTTCTTCCTGTGGTTCAACTTTTTTCATAGCTACTTTTAGTTTTAGGTCCGTACCTCTGTTCATTTTTAGCTCAACCGTTCGACGCTAATGGCAGCCTGCATATCGTCGGCCAGATCGACAACCATTCGTTTTGAGATTTCAATCGAATCAATAATCTGAAGCGATTCGGCCAACGTTTCCGAACAAATATACGAATAATTATTACTCAGGGCTTCACTCAGCCCGTTGTTTTTCTCCACTTCGATGGCAATCTTATCGGTTACCTCAAAGTCCTTGTCCTTGCGGATATTTTGAATGCGGTTAATCAGCTCACGGGCGATGCCTTCGTGGCGCAATTCCTCGCTGATGGATACATCGAGGGCCACAGTGAGGCTGCCTTCGGTGGCCACCACCCAGCCGGGAATGTCTTCGGTGATTACTTCCAGGTCGCCCTCAACCAAATCAACTGCCTGCCCTTCAACCAGCAGGTTAAGTTTATTATTGATTTCAAATTCAGCAATTTGAGATTGCTCGATGTCACCAAGGGCAGCAGCAATCTGTTTCATCAACTTGCCATAGCGTGGACCCAGGGCTTTAAAGTTGGCCTTCACCTTCTTCACCAACACGCCTTGCTCCGAAATGTATTCAATGTCTTTTACATTTACCTCACTTATGATGAGGTTCTTAACGGCTTCTACCTGTTTTTTGAAGGCTTCGCCCGATACCGGGATCATGATGCGGCTTAATGGCTGCCTTACCCGGATGCGGTGTTGCTTGCGCAGCGAAAGCACCATAGAGGAGATGCTTTGTGCGATTTGCATGCGTTCTTCAAGTCCTTTATCAATTATGCGTTCATCCGCTTTCATGAAATCGGCCAGGTGTACCGAAGTGGCTTCATTGCGGCCGCTTATCCCGTTAAGGTCGGTAAACAGCTTATCGCTGAAAAATGGAGCGATGGGGGCGGTTAGTATGGCCACGGTTTCGAGGCAGGTATAAAGCGTTTGGTAGGCCGAAATTTTATCGGTGGAATAATCGCCTTTCCAGAAACGCCGGCGCGACAAACGCACGTACCAGTTGCTGAGGTGCGCATCTACGAAATCAGCAATGGCGCGGCCAGCTTTGGTTGGCTCATAATCATCATAGAAGTTGTCAACTGATTTCACTAAACTGTTTAGCTCCGAAAGTATCCAGCGATCAATTTCGGGACGGTCGTTCAGTGGCACTTCTGCTTCTTTGTAAGTAAAGCCGTCAATATTGGCGTATAACGCGAAAAAGTTGTAGCTGTTGTATAATGTTCCGAAGAATTTACGCTGCACTTCGGCAATACCTTCAAGATCAAATTTCAGGTTGTCCCAGGGCTGTGCATTGGTAATCATGTACCAGCGGGTGGCATCGGGTCCGTATTTTTCGATGGTTTCAAAAGGATCAACGGCATTGCCCAAACGTTTCGACATTTTATTGCCGTTCTTGTCCAATACCAATCCATTGGAAATGACCGTTTTGAATGACAAAGTATCAAACGCCATGGTAGCAATCGCGTGCAGGGTGAAGAACCATCCCCGGGTCTGGTCCACGCCTTCGGCAATGAAATCGGCCGGGAAGTATTCACTGAGGTGATCTTTGTTCTCAAACGGGTAATGGAATTGGGCAAAGGGCATGGCACCCGAGTCGAACCACACATCTATGAGGTCAGTTTCACGCAGTAACTTTTTGCCCGAAGCCGAAACCAGTAGGATGTCATCCACGTAAGGACGGTGCAGATCGAAAGTATTGTAGTTTTTGTCGGAATTGTCACCCGGAATATATTCTTCCAAAGGATTGGAGTTCATAAATCCGGCAGCAACCGATTTTTCAATTTCCTCTTTTAGTTGGGCTACCGAACTGATGCACAGCACTTCTTCCTTGTCCTCACTCATCCAGATGGGCAGGGGCGTTCCCCAGTAGCGCGAACGGCTGAGGTTCCAGTCAACCAGGTTTTCGAGCCAGTTGCCGAAACGGCCGGTTCCGGTGGCTTCGGGTTTCCAGTTGATGGTTCTGTTCAGCGCCAGCATCTCATCGCGGTAAGCGGTGGTGCGGATAAACCAGCTATCGAGTGGGTAGTAAAGAATGGGTTTATCGGTACGCCAGCAGTGAGGATACGAGTGTTCGTATTTCTCCGTTTTGAAGGCGCGGTTTTCCTTTTTTAGTTTTACGATGATGTCAATATCAATGTTATTTTCTTTTGCAGGATCGTAATCGGCAGCATATTCGGCTTTTACGTAGCGTCCGGCAAACTCGCCCATTTCTTCAGTAAACCGTCCCTGACGGTCAACCAGCGTTAGGGCGCCAATGCTGTTGAGTTTGGCCACCTTAAAGTCGTCGGCACCAAAGCTCGGGGCAATGTGTACAATGCCGGTACCATCTTCGGTGGTCACAAAATCACCGGTAATCACTCGGAAAGCATCGCCTTCTTCGGGCTGTGCATAAGGCAACAGTTGCTCATAACGCATGCCTTCCAGTTCGCTTCCTTTCCAGGAACCAACTACCTCAAACGGTATGGCTTTTTGTCCGGCTTCGTAGTCTGAAAGTTTCAACTCAGCGTTTTTCTCCGGGAAATATTTACTGAACAGTTCCTTTGCAAGGATAACCGTGATTGGTTCAAAAATATAAGGGTTGAAGGTTTTAACCTTCACGTAATCAATGTTTTTGCCAACGGCCAGAGCGGTGTTACTGGGTAGCGTCCAGGGCGTGGTAGTCCAGGCAATAAAGAACAAATCACCATGAAGATCTGAAAAAAGTGGCTCCGATTTGGCATCTCGAATCACTTTAAACTGGGCCACTACGGTGTTGTCTTTCACATCGCGGTAGCAACCGGGTTGGTTTAACTCGTGGGTGCTGAGTCCGGTGCCGGCAGCAGGTGAAAACGGCTGAATGGTGTATCCTTTGTACAGTAATCCTTTCTCGTACAATTTTCCCAGCAGAAACCAGATGGTTTCCATATATTTGTTGTCGAAGGTAATGTAAGGATGTTCAAGGTCAACCCAATATCCGATGCGGCGGGTAAGGTCGTCCCATAAATCCTTGTATTTCATTACTTCGGTGCGGCAGGCTTTATTGTATTCGTCCACCGAAATCTTTTTACCGATGTCTTCTTTGGTAATGCCCAGGAATTTCTCAACGGCAATTTCAATGGGTAATCCATGTGTATCCCAGCCGGCCTTGCGGTTGACCAGAAAACCTTTCATGGTTTTATAACGGCAAAAAATGTCCTTAATGGCGCGTGCCATCACGTGATGAATGCCGGGTACACCATTGGCGGAAGGAGGTCCTTCGTAAAAGACAAAAGGCTTACTGTCGCGACGAATATCGAGACTTTTTTGGAAGACGTTTTCCTCTTCCCAGCGTTTCAGCACTTCTGTGCCGATGGCTGAAAGGTTAAGTTGTTTATATTCAGGATATTTATTCATTAATGCTCCTGTATTGTTAGGCTATTGTTTAAAGAGGTGCAAAAGTAGAAAAAATCCTAATAGGATTTATTAAGTGCTGATTTATTTTAGGTTAGGTATAAAGGGACGGGGGACGAGGGACGAGGGACAGATTTGGAACGAGTCAAGGTGTCTTGTCCTGAAATAGGTTTACAGAAAAAGTAAACTAAAACCAGGACTATGAGAGTACAAGTAAAGCAATTCACGGACGATTTCAAATTGAAAGTTGTTCAAGAATACTTAGAAACATCGATAAG
>JAVEVB010000063.1:0-18486 GCA_034005265.1 Lentimicrobium sp.
TGCTACGCTTAACTTCCAGAAACGATGGGTTAATAACTTGAGAGACTGGCCATTGATAATTAATCAATTATTTACGTTCTTTGATGAAAGAATTAATACAACTGACACAGTTCATTGAACACTCCCAAAGGTTGAAAAAATCAAACCTGTTCATCCTGTTCATCCTGTCCATTTAAACCCATTTCCTGGTTACTCCGCTTCAATTTTAAAAATTACATCAAAACCGCTGTCCCGGTCAGAGTTGTTGAGCTGCAGGAACAGAAAGCGGAACACTTCATATTCAAGTTTAACTTCATAATCGCTGAGGTCATCTTCGTTGGACTGGCCAATACGTTGTTCATAGCTTACAAACAAGTCGTTGGTGATGTATTTGCCTACTTCGAGAGAGGCATTGTCAAAGTTTCCGCTGCTGTTAAACTCGATGTAGTCCACATTGAGTTTATTGCCGAGGAATTTTGTTAATTGTGCGGAGAGTAGCGATGCGGCGGCATTTCCCGCCAGACTGCCATTGCTTTGCATGTTGTCTTGTTGTGCCAGGCTGAGTTCGTCGAGGCTTTTTCCGAAAAGGATATACGACAGGGCATCACCTTCGTTGATTGCATTTCCATCGAGGTTGAATTCAATTTTAGGTTCTTCGGCAACACCCGAGATATTGGCGGTGAGCTTCTGTTCTTCGCGTTGGGCATTTCTGAATGTATAAGAGGCGATAATATCAAGTTGTGGCATTATTGCTTCGCCTCCCTGGAAGGTAATGTTTCCCTTGTCAATGATAAAAGTCTTGCCCATCAGGTCATATTGGCCGCGGACTACATCCACCGTGCCGAATACCTCAAAGAACTCGTTGCTTTTAATCAATTCCAGGTCACCGGAGAGTTCAATACGCATATCCTCACTTTTAACCCATGTGTTTTTTGGTATTTTGATGCGTGCTTTCCCGCGTAGGCGATCAAAGTAGCCGGGAGCGGCAGTAGTATCCTGCTCCGGTTTGGTTTTTACGTTATAAACCAGGCTATCACCGGTGTGATCATGTTCCGTCATTTCGCGCACCAGGAGCGGGGTTGGCATTTCCGGTGCATTGAATTTGCCAAATAAACTCATGATGGCCGGAAGGTTAAATTCAGATTGAGGGATGGTCAGATCACTATCAAAAACAACATCCCCGGTTTTGCCCTGCAAACTTGCATTGCCTGAGAGCTGCATATTGAATTGCTTATGATCAACCGGGTTAAACTGGTCGAAGGTGATATTGAGCTTTGAATCACTGATGTTGCCTTTGTAAAAATCGGAATTGAAGTTGACTTCGCCCGTGGCTTTCATACTGCCATCCACTGACTTAATATTGAATGTGTCAATCATTACCTTTTCAGGCGTAAACGAGACATTCAGCGCGATGGTTTGATAATCCACACCATATTCCGGAACCTTCACCGCAGCATTCACCAGCCTGAAATTGCCATTGGGTTTGGGTGCCTCAATGGAGCCGCCAACCTCAATTTCACCTTCTGCATATCCCGCAATATTTTCTGTAATATTCAACGTCTGGAGGATGGCCAAAGGGAACTGCTCAATTCTTACCAGTCCCTCCAATGGATCAGAAGGGTTGAATTTTATTGTCAGGCTATCCATCATCAAATGCAGCGGAATGGAGCCGCTAAGTTCTATCCTGCCACTGTCCTGTGGCACTGCCTGTGCTTCAACTTTTAGCTTGTTGTTTTTCAAGTCGAAGGTACCATCAAATTCGGTGAATTTGTAATTGTTCATGACTGCCTTATCAATACCGAATTTGCCGGCAAGCTTTGGGTTATCGGCCTGTCCGGAGAGCGTCACGTTCATATCAAACAAGCCCGAAGCATCTATTTCCTGTCCAGTCATTTCGGCCAGTTTCCTGATGTCAATATTGGCAACTTCGAGGGTGAAATCTTCCACATCCTTCCGGTGGATAGTGCCATTGGCTTTAATGGATTGCGCGCTATCGGCACTTCCCGAAGCAAAATTGAAATTATTGATGGTATAACTTTCGGGCGCAATCTGAATGGATGCCGGTGGGGATTGCAAAGCCCAGTTTTGATTTTTATAGTCAAGGATTAAATCGTCTAGCGTGATTTTCAGCACATCTCCCGGAACAATGCCCGCTTTGATGCTGGTGCTGAGGTCCTGATTTTTGACGCGGCCGTCAACAAAAATGGAATCCACGGAGGCATCCACATCCATCACAATTGAATCGAGGTTGATGGCTGAGCTACGCAGGTTGAATGCCTGAAGGTTAGCCGTGGCCGTTGTATCTTTACCAACAATAAAGGCCTGTCCATCCACATTTAAGCTATCCAGCTCATAACCGGGGTAACTCGTCTGTGCCAGGTGGACATTGGTTTGCAGGCTCAATGAATCGAAAGGTCCCCTGATGGAGGCAAGAACAGAGCCGCTGGTTTGCAGGGAATCCACAGGTATAAACGCACTGAATTCTTCAAGGCCACTAAATTTTGCCCTTAAGTCAATTGCAGAGCGGCCTTTAAGGTTATAATTCCCCTTGGCACTTAACACCACCGATTGCGTGAGGAGCAGCAATGAATCCACTTGAATGTTTTCATGGTTATACTGCACATCTGCGAACAAAGTGTCCATTTTTATCTGCTGAAGCGTGGAGTTTTTAATCATCACGTTGGCTTGAAGGGCCAGTTTTTTCGGGTCAAAGCCCCGCCCCCTGATGTTTGCCTTCATATTGATGGATGATGTAAGGCTGTCGTTTCCGGTTATGGCGGCAATGTTCAGTTTTCGTGTCGTCAGGTCAATCTTATAGGTAGGATTGTCCTGAATCTGTTGAATGTCAGGGGATAGTTCAAATTCGCCAAAATCACCATTCCCTTTGGCAAAGCCTGAGAGGTTTCCATGGTCAAAATCAAAATCCATAACAAGTTTATCCACAGGGCGTTCCTGCACCAGGAGATCATGGAAATTGCCACTCAGGTTCACTTTCGCCGTGGCCGGATCGGTGCCTTCACCACTCGCCTTTAAGTCCCCGTTGATGAGGTACTTAAGCTCAGGGTCATTTAGCCAATAAGCCAGGTCAATATTTTTAAGGAATCCATCAACCTTATATTTGAGCACAACTTCGCCAGGATTAAAAAGGAAGGTGTAAAGGTTCTCTGAAGCCAGGTCAAAAACTATTTTTTGGTCTTCATCTTCAATACTCACGGTTGCGTTCACAGAATCATTGCGCAAGCTCGCATCAAAACTGAATACGGGTGTTGCTGGAAGTTGAAGGTCAGGCAGGGCAAATTCAAATTCGCTGATTTGGATGGGTTCACTGTTGAAGCTGGCATTTCCCTTTCGTTCCGGGGCATCCGAAAAATCAGCATCACCACGCAGCTGGTTCTTTGCTGTTTTTAAATTGAAATTTTTCAGAATGATGGATTCTTTATCCCTTTTCAAACTGAACACGAGTTTCTCCAGCGAAACATCAGGCTGACGGGTATTGAATGAAAATTCATCCATCCTTAAACTTTGCTGATCCGCACTATACGTGCCGGAAAGCAGTATTTTAAGGTTGTTAATTTCTTTTGGAATGAGTGTATCAGCCGTTTTTATGTAGATGGTTCCGTCCACCAGTTGAAGCAGGTTAACATTAATCGCAAAACTGCTTGTGCTGGTATCAGCAGGGGTAGTGTCGGTGGAAGATTTAATCAGTTGCTGCACATTCCATGTAGAATCGTTGATCTGCTCCAGGAATATTCTCGGCCCGCTTACCTGAACCGAGCGCACATCGAGTTTGCCGCTGATAAGTGGGAGTAAATTGTAAGTGGTTTTTATCTCCTTAATATATCCTGTAGTGTCACCTTTTTGGGTGATCAATACATTTTTAATAATGATTCCTGTAAAAAAGTTGCCTTCCATTGCCCCAAGGGTAAATTCACCATTGATAAAAGTGTTGGCTTGCTTTTCAGCATAAGCAGCAATTCTTTTCTTAACAAAACCCGTTTGGATCAGCAATGCGGCGAGGATCAGCAGCGCCACGATGCCCAGGATTGTCCATCCGAGTATTTTTAATGTAGTTGTTGTGATTTTCTTCATATTCTTAATGCCTGATCCGTTTAAATGAGGTTAAAATGCCTGTCCAACACTGATAAAAAATTGCGGTTTTTTTTTGTCGTTCCACACCGGGAAGCCAACATCAAAACGTACCGGCCCAATGGGGGTTTCGATGCGTAATCCGGGGCCAACGGCATAGGCAAGTTCATCCAAACGATAAGTGTATTCCTCTTGCCAGGTATTTCCAACATCAATGAAGGCCACGGCACTTAGCCGCCAGAAAAGTGGGAAGCGCACCTCAAAGCTTGACTCAAGCGCGCTGCTTCCTCCCAAAGGGGTGCCGCTTTCGCGTTTTGGGCCTAATTGTGCACGGTTCCATCCACGCACCGAGGTACTTCCCCCTGAATAAAACCTATCCTCCACCGGAATGAAATTGCTGGAATCTGCTGAGCTTATCCCACCAGCCATCACTTTGAAGGCAAGGGTAAAATCACCAAGCTGGTAATAAGTGCGGTAAGTCCCCCACAATTTCGTGTAACTGAAGTCCCCGCCAAAAAAAATACCATTCACTTTGAAAGCAAGCGATACATTGGTGCCGCTTGTGGCCGAGAATTGCGGTTTCGAATCGTTGTAAATGGTTCCCAAAATAATTCCTGATTTATTGTAGGGGAATTTGTCATCCTGTTGTTCAATAAACTCAGGATCGTTGGGCTCAATGGTTTGTTCCACATCTTCAAAATAATAGGTGAGTGATCCACTCCATCGGGGGTTAAAGGTATAACCAATGGGAACTTTCAGGCCATAGGTGCGGGTGTCGTAGCCTGGTTCCTTAGTGCGGTTGAGGTAGGGATTGAGTTCTATGGTACTTAGGTCGCCTAAAAATCGGGGCTGTATCCATCGCAGACTGGCAGAATAGGGAAGTATTGCAGAGTGTTTCAATTGCAGGTTTAAGCGTCTGGCGCCACCTAAAAATCCCAGGTAAGTGAGGTCCAAAAAAGTCCGGAACTTATCTTCCGTTCCGTATCCCGCGCCCACACGGGCATTCAAACGGGGCGCTTCCTCCACGTAAAGCCGAACAGGTATGGGATTGCGCGTGGAATCTTCTTCCATTTGAGGAAGCACCGATACAATACGGAACATTTGCAGGTTATATAGGTTTTTGCGCGTTTCTTCAAGGGAAGACCTGTCGTAAAGGTCGCCTTCTTTATATTTGAGTTGCTTGCGGATAAATTTTTCTTTTACATGTTTATTGCCTTCAATACTGGTTGGCCCTATGTAAGAAAGCTGATCGGGTTCAATAATATAATGGATGCCGGTAAGGTATTCTTCCGGTCTGAGGTATAAATCGTAGGTTGTTGATGCATAGGCATAGCCAAGGTTCTTAAAGGCATTCTCTATGATTAGAATATCGTTCATCAGACCATCATCCCTGAACCGGTTACCTGGTCCAAGTTTCACCTTACGTAAAACTTTTTTGGTGAGGGAATCCATTTTTGCATTCCCGGCCTCACCGGTCAATTCAAAGCTGATGCTGTCCACCAAAACAGGCTGGCCTTCTTTTACTTCAATGGTTAATTTTGCTGTTTTCTTTTTGTCATTGATTTTTAAGGGCTGGAGTGCAATGTTTGCTTCCAGAAAACCTTCGGACTGATAAATTTTCTTTAGCCGCTCCAAATCAAGGTTTATTAATTCTTCGTTATATAAATATGGCTCGTTATTGAGAACTACCTTTTCAATCCACGACACTTCCTTCATGGCGAGGCGTTCCAGAAGAAAATCCTTATCAAGGGTTCGGTTGCCTTTGAAGGTAACTTTGCGCACCTCGTAATTATCCTGAGCCGGAACCTGGAGTGCTATACCATTAAAGTAAACGATTAGAAAAATAAAACGAAATAAAAATTTTAACATGTGTGACGGGTATTTCCTTTATAAACAGTTGATGCCTGGATATGTTGAAGTATTCACAGTCTGGTATTCATAATCGGGGAAAACCAATACCATGCCATGATTTAAAACGATATTTATCAGAATCATTGCTTGCAGCAAATGGGGTAGGTTATTCCACATTTTCCCCAATTATGTGTAATATTATATCTGTTGCTGTTATTTGAAACATCATCAATTACTTAAAATGGCTTATAGCAGAAACATTGGCACAAATTTTAATGTTTATAATGTAATCAACATGATATTATGAGAAACCAGACCCTGATTAAAACAGCGTTATCCCTATTTATAGCTGCAATGATTATATTAACCTTAATTCTTGGAAAGGTTTTTCTAATTCCTCTGGCGGTTGCTTTTTTCTTCGGTTACTTATTATACCCGTTAACCTGGCAAATTGAAAAACGGGGCGTACACCGGGGAATATCCATATTCATTGTGATTTTGCTTGCTGTGGCAGTATTGGCCTCCATCGGGTTATTCGTTGGTATAAAAGTGTCTAATGCAACCATTGACTTTACCGCCCTTAAGGAACAAGTGACGACCAAACTATCGTCATTTCAAGGTGCTTTGGAAGATAAGCTTGGAATGCGCAGCCATGCTATGGACCAGGCGATTAGCAGGGCTTCTGAGAATATATTTTCCTCCTGGGAATCAAAAGTGGGTGATTATTTTTCCAGAACCACCACCACCTTGTTCCAGATATTTATTTTGCCGGTATTCACGTTTTTCGTGATGTTTTACCGAACAAAAACAGCGTATTTCATCTTTAGGATGGTTGGTAGAAAAAATAAGCCAACAGCATTACGTATCCTTCGTGAGGTTTCGGATGTTACTGTGAAATATTTGGGTGGGATACTTATAGTTGTGTTGATCCTGGCGGTGCTCAATACTACAGGTCTGCTCATTATTGGTGTACCGAATGCCATTATTTTTGGTGTTCTGGCAGCATTTCTGAACCTTATTCCTTATATCGGTACCTTCATTGGTGGACTTATCCCCATTCTTTATGTGCTGTTTTCATTGGATGATCCGTTATCAATCGTGGTTAAAATCGCTATTTTGTTTGCTATTGTTCAGTTTATTGAAAACAACTTGCTCACCCCCAACATCGTTGGTAACAATATTAAAATTAATCCCCTGGCCATCATTGTTGGTTTGCTACTGGCTAATTTAATCTGGGGTATAGCAGGTATGCTTATCGTGGTGCCCGTAATGGCAATTTTGAAAATAGTAATGCGCAATATACCCGAATTACAACCTTTTGCATACTTGTTAAGCGATCGTGGGACAGAAAAACACCGGTTTGAATTTAAATGGTTTACTAAAAAGTGGAAGCAAATTTTTAAGAAGTCATGAAAATACAAAAAGTTAAGACAGCGCTCACTGATACTTTCAAAATATGGAAGGCAACGGTATTGAACATAGGTGACAGTAACATTATCGATTTATCTGGTACCACCGCATATTTTGCCATATTTTCAATAGCACCCATTCTGATTATCATTATTGCTGTATTTGGCTTTGTTATTGGGGATGATGCGATTCGATACAAGTTGTTTGAAGAACTGAACGTGCTCATTGGTCAGGACAGTTCGAAACTTCTGAATGAAGCCATTGACAATTACCAGATTTCAGATAAAAAAGGCATTGGAACCGCGGTGGGAATCGTTTTATTCCTTGTTTCTGCCACAACCTTGTTTGCTACTATACAAAATTCTATCAACTATATCTGGCGCATTAAAGTGAAAGACAATTTAAAAATGAACATCATAAAATTGCTGAAGGACAGGGTTTTGTCGTTTGGTGTCATTTTAAGCCTCGGCTTTGTGTTGCTCGTTTCGTTGGTTATTGATGCGGTGGTAGCCTTTTTGAAAGATATACTTACCCAATTTCTTACCCCCGATTTTGTTGTATTGGCACAGATTCTTAATATTGCATTGTCGCTTGGTATTGTGGCCGTTGTTTTTACCTTGATTTTCCGTTTTCTGCCTGATGTTAAAGTACGGTGGAATGCGAGTTGGTTTGCTGGTTTTTTTACGGCTTTTCTCTTTTCGTTAGGTAAAATCCTTATAGGATTACTCATAGGAAATAACAGTATGGGTGCGGTTTATGGTGCGGTAAGTGCTTTTATTGCCATACTGGCCTGGGTCTATTATGCTTCTATCATTTTTTATATTGGCGTGGAGTTAAGCAGGCAGTATTCACTTTATTACAAGCATGACAATGAACCATCAAATTATGCTGTTCCTTTCAGAATTTCAGTGATTAAAGATGATAAAATATGATAAATTATGCCCCGGACCTACTGTTTATGTCAAGCTGAGAAGCCTTATGGCCAGCGTATCCAGAAGTTATTTTTTGGCAATCGCAAAGTGGAGCCCGAAATCAGCTATAAAGTTGCCTTTGTAACTATGCAAGGTGTGCCAGAAAAATATGGGCGCGGAAGAATGCAAACAGAAAACCTCATCATATGATGTCATGTTTAATTATTTTGTAAAACATCAGATCGTACAAAGCTCATTTCGGAAAACGGTAGTTGTTGTTTAATTGAAACTTGCCTTAAGGGTAATTAAGTTGAAAATTTTGCAGGAGTTTATTTAGTTTAAACTTCAATCAACTTTATATGAAATAGTTACCTATCTTTGCTCTTCCTTAATATGACAAAACAACAATTTAAAAGCAGTATGCTTTTGTGGTATGAAAAAAAAATCTCAAAAAGGTTGTACACATAAAAATAAAGTTCTATTTTTGCAGCCCGTTTCAAAAGACAAAAAATCATTACCGATATGTACTTAACTTCAGAAGTAAAAAAGAATATTTTTAGCGACAATGGAAAAAGTGCTTCCGATACCGGATCAGCAGAAGGACAAATTGCGCTTTTTACCCATCGTATTCAGCACCTTACAGGTCACCTCAAGATCAACAGAAACGACAAAGCTACAGAACGTTCACTGGTTCGTTTGGTAGGTAAACGCAGAAGATTACTTGATTATCTGAAGGCAAAAGAAATTGAACGGTATCGTGAGATCATCAAGAAACTTAACCTGAGGAAGTAATCATTCTCATAAAAAATTTGCAAAAGGGGCAATCATGTATTGCCTCTTTTTGCGTAATAGGGCTTGAGATTTTTTCTTCATTTCTCATACCTATGATAATTAACGTTAATTTTGCAACGCGGTTTTCCCCAGATAAGGAAAACCGGTAAAATTCAATTTCACAACAACATATGCAAGGAATAGTAAAAACTTTCGACATTGGAGATGGAAGGACCATCTCAATTGAAACCGGTCGTTTGGCAAAGCAAGCTGATGGATCCGTAGTAGTAAAAATGGGCGACACCATGTTGCTGGCAACCGTTGTGGCCAAAAAAGAAGCGGCCGAGAATGTCGATTTTATGCCACTCACAGTAGAATATCGTGAGAAATATGCCGCTGCCGGACGTTTTCCCGGTGGTTTTTTTAAGCGTGAAGCACGCCCTTCAGATTACGAAATTCTTATTTCCCGACTCGTTGACCGTGCCCTCAGGCCACTATTCCCCGATAATTTTCATGCGGAAACACAGGTGCTGATTACCCTTATATCTTCTGATTTAGACATATTACCCGATGCAATGGCCGGACTTGCCGCTTCTGCTGCATTGGCCGTTTCCGATATCCCTTTCCAGGGGCCCATCTCTGAGGTTCGCGTGGCACGCATCAATGGCCAGTTTAAAGTAAATCCTGGCATTAAGGAACTTGAAAGTGCCGATATGGACATCATCGTTGCTGCATCTATCGACAATATTATGATGGTGGAAGGCGAAATGAATGAAGTGTCGGAAAATGATATGATTGAGGCAATTAAATTTGCCCATGAACACATCAAAATTCAATGCAATGCGCAGCTTGAACTGGCTGCCATGGTTCAAAAAGCCAATCCCAAACGGGAATATTGTCATGAGAAGAATGATGAAGAGCTGAAAGAAGCCATTCATAAATTTGCTTACGACCGTGTATTTGATGTTGCCAGCCATGCTTCGGCCAAACATGAACGTACCGACGCTTTTAAAGCGATTAAAGAAGATTTTATAGCGACCCTTAGTGAGGAAGAAGCTGCTGAAAAAGCAGGAATGATCTCCCGTTACTACCACGATGTGGAAAAAGAAGCCGTACGCAATGCCATTTTGGATAACCGTCAGCGTTTGGATGGACGTAAGCTGGATGAAATCCGCCCCATTTGGTGCGAAGTTGATTACCTTCCCGCTGTGCATGGTTCAGCCATCTTTACCCGCGGCGAAACTCAATCCCTTACCACCGTTACGCTGGGTACAAAGTTGGATGAGCAAATGATTGATGGTGCAGTGATTGAAGAAAAAATTAACTTCATCCTTCATTATAATTTTCCGCCATTTTCAACTGGTGAAGTAAAACGAATGATGGGAACCAGTCGCCGCGAAATTGGCCACGGTAATCTTGCCATGCGTGCTTTAAAACCAGTAATTCCTGCTCCTGATGTAAATCCTTACACCATTCGTGTGGTCAGCGATATTCTTGAATCAAACGGTTCTTCTTCAATGGCAACTGTTTGTGCAGGTACTATGGCGCTGATGGATGCCGGAGTGAAAATTAAAAAACCTGTTTCGGGAATCGCCATGGGCTTGATTTCTGATACAAAAACCAAACGTTTTGCTGTGCTCAGCGATATCCTTGGCGATGAGGATCATTTGGGTGATATGGATTTTAAAGTAACCGGAACTGTTGACGGTATTACTGCCTGTCAAATGGACATCAAGGTTGATGGAATGCCTTACGAAGTGCTTTCAGAAGCGCTGGAGCAGGCAAAACGTGGCCGTTTGCATATCCTCGGTGAAATGGCAAAAACCATTACCACACCGCGTGAAGATTATAAACCTCATGTTCCACGTATTGTTAAAATTACTATCCCCAAAGAATTTATTGGTGCCGTTATCGGCCCTGGTGGAAAAGTAATTCAGGAAATGCAGCGTGAAACAGGCTCAACCATCGTTATTGAAGAAGTGGGCGAGTTTGGTATGATTGATATTGTTTCCAACAATAAAGAGGCCATTGATGCCGTATTGGAAAAAATCAAGCGCATCGTTGCCATTCCCGAAATTGGAACCGTTTATCACGGCACAGTTAAGAATATTACTGCTTTTGGTGCTTTTGTTGAAGTGCTTCCCGGTAAAGATGGGTTACTGCACATCTCTGAAATTGACCATACCCGTCTTGAGAAAGTTGAAAGTGTGCTGAAAGTTGGCGATCAGATTGATGTCAAACTCATTGAAATTGACAGCAAAACCGGTAAGCTCAAACTTTCACGCAAAGTTTTGCTCCCAAAACCGGATCAAAATCCGAAATAATGTAACCTTAAGTCTTTTTTTTCGTAAAATGATTCGCTGTTAATTTAAAGGGAGAATAATGAGGCAATTAAAAATTACTAAACAGGTTACCAATCGCGAAACCGCATCACTTGATAAATATCTGCAGGAGATCGGTAAAGTTGAACTGATTACCGCTGATGAAGAAGTGGCTTTGGCACAGCGGATCAAACAAGGTGACCGTGCTGCACTTGAAAAACTAACCAAAGCCAACCTGAGGTTTGTCGTTTCTGTTTCCAAACAATATCAAAATCAGGGTCTTAGCCTTCCCGATCTTATCAATGAAGGTAATCTGGGCTTAATAAAAGCCGCCCAACGTTTTGATGAAACCCGTGGATTTAAATTTATCTCTTACGCCGTATGGTGGATTCGTCAATCCATTCTTCAGGCTTTGGCCGAACAATCGCGTATTGTAAGGCTTCCGCTGAACAAGATTGGCTCCATCAACAAAATTAACAAGGCTTACGCCCGCCTGGAACAGGAGTTTGAGCGTGAACCCAATTCTGATGAAATTGCCGGCTTGCTTGAGATCAGTGAGAATGAGGTAAAGGAATCGATGCGTAACTCTGGTCGCCATGTTTCCATGGATGCACCATTGGTGCAGGACGAGGACAACAACATGTACGATGTTTTGCGTAGCGACGATGGTCCAACGCCCGAAACGGAATTGTTGTATGAATCTTTGCGCAAGGAGATTGAGCGTGCTGTTGCAACCTTAACCCCGCGTGAAGCCGATGTGGTGCGTTTATATTTCGGACTGGGCGGCGAACATCCTCTCACTCTCGAAGAAATTGGCGAACGCTTCGACCTTACCCGCGAACGTGTAAGACAAATTAAGGAAAAAGCCATCCGAAGGTTGAAACACACTTCACGGAGCAAAATCCTGAAAACTTATCTGGGATAAAAATTAAAAGAGCGGACTAACCTCCGCTCTTTTTTTGTAAAAAAAATACCATTAAGAAGGGATAGAAAAAATTACCACTAAGGCACTAAGACCACTAAGATGCACTAAGAAAAAGAAATAATCCATGCGGTATTGCAGACATTAACTTAGTGACCCTTTGTGTCCTCGGTGTCTAAGTGGTTAAAAAAAAATACCACTAAGGCACTAAGATCACTGAGAAACACTAAGAAAAGGATATAATATATGCGGTATTACAGACATTAACATAGTGGCTCTTAGTGCCCTTAGTGTCTTAGTGGTTAAAAAAAGCTACCACTAAGGCACTAAGATCATTGAGATGCACTAAGGAAAATATATGATCCATGCGGTATTACCGATAAAAACTTAGTGTACCTTAGTGTCCTCAGTGTCTTAGTGGTTTGAAAAATCTCAAAAAATGATAACTCAAAAATACATAAACGACATTGCTTATAAGATTGTAGGCAGCGCAATTGAAGTACATAAATATCTTGGCCCGGGGTTGCTGGAATCCGTATATCATAAATGTATGATTGAAGAATTAACAGACGCTGGTTTTTTTGTTCAATCACAATTATACGTACCGATTAAATACAAAAATAAAAATTTAGGTGGTGTACTTAAACTTGATCTTTTGGTGGAAAAGCTTGTAATTGTTGAATTAAAAGCTGCCGATATTATGATTCCTTTGTATAGGGCTCAGTTACTTTCCTATCTTAAACTAACTGGTAAACCTAAAGGGTTATTGATCAATTTTCACAGTGAAAATATTGTAGAGCAGATGGTTCCGATGGTTACGGAGGAATTTTCAAAATTACCAAAGGCATAGTAATTCCCTGGTGCATGTAGTGCTATTTAGGCAATAGTTATTGTTTGAGATGTTATCGTAAGAGGGAATAGTCACAAAACGATAAGTGCTGAATCCGGGCGGGTTCACTCAGCTTGTTTTAGCGATCTTAAAATTTCATGATTAATCGTGTTGCGCTCGCTACTGTTACGGCAGTTTCAAAGCTAAGAAATGATTGTTTTGATTCCTTAAAATACTGTACCTTCGCATAAAAAACAGAAATATGAGTCCCCATTTGATCGCCCCGTCCTTACTTTCAGCAAATTTTGCCCGTTTGGGCGAAGATATTGAAATGCTCAACCAAAGTGAAGCCGATTGGTTTCACCTGGATGTGATGGATGGTGTTTTTGTGCCCAATATCTCTTTTGGGATGCCCGTGATCAAAGCCATTGGTAAGCTTGCACGCAAACCGCTCGATACCCATTTGATGATTGTTCAGCCTGAACGATACTTTGAAACCTTCAGGGACCTTGGCGTAAGTATGCTCAGCATTCATTATGAAGCGGTAACCCATCTCAACCGGGCGGTAAACCAGATAAAGGAACTTGGTATGAAAGCCGGCGTGGTGTTAAACCCACATACACCCATCGCAATGCTTACAGACATCATCACAGAAGTGGATATGATTCTCATCATGTCTGTAAATCCTGGGTTCGGGGGGCAAAAATTTATTGAAGGAACGTATAATCGCCTCCGGCAACTCAAAAAACTGATTCAGGAAACGGGATCCCATGCCCTGATTGAAATTGATGGCGGGGTAAGTCTGGCGAATACACCACTATTGGTGGAAGCAGGTGCCGATGTGCTGGTGGCTGGCAATACCGTGTTCGCTTCTGCTGATCCTGCTCAAACAATCTCCCTGCTTAAGCGTGCCCGTCCTTAAAAATCATTCATTTCCTTTTATTTGATTTTTACTTGCCTTATTTTTGGCCTCAGGTAAAAATTATACTGATGAAACAATTCTACTGCTTGTTGTTGATGCTGGGCTGTACTTTTCAATTACAGGCCCAAATCACTGAATTCCCTTATTCTGAAGGTTTTGATGATCCTCAATTTCCCCCAACGGGTTGGTTGAGTTATCCCGTGGTAGCCGGAGATGCTGAATTTGGAAGAGTTACAGAGGGAGAATGGCCGGAATGTTTGCCGCACGATGGAAGCACTGCCATGGTAAAATATGGGTCATTTAATGCCTCAGCAGGGGAGGAGGCCGTGTTGATTACTCCGGAATTGCTACTGACGGAGGACAATGTACTGCGGTTTTGGTTTTTCCGCTCCGAAGATCCCAGCAACAACCGACACGATAAAATTGAAGTATATTACAATGCTGCTCCTGGGCTGGTCGGCGCTACCTTTCTGGACTCCATCAGCCGGGCCGCGAATTTTTATCCGGCTGTTTCTGAGGAGGGCTGGTATCAGTATGAATTCGTGTTCAACCATCCGGGAAGCACCTATATTATTCTTAAAGCCAGAAGTGCCTATGGATGGAATATGTTTCTGGATGATGTTGAAGTAAACACCAGTAGCCTGGATGTTGATCCGCCGGTTTTGGTTTCACTTCAGGGAACTCAGGTTTACGCACATCAGCCCATGAACCTGAAACTGATTGCACGTGATGTGTCGGATATGCCGGAAACACTGAATGGGGAGGCCATCATCAACGGGGAAACACTGGAAGTGGAAATGATAAAAACCGGTGGCATTCAGGGAGATTTTACCTATCAGGGGACAATACCCGGTCAACCCGACCACACATCGGGTGAAATCAGGTTCTGGCTCACCGATGAACATGACAATAGCTCCTGGTCAGAGGATTGCGAATTGCATTGGGATTGGGTTCAACCCATTTTTGAGGAAGATTTCGAAGGGGAGGTTTTTCCACCTGAAAGTTGGACAGTAACCGGTGAACCTTTGACCTGGCTCACCTGGGATGACTATGGCCTGGTGTATTATATGGACAGCGATGAAGTGGAATATGAAGTCTATCCACCACAGGGTGAACGCCAGGCTGCCGTGGAATGGGACTTTCAGGGGAATGATCAAAACGAATGGATGATTTCGCCTTCAATACCCATTACTGAAAATGCCTTACTCACCTTTAAAACTTTTGTTCGCTTGCACAGCTACGATTACGATGAGTTTCTGGTGAAAGTTTCAACCAATGGCTTTGACTGGGAAACGGTATGGAGTGCCTTTGATTATCCGGCTGGTGTGAGTAATTATGAAGATGACGTTGAAATTAATCTCAACAACTATATTGGCGAAGAGGTGCATATTGCCTGGCATGCATACAATTTGTATGGCACCAACCTTTGGTATTCGTGGTTTGTGGATGATGTAAAAATCAGGGCCACCGATACACTTGTTGGGGTAACTCAAATACCGGATATGTTGGTTTCCAAAGCCTTTCCCAATCCTTTTAGTACTTTCACAACCATTGCTTTTCAATTGCACAATGCAAGTGAAGTATCTTTAAATGTGTTCCGGTCCGATGGTGCTGAAGTATTTAAAGAAATCCTGAATCTTCCTTCGGGTTCTCACAATATAACGATTGATGGAAGCAGATGGCCCAAAGGTTTCTACTTTTATCAGTTGAAAACCCAATACGGCACTTTCGGGGGTAAGCTTATTCGAAAGTAGGCCATTCCTTCTTAGTGGACTATGATCTGAAATTAAATAAACTCCGATATTTCCTCCACTGATTTCCTCACTTTTACTGAAGGTTTGCCAAACGGATGTCCCAGAGCAACAAAAGTGACCAATTTCCAGAGTTGTTCCACTTTCAGGAGGCTTTCCAACTTATCCTGCGCGACCAAAGGCGCACTCATCCAGCAGGCACCCAATCCAAAGTCCACGGCTGAGAGCAGGATATTCTGTATAGCTGCACCGGCAGTCTGCATATCAGGGTAATTGCGCATGCGGTTTATTTCTTCATGAGTATAGGCTGCACCTTGCTCCGCAACAGAGGTATAAGGCTTCATCAACATGGCAATCAGCACAGGAGCCTCTTCAAAAAAAGTGGAAAACCACTCCACTCTTGACAAAAGGGCACTATTTGGGTCGTCTTTGTCCTTTGCAGGAAGGCTGTTGATGCGTTCTGCAACACCTTCAGCCATTTTACTGAGGAGGTCTTTGTTGCTGATAATTATAAATTTCCAGGGTTGGGAGTTGTTGATGCTGGGAGCCATACCCGCCCGACGAATGATTTCACGCAAAGTTTCTCTATTAACTGCTTCAGCCGTAAAGCTTCGCACACTTACCCTGTTTTCAATTGCTTGTACGAGTTCCATAAATATTTTTTATATAAAACAGTGTTCAGGGGAAAAAGGCTTTGGTATAGTGAATTTTTTAAATCACATTTTCTGTTTCTTCAGTGAATGTTTAAGCTATTTCTTATCAGTAATTTGTGAATTCACATAAAAACATGTAGGTTTGTAGAAGAAAATAACACATCAAAAACACACTAATATAATGAGCAAAGAACTTGACAATTTGCAACCAGCGGGAGTATGGAGATATTTCCAGGAAATCTGTAAAATTCCACGACCGTCAAAAAAGGAAGAAAAGATAGCAGCTTATTTAGTTGCTTTTGGCGAAAGTCTTGGTTTGGAAACCATTGTTGACGAAATTGGCAACATTTTAATTAGAAAGTCGGCCAGCCCGGGAATGGAAGATCGAAAAGTTGTGGTGCTGCAAAGTCATATGGATATGGTCTGTGAAAAGAACAGCGATACCTTGCATGATTTTGATACGGATCCTATTCAGCCTTACATTGAAGGGGAATGGGTTAAAGCCCGGGGTACGACTCTCGGCGCTGACGATGGTATTGGCATTGCGGCTCAATTGGCATTGCTGGCCGCAAATGATGTTGCCCATGGTCCCATTGAGTGCTTGTTTACCATGGATGAAGAAACAGGACTTACCGGAGCTTTTGGTTTAAAACCTGATTTACTGAAAGGAAATATATTGCTTAACCTGGATTCGGAGGACGAGGGCGAAATTTTCATAGGATGCGCTGGAGGTAAAGATACCCTGATTTCCATGAATTATTCGAGAACCCCCGTGGGTGCAGGGCAGGTAGGTTATATTGTAAAAGTAAGCGGTTTAAAGGGAGGTCATTCGGGCGATGACATCAACAAGGGATTGGGCAATGCCAATAAAATCCTTAACCGCTTGTTGTGGGAAGCTACCCATCGCTTTGATATGCGGCTTTCGAAATTTGACGGCGGCAATCTGCGCAATGCTTTGGCCCGTGAAGCGGAAGCCATCATCACACTCCCCAAGCGATTTGCCGCTGAATTTGAAGCCTATGCAAAAGAATATCATCAAATTGTCAGGAATGAGTTCAAGGTAACCGAACCTGCCCTGAATGTGCAGTTTAAATCGCATGATTTACCCGATTACCTTTTTGATGCGGCTACACAGGAGCGTCTGCTGAATGCGTTGTATGCCTGTCCGCATGGAGTAATTGCCATGTCGGCTGATATTCCCAACTTTGTAGAGACTTCTACTAACCTTGCTTCGGTTAAAACTCATGAAAATCGTATTGAAATTACCACAAGCCAGCGTAGCTCGGTGGAGTCAGCCAAAGACAATGTGGCCAATATGGTGGTTGCGGTATTTAATCTGGCCGGTGGTAAATCTGTACATTCTGATGGTTATCCCGGCTGGACTCCCAATCCTAAATCAGAGATACTCGATATTTCCGTGAAATCCTATCATGATTTGTTTAACAGCGCGCCTAAGGTGCTGGCCATACATGCCGGTCTTGAATGTGGTTTAATAGGGGAGAAGTATCCGCGGATGGATATGATTTCCTATGGACCTACCATCAAGGGGGCGCACTCTCCCGATGAAAGGCTGCTGATAAATACCGTGCAGAAATTCTGGGATCTTACACTCGATATATTGAAAAATATCCCCAAAGAACAAAATGTTTAATTGTTGAACCGGTCATTTCCTGACCGGTTTTTTTATGTAATAATTTTGGCAATATGAAATTAGTATGACCTTATTATCTGGCAATGATTTTTTGTTTGCTGATTGTAAATTCATCATCCGAGTAATTTGGAACTGAGCAGCAGTATTTCTGTCCGGAAGATGCTCATGTTAAGAAAAAATTGCCACTAACATTTAATCCGGAAAAATTCGGTTTAGTAAGGAATAGTTCAGGTTAAGATAGTAACCTGCCAGCAAGCCCAAACATTTGAAGAATATATACCTTTTCAAGCATTTGAATATAATAATCATTGTTGTCCGGTAAAAACCAATACAAAGAAATTGCATAATGCAACCTTATGATTATCAGCAACAATTGATTTATGTTTAGCTGTTTTTTAAAAGTAAGCCCCCTTTAAAACAGAGCCATTT
>JAVEVB010000129.1:0-3872 GCA_034005265.1 Lentimicrobium sp.
TTTAATCCGTCACAAATGACAATCTGGACGTCAGGGTCTTTTCCTTTCCAAGAGTCTCTCAGCTTGGTAAGCGTCGCCACGGCCTGTTCATTCAACTGTTCACCGGTATCCGGCCGCACAATATAGATTTCCCGGTCTTTTGACTGGGTGGCCACCTGAACCGCATTGGGGATGGTTTTAATGAATTCCGGGGTTAACTCCGCCCAGATCGCTTTCTTCGCGTCTGCGTAAAGTGCTCTGATCTTTTTGTCGAGTTCAGGGTTTAAATCCCAGAGCTTTGTGCCATGTCCGGAAGCAAGGGGAACCCGGTAGCCGGTTTTAAGCCAGGTACCGTGAATATCGTCAAACTTCTTTTTGCCTTCAGCCATGATTGCTTCCTGGGTGCGCTTATCACCCTTGGCCAGACAATACTGGTAATAGACCCAGATGGGATCGCCAAAATGTTTTGTGGGTTTTCCGTTCTGGTCAATGACCTGGATCCGTTTAAAAAATTCCCACATTGCGTCATCGACTTTGTAGCCGAATTTTTCCCTGATACGCACATGATCCTGATACGCGGTGGTCAGATAGCTCAGCATAGGATCATTTTTTGTGGGAAGGCCCATGAGGTAAGCGGGATTTGCGGGCATAATTTGATCGATACACCAGTCAAGATCATCAAGGCTGACCGACATATGCAGGGTTGAGCAAATATCCAGTCCGGAACAGAGTCCGTGAAGTTTGCCCATGCAAATATCCTCAAGGCAGCACCGCACCAATTGTTCCTTGGTCCGGAATACTTCCGGTCCGATAAAACCGGCCACATCATTAAAATGGGTATAGGCGCCTTTTGGCTGCACTTTCGCGAGTTCCTGTTTCAAACCGCGTGCAAAACCGTATTTACGGGATTCAAGGACCACCATGTCAACACCGTCAGCAGCACCGTTGGTGAAATCAGAACCCTGACCGGTCTCGTAGTAGAGCCCGTAGCGTTGTCCTTTTCGGGATTTTGCATGATTCATCATTTTTTCCACGGTCACATCAAATACCTTGTTGGCTGACTCTGTTCCGGCCAGACTTTGAAACATGAAATCGACCAACGCGGGATTTTCTTTGAATATTTCTCCTTGCACATCAATGTGTGCAAGGACGCACCAGGGAATCGTCCCTTTTAATTTAAAGGCTTCGGTAACATCTTTAAGGCATGTTTCTATTTTTGCCGTGCTTTCTTTTGAACCATCCACGGGGTTGGTACCAATAACCAAGTCCCCGACGCCATAACTCCATGCATCCAAAACTTGCCAGACAATTTCCTCTGGATCATCAGTTGGTGAATTGGGTTGGATGCGGGCGCTCATATAACCTTTTGCCCCGATTTTTCTGCCGGGTAAGGGGTTGAAAATTTTCTTGTCAACGACAATCAGTTCCTGGTTGCTCATAAGCTTGGGAACACAGCCGATTACATCACTGTTTAAACCGTCCATAATAGTTTTGATCTCGGGTTCGGTTTTAGTCAAAAGAAAGTCTTTCAGCTGCCCCATGGTCCAGCCCTTTATTTTTTCGTACTGGGCCGTATCGGTTGATTGCCAGATAAATTTCTGGACGCTGTCAACCAGAAGGGGATGGTCATGCAGGTCTTTAATTTTTGTATTTGCCAGAAGGGTCCGGGCATTTTGCCGGGTCGCATCCGTATCGGCTCCGACCCCAATAGCCGCATCACCTTCCTTGAAAGCGTTGGCAGCGCCGATTACCTGCTGGTAAAGGGTTTGGTCAAAACTTCCTTTTACCCTGGTAATATAACCAAAAACGTCTTCGCCGGGCTTTACATCTTTAATGGTAACAGCCCTGCAGTTCGTGCTCAGGAACAATATCCCGAAGCAGACAAAGCTCGCTATGAGTAATTTAGAGCAGCGATTCTTCATGCTGGGCCTCCTTTTTCAAAAAACATGATTAATTTCTCTTAACTTTCAAGCAATAAGAGAAATTTTAAAACGTATAATCAAAGATAAGACCGCCATAAACGAACTGGGAATCACTCCCGTCGAAACTGGCTGCCTGGAGATTTTTATCTGCCTTATGACTCAGCGGGAAGGAGTACTGGATTTTCGGCGTAATGGAACAGATATCACTCAGCGGTATTTTGACGCCGGCCCAGACGTTGCCGTCATGCCAGGCGCTATAATTAATATCGTATTTGGTATAGTCATCCTGCCTGTAGTAGCTTACCCAGCCGCCGACATCCAGGGACCAATCATAGTTCCCGAAAACGTAATCCTTGCAAATCGGAAAACTGTGTGAGAGGGCAAGATTGTAGTACCAGGAACCGCTGTCTTCAATATCATACCAGACACTGAACGTCGGGTTCAAAAACGTGCTGAGCCCCAGGGCGATCCAGATTTCCTGTGTATCGGTTGCCTTGGTGTTGTAATGGATATAGCCGAGGGTATAATTCAATTTTTGCCATGAGTTGCTGTACCAGACCAGATAATCCTGTTCCCAGCATTGCAGGCCATCGGGCTGCCCGTAATAGTCGGTGTCGATATCACCCCACCAGTTTATGGAAAAACCTTTCCAGCTTAAGGTTACCGATGGAAACATGACAAAACTTTCATGGCTCAGCTCATAACCGCGCCAGACATACAGGGAGTAAAATGAAGTGTTAATATTCAGGGTGGGTCGATCAATTGTTTCTTCGGCAGGTTGCTCGGGTTCTGTGATTCCCTCCTGGCCATAGCATAGGGGAACCAGAAATAGACCAAGAACAATTACTGCCAGGATAAAGGGAAGCTTAACTTTGAACTTTGAACTAATCATAAGAAAACCTCCTTTCTTCCTTTAACCGATCGATTAATGTGGAAGTATTTTTATGTTGAGAAAAATGCCTCCTTTCTTTTTGTACCATTCAAATAGTTTAAGGTTAATTTTTTAATTAATATTATATTAAATATATATCCCTTAAAAAAAGGAAAAAGTCAAGGTGCCTTGACAAGATTAAAAAGATTAACTAAAATAAATTTAGTAAAATAGATACGTTTCCGCATTTTAAATCAAAAATGCCCGGGTAATCGAGAAAGAGAGTGTTTCTTTTCCAGCGAACTTCCATTTTATTAATTTTAAAGGAATTTTTCCTGGAGACGCCATGTGCCATACTAATTCTCTCTTTTCTTTAATTCCAAAATGTTACCTTGCGGTTTACGGAGGCGCCACCTTCGTCCGAGCTTTTCCTTTGATTAATTCCTACGTTCAAACCTCCACAACCTCGCGGCAAACCAGCGCATCCGAAATTTTTATATTTTCCAGGAATCTTTTATCTGGTGTTTAGAGGTGTATTTTTTTCATTGGCATGGTCAAAAGGCAGGCAAAAAAAAGTAAAAGATAACTATAACTAACTGAGATAACAAACGAAAGGACATGGTGATACTATGGCAGATAAAATCTATCGCGTCAATATGACCAGTCTTACGGTATCTTCTGAGGAGGTGCCTGAGAAATGGAAGGGACTTGGGGGAAGAGGTTTGACCTCCACCATAGTCGCGGATGAAGTTAAACCGACCTGCCATCCTTTGGGCAAATACAACAAGCTGGTTTTTGCTCCTGGCTTGCTGGCGGCAACATCCTGCGCTGATTCAGGAAGATTATCTGCCGGCGCTAAAAGCCCTCTGACCGGGGGTATTAAAGAAAGTAACGCCGGCGGGACGGCTTCTCAGTGTTTCGGTCGATTGGGTATAAAAGCCCTGATTGTTGAGGGGTTACCCGAGAAAGACATCTTTTACGGTCTCCACGTTGATAAAAACGGCATTACCATCACAGAAGAAAAAGAACTCGTCGGCAAGGGCAACTATGAGGTTATTAAAACACTTATTGAAAAATTAGGGAAAAAAACCGGGATAATT
>JAVEVB010000019.1:0-76219 GCA_034005265.1 Lentimicrobium sp.
GGCTTTATTTAATGAATAATTCGGACGGGGAAAACTCCTGTTTTAAGTATTGATGTTGTGAAGAAGTAAGATTTATTTAGGGTTTTCCCGGCTTCTGGCTAAGCCAGATTTGCCCTGAGAATCTAATTTGATGTCAGCATTCCTTTTTCAATATAAAAAATCCAGGCATTCCGATAGAATACCTTAAGGCTGTTTCTGCTTTCTCATTGTAGTTATATATGCATATGTTTATCCTGCATATCCCTTCGGAAGTGCATGATGATGGTTCCCTGAAATATGTTTATTGCATAGAAGGTAAATAATTTTCCAAAATAAATTTATAAATAGCCCATGACTTTTGGGAATAAAATGTATCAATAATTGCGCTATGTAGGAGGGTTCTGCTAAAGAAGACCTTTAAGGTGAAAGATGGTTAATGGAAAATAATTTTCTGGATGTGTAATGAAAGTTTAAAACAGTGGATTCGAAATTCAAAAAATGAGTGAGGTTGTCCTGGATTAAGTAGTTCATTTATAAAAGAATTCTGCTTTTGAGTGATGTAATTCCTTACTTTTAACGAAGATTGTAACGGTGAAAACGAGTGCGATTGGTTTGTTCTCAATTGCCCATCGCCCGGCCTCATTTATAATTAATAAGGCCTGCGCTCAATAGTTTACTGACGATGTATTATGAATACCTGGAAAATGATCTATAACAGAGTTACACTTGATTTTCCCGAGGAGCAGGAAGTGCTTTTCCGGGAAAGGTATTTTACTGATTCAATTTTTCAATTCAGGATTGCTTTTGTGTTGCTTGCCTTCTTGTATGGTGTTTTTGGCTATCTTGATGTGCTTCTGCTTCCAGAGTATACACGGATTTTTTATATCATCCGGTATGCGATTGTTATACCTGTTCTCATAACAGTGTTATTTCTGTCTTATTATAAGTTTTTCGTTAAAATCTGGCAGGAATTACTGTTGATTTCATTTATACTTGGAGGAGTCGGTATTAGTATAATGACAATGCTAGTGCCTGAAAACTTTGCCTATTATGCTGGTTTGATGCTTGTTTTTTCAGCAGGATATTTTTTTATAAAACTCAGGTTCTTTGCGGCTACTGTCTCGGGCTGGATTATTTTGCTGCTGTATAATATTGGAGCATTTTGTTTTACCGATACTAATATAATTCAACTCATTACCAACAATTTCTTTTTTGTCAGTGCAAATATCATTGGGATGTTTGCCGCCTACAATATTGAGTATTATGCCCGTCGCAACTTCTTTCTGAACTTTAAATTAGATCAGGAAAAACTGATTGTGGAAGGCATTAACAATAACCTGGAAAAATTAGTAAACGAACGGACCAATGAACTTCTCCTGGCCAAGGAGGTTGCAGAGACAAACAATGCAAATGTGACTGCAATTATTGAAGGTACACAACATAGCATATGGGCCTTTGACCTCGATTACAAGATTCTTTATATCAATCAATTATTCCAGTCCAGTTTTATAAAAAACTTTGGGGTTCTTTTGGCTCCGGGGGTTAATCTTTTAGAATCATTGCCATCAGCCATTCGCCCCACTTGGAAATCACATTATGACAGGGTTTTAAATAATGAGCAATTCACCATTGTAGATATGCATGATCATCCATCGGGCAAAGAATATATCCAGGTGTCATTTAATCCGATCATAAAGAAAGGTGAAATTGTCGGTGCTTCCTGTTTTGGTGATAACATCACCGATCAGAAATTAGCAGAATTAGAGCTGCTCCGGGCCAAAGATCAGGCCGAAGAAAGTGACCGCCTCAAATCTGCCTTCCTTGCCAATATGAGTCATGAGATACGGACGCCCATGAATGGAATACTTGGGTTTGCCGATTTGTTGAAACAACCCGATCTCACCGAAGAAGAACAACATGAGTATATCAGCATTATAGGAAAGAGTGGAGCACGCATGCTGAGCATTATTAATGATATTGTTGATATCTCGAAGATTGAGGCAGGTTTAATGAAATTAAACATTGCAAAATCCAATATTAACGAACTGATTGAATACTTATACAATTTTTTTAAACCTGAAGTTGAAGCCAAAGGGATAAAACTTTCATACACGATGTCCTTGTCATTGGATGAATCCATTGTTTTTACGGACATTGATAAGGTTTATGCTATACTTTCAAATCTTGTTAAAAACGCGATAAAATATAGCAATGATGGGTCAATCATGTTCGGTTATTTCAGAAAAGGAAAATTTCTGGAATTTTATGTAAAGGATACCGGAATTGGTATTCCAAGGGAAAGGCAAGAGGCTATTTTTGACCGTTTTGTTCAGGCTGATATTGCTGATTCACAGGCACGTCAGGGGGCAGGATTAGGTCTGTCCATCTCAAAAGCTTATGTTGAAATGCTTGGGGGGCAGTTGTGGGTGAAGAGTGAAGAAGGCGTTGGCTCCACGTTTTATTTTACCTTGCCATACAATGCTTTGAAAGACGAAAATAATGCAACCCATTCATCATTGTCCGATGAAAAAATCAATGAAATAAGCACAGACATCAGGGGGCTGAAAATTTTAATTGCCGAAGATGATGAAGTGTCTGAAAGGCTGATGACCTTAAATGTGCGGAAGTTTAGTCGTGAAATTTTAAAGGCAAGGTCTGGCCTGGAAGCGGTTGAAATCTGTCGTTTACATCCCGACTTCGATTTAATTTTTATGGACATTCAGATGCCCGATTTGAATGGTTATGAAGCCACCAGTCAGATCAGGCAGTTCAATAAGAAAGTTATCATCATTGCCCAAACGGCTTTCGGGCTTTCCAATGACAGAGAAAAAGCCATGGCAGCCGGCTGCAACGATTACATTGCTAAGCCAATCAACAGGGATGCTTTATTATCCTTGATGAATAAGTATTTTGATAAACCTGTTAAGGATAAGCTCCTTTAATGGCCGTGTTGTTATCCTTACAATTGAATTATTCCCCTGATGATGCGCTGTAAATCTGTTGAATTGTAACCATATAAAAGCAAGTCACCGTAAAATCCTATATGGGTTGGATCAGGTCGGGCTGACAGATACTTAAAATTCAGCATCCTTAAATAAACAAAAAGCCGCTCATTACTGAACGGCTTTTTGTAATTTAACCATGATAAAACAGGAATTATTTCACCACGATTTTTACCACCTCGGTCCAGCCGCGGGTAACTGCTTTGAGAAAATACAGGCCTTTTGCCTGATCGGTCAGGTTTATGCTCGTGGTTTGACCGTTCCAGTTTGTTCTGTAAACCGGGCGACCCATGTTGTCGCAAACAATAATTTCTCCATCACGAATTTGCTCAGGATAGGTAACCAATACCTCAAAGCGACCTTCGGAAGGGTTGGGGAATACACTCAAAGCATTTTCCGTGAGCGTGATCTTTTCATTTTCAACTATAATGAACGGGCTGTTGGAGAAGGATATCAGGTTGCAGGCGACATCCAGTACAGGGTTAAATCCATCATTACAATCGGTGCAGGTAACGCCGGTAACACAATCGGGATGGTTGGGGTGGCAATAGTCTACATAGCCTTCGAAGAAAGTGTAGCCAAGATCGATGTCACTGGCACCAACATATTCATTCAGGTTAAAATCGAACCACTGGGCAATGGAACCCGGACACCAACCGGCCCTGTTGTGATACCAGGTACCGTTTTGTGGCTGACAACCATCCGGGTTGGGATTGCAGGTGTTCCAGTTGACCTGAGAGAATTTCTTTGCACCATTTACATAAATATCATGGGTGGCATTGTAAAATTCAGCGGCATTACTTGTATTCAAATCGCCCCAGCCATGACCGGTTGAAACCAATTTTAGTTTTGACGCTACGGTATTTTCAGGAAACTCATACTGAAAATCTGGTACCGGTTGCAGGTTGGCATAATCACCAAAGGGGAAAATTTCACGCCAAACCTGTTGTACATGGCTATAGAGCTGGCTGGGCGTGCCAGCCCTGTAATCAAGGGTGAGATCATACATAAAGCCATTGTCAAGGGTAGGGCAGGTTGCCCTGAAAGCAGTTTTACCCTGTAAGATTGACATATAGTCTGTTAGGTCGATGCTGTGTGAACAGGCTACTCCATATGGTGTAATGTAACGGATAATTTCAACCCAGTTGCCTTCTTTGTCTTTGGCTTCAAAATAGGCTACCCTGTCCCATTCACCACAACCGCCGGGAGGGCAATGTACATTCAGCGTACCGATAATCTGATCGTATGCACCTAAGAATGAGGGTAGTTCGGCTTCCATAGTTTGTGTGCTTACACTTGGGCTAAGCCAGATATCCTGATAAGCAATTTTTGAAACATCAGTAGTTGACGGGACTACATTGATGCTGACATTGTGGTTGGCCACCGAACCAAAATTGTTGGCCGAAAGAATTTCGATGGTGTAATTTCCATAGGCAGGTGGGCTCCACCATGCGGTGTAATGGCCATTCCAGAAATTCTGGGCATCAATCGTTTGTCCGTCAATTCTGAATTTCACCCATGCCACATTGAAAAGTTCAGGGAAGTCGATGGTTGAAATGGCTGCCAGTTGAATGGGGGCGAGGGTGGGAACGAACACATCGCCGGGCAGTGGATTGCGTGCATCAACTTCCGGTACATGGGTTGCCGGATCCAGCACCCAGAAACGCTGGATGACCGGTTCGGCTGCATTGTACTGTCCGGCTCCGGGCTGGGTAGCTTCAACTTCCACTTGTCCACCGGCTCCGGTTAGGGTAATGGTGCTTCCTTCAACGGTGGCTGGTCCTGAGAGGATGGCAAAGGAAACCGGTAGTCCTGATGTGGCAGTTGCTTCAATCTGGAAGGGAGCTGCACTATTCAGTTTGTTTGGGACAGGAGGAAAGGAGATGGCCTGATAGCTGGGGTCCAGTGTGCCGTTAAAGTTGGAGGTTTCGCCCTGCATGGTAAAATTGATCAGGTCAGCATCCCGCTCGGGTGAGCCTACTGTAGAAGTCAATTTTGTGATCGATGTATTGTCACCGCCGGGAACACCCTGATTAAATTTATAGTACAATTCAAGTCCGGGTTCATCTCCGTTCAACTCATTGTCAATCATCTCCTGAATTTCGGATTGCGATAGTGCCTTCGACCAGGCGGTAACCTCATCGGTGCGTCCGCACCAGTAAAAGTTCAATCCTCCTCCGGCAATGCTTCTTCCGATGGCGAATGGGATATCAGTGGCTGTAAAAGCACCGCTGGCGGCTTTGCTTCCTTTGAGAATGCCATTCACATACAGTGTAATGGCTGACCCGTCATAAACCCAGGCAAAATGTTGCCAGACCTGTGGTATTATAGTATTGGCAGGGGCCACATATTCGTAAAGGGTGCCGGCTGCATTTAAAAAACGACATTCAATTTTTCCGTCGGCAAGCTGAATCATGTAAAAACCCTGTGAGCCTCTATAACCCATAACACCCTGCCCATAACCCAGATAATCATCATAAAACCAGCCGGTAATGCTGATTCCCGGTTTGTTGGCTACATATTGTGAGCCATTTTCGAGCGCTACATAATTCTGTGCATCGCAATCGTAATGCAGATACTGATTGGTTTGGGCCTGAAGTCCTGCTAACGTTAAAAATAGCATTGCTACCAGAAGCAGCGTGAATTTTGTAAAATTGTTTTTCATGTTTATCCTGTTTTGGTAAGTATGTGGTTGATTGTGTGTTTGTTGCTTATTTGAATCCAATGCAGATAAATGCCATTCGCTGGTAATGATCCAATAAATTTATATAAAATTTAAATCATCCCATATTAATTTCATCTGATTTGTGGAATCCACCATATTTTGTTTTGGGGGCTGTCACCGCCCTGAGCAGCAATGGCATCGTTCAGATTTGCTGAATTGTATTGGGCTTCCGAAGGCGGATAAGGCATCCTGAAATGGTTGATGGCTTCACCTTCGCGTGGTGTCATTCCGGTGCGCCTTGCTTCCGCGTAAGCTTCCCAGGGCTGTCTGAAAGCATCCAGCCATCGCTGCGTATAGATGAATTGAAGTTTTTGTTCATCTGTTGTGGCATTCCACGATCCAAAGTGCGTGAGCACAGAAGCCGCTTTCAGGTTTGGTGGAATGGTAATTTTACTGTCGAAGGTTACTCCCGAAACTGGTAATCTCAGGCGGGTTGAAAGGTTCATCCACCATTCAACCGAGGCATTGATTCCATTCATATATTCAATATCGGCAGCCGTTCTGTCTTCAGCTACACCAATGCCCCGGAAATAGGCTTCTGCCTTAATAAAATGTACTTCGGCGCCGGTCATCAGGATAATGGGCATATTATTGACATCGGCTACAATGAAAAAATTGAAAGGGGAGTAGTTGACATTGTTTTTAATGTGATAGTTGCCCAGATCGTCCCTGTGGCTGCCGTAGGGGATTCCTCCCGATGATGGGGTTGTTGCATCAGGTATTTGCGGGTAAGGCATCCATTGGTCATTCTGATCGCCTTCAAAAAAGATGTACGCCCTGGGGTCAAATATATTCGCACCATCCGGATCATCGCCCGTGGAAAGCTGGTGCCATATGTTGGACCCCATGCGCAGGCCGTTGTGCTCCCTGAACGACCAGCTCACACTTTCATTGGAAAAGCCATTGGCCCCCGGCCAGATGCAGGCACTCTCAAGCAATGGGGTGATAAAATCATATCCATAGAGTACCGGAAGATCATTTTCTATAATTTCAGCAATAATTTCGCCGGCCAGCTCGGGCTCTTTTTCGCTCATACGCATGGCATGCCGCAGGCGAAGCGAATTGGCGAATTTCCGCCATTGCGCCAGGTTACCATTAAACAATTTGTCAAATGAAGCAAAAGTGGTGAAAGGTTCAATCCTTGCAGCGGTATCGTTGATGGTTTCTGCGGCTGTGGCGAGATCATCCAGTAAGGAAAGGTAAATTTCGCGCTGACTGTCGTAAGCCGGGTATAAATTGTTCAGGTCCTGATAGCCGTAACCAGCTTCAGTGTAAGGAACATCGCCAAACAAATCTGTAAGTTTGAAGGTTTTGTATGCTTTCACAATACCAAGCATGGCCTTCATGTTTTGCGTAGCAGCCGTATTCGGGTAAGTGTTGAACCTTTTTTCCAGTTCCCTTATTGCAGGAAGGGTAGTATAATAATTTTGCCAGATGTCTTCTGTCCCGAGGGTGTAGTTTCCCCAGGCGGCTGATGTGAGCGCCGCTTGTTGTGTCTGAGCATACAAGATTTCGTTGTTGATGTAAAACTGCTCGTTCCAGGTAAGCATCAGCGACTGAATTACGCCATTGAACAGTGACCCATCACTGGCAGTGGTGAAACCCTGTGGATTGGTATCAATTTCTTCAAAATCTTTTCGGCATGAAGAAAATGTTACGGCAACACATAAAAGCAGGAAGATGTATTTTATTTTCATAGTTGTTGATTTTCAAATATTTATATCAGGTTTGCCATGAAAAGGTCAGAAAGTGGCACTGGCACCAAATGTTACGGAACGTACACCGGGGAACGATGCCCATTCAAATCCCTGCGCATTGCCCGAACCCATAATTCCTTCAGGGTTAATCTTGTCGGGAAGTGTAGTGTAAATGTAGAATAAATCACGTCCCACTACCGAAAGGGTCAGGCTTTGAAAAATTTTGACTTTCCTGAGCACGTTTTGAGGTAAACTGTAACTGAGTGATATTTCCCTCATTTTTACCCAGGTATTCTCAAGAATACCCGGTGTGGAGAGGAATTTTCCCCATCCGCCGGCATTTGGCAGGTATTTGTAATAATAATGGACAACTTTGTCGTTAGGAGTGCCATCCTCATAAACGCCTTCCAGTATTACGCCCACATTGCGTGTAATTCCATCAGGATCGGTATACGGTAATCCACCGCCATCACGCTCAAGCAATGTTTCCGGGCTTTGTCCGGTTTGTAATGAAATTACATATGAACCGCTGTAAATATCGCCTCCCCATTTGGTGTCGATTAGTGCAGCCAAACGGAAGTTTTTGTACAGAATTTCTGAAGTAAACCCTGCAATAAAATCAGGAGATGCATTGCCAATAGGTACACGTGTGTCCGTAATTTTATATTGAGTCCCCTCGTCGTTCAGGATTCGGATTCCGTTGGCATCATACACATAATCGTATCCGGTGATGGTGCCGTATTCGTCACCTTCGTACAAATCCATAGCCGGGCCATTCAATCCCCAGATGTCGGCCAGGTGATAGGAATCAGAATAACCACCCAGGCTTACAATATAATTGCGGTTGTGCGAGAAGTTAAGGCCGGCTTTTACGATCATTTTGCTGGTTTGAACCGGAACAGCATTGATGATAAATTCAAATCCCTTGTTCGAGAGTTCTCCCCGGTTGATGGTGATGTTGTAGGCGCCTGAACTTACCGGAACGGGCAGTTGAAGTATCTGGTCGGTTGACTTTTTGTAATACCAGGTAAAGTCGAAGTCAATGCGGTTGTCAAAAAATCCCATATTTAAGCCGGCTTCGTAGCCGGTAACAAACTGTGGCATCAGCTCAAATGGCGGAATTACATCAGGCAGGAATGAAGCCTGCTGTCCACCAAAAAGGTTGGTGTTGTAATAAAAGTTTTTTTCGTAGGCCGAAGGGCTGTTGGCCGTTTGAGCAATGCCGCCCCTCAGTTTTAGGAAGTTGAACCAGGGTAGTTTTTCCTGAATTTTGAAGGCTTCGCTGGCAATGAAACTGAGCGATGCCGATGGATAAAAATAGGAATTGCTGTTATGGGGAAGGGTAGAAGACCAGTCGTTGCGGCCGGTAACTTCCAAAAACAGGTAATCTTTGAACGAAAGGTTCAGGAATGAAAATGCTGAATTTGTTCTCACCCTTCGAATGGATTCCGCAGGGATGAGAGATGAACCTGAGTTACCGCTACCCGGGTTTACTACGATGGTATTGCCCTCTTCATCGGTTTCAAAAATGTAATCGGTAAAGTTGAAAAAGGTGTACATGTTAGGATAATACCAGGTGCCGGATGATCCGGAAAGGCCGTAAGCATTGTAATCCCATCGGCTAGCACCTGCCGTAAAACGGATGCTGAACCCTGAGTTAAACACATTTTTTTTATGCGCTGTAATCAGGGCTTCCATGTTGTCGTTGGTATTTTTCTCCAGACTGTTGCTGTAGCCGCCATCCAACAGACCAATAAAATCAACCGGTTTGTTTTTTGAGGTAAACTGCTCCACGGTATAATCGCGGCCAATGCGTCCGGTGGCATTCAGCCAGGGAGCAATGTCGTAAATAAGCGCAATGGAACCGGTATATTTGTCCCTGTCCTGCCAGGTATTGTTGTTGAAATAGTTCCACCACAAATACCGGTCAACATATTGAAAAGGGTAACCCTCCAGTAGGTTCCGCGATCCGTCCGTCATTTGATAATTTTCCATATCTATGCCCTGGTAACTGCGTGGCCATGAATATAAAAAGCCCTTACTGAATGAATTTCCGTCTTCTCCTATCATAGGACTGTTTAACCGCTTGTATTTCACGTAAGTAATGGCTGCATCGGCTTTCAGTTTTTCCGAAATTTTAATGTTGGTTCCGAAGTTTATGGTGGTGCGGTTGTAGTTGCTGTTGTCAATGATGGGCGTATGGTCCTGGTTGGTAAACGAGAGCCTGAGTGTGCCTTTATCGTTGCCGCCCTGAACCGACACGTTGTGTGTTTGTGTTATCCCATCATTAAAGGGAAGTTCAAGGTTGTCCGGTTGAGGCGAGTAGTTGCGCATTTCGCCATCCCACCATTTGATCAGTTCACCCTTCATCTCGGGGCCCCATGAAACCGCTGAGCCATAATAACCAAATTGTTGTGCCGTGGTTGAGGTGGTGCCCTGTTGATTCAGAATGAGCTGGTCGTTGCCATAAATTCCCGGATAAAGCAAGGTGCCATCTTCATCCACCGGAAAAGTAGGCTCGCTCAGCGAAATCGGCCCACCGTGGCCGTATTTGTTCTGCACTTCCCGGTAACGGTAGGGATGACTTAATTTTACATTGTAGTTATAGGTAACTCCTAGCCCGGCCTGTTTTTTTCCACGTTTGGTGGTGATAAGAATTACGCCGTTTGCCCCGCGCTCACCATAAAGTGCTGAAGCTGCGCCTCCTTTTAATACAGTATAATCTTCAATATCAAAGGGGTTTAAATCGGCAATGCCATTTCCCCAGTCTACGCCGCGGCCAATGTTGTCAAGGCCGGAGACGTTTTCCATGGGTACGTTGTCCACCACAATCAGGGGCTGATTGGTGCGGGCCAGGTTGTTGTTTCCACGAATGGTGATTCGTGTGGAGCCGCCATCCACCCCATCGCCCTGCGAAATCTGCACACCGGCACTTCTGCCTGCAAGGGCTCCGATCACATTGGGCGCTCCCGCTCTGAGTATTTCATCGGTGTTGACTTTTTCGGAAGAATATCCGATTTCCCGTTTTTCGCGCTTTACACCAAGCGCCGTAACCACTACTTCCTCAAGTCGCCTGGCTTCTGGCGAAAGTTCAACATCAACCACGGTGCGGGTGCCAACCAGCACTTCAAGGGAAGTGTATCCAACGTAACTAAAAACAAGTGTGGTAGATCCTGTTGGAATATTCAGCAGGTATTTTCCATCCACATTGGTGGCGGTTCCCTGGCTGGTGCCTTTAACCTGAATGCTCACCCCGGGCAATGTTACACCATCGTCTGCGCCACGAACAGTCCCGTTGATCTGTCGTTGTTGAGCATTTGCCTGTATTGCTAATAAGATAAGAATCAATAAAGTAGTAGTGATTTTTTTCATATTGTGGTGATTTGGTGTAATTTGAAAACAGGCTTTGTTTGTGTTTTAATTATGGTTGTAAACTTAATAAATATATTAAATAAGATGCGTAGAATTTGATCAATTTTTTTATTTTTTTAAGCAAATGATTCTAACAGCACGAGCAATACAGCAGGTTTATCAGTTTGGTGCATTTTGATGATGTTGCCCAATAAACCGGAAATTTTTCTGAACATAGTCTCCTTTCCAATAATTCAGGTTAATTTTGCTCCAGTCAAGTACTGCCTCTTTTTTTATGTTTCGAACTGTTTTTCTCTGTTTTTTATTTACTATATTATCGATGTATATTTCCGGACAGGAGGTTTATTCCACTGACCGTGAGGGTACGTGGGAATTTAATTATAATCCTTCAGCCGCAGCCAATCGTGCCAACAATCAGATTATGAATCAATTGGCACTGCTTCATAAAAAGGTTACAGATAAAACAACTTTTTCGTTTCATTTTACCTACAGCCTTTTTCTTGATTACGGACAAGATGGTCAATTGGATGCCTCAATGCTTTTGACTCCCGGCATCAGCACAGGCGATGTTATCATAAATGGCTTCAATTTATCGGGGATACTGATTCCTGGGAGAAGTAATTTTTCCATAGGAATTTATAATGCTTACGGGCAATTGATTTCTGAGAAATATAACATGCAACAGCCACTAAATGAGTTGAATGGGAAAGTCCGGCTGGCCTCATTCCCCGATTCATTGTGGAGTAAAGGCAACAGGCTTCAGGTGGAATTTTTATCCTTTGATTTTACCGATCAAAATCAGCAGCTTGTTACAAAAGAGTTAAATGGTCTTATGGATTATAAAGCGGCAATTTCATTGGCCGATACGGTAGAAAACCGGATTCGGAAAGTCAGGGTTCGGAAGTTGACACCCGGAACTGCTTTTGGAGAGGTTGTTTTCAATAACAAGTCCATCAGATTATTGAGTGAAGCCGCTCAAATGCAATCTATTTTGCTTCCGGGCGGCGACCCCGGGCAACTTTCCTCTAAATATTCAGTAGTTCGTTTCCGAAACAATGAATTGATTGAGCACTTATTGAAGGATGGAAGCCTTAGTCCCTTAGCAGGAAATCCATACCTGCAGGTGTCGGCGGCTTACGTGGCCACCATGAAAAATGTTTTGCAGATTACTCAAAATACGGATCATCAAAGCAGTCCGTTTTATTACCGATTGTTCTCCAATTGTATGAGTTTGTCACAGATTCATGATTTTGACAAATTGCTGAACCGGTATGCAGCAGCCAGGGAATTGGGCAGCATTAACCGTAATTTACTTTCCATGCGGATTTTACAAGGCTTGCAATATTTTGCTGATGAGCTGATTCATAGTGAGCGTTATGCCGAAGCGGTTGATTTGCTTGTGTCAGGGGAGAAGTTTGCTGGTGCAAATCCCTCAGTCTCCTTGCCGGTTTCATTAACTCTCCGGCTGGATCAGGCGCGAAGTGGACTTACGGCTTCATATACTTGCGTGGTGCAAAGGGCGCTGGATGGCAAATTGCCCGATCTGGCCAATAAATACCTGAGTGAAGCCGAAGAGTATGCCAGAAAATACAAAATAGAGGAATTGGAATCTACCGGCCTGTCAAAGCTTTACCAGCAGATGGCAGATCAGCATGTTATAAAAGGGCTTAACCATCTTCAACAATTTGATTTTCAAGCTGCTTTAGCTGAATTTCAAAAAGCAAATGATATCTGCACATCCAAATCGGGAGTTGTCCTGAATGCTAATTATTACAAAGGACAGCGGGCATCGGTTGCAGGAATTGTAGATATTCTGATGCGGAAGACAGGAATTGCGTTGGAAAAAGAAGATGATTTTAAAGCTTCTGAACTTATTGAGGAAGCATTATCGTTTGCCGACAATTTTAAGGATTTCCAGCCCGACCTTACCCTTATCGATAGTTTAAAAACCAGGGTTGCCAACCTGCGTTATCATCGAAATGTAAGCATGGCATGGGAGGCTAAATTCAATTTTAATCAGGGGAACGCTATTGAACACCTGAAACAGGCCGCTCTCCTCGAACGTGAATTTAAGGTAGGTCATTCTTTCATCTTTGATTCATTGCTTGTGCAGTCAGTGATTCCGTACCTGAATAAAATGTACTCCAACGGACGCCTGAAATTATGGGCGGGCGAACCTGAGGAAGCGCTTACTATTGCTAAAGAAGCAGATTACCTGTTGGATATTTTTTATCTTAACCGTGAAAAATCCATTGTTGATCAACGGAATGACCTTTATCTGCTTGCCGAGCAATTGTTATGCAGCCGTGTGAAGGGTGAGTTGGAGTCGTTAATACATCAGATTGATGATCGGTATTCGAACAATCGCTTCGGGTCTGCTGATCCACTGATTGCAGAGGCCAGGGAGCTGATTTTCAGCCGTTCTTATTGTGGGTTGAGTACCGGTGAGTTGAATGTAGTTTTGAAAAAACACAGCAATGCCATCAGGTGGAATAATTTGCATCAGGCAGCACTCGAACTGATAAAACAGGGGAATTTTACCGAAGGTATTGATTTATTACAGCAGGCAGAAGCTGTTTTTAATCATTACCGGCTTGATACCCTTGGACTTATGAATTCCGGACTTTTTGAGCTGGCCTTAAATAGTTTACAAACACCTTTGCTGAAGTACTCAACAGAATACTTCATTGCACGTAATAAGCCGGATCAGGCCCTGGAACTACTGGAGAAAATAAGGCTTACCGGAATGTCGTCAACAGAAGCAACCCAGTTGCAGGAAAGCCTGGCCCGTATTATTGCAAACCGCGATCTTGAAATTTCCGCCGAGACGGAGCCCAAAACCATGCTTAAAATATATACCGCTGGTGATAAATGGTATAAGCGCTTTGCCGAATCCTATCAATTTCATTTAAAGAATCCATGATTGGTTAAAGTTCAGTGTATTATAATCTGAATCTTCTTTCTCAAAGTTTGTAATACAATCAGCTATCCTTTTTTTGTTTTGATTTTGGATTTGCTCATTTGCGAATTTTCATGTATGTTTGACAATTGAAACAAGGTGGTAAACCAAATTGGGTTATACCCTTCAGAAAAATATATTTACAATTAACACATTGATTATGAAATTATTATTGATCAGTAATTCAACAAATGCCGGCGAAGAATATCTGGGATGGCCACGTCAGGACATTCAATCCTTTTTAAGCAATACCGGTGTAAAACGGATTTTATTTATCCCTTATGCCGGTGTTACGGTTAGCTGGGATAACTATGAGACAAAAGTGAAATCAGTGTTTAAGTTGCTGGGCTACGATATATATTCTATTCATCACGAAGAAGATCCGATTAAGGCTGTTGTTGAGGCCGAAGCCATTGCAGTAGGTGGTGGAAATACCTTCAATCTGGTGCGCGAAATGCAGCGTAATGGCACAATGCAGGCCATAAAGGGAAGGGTTTTGGCTGGTGTGCCTTACATGGGCTGGAGTGCCGGTTCAAATGTAGCCGGACCATCGCTCAAAACTACCAATGACATGCCAATTGTTCAACCCGATAGTTTTGATTGCATGGGTTTGGTGCCGTTTCAGATCAATCCACATTATCTGGATGCACATCCATCCGGACACGGTGGAGAAACACGTGAGCAACGCATTGAAGAATTTCTGGAGGCAAATCCCGGGGTATACGTGGCAGGTTTGCGCGAAGCCTGTTCTTTGCAGTTTGATCATGGAAACCTTATGCTTGTGGGCAGGCATCCGATGCGTATATTCAGGTACGGCATTACTCCTCGCGAAGTTGAACCCGGCTCAGATGTTAATTTCCTGATGATTGAATAGATATTGATCATTGGTTTAGTATTTCATTTATGACTTCCGGAAGGTTTTTACTTTCCGGTTTTTTTATGTGTTAATAATGTGTTAATTTTGTCATATTACCGATTGATACTCTATACAATCACATAAAAACTTACAACTATGAAATTCGAATTACCACCACTTCCATTCAAACCGGAAGCCCTTGAGCCCGTGATCAGTGCAAAAACCATTGAGTTTCACTACGGCAAGCACCATCAGGCATATGTAAACAACCTTAACAATCTTGTTCCGGGAACGAGGTTTGAAAATGCCTCCCTTGAGGAAATCATCAAAGAAGCCGATGGCGGTATTTTTAACAATGGCGCCCAGGTATGGAATCATACCTTTTATTGGGAAGGTCTTGGTGGAAACGCTGCTGCACCCACCGGAAAACTGATGGAAAGAATTAATAAAGATTTCGGCACCTTCGACAATTTTAAAGAGATATTTGCCGAGGCAGCCGCAAAGCTTTTTGGCTCCGGCTGGGCCTGGTTGGTTGAGGATAAAGAAGGTATCCTGAAAATTGTGCAGACCTCAAATGCAGGAAATCCCTTGCGCGAAGGGCTCAAGCCTTTGTTTACCTGTGATGTTTGGGAACATGCCTATTACCTCGATTTCCAAAACCGCCGTCCCGATTATGTAAAAGCATTCTGGGGCATTGTGAACTGGGCAAAAATAGCTGAAAGATTGGGCTGATTTTTAGCTTCGAGTATAAGCAAAGTGGGGATTAAACAATTGTTTAATCCCCACTTTAGTTTAATTTTCAAATGTTTATATCCAGGCTTTGTAACCGGCCCGTTCAAAAGTTTCAACAATTTTATCGGATAGATCGCCGGTTTCAACTTGAGCGGTGAGTGTTTTGTCAGGTGAATTCAAGTCAACCGACCAGTTCTTCAGTCCTTCCATACGGTCAAGTCCGGGCTTTATGGCTGCAACACAACCACTGCATTTTAAGGATGTTTTATATTTCAAAGTTTCCATGATAATTAAATTTTTGTATTCAATAGATTCAACAAGAATCAGTTGTTTAGTGTTCAATCTCTATCAATTTGCGCTACGGGAAAATAGTAAAATAGATTAACCTATCTTAACCTCAGGCTATTAAGAACCACCGAAACAGAACTGAAAGCCATAGCTGCACTGGCGATCATTGGATTCAGCAATAGGCCTGTGGCCGGAAACAGCAATCCGGCTGCAATGGGAATGGCGATTACGTTGTAGCCAAAGGCCCAAATAAGGTTTTCTTTTATAATGCGGTTGGTTTTTCGCGAAAGCCTTATGGCATCTGCCACAAGCATCAACTTATGCCCTGTGAGGGTGATGGCTGCCACTTCGCGGCTGGCATCTGAGCCGGTTCCCATAGCCATGCCCACATCGGCGCGGGCCAGCGCTATGGTGTCGTTGATTCCATCACCGGCCATGCAAACCACGCGGCCCTGCTGCCTGAGGGTATCCACGTAATTGGCTTTGTCCTCGGGTGACATTCCTGATTTAAAAATCTTTATTCCCGTTAAGTCAGCAACTTTAGCTGCACTCGAATGGTGATCGCCGGTGAGCATATGAAGTTCAACATTCATTTCCTTCAGGGAAGCAACCGCCAGCGTCGCATCATCGCGGAGCATGTCAGTGAGTGATGCAATAGCAAGTAGCTGCTGCTCATTCGAAAGTAAAACAACTGATTTTCCATCCCTGCTCAGTTTCTCTAAAATTAATTTATGCTCATCGTTTATCTGAATCTCTGATTCAACAAGTAGTTCAGGGTTTCCGGCAAAATATTTTTTGCCATCGATGGTTCCTGAAATACCTTTTCCAGGGATGTCAACAAAAGCAGAAACTTTTAAAGACGGTATTTTTTGGGAGGATAAATTTCCGGCAACTGCCGCTGAAAGCGGGTGTGCGGAAAGTGATGTAAGGCTTAAAAATAAGCTATTTATCATTTCTTTGTCCTTCTCTTCGGTGTAGATAATATCACTTATTTGAGGCTTCCCAACAGTGAGTGTTCCCGTTTTATCAATAAGAAGGGTATGGGTTTTGCCGGCAGATTCAATTCCTGACGCATCACGGAAGAGTATTCCTCTTTTTGCCCCATTTCCGATTGCAGTAATCAATGCAGTTGGGGTAGCCAATCCCAAAGCACAGGGACAGGCAATAATCAGTACGCTTATGGCAGTTACGATGGCATAAGCTGTTGGTTGCTCAGGAAATATAAAAAACCAAACAGCAAAGGTAATCAGGCTTAAAAGAATAACTACAGGAACAAAAACAGCAGATATTTTATCCACCAGAAGTTGTACTGGCGGTTTCGAATTTTGCGCTTCGTTCACCATAGAAATGATGCGCGATAAGGTGGTTTCAGCACCGGTTTTAATGGTCTTTACCTGTAAAACTCCTTCCTTGTTCTGGGTTCCCGCCAAAACCTGGTCTCCCTGCTTTTTATAAACCGGCACAGGCTCTCCGGTCATCATGCTTTCTTCAACCCAGGAGGACCCTTCTGTAATTATTCCATCCACAGGGAAAGTATTTCCCGGACGTATCAACACAATGTCGCCAGTGAACAGGCTGCTGATGGGGACCGTTTCCTGCTTGTCGCCTGCCAGTCGTATGGCGGTATCCGCTTGTAGTCCCATCAGGCCTTTGATTGCGGTTGAGGCTTTGTTGCGGCTACGCTCCTCCAGAAAGCGACCCAGCAAAATGAGGGTGATGATAACTACCGCTGATTCATAATAAACATAGTTGGTTATTCCGCTTCCACTAAGAAGTTCAGGTGCAATGGTATTTAACAAACTCAGTATAAAGGCGGCAGCAGTTCCCAGGGCTACAAGGGTATCCATATTGGTTTTCCCAAGCCTGGCCAATCGGTAAGCTGTTTTATAAAACTCGCTTCCCGAATAAAAAATAACGGGCAAACTCAACAGAAGCAGAATCAGTTGCTGTATGGCTGAAGCGTGATGCCAGATCATGGAAATTATAAAAACCGGTACTGCGAAAACAATAGCTACAATTAGTTGGTGTTTGAGTCTGGTATGCCGGACTACTTCAAGTTTCTCAAACTCTTGTGCACTATTCTGCTCGGCTGCTACCAGTTCATAGCCAACTGGTTTCAAGGCCATTTGAAGCTGATGAAGGTTAACAGTTGAAGCATCGAACTTAATTTTTACCGTTGAAGTACTGTAATTTACTTCGGCCGTGAATACACCGTTCTGCGATTTGAGGATACTCTCCACACTCGAAGCGCAGGCCGTGCAACTCATGCCACTCAATGGTAAGGTCAATTCGGTATAATAGGGTTTCATCTTCTTTTTTTTTGGAAAGTATATAAGGCAATCAAATATGGGAGCTATTCATTGTTTTCATACTAAACGTTTTAAAAACATTTGTAATAACATTTGCAACATATTTTTGATTGCAGGGCTTTTGCAAATCAGAACTTTCTGATTGCTTCATTGATAAGCGGTATTTTTCTGAGGAACAACAATGCCGCAACAATGCACAAAATACCGGCGACAAATAAAGTGTGCTGAACACCGGCAGTTTCGGCAACAGAGCCTAAGGTAAGGCTTCCAAGAGGTGTAATGCCCATAAACGACATGCTGTAAAGTGCCACCACACGACCCCGCATTTTATCGTCCACCAGGGTTTGTAGCAAGGTGTTGCTTGCGGCAAATTCTACCACCATGCCAAATCCTGCAACGAAAAGAATAAGCAATGAAAGCCACAGTTGGCCGGAGAAGGAAAACGCGGAGAGGCCGGCTGCAAACATCATGGCCGCAATGAAAACAATGCGTGGTATTGAACGCAAACTGTTGCGTGAAGCCAGATAAAATGCGCCGGTTAATGCCCCGGCACCAATGGCACCGGTGAGGAATCCCAGTGTCTGGGCATCACCACCCAAAACTTCACGGGCAAAAACGGGCATAAATACCTGATAGGGTAATCCGATAAAACTGGTAACCATGACCATAATCAGGAGGTAGCGGATGTGAAGGTTCTTCCACGAATAACTCAGGCCGGATAAAAGATCACCAAATATAGACTTCCCGCTTATTATTGCCTGCACCGGCTTCACATTCATGGCAAGTAAGGTGCCAATCACTGCCAGAAAACTCATTCCGTTTATAAAAAAACAAAGTCCTTCACCACCCAGGGCAATCAACAAGCCCCCAATTGGAGGACCAATGAATCTTGCTGAGTTAAACAAGGTGGAATTAAGCGCAATGGCATTGGGGAGGTCTTTTTTCTCAGTCACCAGCTCCACCAGAAATGCATGACGGAAAGGTGTATCAAAAGCCATAGACATCCCATTCAGGATGGCTGCCAGCAAAATATGCCATACAACAATAACATCAGTAAAAATAAGTACCGACATTCCCAGCGCAATCATCATGGAGAGCGACTGGGTTATGATCAACACCTTGCGGCGGGTAATCCTATCGGCATATACTCCGGCAATGGGGGTGAGCAACAACGCCGGAATCTGACCTGCAAAACCAACAACTCCCAGCATAAAAGCAGAATCGGTGAGCCGGTAAACCAACCATCCCAGCGCTATGTTCTGTATCCAGGTGCCGGGTAACGAAATGAGTTGCCCCAGAAAGTAATACCGGTAGTTTTTGTATTTCAGTGATCTGAAAGCAAATCCCGTCCGGTTTAAGTAACTGCTTATGTCGATAAACCTGTTCAAAATAACATTAAATTTGCTGCAAAATTAACTATTGTGAATGAAATGGTGAGACTTATGGCCTGATATTTGGAAATGATGACCATTTGTCGTCAAAACTTAAAAATTAAACACTTTTGCCATAAAATGGCCCGGGAAGTTTTCACATGATTCATTTGGTTGCGAATACACCATTCAATTTCTTTTAGGGTAACAAAAACAATTCTTTATGAAATCAACACTAATTTCTCTGTTTTTTTTAATGTTAGTTGTCACTGGTTCACAAGCCCAGGAGAGGTTTGGGGATAAATCCAATGAACCACGGACAATTCTTGGCAATAATCCAAAGGCATTTGGTGGTTATCTCTCGTTTCATATGGGGAATGCCATGCTTAAAAACCAGGATGCCCTGATGGGACAAATCAGGCTTGCAGCACGTATTGATCATTCTTTTTCAATTGGGGTAACCGGTACATTGTTTTCTGATTACATCAACGGCTTAAACTTTGATCGTCCGCTAAATTTCCCGGAGGGTTATTATGTTGAAGGCGGCTATGGAGGTTTTTTCATTGAGCCTGTATTCGCACCCTATTTCCCGGTACACATATCTTTCCCAATGATGATTGGTGCCGGTAACGTGCTTTTTACTGAAGAGTATTCAGATGATTATTGGGAATACCAAACTGGAAGGTATGCTTTAGAGAGTAGTCCTTTTTTAATCTTTGAGCCTGGAGTGGAATTTGAAGTCAATCTGGTACGTTACATCCGGCTAACTTGCGGCGCCAGCTATCGATTTACAAATGCCATTCAAATGGATGCCGGACGGGAGCATTTACTGAATGGGTTGACAATAAATGCCGGGATCAAGATGGGCGTTTTTTAAAATTTAAAATTTCTAATTTCTAAAAGGGACGAGGGACGCAATTAAAAATCTTTGCGTCATTGCGACTCTGCCAGCCGGGCAGGCTGGATTGCATGGTATTGCAACCCGCATGACCTAAAAATAAGTCAGTAATGGTTAAATTGCATTGATTTCCGGGGCAGGTCCGGAATCCGAAATCTGAAATCCGTAATCTGCAATCCAAATTTCTACATCCGCTTCAATCCTTCTTCAATTCTTTGGCGTACTTCTCCGGTAAGTGTTTCATAGCTGTGTCCTGCCGGGAAAACCGGTTCAAGGAAAACAATTTTTACCCGCGTCCATAACCTGGGGAAGTGACTGCCTTTGGGCATTGCTTTATTGGCGCCCGAAATAGCTACCGGTACGATGGGAATATCCAGTTCACTGGCCAGAATTGCGAAGGTTTTCTTGAACTCGCCCAATTCTCCGGTTACACTACGAGTACCTTCCGGGAAAATAATCAGGCTGCGATTTTGCTTGAGCACTTCGGCCATTTTTTGGATGGATTCCTTTAAATCACGGTTCAAATCAACAATGATGATGTTGTTGCGACTGGCCAGAAATTTGAGCCAACGTTGGCGGATATGTTTCTCTTTGGCATAAAAATAAGTCCGTCGCATCTGATGATTGGTGAGGTAAGCAGCCACAAAGAGCCCGTCAAAGGAACTCTGGTGGTTGGGCGCCAGAATGAATGGACCTTTAGGGATGTTTTCCTTACCTTTTGCTGAAAAACGAAAATAAAGGTGAAAGAATATCCTGAACGAATAAATTGACCAACGGCCTGTAAACCAGTTGCCGGGTAATTTAAGATTGACTTTCTCACGAATAATATCTGCCCAGTTTATGCGTGCGTCTTCCATATGGGTTTTGTGTTCGCCCACATATTCAGAAAGTTTCAGCACATCACCAAAGTTGGTCATGGCAACCGGTTCAATGCTCACACCGAAGTTTTGTTGTAACCAGGCCTGGAATCCTACTTTATCCAGGGAGTCCATCCCTAAATCAATCTCCAGGTGATGGTGAGGTCTGACCTTTCGCCCTTTTTCCGATTCAATATATTCAGCAATTAACTTAAATTCCGGACTTTCTATGATAATTTCTTCCTGTTCAGTCTGTTCTTCGTAGGCCAGGTCGCTCAGACGGAAACGTTGTAATTTTCCGAGACGGGTCCGGGGCAATTCCTGATCGGTAAGGTAAAACCGCATCAATTTTTTGGAGGGTGAAACACTGTTGTTGAAAGGCTCTATCACCTGACTTCTGATAATGGCCTCAGATTCAGCAGAAATTCCCTGTGGCACATGCTCGGCATCGGGAACAATGATTACCTGCAGAATATCATCCCTGAAGAAAACTCCACAATCTTTAACCAGCGGAGATTCAAGCAATTTGACTTCGAGTTCGGTTGGGTTAACGTTCTTTCCATTCGACAGAATGATGATTTCCTTTAACCTTCCGGTGATAAATAAAAATCCGTCCTTATCAAAATATCCCAGATCGCCGGTATACAGCCAGCCATCCTGCAAAACTTCAGCAGTTTCTTCGGGCCGGTTGTAATAACCTTTCATAATATTAGGCCCCGATGCAAGGATTTCGCCCTCATTAATCCGCACAATGGTTTCCCGCATTAATTCACCCGGCGAACCTATTTTCACCCTTCCCGGACGGGTAAAGGTTATCATGGGCGCTGCCTCCGTCATGCCATATCCTTCAAGTACTTCAAAGCCGAGTACCTTAAAATCATTTCCTACTGCCGTGTCGAGGGCTGCTCCACCGGAAACCAACACTTCGACCGAACCACCGAGTTTCTGGTGAACGGTGTTGAATATTTTACGGGAAAACTTTTTGGAATTGAGTAATTTGGCAATGCCAAACAGCATTCGTGCAACCGTGCTTTTGTTCACCTTGTCCATGATGCCTTTTCGTATGGCCGCATAAAGCCGTGGCACACCAATAATGACGGTGATGGAGTTGTTACGCAATGTGGCCATGATATCTTCCGATTGCATGGAGGGACTGATTGCAATGGTAGCACCCAATGACAATGGGATAACCATGGTGCCCATCAGTGGGAAAATGTGGTGCAGGGGCAACAACACCATTACACGTGAATCTTCCCTGTAGATCGGAATATGTTCCGATACAGCCCTCACGTTGGTCATAAGGTTCTGAAACGAAAGCATTACCCCTTTAGGGCTGCCGGTAGTACCTGAAGTGTAAATGATTACCGCTGTTTCCTTTTCATCTGGATTAATTGTAAGTTCAGCCTGGTCGCCTGTTGTATCAGGTGCCTCTATGTCATCAATCAGGAATAACCTGGGTGAAATACCTGCTGTAAGAATCGCTTCTTCCATCATGGCTTTTTTCTCTCTGGAGCAGAACACCAGGGCAGGGGCAGAGTCTTTGAGAATGTAGGCCACTTCCGAAACGGAAGCCATAAAATCAATAGGAATGGGTACACCCTCACTTTCCCATATTGAATAAAATACATATACCCAGCCAACACGGTTTTCTGAAAATATAACAACATGGTCGCCCGGCTTGAGGGTCATCATCGCCGAAATGGAGTTGATCTTTTGGTGAAACTCGCTATAGGAAATCTTTTGATCTCCAGATACAATCGCTGACTTTTCGCCAGTGTGTTGAAGCATGGTATGCAATGGAGTGCGTATTAGTAGGTGAAAATGATGGATAACCGAAAGCGAATTTCCCTGAAATCAATATCTGGGATATTCTGTAAAAAAAACAAGTTAGTACTATAAAATGAAACAGTTGTTCAGTAATAATGTTGAACTGGAATGCAAAGATAGTTCATATGATGCATTTAAAATTGGATATTTCTTGTTCTTTCTCAAAGCCTGATTTTTAATATTTCTTTTACTTCTCGTTCTATTTTTCTGAGCGATTTATCCGGTAAATCAAGTAATTGAAGTATTGAAGGTTGTTCTTCCAGATCCGAACACAGGATAATGTCATTTTCAATGAGGATTTGTTTTTGTTTCTTATTGAGCCCGGAAAGAACGGTAGTGGGGAAAATCAATGTGTTTTCTACCAGCTCTTTAAGGCTCCCCACTCGCGGATAGTCCCACCCCACAAGGTGCAGGCCGGCACATCTTCCGAAGGTGGAGGCATCGTTGGAAAAGCGTGTATTGGTTACTACCCATCCCTGGTAATTTTTACCCTTGTTTTCCGGCATTTGCTCCCAGGCCGATTTTACATCAAGAAACCTTGATTGTATATACAGCGGTACCTGCACACTGCAAATATTGCCCGGTGTGTTGTGATACTTGCACTCAACCATCAATTGCATATTGTCATTCCATGCCACCACATCCACTTCGTGAGAAACACACCTTCCTTGAATTATCTGCCCGGTGAGTGTATTGTAACCGGTACGTTTAAGAAGCTCGCCAACAAATTTTTCAAATGGGAAACCTGTTGGTCCCAATTCCATAATGGCTTGTTTGAGACTGTATCGGGCCGCAAGGGCTCCGGTTTTGGTGCGCAAAAGCTTAAAGGCTTCTTTATATATGCGGCGGGTTGAAATGCCCTCGGTAAGTTTTGGGCGTATCTGATCCATTACCCATGTGATAAGCACATCATTGGCTCCTGAATGGCGTAAGGAGTAATATAATTTTTCTTCGGAAAAAGCCTCAAGTTCACCTGAAGCTTTACGTACGGAAATTTTTGTTGGCATAGTGAGGTAATTCTGAATGAAAGGGCTAAATTAGAGAAAAGCAGACAAAGAAGAATGATTTTCGGTCCAAAAGACTTCCCTTCGCATGGTTTTCTTAATTTTGGGAACTAAAATCATCAGCACTGAATGAAACTCTGTATAGCCGAAAAACCAAGCGTAGCCCGGGAAATTGCACGTATTCTTCAAGCCGGTAATCGAAAAGATGGCTATTTTGAAGGGAATGGTTATCAGATCACCTGGACATTCGGGCACCTGTGTACGCTTAAAAATCCCGATGATTATACGCCCAATTGGAAACAATGGTCGCTATACTCGTTGCCAATGATTCCGCCAAGGTTTGGCATAAAACTCATCGAAAATGACGGTGTTAAGAAGCAGTTTGAAACCATAAAATCATTGGTTGCCGATTGCAACGAGGTGATCAACTGTGGTGATGCCGGAATTGAAGGGGAGCTTATTCAGCGTTGGGTGCTCACCATGGCAGGATGTAAAAAGCCTTTGCACCGCTTGTGGATATCGTCCATGACGGATGAAGCCATTAAGGAAGGATTTGAAAAACTGAGAAACGGTAAAGAGTTTGACCGCCTTTATGCTGCCGGAAACGCCCGCGCCATTGGCGACTGGCTGCTGGGAATGAATGCCAGCCGGCTCTACACCCTTAAATATGCCAATGGGAAAGGGGTGCTTTCTGTAGGACGCGTTCAAACCCCTACACTGGCGCTGATTGTACGTCGGTTTGAAGAGATACAGCGTTTTTTACCAAAACAGTATTGGGAGATAAAAACGACCTATCGAGAAGTAGTTTTCAGCGCGACCAGCGGGCGTTTCGATACGGTTGAGGATGCCACAAAAATCATTGAGGAGATCAGGGGTAACCTCTTTGAGATCATTTCCTTTGAACAGAAAAAAGGAAAAGAAGCTCCGCCTAAGCTTTTTGACCTTACCTCCCTGCAGGTAGAGTGTAATAAAAAGTTCAGTTTTAGTGCGGATGAAACACTCAAATACATCCAAAACCTTTACGAGAAAAAGATGGTGACTTACCCCAGGGTGGATACCACCTTTTTACCCAACGATGTTTATCCTAAAATAGAAGGCACATTAAGAGCCATGGAGCCTTATGCCAACTTTATTGAACCATTGCTGGGACAGCCGATACGTAAGAGTAAAAAAGTATTTGACGACACTAAAATCACCGATCACCACGCCATTATTCCCACAGGTGTAAAACCATCGGGCCTGCAACTGGAGGAAAAACGGGTTTATGATCTTATTGCACGAAGGTTTATCGCCGCATTTTATCCCGATTGTATTGTTTCAAACACCACAGTTCTGGGAAAAGTGACCGATTTTGAATTCAAAGCAACCGGTAAAGTTATACTGGAAGAGGGTTGGCGGGTACTTTATCCGAAAAAGGAAACCGATAAGGAGGAAAATGCAGAAGCCGATCAGGAGCAGATTATGCCCAACTTTGTGAAGGGCGAAAAAGGAGAGCATACCCCCGATTTACTTGAAAAAATGACCCAGCCCCCCAAAATGCTTACTGAAGCCACCCTGCTTCGGGCCATGGAAACAGCCGGAAAGCAGATGGAAGATGAGGAGCTCCGCGAATTGATGAAGGAGAATGGCATTGGCCGTCCTTCCACCCGCGCGAATATCATTGAAACACTTTTCAAGCGCAAGTATGTGGTACGCGAAAAGAAGAATCTTGTCCCTACTCAAACCGGAATACAACTGATCAATACCATACAGAATGAGTTGCTGAAATCGGCTGAACTTACCGGCATCTGGGAACGCAAGCTGCGACAGATTGAAAAAGGGGAATACGACCCCAAAACTTTTCTCGATGAAATGAAGGAGATGGTTTCAAATCTTGTGGCAGAAGTGAAGCTGGAGCAACATCAAAAAATTGAGATAGAGCAATCAGTGGAGGAGAAAATAACGGAAACCACCGACAAGCCTGACAAATCATCGCCTGAAAAGCCAGTAGTTAAGAAAAGAGAGGAAAAAGAGGTTGATTTTGCCACCCTTTCCTGTCCCAAATGTAAGCAAGGACGCATACTCAAAGGCAATACCGCATATGGCTGCAGCGCATACAATACCGGATGTACTTTTAAAGTATTGTTCGAGCAGTTTGATAAAAAATTAACCGATAAACAAATTTTCACCCTGATTCAAAGAGGTAAGTCGCCGAAGATCAGCGGTCTGACTGTAGAAGGCCAAAAAGTGGATGGAGTGCTGATGTTTGATGAAGGATTTAAGGTGGTGGTGGAAGGGTAAATATTTGGTTAGATATTTATTGCAAAAATAGTAAGTGAGATCGTAAACCGCTTCTGCCTTTTTGATAAGACAGTAGTTTTCTGTATCCGCCAGTTGTTGAAATAAAAGGTATTTTCATCTTTTCTCTTTCTTTTGTTTCGTTGTTTATACCTTCAAGAATTGTAATACATGCAAGTCTTGCAGGTCTACAATTTCCTCCTTATAATTACTAAATATTGTTTGTAAAGTCATTAAAATTTTGCAAGATCCTCTGAATGAAAACCACTAACTTTGATTAAAATTTAATCGGTTTAAAAATTCACCAAATGAAATCCATATGAACAATTTATTTAGAGCTTTAATTGCAGGATACGGGGCTAAAAAATTAGGCGGTGGCTGCTTTAGCACTATAGTGGTTTTTATAATCATCTGGGTAATTTTGGGGCAATGCAGCTAAACTGACTTTTGGGTGATTCTGCCTCCTGGGAAAGTTCACTCATCGCTAGGGTATTCCGACCTTTCAGGGCTCAGGCACGAAGGTTATCCTCCATTCCGATGGACTACGCTCATCGTTAATGTATTCCGCCCTTTCAGGGCTCAGGCGTGAAGGTTATCTTCCATTCCGATGGACTACGCCCATCGTTAATGTATTACGCCCTTTCAGGGCTAACGAGCGCGGGTTATTTTCCCTCCAAATCTTTAACGTTTTTCGCGATTTTGGAGCTCCGTGTTCGGTAATTATTATTTATAAGCCCTGAAGGGGCGACATATTCAAACATAGGGTGAAGCCCTGTGTTATTATGTGTCCTCCTCTGCACCCTAAGCCCTGAAAGGGCGTAATTCTTATTCCCACACGTATCTTTCATCGTACTTTATTCCATACTTCTCCAAAAAGGCCAGGTATTCTTCCTCAAAAGTCTTTTTTCGATGATGCTCATGCTGATTTTGAATGTAAGCGATTACTACATCTACTTCGGCCGGGTTTACCGAAAAAGCCCCATATCCATCCTGCCAGTAAAACTTATGGAGTGATGGGTCTAAGGTCTTGAACCACTTTGAGGAATGTGATTTTACTTCTTCCAGCAATTTTGCCAATGCGATATTTTTCGACAACATGCAGAGAATATGTACATGGTTGGTATGTCCACCGATTTTCAGCGGCGGGCAATTCAGGTTTTTGCAGATGCCACCCAGATAATGGTGTAATTCAGCTTCATAAAGGGGATGGATTAAATGCACCCGGTGTTTGGTGCTAAAGGTGATGTGCATGTAATTCTTAACCAGGGACTGTCCCATAACGCTTTATATTTCGCCCTTTCAGGGCTTATGTTGGTTGGTTTCCTGTACGATGGACTTCGCCCATCGTTGGGATCTTTCGCCCCTTCAGGGCTTGATGTGTCTTCTTTTTCATTATGATATTCCTATTACGTTCTGCCTGAATTGCTACACATCTTGAAACTGTCCAGGTTTTAATAACACTACTTACAATTCGCCACTAAACGCTTTTTGCAACAGGCTTTCTTTAACTCCACTAAATTAAAAAGTTTTTGCTGATAAATTGCTTCCACTTGCATGGTTTTGGTAAAAAAAAACATGGATTTTTGGTTGACGATTTGTTATTATCTGGAATAATCAAGTGGCCATCACAGATCATTAAGCCCAGAAAGGGAGATATCCCGCCCTTTCAGGGCTCAGATGTGAAGGTTATCCTCCATTCCGATGGACTTCGCCCATTGTTAATGTTGTTAATGTATTCCGCCCCTTCAGGGCTCAGGCGTGAAGGTTATCCTCCATTCCGATGGACTGCGCCCATCGTTAATGTATCCCGCCCTTTCAGGGCTCAGGCGTGAAGGTTATCCTCCATTCCGATGTACTACGCCCATCGTTAATGTATTACGCCCTTTCAGGGCTCAGGTGCGAAGGTTATCCTCCATTCCGATGGACTGCGCCCATCGTTAATGTATTCCGCCCCTTCAGGGTCCAGGCGTGAAGGTTATCCTCCATTCCGATGGACTGCGCCCATCGTTAATGTATTCCGCCCCTTCAGGGCTCAGGTCTGAAGGTTATTCTCTATTCCGATACTACGCCCATCGTTTATGTATTACGCCCTTTCAGGGCTCAGGTGTGAGGATCATTCTCTCTCCCGATGTAGTTCACCCATCGTTATTCTGATGGGCTTCATTCATTGTTAATGTATTACGCCCTTTCAGGGCTCAGGTGCGAAGGTTATTCTTTATTCCGATGGACTACGCCCATCGTTTATGTATTTCGCCCCTTCAGGGTTCAGGCACGTAGATTATTCACTCTCCCGATGTAGTTCACCCACCGTTATTCTGATGGGCTTCATTCATCGTTAATGTATCTCGCCCTTTAAGGGCTCAGGCACGAAGGTTATTCTTTATTCCGATGGACTACGCCCATCGTTTATGTATTTCGCCCTTTCAGGGTTCAGGCACGTAGATTATTCACTCTCCCGATGTAGTTCACCCACCGTTATTCTGATGGGCTTCATTCATCGTTAATGTATCTCGCCCTTTCAGGGCTCAGGTGCGAAGGTTATCCTCCATTCCGATGGACTACACGCATCGTTAATGTATTCCGCCCTTTCAGGGCTCGGGCGTGAAGGTTATCCTCCATTCCGATGGACTACGCCCATTGTTAATGTATTACGCCCTTTCAGGGCTCAGGCGAGAAGGTTATTTTTTACTCCGATATGCCCATCGTTTATGTATCCCGCCCCTTCAGGGCTAACGAGCGAGGGTTATTTTCCCTCCAGATCTTTAACGTTTTCCCCGATTTCGGAGCTCCGTGTTCGGTAATTTTTATTTATAAGCCCTGAAAGGGCGACATATTCAAACATAGGGTGAAGCCCTGTGTTATTATGTGTTCTCCTCTGCACCATAAGCCCTGAAAGGGCGTAATTCTGATTCCCACACGTATCTTTCATCGTACTTTATTCCATACTTCGCTAAAAAGCCCAGGTACTACCAGGAAAAATGCAATTTGAATCCCAAGAATGTTCCGTTTCAGGAACGAATAATCAGTATTGGCGGTTAATCTGAGCATATTGCTGCTTATATAACCCGGAAAAATAAAAAGCAGCGAAGTTGTATTTTTCAGCCATTGGTTTACCGGTGGAGATTCTTACCTTTGCCGCTCCCGGGACGTTAGCTCAGTCGGTTTAGAGCGCTTGCTTCACACGCAAGAGGTCACTGGTTCGAATCCAGTACGTCCCACTTCCTACAAATAAAAACAGTGTTTCAGGGGTTTATATCTCCTTACAATCCTTTCTGGTACAGGCCTTTTCTTATGTCCATAGTGTGACTGTCGGGGCAGGGTAGTCGGTTGCTCTTCGGATAACAGCCTTGGCCCCCTGAGGAGTCAATACTACTTTTGTAAATGGTATAGACTGATTAACTTCACTGCTCATAGGGTAAGCATTCATTTCTTTTGATGGGTGCTTTGTCAACATTCCCAGTATTTCCGCAAGACTGAGCGTTGGTTTGAGTCAGCGTGATTCCTGTTCCTATGCAAGGATGACAGGTATCCGGGAAGCAGGCAAACTGCGCACAATTGAGTTGGAATATAGCACGACTCTGGCAGAGCCTGAGACGTACGGGGTATTACTTTCCGATACAGAACTTCCCAAAAATATTTCCAAGTAGCTCATCTGTTGTCACTTGCCCCGTAATGGTTCCCAAATGATGCAGTGTCTGTCGAATGTCAATGGCCACCAGGTCGGAGGGAATACCATCGGCAAAACCTTTTTCAATGCTTTCAATGCTTTGACCTGCCCGGGTGAGGGCTTCGAAATGGCGGAGGCTGTAAACGATGGTTTGGTCGCCCATTTCCTGGGCATTTGCCGTGGAAAGTAGCCGCTCGGTAATCAGGTTGATGTTTTCGTTGCGTTTGGCTGAAACAAACAAGGTATCCAATTCAACCAGCTTTTTGAAGGAATGTGGCGCCTCAAGCAGCATGTCGGTTTTGTTGGCAACCGGAATAATTTGTTTGTCTGAATCTTCCAACTGAGTGCGGATATCGGCAATGGCTTCATCAATTTCATCTTCTGAAGCGGTGGTGATGTCAAAAACATATAAAACCACCATAGCTTGGTTCATTTTCTCAAAGGTGCGTTCAATACCCATATTTTCAACAACATCTTCTGAATGGCGTAAGCCGGCAGTGTCAATGAAGCGGAAGTTGACCCCTTGTATGCTGATGGTATCCTCTATGGCATCACGCGTGGTGCCGGGAATTTCCGAAACCAGTGCCCGTTCCTCGTTGAGCAACGCATTCAGCAAGGTCGATTTACCCACGTTTGGCCGGCCGGCAATGGCCACCGGAATCCCGTGTTTCATTACATTTCCGAGGGCAAAGCTTGATTTCAGGTTTTCAATCTCGGTTTTAATGGCTGTCAATAGTTTGAAGAGTTCCGTTCGATCAGCGAACTCCACATCCTCTTCGCCAAAATCAAGTTCCAGTTCGATGAGCGAGGCGAAGTCGATTAGTCTTGCCCTGAGGCCTGCGATTTTTTGTGAGAACCCTCCGCGCATCTGGTTTATGGCCAGCTTATGCGATGCTTCAGAATTGGAGGCAATCAGATCGGCCACAGCTTCGGCTTGCGACAAATCAAACCGTCCATTCATAAAGGCCCGCATGGTATATTCACCTGGCTCAGCCAATCGGGCGCCACCAGAAAGTAACATTTCGAGAATTTTCTGTTGTATAAATACCGAGCCATGACAGGAAATTTCTACCACATCTTCTGTAGTGTAGGAGTGGGGCGACCTGAAAACGGTAACCAAAACCTCATCGATAAGGTCCTCGTTGTTTTGAATGTTGCCAAACACAGCAGAATGTGTTTTGACCTCAGTCAGCAGATTACCCTTATTTTTGGGCACAAAGATGGAGGACACAAAATCTATGGCCTGACTTCCCGATAAACGGATGATGGCTATTGCGCCCGAACCCGCGGGTGTTGAGAGGGCGCAAATGGTATCTTGCGAAGAAATATAATCGATGTTCATGGCGAATAAATTTTTCTGTATCTTTAAATCCTCATTTATTTTTCAGAAAGTTAAGCAAAAACCACCTGAGCATTGAACAAAGTTAGCGAAAATTCATTCTTAGGATTAACAATTCCCATTTAAATCAGAAAACTATTTTTTATGAGCATCCTGGTCAACAAAGAATCAAAAGTAATTGTGCAGGGATTTACCGGTACAGAAGGTACATTTCATGCCACCCAAATGATTGAATACGGAACAAATGTTGTGGGTGGGGTCACCCCCGGAAAAGGCGGACGTTTTCATCTGGGTAAACCGGTTTTTAATACAGTTGCTGATGCGGTAAAAACAACCGGAGCAGACGTTTCCATTATATTTGTGCCACCGGCATTTGCTGCTGATGCCATTATGGAAGCTGCTGAAGGTGGGATTAAGGTAATTGTTTGCATTACCGAAGGAATTCCTGTAAAAGACATGATGATGGCCAAGGAATACATTAAAGAACGTGATTGCCGTTTGATAGGACCCAATTGCCCGGGTATCATCACGCCCGGAGAAGCAAAAATTGGTATTATGCCGGGCTTTATTCATCAAAAAGGCATTGTTGGTATCGTTAGCCGTTCAGGCACGCTTACCTATGAAGCTGTTGATCAGCTAACCAAAGCCGGTCTGGGCCAAACCACCGCTATTGGTATTGGTGGAGATCCCATCAATGGAACTTCAACCCGGGATGCCGTGGAACTGTTGATGAATGATCCGGAAACCAAAGGGATTGTCATGATTGGCGAAATTGGCGGCAATATGGAAGCTGAAGCCGGTTATTGGATTAAGGAGCACGGCACCAAGCCTGTTGTCAGTTTTATTGCCGGAGCAACTGCGCCCAAGGGTCGCACTATGGGGCATGCCGGTGCCATTGTAGGTGGCAAGGATGACACTGCCGAAGCTAAAAAAGCCATCTTACGCGAATGTGGTGTTCATGTGGTGGATTCCCCTGCTGATTTGGGCGCACGTATGCTTGAACTGTTGAAGTAAGGAAAACAAGCAACCTTGTGCTTTCTATTTTCAAACTTCAGGTTTGATTGATTCAACTATTACTGGCTTAGTACTTTATCTTACTTAGCACCTGACAGGTTGGTAGAAAACTTGTCAGGTGTTACTTTTATTTATAGTTCCGATTAAAATCTCACATTGTTAACACTTAACAGGTTGGAAGAAAGCCTGTTAGGAGAATTTTCTTACTTTTTCTTAATTCTGATTTCGAAAATCTTCTTTGTTACACTTGACAGGTTGGAAGAAAACCGGTCAGGAGAATCGTATTTCTTATTTCCTTCGGAATCGCTTCGGTAAAATCGCTTCCTGAAATTCATAGGCACCAAGATCGGGAGAATCTACGATGCGTGAATTTTTGTCAATGTCCTTAGTGAGATCGATGTATGATCCAATAAGCACATCATTTGAGCCTTTGTTTACGAGTGCGGAAATCAATGTATCAGGTTGGTATTCGTTTGCTTGTGGATCGATGAACCAGGGCTCTTCATTTTTGATGCTTCCGGGGAATTTATCCTGATCGGTGACAATCATTTCTGTTTTGAGCAGGCAATGATCAAATTGATAATTCAACACGCCTCCGCTACTGTGCTGATCAATGGTAATTTCTTCTGATTTGTCTCCGTAAATAACACAATTCCCAAAGTAAGCCATTTCCAACGGGCGCAATTGAACATTAAAACTGGTGTCAATATAATAATTGTTGAGTACAAGGGCTGTTTCACGCCGAAAGGTCTGGTTCCAGAAATTACCAATCGTGCAGTGCCTGAAATCATACTTTCCGCCCAGGGTTAATGCTACAGAGCGGGAGCCACAGTTTCCGATCACACAATTTGCTGCTTCAATGGTTGAGCCCTGGGCGAGAATACCTGTGCTGCTCATGTTGTAAATCTGCGTATTGCTGATGCGAAGCGTGGGATTTGTTGAGTTGCCTGTGGTATCTGCATGTACCCCTACTTCTCCATTTTTGATGATGGCATAATTGATTTCATTGTTAATACTCCCGGAATAAAGCCATATTCTGCCCCATTGACCTGAAATATCCTGATAGCTCTCTTCCAATCTGTCGCCCTGAAAGGAAACGGGATTTTCTTTGGTTCCGTTAATTTTGAGACTTGCATCACGATAAACCAGTAAAACGGACCCGTTGTGCATGTAAATACGGCTTCCTGCTTCAATATTTAGTGTGTAAAGTGAGTCAACAATCAGAAAACCATAAATAACATGTGGTTTATCTGCGGTAAAAGTATAGTCGCTGCCAAGAATGGAATTCCGGTAAAAATGGGCATCCTGCCCCCAGGCCACTAACTTGACATCCTGAATGTTACTATTCGTGGTAAATACGATGCTGTCGGTTTGAACCAGCGGATTGTTTGAATTGCTGGGGTCTATGGTTACTTTTACAAAAACAAAGGCTGAATCGTTGGCTGCAATTTCAAAATCTTTTATTTCGGTTGATGCAATACCATCAACATTGATGCGGAACGGTGAATTGCTGCCCCTGGCCAGTTTTATGGAGCTGATATTTATCTTCTCTTTTGATGGATTGTAAATCATAAATATCCGGGAAGAAGACCCCAGCGTTGTGAAAACGGTATCAAAAAAAACGGTATCAGCAGAGAACCCAAGCTTCAGATCAGTGCTGGTATCAAAGTTTTCCTCCTTATTACACGAGGAAAATAGTAACAAGGCAAGGGCAATTAAGGCAAACCCGGCGAATATAAAGTGTTTCTTCATCATATTAATTTCAAAGCAGCAAAGTTACAGAATCACTGTATATTTACGGATACAATCTCATTTTATTGCGCTGCCTGACATTATTGAAAAAAATGAATCTGTAAAATGATTCGGGAAAAGATTGTAGTTAAGCTCCCGGGTTTAATAGCCAGTGTATTTTAAATAATTTAACTGGGTATCCCGGTAAGCATTCTGAAATATACCGTAAGTCAGGCGAACAGTCATTACATGCCCTTTTTTATCGAATAGATTTTTTATGGTGTAATCCACAATGTTATACCTTGCCTGTATTCCCAGATAGGATTTATTGTTTAAAAACAATCGGTATCCGCCGCCAAGGCTGAAATTATAACTGCCTGAAGTGGAAGCGTCTATCTTGTTGTCAGTGTCTTCAGTAAGGGTTGTAATGGCATCATAAGCAGTGCCTATTGAAAAGAAAGGGCTGTTGCGTCTGCCTGGTATAAGATCGCGGGTGTATTCAAAACCTAAATATACGCCTGAAAACTCATCACTGTATTCCCATTCAGCATCCTTGTCACGTCGGGTGAGATAGGATTCAGGTGTTTTGATAAACTTAACACCTAAAACCAATTCGTAGAGATTTTGCCGTTGTTTTAATCCGTAGGTCATCCCGACCTCAGGATGAACGCCCATTGATTCCAGTGGTCCGGTTGGTATCCACATGCCGGCAAATCCTGATATACTGCTTGAAGGAAGGTCCAGATAATGCTGAACCATTTCATTGTAGTCCATCCCGATTTTATACGTATTGTAAGGATATGTGCTTAGCAGGCTGATGGCTGTGTCTGTGGAGCCACTATAGAGCAGGCTTAACAGATATCCTTCGGTACCCGGTTCATATTTTTTCAGTAAGTTTTTGGCAAAACTTAAGGTCCATTTGTCGAAATTGCCTCCAACGGGCACGTAATCAAATGCGGCCTGATGATAATTGTAAGTATAGGTATTGTTGTCACGCATGAGTTCAAGTCTGTCTGCAAAAATCAACATTCGCTTCATGAAATCATCCGGAATCATAGAATCTTCATAATAAAAAAGCTCCAGCGCCAGCAAAAGATTGGTTCGGAATACCGGCTCAGTATTTCCGCACTTTTCAGCCCAATAACTCAACACCATCATTGCTGAGTCCATCAGGTTATGCTCAATATAATAGGGAATATATTCAGAACTGCTAAGCGAGATATCAGCACATCCAACCTGTTTTTTTACCAGCAGGTTTTCAAGATCATTATCCTGTTGTGCCAATGCATGCACATTGAACAACAAGAGGGTAAAAAGAATGCCAATAATCCTTACACTATAATTTCTGACAGGTATGGATGGGAAAGATTTTGTCATTGTCCATAAATAACTTTGTAAATTTCAGCAACAATTTCTTCGATAGGATCAGGCATAGTGGACCTGTTGCTCAAAAGGAGCATTTTTTTGGATTGTTTCTCGGGAGAATAAGCGGGTTGCTCGTAATTCTCATTAATAATGTCAAAACCTATTCGCTCGTAAAAAGCCAAACGATTTTCTGCAATAGTTTCAGTAGGAAATGCTGTTTCCAGTAAAACAGGTTGTTCCTGACTGTCTGCAATCATTTTTATAGCAGTTTCTCCAATTTTTCTGTTTCGGAATTGTTCTGTTACGGCAATATGCTCAATAAACAGATAATTACTGAGTTGCCACAAGGCAATTAAACCGGCGGGCATTTCATACATCTGGATGATAAGTAAACTAAAGTTAGGTTTTTCGAGTTGGGCAACCAGATCGCTGACTTCGCGGCGTTCATTTGGTTGAAAAGCTCTGTAATACAATAACTTTACTTCAGCAAGTCCAGGGAAATCGGGGGAGGTAACTGGTACTAATGATATAACCCCATTGGTAAATTCCATAAGCAGATACTCTTAATTTAAAATGGTTTTAATGGCTTCTTTTTTCTGAAGCTTAGTGCATGAAATGCTGTAATTATTAAACAATTATCAACGAAGAATAGTATATCATTCAAGTTGATTTCGGTTTGATGAAAATGATAAACAAACTATTAATCTGAAATTCAGTGTTATAGCAGAACTGGATATTCATTTGTTTTGGCACGCCAAAAATAGTGATTTCAACGTAGTTTCTATCATAATGAAAAGTTAATTCAGGGAAAAGATATTAAAGTTTATTCCCAGAGTCTGAAAAAATGAAGGAAATTAACTTGAATAAATGATTACAATTTGCCTTTTTTTAACGCTGGAACACCACGCTCCATCCATTCCGGGGCAGGTTCGGCTTTAAGATAATGGTCAAAAAACTGCATCATTCTTCGATCCAGGTCTTTCATATTTGCCCGCTGTAACAAATTATGCGCATCACCGTTATAATTGAGCATCCATACGGGTTTTTGCAACCTGCGCATGGCCGTAAATAGTTCAATTCCCTGATACCAGGGTACAGCGCCATCGCCATCATTGGCCATAATCAACAGCGGTGTTTCCACTTTATCCACCCTGAACAGGGGTGAGTTTTCGATGTAAAGATCAGGACGCTCCCACAAATTGGCCCCAATCCGGCTCTGACCGGCTTCGTACTGAAATTGCCTTACCACACCTGATTCCCATCTGATGCCACCATATGCACTGGTCATATTACTGACAGGTGCTCCTGCCATGGCCGCTTTAAATAAATTGGTACGGGTAACCAGCCAGGCAACCTGGTATCCACCCCAACTCTGTCCCTGAATGCCAATATTTTCCTTGTCAATAAAACCATCCGAAATCAAGGCGAGGGTTCCACTTACCACTGCATTGTAGGCACTCTGGCCGGGATAACCATCGCTGTAGCTGATGTCCGGGATAAACACGATGTACCCATTGCTACTGCAATAGGTGGGGCTAATGATGCTTCGCGAAGGTTTTGGAACATAATGTTGGTGAAGCTGATCGGAATACTTCTCATAAAAATAAACCAACATTGGATATTTCTTTTTTGAGTCAAAATTCTCTGGTTTGTACAAAAGTCCATTTAAAGAATCACCTTCTGTACTAAGCCAGTGATAGGGCTCTACAGTTCCCCACAGGTATTTTGCCTGCTGAGGATTGGCATCTGAAATCTTTGTGGGGTTATTGAAACTTAAATCGCTTAACCATAAGTTTGGAAAAGTTTTAAAATCAGATTTTGTCCAAATCACTTTCTGGGAATTTTTCGATTTAATGGGATTGCCAAACTTCGCATCATCTTCCGTAAGTTGCTGTGGTACATTTTTTTCTGAGCTCAGATAATATCCTGCTTTCTTGGTTTTCTCATCAAAAGCCGATAGCAAAAATGCTCCATTTTCATTGCCAATGTAAGGGACTTCATTGTCTGTTTTTAAGTTGCGAAACCTTTTTGACAGGGATCTGCCAAAGCCGGAAGTGAGGTTAACCGGTTTGTGTGCACCCTCAGGGGAAAGTCCCCATAAATCATACCTGTCATAAACCACAAATAGTTTGTCATCTTTGCTCCATCCTGCATATCCTTCAGGGCCTGGTATACCAGGTACATCATGCATTTCATCATAAAAAGCAATGCCTTCCACCTTGTGAGTAACTGGTTTTCTGCTTCTTAAGGACATGGTATGCCATAAGCTGTCTGACATGGAATACCAGGCCAGGAACTTGCCATCATTACTAAGGGAAACCGGCCCTTCGTGAGCTTTAAGGAGCAGTTCTTTCACTCCGGTAAGATTGTTAATAAGGTATACATCCCTATAGCGCCTTCCTGTCCATGACGCCTGAAGTTGATAAGCATCAGAAGCATATCCAAGTGCCAGTATGCCGTCGCCCCTGAATCCCGTGTTGATATCAGTGATTGTTGAATCTTCTAAAACCGTAATTTTATTTTCTTTAAGATGAAAGACAGATAATATTGTTTCCTTTTTATCTGATTCAAGCTCCTTGAGTTGCTGTGGCTGAAGTCTGGGATCGAGGTAATTCCATACATCCACGTTCGCAATCTCGTCATCAGTTAGTGTATCTTTGGCCTGAACACGTGGTGTTTTTGCAAGTCCAAAATACAATTTACTCCCATCATGCGAAAAACGTAGTTTCCCGTTTTCTGATGGACTTTGACCGATGCTGATTTGCTGGTCAGTAGTGTCACAAATCATGCTACAAAGCTCATTTTTACATAGGTAAAGGCTGTATCTTTTTTCCTTAATGGTATCATTGCTGTAAAGGAAAGCGAATGGATTCCCATCCCTGTAAAGCTTAATATCTTTGATGGTACCGGGTCGGCTGAATACCAATTTCTCGGAATTCCCTGCAATGTCATATTTCCATATATTGTTGGTTTTCAGGCTGTCATCAGCAACAGTAACATAAACCATGGATGTGCCCATGTCAGCTAATTCCGCATGGCTTACTTTTTCACGTACAATTGTGGTGTCTTTGTCAGTAAGGAACAACCGTAGTGTGTAGGTCTTGCTTTCGTCCTTTGAATCTTTCTTTCTACTGGTCTTTTCTGTTTTTTGAGCTTTTATGGTCGAATCATTTATTGATGAGTCAGCCACGGGAGGAGCAGTTTTAAATAAAGCAAGAACAGTATTACCCTGCTCGGTGGGGACCTGAAATGATTCTAACAAAGGAAAAAGTTTTTTTTGTCCGTTAAGAAAGAAAATCCCCAGAGAATCCTTAGGCAATTCATCCTTCTTTTTGCCGTCAAGTTTTGCTTTCCTGGTTTTTTGCAAGGGAGATTTCAATTTGTAGGCAACAAAAGAAGCATCTTTGGATACAGATGCACCATAGGCGCGTTGGATGGTGTCCGTGGTTTGATGATTAATATTTTGGATGATTAGCATACCATCGCCATATTGCGGATTGATTTCGAAAAGTATAACATTGCCATTGTCTGATATTTGAGGGTTATCGATACTATTCCATGAATCGTAAACACCAGGGTTAAGAGAAATCCGCTCCTGAGCATACAAGGAAGACGAAAAAATCAGCAATGGAGAAGTGGTGAGAATTAAAATCTTGAGAAGTGTAATGCGCATGACTATAATTTTTTGAGTTGGCTAAAATAAAAGAAAATTGTGAAAAGACTGGTGAATTTAACCTTGTAACCATTGGTATGATCAGGTCGAAAGGCTGGAAAACTGGGATAAGGCTGGAAAATATTTCACAACTATTGCCCTTTATCTATATGATGATCAATTTATTGGTAAGGTTTGTCAGGGCGGATTTATTTAAGGGTGAAAAGCCTGAAAGTTTGACGCAAAAGTCTATTCTTCCCTGGCTGCGATGGACTTCTTAATTTAAAATCAGAGAGAATTTATTCTTTCGAAAGTTGTTTGTTTGCCAGACAAATATTAACGTTTTAATGCGCAAAAGTGATGTAAACAGAATTCTGACAAAAATTCCGAAAATTCATTGAAAGTATTGTTTTGAAGCGGTAACGCGTTGCGACTCTTGATTATTTTGAACTTTTAATGATATTTGTTGTTTTTTGGACTGTTTTAAGTAATTCATCCTGCAATTATTAGGTTTTATAAAAATGTTTATTGATATTTGTTTATGTTGTATTTTTGCAACCTGAATTCAAGCTGAAAAAAAAAGGACAATTTCGCTGTTATGAGTTATATATCTTTTGAAAAAGAGCAACTGGTAAATCTTGAATATAGTTTACCTAAAGAATTATTACGAACAAGCCGTGAAGGAGCATACGCGAGCTCAACCATAGTCAATTGCAATACGAGAAAGTACCATGGCCTTTTGGTGGTTCCGCAGCCAGCCATGGACAGTGGAAATCATGTATTGCTTTCTGCTTTTGATGAAACGCTCATTCAGCATAATGCAGAATTTAACCTCGCCATCCGGAAATATAAGGGTGATGTATTTGCACCGAAAGGTCATAAGTACCTGAAAGATTTCACCATGGACCCACATCCCAGGTTAACTTATGGGGTAGGTGGTATCGAATTTACCAAAGAGATGGTTTTTTCGCATAAGGATGGACGCATGATTATTAAATACACTTTGGTGAAAGCGAATTCGCCGACGACCATAAAATTCACTCCTTTTTTAGCCTTCCGGAACAGCCATGCGCTTTGTAAAGCGAATTATGATGTGGATACCAGTTTTGAGGCCATAAACAATGGTATCCGGTTACGAATGTATAAAGGTTATTCTTTTCTTCATATGCAGTTTTCGAAGAACCCGGATTATGTGCATGTTCCGGATTGGTATTACAATGTGGAATACATTCGTGAGAAAGCCCGTGGTTACGACTGTTGTGAAGATTTATATGTTCCCGGATATTTTGAAATGCCCATTGCCAAAGGCGAGAGCATCTATTTTTCAGCAGGTATAGAGCCTGTTGCTCTTCCGATGATTAAGAAGTTATTTGATGGCGAGATATCAAAGCGTATTCCACGTGATAGTTTTGAAAATTGTCTGGTAACTGCTGCCCAACAATTTGTGGTGAAGTTGGGCAAAAGTGTTGAAGTTATTGCAGGTTATCCCTGGTTTGGACGATGGGGGCGAGATACATTTATTGCGCTACCAGGTTTAACCATGGTTACCGGTGAGATGAAATTAGCAAAAACTGCCATTGATGCCATGATTCCTGAATTGCGTGGAGCTTTATTCCCAAACAAAGGTGTGGGTGAAAATACATACAACAATTCAGCAGATACTCCTTTGTGGTTTTTCTGGACACTTCAGCAATATGCGTTGTATGACGATAAAAAATTGAACCTCTGGAAAACTTATGGTAAATCAATGAAAGCCATTCTCCAGGGCTATCGGGAAGGAACCGAATACAACATTAAAGTGCATGATAACGGTTTACTTTATGCCGGTGTAACAGGAGTGCCCCTCACCTGGATGGATGCTGTGGTTGAAGGTAAACCGGTAACACCACGCACAGGCTATGCGGTTGAAATTAATGCATTGTGGTATAATGCGCTTATGTTCGCCCTTCAACTGGCAAAAGAAAATGGGGATAAGGAATTCATAAACGAATGGTCAGCTATGGCTGAAACATTCCCTGCAGCTTTTATTGCTAATTTCTGGGATGAGAAACGTGGCTACCTCGCCGACTATACCCACGGTGACTATAAAGATTTTTCAGTGAGACCAAATATGGTTTTTGCTACATCTTTGCCATACTCGCCGTTGGATGAAGATAAACGCAATCGTATTCTCGATAAAATAAAATCTGAATTACTTACTTCCCGCGGATTACGCACCCTGTCACCGAAAAATGTACTTTATAAAGGCTTATACACGGGCAATCAGTCGGCACGGGATCAGGCGTATCATCAGGGGGCGGTTTATCCCTGGTTGATGGGACACTTTGCTGAAGGATATCTCAAAATACATGGTAAATCAGGACTTGGACTTATCACTTCACTCTACAAAGGTTTTGAGCCAGTAATGAATGAGCATGGAATAGGTACCGTTTCTGAAGTATATGATGGTGATCCACCACATGTTCCCGGTGGAGCAATATCTCAGGCATGGAATGTGGCCGAACTGCTGCGTATCAATGCACTGATAAGAAATTATACTGCTCAGTAGCTTGAAAAAAATAATCTATACCATTAAACACTAAAATATGAAAGTACTGATGTTTGGCTGGGAGTTTCCTCCCCACATTACCGGGGGGCTCGGAACTGCATGCTACGGAATGACTAAAGGATTGATGAAAAACGACGTCGATGTCATTTTTGTAGTTCCCAAAGCTTATGGAGATGAAAGTGAAGAAGCCATTCGCCTTGTAAATGCAAGTGACATCAGCATTGACGTTCGGAAAACCGAAGAAACGGAATTCTGGAAGAATATTACTTACCTTGAGGTAAACTCCAGTCTGGTGCCTTATGTTGGGCCTGAAGCATTTGATAACCTTATTGAAACCACCGAAAAAAGTACTGAAACTTCGGAAGGGTCAGTTTTTAATGCCCGATATACTTTTTCAGGAAAATATGGTGAGAATTTGCTTGAGGAAGTTGCCCGCTACGCACTGGTTGGTGCGCAGATTGCCCGTGACTCTGAGTTTGATGTGATTCATGCCCATGATTGGCTAACTTATGCTGCCGGTATTGCAGCAAAACAAGCCACCGGAAAACCGCTGGTGGTGCATATGCATGCCACTGAATTCGATCGCTCAGGAGAAAGCGTAAACCAGCGTGTTTATGACATTGAGCGTGCCGGTATGGAAGCTGCTGACCGGGTAATCACCGTTAGTAACCTGACCCGAAACATTGTGATTGAACGCTATGGCATTGACGCCAGCAAGGTATTTACAGTTTATAATGCTGTTGAGCCTGTCGATCATCCTGGTGTTGTGCTGAAAGTTGAAAAGCACGTCCCTGAAAAAATTGTAACCTTCCTTGGCAGGGTAACCTTTCAGAAAGGTCCTGAGTATTTTATAGAAGCAGCCTATAAAGTGCTTCAACGTGATCCCAATGTCCGGTTTGTAATGGCTGGAAGTGGCGATTTGCTTGAAAAAATGATCCGACGGGTTGCCCAACTCCGTATTTCAACCCGTTTTCACTTTACAGGCTTTTTGCGTGGCGAAAATGTTGACCGTATGTTTTTGATGAGCGATGTTTATGTGATGCCTTCTGTATCAGAGCCCTTCGGTATATCGCCGCTGGAGGCGATGCGTTCAAATGTGCCTGTGGTCATTTCAAAACAATCGGGAGTTGCTGAAATACTTCAACATGCACTTAAGGTTGATTTTTGGGACATAGATGCTATGGCAGACGCTATTTATGGACTGCTTCAGTACAAAAATCTGCCTAAAATGTTCTCGTCGCACGGTGCTATTGAGGTAGAAAACCTGAAATGGGAAAATGCAGCTCGGCACATAAAAAAGATATACGAACAAGTTTATCAAGGATAATATTTCTAAATTTTAAAATTTCTTTATCATGAGGTCCATTTGTTTATACTTTCAGGTTCACCAGCCATTTCGTCTGAGGACTTATCGCTTTTTTGATATTGGTGTTGATCACCAATACTATGATGATTATCAAAACAGGACCATTGTAAGGAGGGTGGCCGATAAATCTTACCTTCCCATGAACAAGTTGTTGCTTGGCTTGATAAAGGAGTATGGGGCTTCATTTAAAGTCACTTTTTCAATTTCCGGCATCGCCCTGGATCAGTTTGAGCAATACGCTCCCGAGGTGATAGAAAGCTTTAAAGCACTTGCCCAAACGGGTAATGTAGAATTTTTGGGTGAAACTTATGCCCATTCCCTGGTGTCACTTAAAGATGCTGATGAATTTAAGCGTCAGGTTATTATGCATTCCGACCGGATTGAGGCTCTTTTCGGCAAACGGCCAACTTCATTCAGAAATACTGAACTTATCTATTCCGATCAGATAGGGGAGCAGGTATTGGATATGGGATTTAACGTTATGTTAACCGAAGGTGCCAAGCATGTTTTGGGATGGAAAAGTCCAAATTTCATGTATTGTAACGCGGCCAATCCCCGACTGAAGTTGCTGTTGAGGAATTACCAGTTGAGCGATGATATTCGTTTTCGTTTTTCTAATCAAAACTGGATTGAATGGCCCTTGACGGCTGAAAAATTTGCTAAATGGATTGGTTCATATGACAAGAGCCAGCAGGTGGTTAATATTTTCCTGGATTATGAAACCTTCGGTGAGCACCAATGGGCTGAGACTGGAATTTTTGATTTTATGAAAGCATTGCCCCGACAGGTGATGGCCAATTCCAATTTCAAATTTGATACACCTTCCGGAATCGCATCAAAGGTTCAGCCCATATCGGCTGTTTCTGTTCCGGTACCCATTTCGTGGGCTGATGAAGAGCGCGATCTAACGGCATGGTTGGGCAATGACCTTCAGAATGAAGCCATTGAATCGCTCTATGCATTGCTTCCCCGCTTCGCCGGCTGTACAAATCCTGAATTAAAAAAAGACTGGATCAACCTTCAGTCTTCTGACCATTTCTACTACATGTGTACCAAATGGTTCTCAGATGGCGCTGTTCACAATTACTTCAATCCTTACAGCACTCCATATGAGGCATTTATAAATTATATGAATGTGCTTTCTGACTTTATTGCAAGATTGGAGTCTTCCAAATCAAGTGACAATAAGAACGAGCCTTTTACTGTTCCTGACCCACGAACGGCTAAAAAGAAGCTGAAATTAAACCCAAAAGAAAATCAATCAGACGAAAAGACCGGGGATTACAATGTATTGCTGAGTTTATCCAAGGCAAATATTAATCGTTTTATTGAAGATGTTGACGTCAAAACATTGGCTTATGCCATGTATGATCGCACCGAAGAGGAGGTTCAGAAACTGATGAAAAAACTTCCGGAAACTGTTCGTGAAGAGTTTTCAACGGTAAGATCAAAGCTGAAAAAGCCGACTTCCAAAACGATTGAATCCTACAAAAACAAATTAGCCGACATGCTGAAGTCGCTGTTTTAATCCGTATTTTTGCACCGTCTTTTCCGGCAAAGCTGGTTTCAGGTCGTAAATGATCTGTTAATGAGTTAATTATGTCCTGAATTGTACAAGAAAAGCATTATTAAACTTGAAAAATAAAAATGACAGAAAAGAAGAATAGTAAACCTGATTATATTTTTGAAACCAGTTGGGAAATTTGCAATAAGGTCGGTGGGATTTATACGGTGGTTTCAACAAAAGCACCAGGAATTCAACGTGAACTGCACGACAATTATATACTCATTGGCCCTGATGTATGGAAGGAAACTGACGAAAATCCAGATTTCCTGGAAGATCGTTTCATTTATAAATCATGGCGTGAATTTGCCGAATCACGCGGTTTGCGACTTCGCATAGGCCGCTGGAATATTGAAAGTCGTCCTATTGTCGTCCTTGTTGATTTTACACCATATTTTCAGCAAAAAGATAAGATTTTTGCCAGATTCTGGGAGTCTTATCAGTTAGACTCCATTTCAGGCCAGTGGGATTATGTGGAACCGGCTCTCTTTGGCTATGCTGCAGCAAAGGTTATTGAGAATTTTTATGAATTTAACATTTCATCACATGATAAACTGGTAGCTATTTTTCATGAATGGATGACGGCAACAGGCGTATTGCACCTTAGGGACAATGTACCTCAGATTGGTTGCATTTTTACAACGCACGCTACTGTATTGGGCCGATCTGTTGCCGGAAACAACCTGCCGCTTTACAGCGAATTCGCCAACTATCCCGGCGATGCCACTGCCCGCCGTTTTGATGTTGTGTCAAAATTTTCACTTGAAAGGGTAGCAGCACGGGTGAGTGACGTTTTTACGACTGTTAGTCAGATAACCGCTGAGGAGTGTAAGCAATTTTTAGGAAGAAGTGTTGATGTGGTTACACACAATGGGTTTGATGATGGCTTTGTTCCTCCCACAGAAGAATTTGCCAACCGTCGTGAAATGGCCCGTATTAAGTTGCTGCAGGTTTCACGCGCCTTGTTTAATACCGAATTGCCCGAAGATAGTTTATTGGTCATAAATAGCGGTCGCTATGAGTTCCGGAATAAAGGCATTGATTTATATATTGATGCTCTGGCAGCATTAAACCGAAATCCTGATCTGAAAAAGCAGGTTATTGCATTTATTACTGTGCCGGCAAATCATGCTGGTCCATCTTCCGAGTTACTTGCCAGATTAAATAATCCTGATTTTGATCATCCTGTAGAAGGCGTTTATCTTACCCATGGCTTACACGACCTTGAATATGATAGCATTATCAATCGGGCCAGGAAGTCAGGGTTGTTAAACAAGGTAGAGGATAAAGTTAAACTGATTTTTGTCCCGTCCTATCTCAATGGGATGGATGGAATCTTCAACATGCTTTATTATGAAATGCTGATAGGCTTCGATCTCTCCGCATTCCCTTCCTACTATGAACCATGGGGATATACACCGCTTGAAAGCCTTGCATTTCATATTCCTACCATAACGACCTCACTGGCAGGATTTGGCCTTTGGATAAGGGAGAAGTTTCCGAATCATGAGCCAGGTGCCTGGGTGCTTGAGCGTAGCGATTCCAATGCCGAAGAAGTGACTGCTGCCATGACGCGGATTATTGGAGAGTTTGCAGCTTTTGATGACCGCCAGGTTAGTGCAGCCCGCAAAATGGCCTGGGAAATTTCACGCATCGCGCTCTGGGACGAATTGATGGCAAATTATCGCCAGGCTTTTACCATGGCCCTTGAAAAAGCTCATGCACGGGAAGATCTTTATCGTGAAAAGCGACAACCCGATACGTTGATGTCTTTTCCACTGAAACAGCATGGAGCGCCAGTATGGCATAAAGTATTGGTTAAACCAGGCATTCCAGAGCGTTTTCATGGACTTAAACGGATGTCGAAAAACCTTTGGTGGTGCTGGCATCCTGAAGCCATAGAGCTTTTCAGAGGCATTGATCCGATACAATGGGAAGTACTTAATCACAATCCGATTGCTTTGCTTGAATCGCTTACGGTTAAGCAAATGTTGAAATTGGAACGTGATGAAGATTTTCTTGAAAGACTGGATACGATATATGAGCATTTTGAAGCTTACATGAAAAAAGCAGCTTCAAAACCAAAACAACAGGTTGCCTATTTCAGTATGGAATACGGACTGCATGATACGGTTCAGATTTTCTCAGGTGGATTGGGCATGCTTGCAGGTGATTACCTGAAGGAAGCCAGTGACTCCAATGTGAATATGGTAGGGGTTGGCTTACTCTATCGCTATGGCTATTTCAAGCAGCATCTCAGCATTTCGGGCGATCAGATAGATACTTATACGCCGCAAAAGTTTACTCATATGCCTCTAAAACCGGTGCGAAGCGCAAACGGAGAGTGGATGATGATAACCATAGCGCTACCTGGTCGTAATCTGCATGCAAAAATCTGGAAATTAGATGTTGGCCGTATTCCCTTGTATTTACTAGATGCTGATATTGACGAAAACAATGAAGCAGATCGTTTTATTACTCACCAACTTTATGGAGGTGACTGGGACAACCGTTTTAAACAAGAGCTGCTGCTGGGTGTTGGTGGAATCCGAATGTTAAATGCATTGGGCTTATCTCCTTCAGTTTACCATTGTAATGAAGGCCATGCTGCCTTTATTGGAATTGAGCGCCTTAGGTTATTGGTAAGCCAATTGAATTTCTCTTTCGACCAGGCGCTTGAGATTGTCAGAGCTACCCAATTGTTTACTACACACACACCTGTTCCTGCCGGTCATGATGCTTTCAGCGAAGATGTGCTACGTGCCTACATTCCTCATTATGCTGACAGACTGAATGTTAGCTGGAATACATTTATGAATCTGGGTCGATACATTGAGGACAAATCAGACGAGAAATTCTCAATGAGTGTGCTGGCTACCAGGCTTTCACAAGAAATGAATGGGGTGAGCCGTATACATGGCAGGGTAAGCCGCGAAATGTTTCAGGGGATGTTTCCGGGCTATTATGCCGAAGAGCTTTACATCAGTCATGTAACCAATGGTGTACATATGCCCACCTGGACTTCAGCAGAATGGCAAAAGCTCTATGGCCGGATTTTTGGTGAAGATAATATTTTGAACCAGACCGATCGTGCTGCCTGGGAGAAAATTCGCGAAATTCCCGATGAAGAAATATGGAATTTACGGGAAATGCATCGTAAATTACTTATTGAATACCTGCGCAAAAGGGTAGGAGATGACCTGAGGCTAAGACAAGAAAACCCTAAATTCATCATGCGCAGCCTTGATGCCCTGAATGATAAAACGCTTACCATTGGTTTTGCCCGTCGGTTTGCAACATATAAACGCGCCAACTTATTGTTTGCCAATCCTGATCGCCTTGCTCAGCTAGTCAATAACAAGCTTATGCCGGTGCAATTTGTTTTCGCTGGTAAAGCACATCCTGCCGATAAAGCAGGGCAAGACCTGATCAAACGCGTCATTGAATTCTCAAAAATGCCTCAATTCCTGGGTAAAATTATTTTTGTGGAGAATTATGATATGAAACTGGGCGCTCAATTGGTACAGGGTGTTGATGTTTGGCTGAATACACCTACCCGCCCCCTGGAAGCTTCTGGTACCAGTGGGGAAAAAGCAGTAATGAATGGTGTACTCAACTTTAGTGTGCTTGACGGATGGTGGGCCGAAGGTTATAAGCCTGAGGCAGGCTGGGCACTCCAGGAAGAACGAACCTATGAGAACCAGCATTTTCAGGATGAACTGGATGCCGAAAATATTTACAACATCTTTGAGGAAGAAATCATTCCTGACTTCTATAACCGGAATGAAAAAGGTATTCCCGAGCGATGGGTAGCTGCAATAAAAAATACCATAGCGGTCATTTCTCCGGAATTTACAATGAAACGAATGCTTGACGATTATTATAATCAGTTCTACAATAAGCTTATAAGCCGTTCTTCATTGTTATTTGCCAACGATTTTGAAAATGTACGCATGCTATCCTCCTGGAAAAGGAAAATTCTCCGTGGATGGGAAAGTATTGAGGTTGTTTCAGTAAAAGTTCCGGATTCATCTAAAAAGCCATTAAAGCTTGGTGAATATTTTGTTGCAGAAATTGTACTGAATGTTAATGAACTTTCTGCCAGTGATATTGGTATGGAGGTGCTTTTTGGTCATAAGGAAAAAGATGAAGTAAAGCACATCTCTTTCATTGAGGAAATGAATGTTGCAGGTGTCTCAGGAAATATTGTGACTTTCTTTATTGAAATACAAACCTTGCAGGCCGGTGTTATTGACTATGCCTTCAGGCTAAGTCCACGTCACCCATTATTGCCTCACCGTCAGGATTTTGCTTTGGTAAAATGGATTTCTTCAACCGGAGACTAGGTTTGTGGAAGAATAAAAGAATATATATATTAATTTTCAAAAAAAGAAAAACATGAAGCTACTTGAAGGAAAAACTGCTCTGGTAACCGGTGGTGCCAGGGGAATTGGTAAAGCAATAGCTATGCGGTTTGCTGCCGAAGGGGCAAATGTGGCATTTTCCGATCTCAATTATGATGAGAATGCTAAAGCAATGGAGCAGGAAATTACTGCACTTGGTGTTAAAGGAAAAGCTTATGCTTCGGATGCCAGTTCTTATGAAGGTAGTGATAAACTGATCAATGATGTAATGGCAGATTTTGGTAGTATCGATGTATTGGTAAATAATGCAGGTATTACCCGTGATGGTTTGCTTATGCGTATGACCGAAGCCGATTGGGACCTGGTAATAAAGGTGAACCTGAAATCGATTTTTAACATGACTAAAGCGGTTCAAAGGGTAATGCTTAAACAACGCAGTGGCTCAATCATCAATATGAGTTCGGTTGTCGGATTATCTGGTAATGCAGGTCAATCCAATTATTCAGCATCAAAAGCCGGGCTTATCGGTTTTACCAAATCCATGGCCCAGGAACTCGGCTCCAGAAATATCCGATGCAATGCCATTGCTCCCGGTTTTATTGAAACCGATATGACCGCCAAGCTCCCGGAAGATGTGCGTAAAACCTGGATTGAAGGTATTCCCCTTAAACGTGGTGGAAAACCCGATGATGTTGCTGATGTTGCCCTTTTTCTGGCTTCGCCCCTTTCATCCTATGTCACCGGGCAGGTCATCAGTGTATGCGGTGGTATGCATATGTAATGTTATATCAAGTTATGAAAAATTTGTAGCCGCTCTTTTGCGGCTATTTTTTTTGTAAAATCATGCTAAAATCATCTTAAATTATCTTGAAGGTATTCCTTGTTTTATTTTTGCTATTTGATTCTTATCACTTAAATTTGTAATAAAAAAAAAGCGAAACATGAAAAAAATAACCGGATTACTCATTATGCTGATGACTGCTATATCAGCACAGGCGCAAAATTGTGAAGGTTTCTTTCCAATGAAACAGGGTGCTGTAATCGAGACCCAAAGTTTTAACCCCAAAGACAAACTTCAGGGAACCAACAGGCAAACCATTCTTGCTGTTGATCAGATTGAAGATGGTATGGCAATTACGGTTAAAAGCGAACAACTTGATGAAAAAGGAAAGCCATCATTTGAACAGGAGCTTACCATGCGTTGTGTGGACGATGTCTTTTATATGGATATGAAAGAAATGCTGGATCCAAAAACCATGGGAGGATTTAAGGATATGGAAGTGTCCGTAAGTGGTGTTGACCTCGAATTCCCTGGAATTATGGAGGTAGGCCAGACCCTGAATGATGGAAATATTGAGATGTCAGCAAGTTCATCCGGTTTTACAGTGATGAACATGACTGTAAAAATATTAAACCGAAAGGTGGAGGCTTATGAACCTGTTACTACACCAGCTGGTACTTTTGATTGCTTTAAAATTTCCTATGATATCGAAATGCATACCATTGTAAATATTAAGGCTAAGGGGACTGAATGGGTCGCTAAAAACGTAGGCGTTGTCAAATCAGAACAATACGACAAAAATGGCAAGCTTACCGGTTACACTTTGCTGAGCCAGTTTACCAATTAGTAAGTATCTGCAGCTATTGAACCGGCCCTGATTCTTCTTCCGAAATCAGGGCCAGTTCATTTATAGGAATTGCTGTGGCATTTCATAGGCGAATTATAATATGTTAACTTTGCATTGCTATTTATACTACTAAAAACAATTGCTTTGGGCTTTCAAATAATATCGGGACTACCCATCTGGTTTTCTATCCTATGTCCTTTAATTGGTGCTGCAGTTGCGGCAGTTTTATACTTCAGGAATAAAACATCCGGTTTTTCGCGGTCGTTAACCATCTTTCTTGCATTCATACGCTTTCTGGCGGTTACAGTTATTGCCTTCCTCTTATTATCGCCTTTGGTTAAAACCACCGGAAGTAATATCGAGAAACCAACACTGGTAATTGGTGTCGACAATTCTGCCTCAATGGTAGCCAGTCCGGACTCCTCCTTTCTGCGGGGTAAATTGCCTGAATTTTATGAAAAGTTAAAGTCCGGATTGGGAAAAGCCTATGATTTGAAGTTTTACACTTTTGGTCAGCAGGTTGCGGCATCAGAAAATCCCCGTTTTATGGAATCAAGGTCTGATATCGCATCATTCATCACTACTATGAACGCGGACTATTATAACCGAAACCTGGGTGCTATGATACTATTAACTGATGGTATATATAATTCAGGTGAAAATCCGCTGTATCCGTTGCGAAATACCATGTATCCGGTTTTTACCATTACGTTGGGCGATACAGTCATAAACCGTGATCTCATCATCAGTCAGGTGAGCCACAACCGCTATGCATACAAAGGGAATAGCTTTCCCATAGAAGTGAAAATCCAGGCACTTGAGGCCGCACGCGAATCAACACAACTCGTTGTTTCTTCAGATGGAAAGGAAGTTTATAATCGGAAGATTAACATTACATCCTCAAATCAGGTTTTTACCATTCCCCTTTTTGTTGAAGCAGGTGAACCTGGCTTGAAAAAGTTTATCATTACCCTTGATGGAATTACTGATGAAATCAACACAAGTAACAACAAGCGTGAAATTTTTGTTGAAGTGAAGGAGATGCGTCAGAAAATTGCCATTATAGCTGCTTCGCCTCACCCCGATTTAGCAGCTATAAAACGTGCGCTCGAAAATAGCAACAACTATGAAGCGGAACTATCAATGATTGAAAACTTTACGGGCAAAACTGAAGATTACAGTTTGTTTATCCTCCATCAGCTACCTTCCAATAATCAATCGGTTCGTTTAATAAACGAGTTGATTCAGAAAAAATATCCGATCTTGTTTGTATTGGGACAGCAGAGTGACCTTAGCAGGATTAATCAGTTCAAGGCTGGCATTGCCCTTTCAGGATTCAATAAATCGTCAAATGAAGCTTTGCCGGCGCTAAACAAAGATTTCCCGCTTTTTATAATAACAAAACAGATGGAAGAATTCTTTGCGACGTGTCCCCCGCTGATTTCACCTTTCGCAAATTACCAGGTTTCCAACGCCACGTACACCCTGGCCTACCAGAAAATCGGGCAGATTGCCACAAAAATGCCCCTTATTACTTTTGGTCAAACGGCAGAAGCACGTTATGGGTTTATTGCCGGCGAAGGTATATGGAAATGGAGAATGCAAAATTTTGTTGATAATTCAAATCATGCTGTTTTTGATGATTTAATAAATAAATCAGTACAGTATCTTTCTCAGCCAGGTGAAAAAGGAAAGTTCAGGGTTTACTGGAACAACTATTATGCAGAGTATGACCCGATTGAATTTTCGGCAAGGCTCTACAATGAAGCAGATGAACCCATTACCGGACCAGAAGTTAAGATATTGATTACCAATGAAAATGGCAAAGAGTACAGTTATTCTTTTAATTCAAATGATGAAGTATATGAGTTAAACATTGGCACCCTTCCAGCTGGCTTGTATTCTTTCCGTGCCGAAACTGATCCCGGGACAGGGATACTGACCAAAACAGGTAATTTTGTGGTTAGCCCGCTCAATCTGGAGGATATCAACACCATTGCGGATTACCGTCTGCTCAAAGTAATGGCCAATGAAACCGGAGGAACCTCATTTAGACCGGAAGAAATTGACAATCTGATTGAACTAATTAAAAACAGGGAAGATATAAAACCTGTGGTTTATTCAAAAAAACGATATACCGATCTGGTTGATTTCTTCCCACTGCTTATTATACTTATTCTTTTAATGGGAGTTGAATGGTTCCTTAGAAAATTTTACGGAAGTTATTAAACGGATTATAAAATGGTTGTATTGAATACGATTTTATTGATATTGTTGTTGCTTATTGTTATTAATTTTGCCTTTGAGCAGGTTCTTGGCTTACTCAATTATAAGTCGGGCAGGGGAGAGGTTCCTTCAATACTCTCAGATGTTTATGATAGTGACAGATATGCCAAATACCTGAGGTACAAGCAGGTATCGTTCAAATTTGGAACGCTGGTTTCATTGTTATCAGTGGGAGTAACTTTGTTTCTGGTGCTTAAAGGTTTCGTTCTGCTTGATGATTATGTATCTCAGATGGCTGACAATCAAATAGTAAGAGGATTGATGTTTTTTGGGATTCTTGGATTTTTTGCTGATCTGATAAGTACACCCTTTAGCCTTTATTCTACTTTTGTAATTGAACAGCAGTATGGTTTCAATAAAACTACACCAAAAACATTCCTTTTCGACAAGGTAAAAACTTATGCCATTGCAATTATTATTGGAGGAGGGCTACTCTCACTTTTAATCTGGGTTTATCAGCTTTCGGGAAATAACTTTTGGTGGATGGCATGGATACTGATTTCCGGATTTTCAATTTTTATGGCCATGTTTTATTCAAGTCTTATCGTTCCGATTTTCAATAAGCAAAAGCCATTGGAACCTGGAGAACTGCGTGACAGATTGAATGCGCTTGCCCTGAAAACCGGTTTCATTTTAAAGGATATTTTTATTATTGACGGATCAAAAAGATCTACCAGAGCCAATGCCTATTTTGCTGGTTTGGGTAAGAAACGCAGGATTGTTCTCTATGATAATCTGCTAAAAGACCAAACCATCGACCAGATTGAAGCGGTACTTGCTCATGAAATAGGCCACTATAAACTCAAACATATACAAAAATCTATGGTTTGGGGAATTTTGCAAACCGGAATAATGTTGTTTGTATTCTCACTTATTGTTAATGGTCCATATATCTACCATGCTTTAGGTGCTTCCAATCAGAATTTTCACCTAGGGCTGGTCGTTTTTATTATTCTTTATAGTCCTGTTTCTATGTTATTATCAATAGGGATGAACGCATTATCAAGAAAATTTGAATTCCAGGCTGATGCATTTTCGAGCCGCTTTGTTGATGGAGAAAACCTGATTTCATCACTAAAGAATCTTGCCTCTGCCAATATGTCGAGTCTGACACCAAATGCGCTTTATGTTTGGGTATATTATTCACATCCACCCTTGCTGGAGCGAATAATGCATCTGAAAAAGCAGAAGAATATTTAATTGCCCAGTGTGGCTTTGAATAAATTACCTGCAACAAATGCAAAGGTTTCAATGGAATCAAGCTTTCGGGCACTGTTATAGTCGTTGCTTGCTGCCCAACTGTTTCCTGCTTTTTGATTGCAATATCCTCTGTAAAGATAGGCCCTGATGTTGTTTGGGCTTAAATCGAGGCACACCGAGAGATCTACAATGGCAGCCTTGTAGTCTTTAAGTAATAATTTGTTGTAGCCACGATGAAAATATGCCACACTGCTTGTACTGTTCAGGGCAATAGCTGCATCACACAGCATAATAGCATTTTTATACTGCTTTTGATTGGTCGCTTCAATGGCCGCGCGCATATAATCAACGCCGGTTGCCTGAGCATGAACAGGATAGCCAAGCAGAAGCAATAAAACAAGAAATGTAAAAAGGCGTAGGTATTTCATTTTTATAACCATGTGCTTGTAAATAGATTTCCTGAGGATGTTTCTTTTCATCAGGTTAAGCTTATATTGTTTAAACGCATAGCCTGTCCATTATGTTACACTAGAACCTCAATTTTCTTGCTTAAATTTGTGATAGCTCAGTACATCTGTATTATTTTTCTGGATTTATTCTTATAATTATTTTGTATCAGAGAGGAGTAAACCCATCAGTATCATCAATAAAATGCCTGAAAATGAGGGTAAAATCATTGAAAATCTTTACTTTTGCAATTCAAATCAACAATGTGACCCGTCTCTTTGTTACTATTCGTATCACTTTAAACCCAATTTTATGACAATTTCAAACAACAAGGTAGTTTCCCTCATTTATGAACTCAAGTGTGACAATGCCCAGGGTGAGACCATAGAAGTTACCGACAAAAATTCCCCTCTGGTTTTCCTATATGGTGCTGGAAATATGCTACCTAAGTTTGAGCAGAATCTCGAAAATCTTAAAGTAAATGATACTTTTACTTTTACTTTGAATGCCGAGGATGCTTATGGAGAAGTAATTAATGAAGCAATTATTGATTTGCCTATTGACATTTTTAAGGTAGAAGACAAGATTGATCCTGACATGCTCAGGGTTGGAAATATCATCCCGATGCAGGATAATCAAGGTAATCCTCTCGAAGGAAAAGTGGTTGGCGTGGAAGAAGAAACGGTGAAAATGGACTTTAATCATCCAATGGCTGGTCAGAATCTACACTTTACCGGAAGTATCATTGATTTACGTGATGCTACACCCGAAGAAATCGGACATGGACACGTACATGGTGCTCATGGTCATAATCACGAGTAAATACTTGTTTTAGTAAGAAAAAAGGCCCTTTCGGGCCTTTTTTTTATCGTGAAATTATAAATACTGCTGGTTTTTTTTGAGGATTATAATTGCGTTTCTTCCAATTATAAATGGTATATGTTTGGATTTCTTCATCTGGCATGGTAAGATTGCACGAAATGCTGAGTACTGTTTGGTCCATGCAATTGCGTGTAATGGATTCAATCATCTGACGATTTCTGTAAGGTGCTTCAATAAAAATATGCGCTTGCCCCGTTCGATGTGCATCCCGTTCAATTTCTTTAATTTTTTTAATTCTTTCGGGTTCTTTTACCGGCAAATAACCATGAAAGGTAAACTGCTGTCCGTTTAGTCCCGATGCCATCAACGACATCATAATGGAAGAAGGTCCCGGTAAAGGTATTACCTGGATTCCGGATTCGTGAGCTGCACGTACCAGCACAGAACCAGGATCTGCAACCGCAGGGCAGCCAGCCTCAGAAATTAATCCCATGTCTTTGCCCTCTATGGCTGGTTGCAGGAAAGAGGGGACTTCTTCAATTGCAGTGTGTTCATTGAGTACAAAAAGAGCTGTTTCATCGAAGTTGCCGGTAAAACCACATTTTCTTACAAATCGTCTCGCTGTGCGCAATTCTTCCACCACAAAAGCATCTAACCTTCTGATGATTTGTAAATTGTAATCTGGTATTACCTGCTCAACTTCACCTTCACCCAATGGGCCAGGTATCAGGTACAATCTTCCTTTTTGTGAAGTCATTTTTTTAGTTTTTAGTCGGTTGGTCCATAGTCCCGGAAGCGTTTGTCCATGGTAAGTTGTCGAGATCAACATTTCCACCCGACAGAATGATCCCGGTTTTGAGGCCATGCACATCAATTTTACCTTCCAGAATAGCCGCTAATGTGACGGCAGATGAAGGTTCTACAATGATCTTCATTCTTTCCCATATCAAACGCATGGCAGTTATTATGCCTTCTTCACTTACCGTTACAATATCATTCACCTGGTCCATGATGATGGGAAAAGTTAGCGAACCCAAAGAAGTGCGTAACCCATCGGCAAGGGTATCAGGATTTACAGAAGGGATAAAAGTCTTGGATTTAAAACTCCGGTAAGCATCATCAGCGTGCGCTGGTTCACTGGCTATAACTTTGGTTTGTTTGCCAAAGTATTTAGCAGCAAGTGCGGTTCCGCTTAGCAAACCACCTCCGCCCACCGGAGCGATAAGGAGATTTATATCTGACACATCTTCAATTATTTCCAGCGCAGCAGTTGCCTGACCAGCAATAATCCGTGTATTATTATAGGGGTGAATTTCGATGGCTCCTGTTTTTGAAATTACTTTTTCCAGGGTTGCTTCGCGCGCCTGAAGTGTGGGCTCACAAAATGTTATGATTCCACCATATCCTTCCACAGCCCTTATCTTGACTTTATTTGAATCTTCAGGCATTACGATATATGCCTTTGTTCCGCGACGTTTTGCGGCAAGTGCCAGTGCTGCTGCATGATTGCCAGATGAATGCGTAGCGACACCTTTGTCCAATTCTTGTGAATTAAGCTGAAATACTGCATTGGTTGCCCCTCTTGATTTAAAGGCACCAGCTTTTTGAAAATTCTCACATTTGAAAAAAAGATTTCCTCCGGTCATCTCATTGATGGTGGTACACGAGAGTAAGGGTGTTCTGTTTACAAAAGGCCTGATACGCTCCATAGCCTCAGTAATCATATTCTTATCAGGAGTCATTTTGTAATGAATTTATTGGTTTTTATCTGATCAATGATCTTCTCAGTTGCCAGGTCCACCATTTCCCAAACCTTTTCAAAATCCTTAAGTCCACCCATGTAAGGGTCAGGTATGCGCATATCTGATCCGGGATAGGCCGCATTCATAATAAAATCAATTTTATTTAAATCGTTTTTATTTCTTGCCTTTTTTGCTACATCCATCATGTTGTGGCGATCCATTACATAAATCCTGTCGAAGCGATCAAAATCACTTTGCACAAATAATCTGGCCTTCAACATTTTAATGTCAATATCGTGTTCACGGGCAACATTGATGCTTCTTTCGTCGGGCGTGTCTCCCACATGAAACGCCTCAAAGCCACAGGAGTCAACGATCCCTTCAATGTGATGGTCTTCAAGCTTTTTGCGCATAACACCTTCAGCAAGTGGCGAACGACAAATATTTCCCAGGCAAACCATTAATATTTTAACCATTTTTGTTCAATTTAACAAACAACCCCATCGATGTGAAGTGGATGAGGTTGCAATAGATTAACTAGAAAGAAGATTGTTAAATTTTTATTTTTTTCTCAATTTCTTCCACATAAATCCTGAACTGTTTGTCTGTTTCAATAAGGTTGTTGACAGTCCGGCAGGCATGAAGTACCGTTGCATGATCTTTATTTCCGCAATGTAGTCCAATAGTAGCTAAGCTGGATTTGGTGTGCTTTTTTGAAAAAAACATTGCCAATTGGCGGGCCTGCACAATTTCTCGTTTTCGGGTTTTGGAATTCAGGTGGTCAACATGGATGTTGAAAAAATCACAGACAACTTTTTGTATATAATCAATTGAAATTTCCCGTGAAGTATTTTTAACGAACTTGTCAATCATTTGCCTGGCTAGTTCCAGGGTGATGGCTTTTTTGTTTAGTGAGGAATGTGCCATAAGCGAAATCAAAGCGCCTTCCAATTCCCTGACATTGGTGGTAATGCTGTAAGCCAGGTATTCAATCACATCGTTAGGCATTTCAATACCATCCTTGTAAAGGTGTTTTTGAAGAATGGCAATACGGGTTTCCAGGTCGGGAATCTGAAGATCAGCCGCCAGGCCCCACTTGAAGCGTGAGAGCAGACGTGGTTCTATGCCCTTCATATCAACCGGTGCTTTGTCGGAGGTGATGACCAATTGCTTGCCGTTTTGATGCAGATGATTGAATATATGAAAAAATACATCCTGCGTTTTCTCTTTTCCAGAGAGGAACTGAATGTCATCCATAAGAAGTACATCAATCATCTGGTAAAAATGCACGAAATCGTTTTGATTATTATTTCTTACGGCATCTATGAACTGCTGGATAAATTGTTCGGTTGTTACATAAAGTACGGTTTTGTCAGGGAAAACATTTTTCACCTGAATTCCAATGGCATGGGCAAGGTGGGTTTTCCCCAGACCGGTAGCACTGTATATAAAGATGGGGTTGAATGCAGTTTTGCCTGGATTTGTAGCAACGGCATAGCCGGCCGATCGGGCAAGGCGGTTGCAATCACCCTCAACAAAACTATCAAATGAATAAGCTTCGTTGAGTTGTGAATGCACTTTTATTTTACGAAGCCCAGGAATAACAAAAGGGTTAGGGATCTCCTTTGAAGAGCCCTTGTTTAGATCTATGGGCATATTAACAGAAGGATTTCGCAGCGCACTTTTATTGCTCGCCGGCATTTGGATGGTATAAGGATTGCGCGTATCATTCGGACTTTCCATAATAATGGAATACTCTAAACGGCCAAGTGGACCCAACTCCTGCTTGATAGTGCGCTTTAATAGATTAATGTAGTGCTCTTCGAGCCATTCGTAAAAAAACTGACTGGGTACCTGGATGGTCAAAACACTGTCATCTAATTTCATTGGTTTTATCGGTGAAAACCACGTCTTGTAGCTCTGGTAGTTAATGTTGTCTTTGATAACCTTTAGGCAATTTTCCCAAACTCCTTGGTGATCTCTTTTCATTCTCCTATTCTTGTAAATGCTGTTAATTAAAAGATCTTGGCTTCTTGGTTTTATTTATATAACGGTAACTGCATGTTTTTCAGTAGTCAAAAGGGGCTGAAAATATTTATGAACAGTCCTGCTTACTTTTCAACAAAATTGACCCAAAAAAAGTGAAAAAAAAAATTTTCTTCCTATTGTTTATTCGAAAATTATTGTTATAACATTTTTAACAATAATCCGGTGATGCTTGATAGTCAATTCTTATGTAGTTTGTAAATATGTGACCTTATCTACATGTGTTTTCAGCAACTTGGACTTTACTCTATCAGCCTCATTCTTGCGAATGCTGTAGGTTATTGTACATGAGTTATTGAATTGATTATCAATCATATACAAGTCTTCTTCCTTTATTATCCGCATTACATCGTTCATGAGTTCATAAGGAAACTCAATCCTATAAATCTCATTTACAGTCTTCTCCACAATTTCAGCCTGCAAAAGCGCATCTTTCGCAGCAGATTTATATGCGTTAATCAGACCACTAACTCCTAACTTTGTCCCCCCGAAATATCGGACCACAACAATGAGTATATTGGTCAGGTCAAACGACAAAATTTGCCCATGTATGGGTTTGCCTCCGGTTCCTGAAGGCTCTCCATCATCATTTACTCTCCAGGCTGATCTGTCAGGACCAAGGCAGTATGCATAACAATGATGGCGCGCATCATAATACTCTTTTCTGAGGTCTTCCAAAATTTGTTTTACACCATCCTCTACGGTTACCGGATAGGCCAGTGCAATGAACTTACTACCTTTCTCTTTGTATATTCCTGAACTTGGTTGTGTTATTGTTTTATAGGTGTCTTCAAATAACATAATCGCTTAATTCTTTCAGATGCTGTTCCCTTAATTATCCGGTTCCGGCCGAATGCACTTTGATTGGTCAAACTTAAGCAAATTTTAGTTGCAAGGGTAGTTGGTTTTGGAATATTTTTGGCTAATCTGATGATTGATCCTCAGGAGATTTATGATATAATTGTGTAACCCATTCTACTGCAATACAGTGAGACTGATTATTTACTTAAATTATTTTTTTGCGCCATCATGAGCTCTTCAGTGCTACCGGTAGATTTAAAAAACACCGTCATATCCTTATTCAATAGTATATTAAAACAAATCCTTCCATTTAACCAATCGTCAATTGCGCCAGATAGTCGAAGTGTTCACCCTCTGCAATACATTTGGTTTTCAGTCCAGCTTTCCTGGCAACATCAGCAAGTGTTTCAAAATCAACAAACAACCACTTGAAACGGGAAATATGGTTTTTGTAAGTCAGTTCGTATTCCATTTCTCCTGGATAGGTACTGTTGGCAATATCAATCCATACAGAACCGTCCTCCTCCTCAAACAAATAGCGAATGTCAGATGAATCTATAAGGATCTGTCCGTTTGTGTTCAGTATTTTTTTAAGGTGCAGTAACAGTTTCAACAGTCCTTCCAGAGTTTGCCCAATGCCTGTACCATTCATCAATACGAGAATGGTATCGAACCCTTGTTTGTCAAAATCAAGAATATCTATACAAACCACATTCTTAATTCCTCGTTTTTTCATAACTTCTGTTGCAAGTATCGATTTTTCAAGGGCGATAACTTCAAATCCTTTTTTTTGCAGAATCAGGGCATGGCATCCTGCTGCAGCACCCACGTCAAGCACTTTGCCCCTGCATTCATTCAATGCGATTTTTTCAATTAAAGGCAGTTTTTTCTCTTTCCTGAAAAACACGGATGGGGGTAGGGTTTCTCCCTCAGTATAATTGGTATTTACCATAATATCAGAAGCTTCCCCTGTATTAATAAAATCTGCAATTGCCTGGCCGATTGGATCATTCATTGCTTTCAATATTGATTTTTATTTTTTCGGCTAAAAACCATTAAATTTGGGAGTTTGAATACATTCTAATTCAAAATTAGTTTATATTTCTCTACATATGACTATGTGAGCCTCAAGGTCACACTTAATATTATTTTTTTGATCACTATGCTTACATTTGCGCACCCGAATAATAATGAAGTGGATTTGGGATAGTCTATCAATAACTTGTATACCATTATGTTTTCAACGGCTTTTATAAATTTTGCTGCATCCAAAGGGGAACTTGCTGCTTTGCTTACTGCAGTTTTCTGGACCATTACCGCCATTGCTTTTGAATCGGCCAGTAAAAAAGTTGGATCGCTATCTGTAAACCTCATCAGGCTCTTCCTGGCCTTTGTGTTTTTATCGGTTTTTGGATTATTTACCGGCCGTGGGGGCTTACCCTTTGGGGCGAGTGCCCATCAATGGGTATGGCTTTCTGTATCGGGGTTGATTGGTTTTGTGCTTGGTGATTTATTCCTTTTTCAGGCTTATGTGGTGGTTGGAGCCAGGATATCCATGCTTATTATGGCTCTTGCTCCGCCTATCGCTGCCCTCACCGGCTGGTTGTTGATGGATGAATCTATGTCGGGGAAAAGTATTGCCGGAATGGTGTTGACTTTTATTGGTATAAGCATGGCCATTATGGGACGGCAGGAGGCTGAACCCGCACTAGAGGGAGAGAAGATAAAGCGTAAAAAAATAGGCTTTAAATTTCCGGTCAGGGGACTACTGCTGGCTTTTGGTGGTGCTGCCGGTCAGGGTATCGGCCTGGTGCTGAGCAAATACGGAATGGGAGAATATGATCCTTTTGCCGCTACTCAAATCAGGGTAATAACCGGTGTAGTTGGTTTCGCAATCATTATTATCTCAGTAAAGAGAGTCAGGTTGGTTTTCGATGCTTTTAAAAATATTCCGGCCATGAAAAGGTTGAGTCTTGGCGCATTTTTCGGCCCTTTTCTTGGGGTTTCCTTTTCCTTAATAGCAATTCAGTATACCACTTCTGGAATTGCTTCGACCATCATGTCCATTGTACCTGTGCTGATTATTGCCCCTTCTGTGATAATTATGAAGGAAAAGGTCACCTGGCCCGAAGCCATTGGAGCCGTTATTGCTGTGGGTGGGGTTTCCTTGTTCTTCGTTTAAGAATGTATTGCGGAGAATCCGGATATTTCATCACTGACTATTCCATTTTTCTCTGAGGCTATCACAAATTCCTTTGTATTCCAATGAATTCAAAATTTTTCTTTCCGGGGCATCGACAGGCATTTTTCGTTGCTCCTCAAGCTGCACATACCAATCTTCGCCTTCGGGCAAATCTCCGGGATTGCGTGGGATAATATGTAAATGCAGGTGTTCAACACTTTGTCCGGCGGCTTCACCTTCCTGCAAAGACCAATCATAAGCATCAGAGGCATAGGTTTGAGTGAGAAAAGCAGTTACTTTCCGCGCAAAGCTAAAAAATGCAGAAATCTCTTCTTCGCTCAACTCAAATAAGCTGTTCGCGTGCCGGATAGGAATTACCAGTGAATGGCCTGGTAAAATAGGGGAGTGGTTGTACAAAGAAAGGAAACCATTTTCCGATGCATAAGCACTTTCTTGTATAGATATTGCGCAAAAAGGACAGTTGTTTTTCATCAGTAATAATGTGTTTTAACAATGGGTTCATAGTATGCCTTGGGGGTTCCCTGCTGATTGGCCAGGCAAACTTCACCAAAAAAGCATCGCGTGTGAGTTTCAAGCTCAATCATCTGTTCAAAGGTACATGGATTTTTCGAGCATCTGTGATCACTGCATAAGGTTATTTGATTGCAGCAGGAGCGCCCTAATGGCCAGAACACGTCGTTCATTGCCCAGATTTTCATCCCGGAGGTTTTCGAAATAATTTTAAATGCTTCGCCGCAGGCCTGCCTGACCGGCAAATCACTTTTAAGAGGAAGCCGGTTTCGGAGGCTCAAATCCAGATTTTCATTAAGGACATCAATACAGCCTAATCGAAGAAGTACGCGCTGCATATGGTAATCAACGATAGGAACAAATGAATCCTCATCCATGGCAGAAAACAATCCGGCATCAAAAAGTAACTTGAATAAGAAAGAAGATTTTTTTCTTTGAGGATCAGTAAAGGCTTCACATTCAGCAAGAATTTCATAAAACCCATTGTTGTGATTCAGGAGTTTCTGCCCGGATTTTGCCAATAGATTGAGGAAGGAACCATCAAATTTATCAACCACCAACTGATTTATCCCCTTGTATAAACGTGCGCGTTCGTCAATAGTATCGAGAGTGGAATCGCTCACGTGTCCAGTATCTGAAAATGCGCAGCTAAGCTCGTTTTGCAGTAATTCTTGTGCCATTTTTACCACAATAATTGGATTTAGCAATTGTGAATCTGCCAAAGCCAATTTTACAAAAACATCTTCAATATAATCCCATCCGAAGAGATTCTTATTTCTACTGAAAAGATTCCGGGTTTGATGGCAAATGGCCACCGCATTAAAGATCATGCTTAATTTTTGCTCATTTGGAAAAGCATTGTTCAAAAAAGGGCGATCAAAAAATTCTTTACGAATGGTAAGTTTTTTAACCAAATGGCCAATCTTTTCACTTTGCAACGTATTTACCTTTACCATATTCATCCCGGTTCATTGTAAAATAAGCTATTTGCAAACGCCGCTCCGTTTTGGGTTCGGGGCGACGTTTACTTGTACTTGCAGTTTTTATTTTATCCGCCAGATTATTCAAATACAATCTTCATTTCCACACGACGGTTTTTCTGGCGACCGGCTGTGGTTTTATTATCAGCCACAGGTCTTTCCTGACCATACCAATCGGTTTTTATCCGGTATTCCAATACTCCTTGTCCAATAAGATAGTCTTTAACAGCCTGAGTACGGTTTTTTGATAGCTCCATGTTTTTATCCGCATTGCCTGTGTTGTCTGTATGACCGGACAATTGCACTTTCCATTCTGGTTTTTTGATCATCAGATCGGCCAATTCGTTAAGCGAAGAATAAGAACTGGTTTTAATGATTGCCTTGCCAGATTCAAATTCAAGATCAGAGAAGGCGCGGTCAAGGATTTCTTTTTCTTTCTTTTCTATGGCCGGACAACCATTGTTTTCAGCTATGCCAGGAATTGTCGGACACAAATCATACTTATCAGATATTCCATCGTTATCGCTATCGGGGCACCCTTTCATAGAAACAGGCCCGGGAATGTTTGGACAATCATCTTCTCCATCAGGAATACCATCCTTGTCCCTGTCAGCAAAAGGGCATCCATTAAATTCAGCTGTTCCAGGTACATCAGGACATTGATCTTCATAGTCCGCAATACCATCGCTGTCACGGTCGGGGCAACCATTCAATTCTACCACACCAAACTGATCAGGACACCTATCCACCTTGTCAATAACACCATCGCCATCGCTATCCGGACAGCCAGAATATTGAGGCAAACCAGGATGATCGGGACATTGATCATCTGCATCAGTAATACCATCTGCATCCCTGTCAGGACAACCATTTAATTCCGGAAGTCCCTTATCGTAAGGGCATGCATCTTTTGCATCCTGAATTCCATCACCATCGGTATCCGGACAACCCAACATCACCCATAAACCTGGAGTATCCGGGCATTTGTCAGATTTATCGCTCACTGCATCATTATCCCTATCGCGCGGGGTCTTTTTAAATATTGGTATTTTTACCATTGCGTAGGCATCAAAGCCATAAATATCATCAGCCAATGCATTTCTGATCAACGAATTCGATCCAATCCAAACGGGACCTAAACGGAAGCTTACACCAGCATTAAACCGGCTGAACTCATCAATAAATAGAGGCACTGCCACACCAAACCACTTCCTGTCATAACGCGGTGTGAGGCTATAGGAGGAAAAATAGTGGGTTTTGGCAATCATATTCGTGCCTTTGCGTAGTGCCAAATAGGGTGTGAAATTGACATAAAATCCTTTGCCAATATTATAATCCAATTGCAGGCTCAAGGCGGTGGGCAAACCCATCTTGTAGGTTTCCGAAGCATTCTCATTAAAATTAAATTTACTCCTGAGTGTGTCGTTGAAGTCTTCAATGGAATTGATTTGCATGTCACTAATATTCCAATCCCTGATGTCAGCAACAAAATCCTGACTGTAGAAACCTTTTTGGTAATTAATGTGCCCAAAATCAATTAATGACAATCCAACCCTGAACATGTATTTGTCCAGATCATCGCGAAGCAAGCCTTCCTGGCCATCCATATTGTACTTAAACCTTTCAATATCGGGTCGGTATTCATACACTAACCCTAAGTCCAAACCAAATCCAGGGTCTGAAATACCTCCTATTTTCGGTATCCCTTCATCATCGAAAGTGTTGGAAATACCATAGTTGACTTTTGACTGGAATAATGATAAGGTGTCCGGACTATCGAGCCGGTAACTGATATCCTTCATATAAGCATATCCAGATGCTGCACCCTGCAAAAACTTAATGGTGGCACCACCCTTGAGGAAGTGTTTTTCCTTATCCATTATAACACGGGCGTAAGTAAAACCAAATTCGAGCCAATTGTTGGATTGCATATTTAAGTTTGCATTGTTCAATTGGGTGTATAGAAGTGGTTCATAATCAAAACCTTCCCATGCCAATTGGGCCAGATCTTCTGATATATTGTCAATGTTTGTGATGGACCTGATACGTGATGTGAATGCTAGGGCTGATTTGTTGTTCAGGTTTATCATAAAGGATGGCAGAATAATAGAGGTCCCTGCAAATACTGTTTTGTCGTTTCCATCTACTTTTTTTAGTAGATAATTCTCTACAAAATTCTCTTCCTCCCAGCTAATTCTCTTAAAAATGGCATCCCGTTTAATGGAAACATAATTGTTGTTTACACTCGCTTCCACACCTAGAAACAGCAAATCAGATTTATATCTGCTGTCTGCAATGGCAGCTGGTTGAAGTACCAGACTGCTGACTCCGGCATAATTGCATTGTGCGAAGGGCATAAATGCCTGACCATACAAGCCAAAATTGGGAAATGCAAGTGCTATTGCTATGAATAACAGTACATTAAATGAGTAATTATTTTTCATTTGCCTTTGGGTTTTGGTTAATGAAAAGTAATTATTTTATTTGAATCCACAAAACATTATGGATGTCTCATCTGAAGTAATTGTTTTTTGTCTTGGAGAAGCTTCCGTTTTTATGTCAATCCGAATTTACTGCTGTATTAACCCGCAATCAGCACAATGGCAATAACTGCCAGCAGAATTCCTGCCCAGTTTCGTGTATGTAATTTTTCCTTAAATAAAGTGAATCCAATCACAGATGAAAGTGCTACAACACTGATATTCAAGATGGGAATAAAAACTGAAACCTGCATAATCTCAAAGCCTTTCAGGAGATAATAAATAGAAAACCAGTTTAAAAGGCCCAGAACAACACCAGCAATAAGATTTTGAAATTTAAAAACCTTTGCGCCATTCCAGATGCGAAAAATTGATATAGTAACTCCGATAAAGAAAGCAATCATAAAAGATGTTGCAGCATAGGCAACATAACCGTTGTCACCAGAATTTTTAAGGAAAAAATGCTGTGTAACTTTTACGGCTGAATCGTTCAGGCCCATAAACAGGAAGACAGACAGGGGCACAAGGATGAGTTTTATCGAAAATTTCTCTTTATTATCTTTTTTTAAGGTTAAGTAAAGAGCAAGCAATGCAAGAATAATTCCCGCAATCTTAACAATTCTAGCCTCATCGTTCAACAACAGTAGACCAAGCATCACGGGAAGAATAACCGACATTCTGCTGCTTATGGCAGTTATGGCTACCCCGGCCTTTCGGGTAGATATGGCAAACAATACAAATCCTGCAATTAGTAAAACCCCTGTCAAAATAGCCATTGGGAACCAGGGAGCAGCAGATATTTCCGGTAAGGTTTGGTTCCAGTGGATGAAATTAAATCCGAACAGAGCGCCGACAATGTAATTTATGGTGATCGCAGTAAAATCGTCGATATCAAATCGGGAGAAAATCTTGAAGGATACTAGTATTAGGGTGCTGGCAGTTATTGCAAGAAGTAGAAATTGCATCGTTGAGGATTTTTGGCAAAAATAGGGATTTGACGACCTGATTATTAAATAATTTTACAACTTCTCGATGTCAATGAAAATGGGTAGAACTGCATTATCAGAAGTTTGTGATGAAAATAAGGAGATGCCTTTCTCTAATGAAAATATTTTGGTATTTTGCTGATTATCAATTGCCCTGATGGAAATTTTAAAATCATTTTCCTTTACCATAGCCGCCAGTCCGATTGAATATTTATTCAAAAAGTAGCCCAGGCCGGTGTAGGTTGTTTCTGCGTAACTGCACTTTCCCATAATAAATTTATAAAATGGTGTGGCTGAGCATTCGCAGAGTGCCAGTGCTTCGCATAATTTTATACTCAACCCGAGAATAATATGATGGTGGTCCTCTACCATAAATGCTGTTTCCGGAATATCCTTACAATTCACTACAGTGATATCATTACCCGATGAAAGCAATTCATAAGCAGCAAGATCATCATAAACTATACTGTATTGGTTTTGATGGTGATCAGACCGGAAAAAAGCTTCTTTTGAAGGTATGTTCTGAAGGTTTGGATTATTGCCTGTTTGTGATAGGTCATCAGATGCTATAGGATAAAAAATATCCGTGCAGTCATCGCGTTCAGTTCGGGCGACATAAACAGCCATAGCCAGTTCTCCTGCCTGTACCTCTGCGTAGCCGATAGATACCAGCCAATGCTCTATAAATGAAATTGATATGGAACTTTCTGACAGATAATAGTAGGTCAATATGGTGATTGCTTTGGGTTTTAATTTATTACCATTCTGCTTCGTTAGAGCGATGGCATTTAATAATGGAGCGAAATAATTATTCGCTAAGATTAGTTGATTAATGTATGATGAACTGAATATTTTATGGGTAGAAAGAAACCAATCAGACTGGTGCAAATCGTTCAAAAGTGCGAAATCTGGCAAATTTTTGCTGAGCGAAGCACCTAAGTAAAGATCATTCTCGCCTTTGTCATTCCGATTTGTTACTTCGATAATTTTAAGCACTTCATTTTTTGAATAATATGCTCCATCGTAAAATATCTTACGCTTCATCGTATGCTTTTCATGCAAAGATATCATTTACTTATCTTTGCCAGACATTGTTTTGCTTGCTTATTCAATATTTGAAATGACGAACCGAGATCTAGAGAAAAAAGTATATAATGCATTGTTGCCAGTATACGGGAGCGATGAGGCAACCTCTATTCAGCAATTTTTATTTTCGGCACTTCATGGATTGGAACGATATCAATGGATAATGCATCGGGATGAAACTGTTTTACCTGAATTCTTGTTACAGGTGGATCGTGCCATTCCTCTGCTTGTTGATCATATGCCAATTCAATATGTGATTGGTAAAACATGGTTTTTGAATATGGAGTTTATGGTTGAACCTGGCGTTCTCATACCCAGACCCGAAACCGAGATTATGGTTACGGAAATTTTACAAAGACATAAGGATGCTGTTTCGCTCAACATATTGGATATTGGAACCGGGAGTGGGGCCATTGCAGTGGCTTTGGCGAAAATGTTAAATCAACCCATTGTTACCGGATTGGACATTAGTGATAAGGCGTTGTCGGTTGCTTCTGCAAATGCAAAGATGTTGAATGCCAGAGTGAAGTTTTTCAAAATGGATATTCTGGATAAGAAAACCTTGGGGCATCCCGAAAAATTTAATCTCATTGTGAGTAATCCCCCTTACGTTAAGGAATCAGAGAAGATACTTATGCAGAAGAATGTACTTGAATATGAGCCAGAAGAAGCTTTGTATGTTCCGGATGACGATCCTTTAAAGTATTATAAAGCTATAGCTGAATTTTCCGAATTACACTTACTTGATTCTGGAGAACTTTGGTTTGAAATCAATGAACTTGAAGCAGCAGGTGTTGCAGGTTTGCTTAGAATTCATGGTTTTGAAAATATTCATGTTTTTAAAGATTTCAATGGTAAAGATAGAATTGTTTCTGGTTGTAAATAATTACTTTGGAACTTAAGTGTGGCCTGAAGATTGGTTAAGAACGATAAAACTTAAGGACAGGATGCAACTTTACCGGGCAATAGCCTTACAATCATCAGAATAGTGTCTAAAGGACAAATAAATAATTAACAAAAAGACCAACGACTAATCGGCTGGTTTTAAAAAAATACCGATATTTGTCTCCGTTTCAGTACAATAAGCAACAAACCTTAATAATTGTTGTTTACTTTTCTCATTCTAACCTAAATTTTAATAATGATCAGGATTTTTCTAACTACATTTTTTCTTGCATTCTCATTTCTGACTCCTACTTTATTTGCTCAAACCAATTATTATAAGGTATGGTTCACCAACAAACAATCTATCTACGATATTTCAAGGCCTGCTGAGTTTCTATCGTCAAAATCTATAGAACGTCGTTTGTTACAACAGATTCCGGTCTCAGAATCTGACAAACCCATAAGTCCTGCATACCTTACCGATATTGAATCAACTGGAGCAGAGATCATTTATCAATCGAAATGGTTAAATATGGTGATTGTTAAAAGTCAGCAAAATGCAGATGAGATTGGATTAAGTAGTAAGGTGTATGTGAAATCCATCGAATCTGCCAATCATCTATTTACCAGACATACGGCAGTTCAGGAAAAACCATTTTTCAAACAGGAAAAGATTTCAAGAATACCCAATAGCCTTTTAAGAAAAGGGGTCGAAAACAGATCGACGAATGATTTCAATTACGGGCCATCGCTAAATCAGGCGGAGATGATCAGGATAAATCAACTTCATAATATGGGATTTATTGGCACCGGAGTCACTATTGGCGTTATTGATGCCGGTTTCAATAGTGTAAATATACATTCGGCTTTTGATAGTTTACGCATGAATGGTCAGATCCTTGGCACCAGGGATTTTGTGCAACCTGGCAATGATCTCTATGCCTCATCAATGAATTCACATGGTACCATGGTATTGTCAACCATGGGCGCAAATCTGCCAGGCCAGTTGATAGGAACAGCCCCCGGTGCATCTTACTGGCTGCTGAGATCAGAAGACGGTAATGCTGAATATCTGATGGAGGAGTATTATTGGGTTAATGCTGCTGAATTTGCTGATTCTGTGGGTGTTGATGTAATAAACTCATCCCTGGGATATAACTTTTTTGACAACCCGGACGAAGATCACAGCTATGAGGATATGGATGGAAATACCACAGTAATTACTATTGCAGCTGATATGGCTGCTGCCAAAGGAATTCTGGTAGTCAATAGTGCCGGTAACTCTGGTGGAAATTCAGTCTGGCCTTATATTACAGCACCTGCTGATGGAGATAGTGTTTTTACCATTGGAGCGGTGAACTCAAATGGTATCCTTGCCTACTTCAGTTCCCAAGGTCCTACCTTTGATGGACGAACAAAACCCGAGGTAGTTGCGCAAGGTGTGGCTTCCATTGTTGCAGATCTACCCAGTGGAGTTGGCACAAATAATGGCACTTCATTCTCATCACCTATTATTGCTGGTGCAGCTGCTTCTTTGTGGCAGGCTAATCCCTCTTTTACCAATATGCAACTTATTGAAGCCATTAAGATGAGCGCCAGTAATGCATCCAATCCTGATTTTTTTACAGGGTGGGGTATCCCAGATTTTGTAACGGCAAATAATTTGCTTGCAACTCAAGTGATTGAGGTAAGCAATCCCATGAGGAATTTAAAGATTTTTCCCAATCCTTTTGCCGACCAGATAAACATTACAGTGGACATGCCGCAATCTACTAAGGCAGATGTTTTATTAATCAACGCACAGGGTAGCATGACTGTTTCTTTATCTGGTATCCAACTTGCGCAGGGGAAAAATATTTTGGTGATGGATAATCTCAGTAAATTGCCTTCTGGTATTTATATGCTCCAGATTACCGATGGATTTTATTCTGTTACACAAAAGATTATAAGGTAAAATTTTCTGAATCAGGTTTTCCTTTCTTTAAAAAAGCTTCCTAAATCCTGATATATAAATCATTAGACCCAGTTTTCATCGTTTATACCTGCTTCTGAGCAGGTTTTTTTTTGCTTGCTTAGCCACTGGAGAGTTTTATGCTCGCCATGTTGGGATATAGTAGGTGAGGCATCTTTAGATTCTTGTAATTGATTGTAAGGTTTTTATTAAAATATAAACCTGATGAAATAAGAATAAATTTGAGAGAATAACCTAAGACTAAAGTCATTGATACATTCATAGTGTTATGAATTTGCGTAAAAGCAATCATAGCCTGAGTCTTCAAATGAATCTCGGGCCGGAAGAATACAATCAAGCAGGTAATTACAAATGTAAACTATAAGTAAAATTTTATTTATCCGTATATTGTTGTATATCATTGTAATAGTTCTTATATTACAATTGTAAACTTAATCAAAGAATATATAATGTTACATGTGTATACGCTATAACTAGTCCACAAATGTAAAATTTACTCATTAACGATGTGGAATATACAAATGTATCATCATCGTTTTTAGTTTTAAAATGTCTACAATTGTATTCCACGACAATTATCTTAAAATGACATTAAAAATATATTTATAGCTTTATATATCAGTCTATTACTATAATTATTATATAATTAACATTAGATATTAATACCATTCTATTAAGTAAATATTGGAAGGCTAATAAATTTGTAAAGAATTATTATAGAATGATATACGTATTTTAACTGAAGTTAATAATCAAATTTTCATAAATAATTTAATATTCACATTATTAATCCCATAAATTGGATGAGCAAAAGTATTTTGATTAAATTTGTAACATTAAATCTAAGTTATGAATGACCGCATAGCATTGGTAATAAAAGCCAAAAATATTACATCATCACAATTGGCAGATGATTTAGGCGTTCAGCGTTCGGGCGTATCGCACATCATGAACAACAGGAATAAACCAAGTCTTGAATTTATTCAAAAGTTATTGAAACGATATCCTGAGATAAGTACTGAGTGGTTATTGTTTGGTGAAGGTCCAATGATGAAAGGGTTTTCTTCCCTGGAGGCTCAACCTGCACCTTTGCCAGAATCTGCCCCCCAAGTCATTCCACCAAAACCCTTTATTATGGAGTTATTTGCTGACGATGATACAGAGCATGACAAGGAAGTCAGGGAAATTGAGGAATCATCACCAAATAAATTGGATAATCCAACAATAAATCAGTCAGTTGAACCTCCAAATCCAGTCATAGAAACTGTGCTGGAAAAACCATCAGAAAAAACCGGACCAATACCTGAGCCAGAATTTGCTCCTGATACTGTTCCGGACGAACCTAATTTCAAAAATCCGGAAGTAAAGCCTGAAAAATTTTCTGAAATAAAAAAATCGGTCATTCAAAAGAATAACCGAAGAATAGAAAAAATTGTGATGTTTTATACTGATAAATCGTTTTCAGTATATTATCCGGAATCGGAAACGGAATGATCAGACGCGATCGAGCATAGAGAAGAAGAAATTGGCTTCGATTATCGCATTCTCATCACTATCGGAACCATGAACAGCATTTTTTTGTAGTGAAGCCCCATAGGCTTTCCGTATTGTACCTTCAGCAGCCTCGGCCGGGTTGGTTGCACCAATGAGTTTACGGTAGTCTTGTACTGCATTTTCTTTTTCAAGTATAGCGGCCAGCACCGGGCCAGAGGTCATAAATTCAATCAGATCATTAAAGAAAGGCCTTTCTTTATGTACCTCATAAAATGCACCAGCCTGCGATTTTGAAAGTTGAAAAAGCTTAATTGCCTGAATACGAAATCCTCCCTGAAGGATCATATCCAGAATCTTACCGGCATGGCCTTCGGCAAAAGCAGCCGGTTTAATCATGGTAAATGTGATGTTGCCTGTCATAAAGTTATTGTTTTGTTGGTAGAAAATAGGTGCAAAAATTACCTGTCAGCGCTATTAACAAACTTTATACCTTTGTGTTCGATAATAATTTACAAATCAACAACATTACTTTGCATAAATTTGATACAACACAGGTAAATAAGTTGGCCGGGCTATTATCTCAAATGCCCGAAATTCTTATTACTACGCATTATAATCCCGATGGGGATGCTCTTGGCTCGTCTTTGGCATTGGGTAATTACCTTCAAAAGAAAGGACTTTCAGTCAAGGTGCTCATTCCCAATGAATATCCCGGATTTCTGGCCTGGATGCCTGGAAGCAAAGATATGATAGTTTACGCACGAGATAAAGAGCGGGGTACTCAACTCATTGAAGATGCCGGATTGATATTTTGCCTGGATTATAATTCCATTGATCGGGTTAACCTGTTTGCTGATAAATTAGAAAAGTCAGAAAAGCCTAAGGTTTTGGTTGATCATCACTTACAGCCTGAACTTCAGTTTGACTACTTATTTTCAGTTATTGAAACCTCATCCACTTCAGAACTTATTTATGATCTTATTTGTGCGCTTGGCGATAAGGAATTGATTGATACAAACATAGCCAATTGCTTGTATGTTGGTATTATGACCGATACCGGATCTTTCAGTTTTGCATGTAACCATCCACACACCTACGAAGTTGTAGCGGAATTGGTCCATATAGGCGTGGATACGGAACAGGTACATCGGTTGGTTTATGATACATACTCTGAACATCGGATGCGCTTATTGGGTTACTGTCTGAGCGAGAAACTTACCGTGATAAAAGAACACGCAACGGCTTACATCTGGCTTACCAAGGAAGATATGAAGCGATTTAAAGTTAAGCCTGGTGATACGGAAGGTATTGTTAATTATGGCCTTTCCATTAAAGGAATTAGTTTTGCGGCACTCTTTTCTGAAAAGGATGACCGTATAAGAATTTCTTTCCGTTCAAAAGGTAGTTTTTCCGTTAATAGTTTTGCTCGTGAACACTTTAATGGTGGAGGTCATCGAAATGCTGCCGGAGGCGACTCTTTCTTAAAAATGACAGATACAATTCAGCGGTTCACTGAATTGCTTCCCCGGTATAAAGAAGGATTGATAAAAGCAGCCCGTGAAAGTAACTTTCTATAAGCTTCAATAAAACCATGTTTATCAAAACAGTAAATATAATTTTTTCTTTGTTGATTCTCCTTTTGCTGGCTTCCTGTGAAGGTCACAAATCCAGGAAAAATGAATCCGGTGAAATAACGCCATCCTTGAAAGAATCGCTGTTAAATGCCAATAAACAGGCGGTAAAAGCCGAAAATGAACAGATTGAACAGTTTATAGAACGTTACAACTGGAATATGAAGGAAACCGGCAGCGGACTCCGATACAACATCTACGAGCATGGAATAGGAGAGAGAGCAACCACAGGAAAAATTGCAACACTTAAATTTGAAGTCCTGCTGATAACAGGCGACATTATTTATTCATCAGAAAAAGATGGCCTGAAAGAATTCATGATTGGAAGGGGAGGTGTTGAAAGCGGATTAGAGGAAGGAATTTTATTGCTGCGGGTGGGTGACAGGGCAAAATTTATCATACCTTCGCACCTCGGTTTCGGGCTGTTGGGCGATCAGGATAAAATCCCTCCGAAATCAACCCTTATATATGACATTGAATTGATTTCACTTAATTGAAAACCAATAAATTAACAAACAGAACAATAAAATGATTAACAGAAAACAACTCGTAATACTTCTGTCCATGGGGATGGTGGTATTTTTTTCTTCTTGCTCCAAATATCCCGGATTCAAGAAAACCGATGATGGCCTGTATTATAAGTTTCACGTTAAAGGAGATGATACCACTACTTTGAGCACAGGTATGATTCTTACGTTGAAACTTAAATATGAGATCAATGATTCCATCATTTTCAATTCTGACGATGCGCCTGATGCATTTATGCTTCCATTGGAAATGGCTTCCTATAAAGGAGATATTTATGATGCTTTAGCCATGATGAAACCTGGCGACAGTGCAACTTTTATCTCAAGCGCTGATTCATTCTTCATTAAAACCGTGATGTTACCTCAGGTTCCCGATTCGTCATACGCAGGAAAGAATATCTATTTCCATATTAAGCTGATTTCTGCCATGACACAGGAGCAGATGCAGGCAGATCAAAAGGCATTGCTCGAAATCAGCAAAGCGGAAGAAGTAACCAAACTGCAGGCTTATCTTGAGGCCAATAAAATTAATGCTGCGCCTTTGGAATCGGGCCTTTTCTTTATGGAAACTGCTAAAGGAAACGGTAAAAAACCAAAGGAAACAGATATTGTTAAAGTCCATTTTAAAGTTTCTGACCTTGATGGAAGGGTTTTCTTTTCATCATTTGATCAGGGTGAGCCCATGCGCTGGGAAGCCGGAAAAGTTTTTGATAACCCAGGCGCTACGGAAGCCCTGAACCTGATGTCGGTCGGAAGTAAAGCCTCCATCATTGTTCCTTCTTCCATTGGTTTTGGTGAACAGGGCAGGGGACAGATGGTTGCTCCTTTTACTACCTTGCTTTATGACCTTGAAATGATTAGTATTCAGTCTAAAGCTGATTATGACAAAGAAAAAGCAGCAGAACAGCGCAAAGCTGAAGCTACTAAAGAAAAAGCCAAAGCAGACGAAATGGGTAATCTTGCGAAATATATCAAGAGCAATAACATTACCACCAAACCTACAGCCAGTGGTCTTTATTATCTTGAAACCAAAGCTGGTTCAGGTGCAAAACCGGTAGCAGGAAAGAAAGTTACGGTGCATTACACCGGCACGCTGCTCGATGGTACCAAGTTTGACTCTTCTGTTGACAGAGGCCAGCCATTTGAATTTGTTCTTGGCCAGGGTCAGGTGATTCAAGGCTGGGATGAAGGAATTGCCATGATGAAAAAAGGTGGTAAAGCCAAACTCATTATCCCGTCAGCAATTGCTTATGGACCTGATGGACGCATGCCTTCCATTCCACCAAGTGCTACCCTTATTTTTGAAGTTGAATTGATTGATTTCAAGTAAATCAACAACCACATTATAAAGAAAGCCATTGCCTTTAAGGTGATGGCTTTTTTTTAGTTTTGGATACCATAAAAATAACGAGAATCTCATGTAGGCTTAAAAGCTTGGCTGAATCTGGCAACCGACCGTAGGTAGTCTGTGCTACTGCGTAATACTATATGCTAAAGTATATTTCATTTTTTCGCGCAGGCGCTTCAGCAACGACAATTTCCCTATCAAACAAAATATTGGCTAAGCGGAATTTGTAATTCCGCTTATGAATCCGTTAAACTTATTAATAACCTGAGTTCGACATAAGAAATTTAAGAAAAAAGTAAAACAATAAGGATTGTTTTGTATCTTTATAGTGTTGAAATACAAAGCATTACAAAATCAATCCTTATGTTTGAGACCTCAAATTT
>JAVEVB010000020.1:0-75529 GCA_034005265.1 Lentimicrobium sp.
CTTACGTTATGATATTGAATTTCTTACCCTAATGGTGTAATTGCGCAATGCTACAGTGAAAGCGCACTGGGTTTGTTCAATTTCCTGCAGTATTTCAATAGCAGCCAATACATGGGTTAATTGTTCCCCTTCATCCTCTCCGCGAATTTCTATTTCTGGGGTCTTCTCCTCATAAATGGATGCTTCTGCAGCCCGGAGTTGCTCAATGCTGAATTTCTCAGCAAGTGATTTGATGACCGGTATTTTCATATTTCAGCACTTATTAAGTCGTCGATCATGGCTACCACGTTGTCTTCTTTTGAAGTTGCCTCTCCCTTAACCAGTTGTCCGTTTACAAACGTGGCGAAATAAGGGAGGTTATTAACTCCTGCAATTTTTCGGGCTTCCGGATTTTGTTCGGCGTTTATATCAAGGAAGGCAATGCCTTCAAATCGGCTGTCATCGGACAATCGACGGAATTTTGGTGCAAAAAGTTTGCAACTACCACACCAATCGGCATAGTATTTTACCACTACGCGTTTGTTTTCTATTAATAAATTATTGAAATTCTGATCGTTTGCTGTAACCTGAGCCATAATTATTTTCAATTTTTAATGTTTTTTGAATTAACAGTTGATTGATGCAAAGGTTCAACGAAGGTTAAGGTTGTGCTCCGTCTTCGCTCAGCATTCGAGTTTGAGGGTAATTTATCTGGAATGGCGTTCCTAGTCCCATTTGTATATGGTTCAAAGCACTTTGCACGTTAAAAGGTAACCATGTAAGAACCTTTTGTGTTTTCTGCACTTTCATTGACCCATAGCCCTTTTTATTAACTTTGCCCTTAAAAAGCGGGTAAATGAAGGTTCGATTGTTGTTATTGTGGCTTGTTTTCGGGATGTTATTCACTGCAGAGTCCCAGGTTTTGAATATTGAGCGAGAGCGCATTGTTACAGATACTACCGGCTGGTCAGGAACAGGTAAATTTTCATTTAATCTGATCAGTAACGTTCAAAAATTTACGGAACTTGGACTGAATCTCCATGTACAGTATAAAACAAAACGGAGTTTATGGCTGGCACTGTCAGATTATGAAGTGATTAAGTCGTCAGTCAGTGACTTTTCGAATAAGGGTCTGCAGCATTTCAGGTATAATTATAAGTTGAATAATGCATTCACTGCCGAAGCTTTTTCTCAGGTTCAGTTTAATAAGGTGTTGAATCTTAATTTCAGGGGTTTGGCAGGTGCGGGGTTGCGAATAAAAATACTGGGCAAAGAACAATTTCGACTGTATTCTGGTCTGGCTTATATGTTTGAATACGAAGAACCCAGCAAACTTGACTTCGTTGAATACAATCACCGTATAAGTACTTATTTGTCTATGACTTATAGATTGAATGACAACTTTACCCTTATTAATACCTCCTATTATCAGCCAAGGATAGATTATTTTACCGATTTTCGTTTTTCAGATAACCTGGACATTATTTTCAAAATCACAAAACGGATGTCCTATGTTCTGTCGCTGGAATATATTATTGACAATAAGCCTTTGCCGGGAATTCCAGGAGATATTTATAGTTTAAAAAACAGTCTGGTGTTTGATTTTGGCAAATAGTCGTGTCATTTAGAAGAGCTAAAGTCTTTCATTAACGACGAATTCAAGCAGCTCAAGGGCGGTGTTAAAAGCGTAATACTCATCCCAGCCGGTAAAATCAAGAATCTGGTATTTCTTGAGGTTGCTGTTATAAACATAAACTTCTTCATCACTTCGGCCAAACAACACGCAACCCGGGATTCTTTTTGAAATATTCCATTGCTCATTTTGTTCAATGAGGCCATAGTAATTATCTGTACCTGCCGAATGCAAGGTAAACAGGTTAATACCATTGTAATGAAATCCATTACAAATTAAGAACAATTCAGATAGCTCGTGCGTCCAGGCATGACCTGAATGAATTAACCCATTGGCAGATGGATATAAAACAGTAGCCTCGCAGGGTGGGTTTATTTCTGCATACTTGATTGTGCTCAGTTTTTCAATTAAACCATTCAGAGAAGACTTCATAGAATTGCAATAACTTGTATTTAAATCTGTTGATTTTGAAGGGGTGTATGGAAATGTACATCACGTTGTGGGAAAGGTATGGTGATGTTATTCTCTTTAAATTTCCGGTTTATGGCATATCTCAGCTTACTTTTAACGTGCTCATTTCTGAAAGAATCCATAAGCCAGAAAAATAGCTGAAAATCAAGGGATGAATCCCCGAAATCAATAAACCGGACAAAAGGTTCCGGGCTTTGCTCAATTTCAGGGATTCCATTGGTGCATTCGAGCATGATTCTGGTAACCAGGTCAACATCTGTGCCATAGGCAACTCCCACAGAAACCATAAACCTGGTTGAACCAATGTTATGACTCCAGTTAATTACCCTGTCGTTTATGAATTTAGAGTTGGGGACAATCATCGCAATATCATCTCTGGTTCTGATTTTAGAGGTCCTTAAACCAACGGAGGTTACTTTTCCAATCAATTCATTTTCAAATTGTATAACATCGCCGACTTTAAGGTTGCCTTCCATCAGTATAATTATACCCGAAACCAGATCATTGAATATTTGCTGAATTCCAAATCCGATTCCTACCAGAAGCGCAGCCGAGCCTGCAAGCATTAGGTTAAGGTTTACCCCGAATGTATTAAGCGCTGTTAGAATAAAAATGATCCACAAAATATACTTGATAATGCTATATATCGCTATGGCACTTCCTCTGTCAATTTTTCCTGTGCTGATACGCCGACTGAAGAACTTCCAGATTATTTTTAATACTAGTAAAGTAACTATGCAGAAAATAGCTACCAGTAATACTTCGGCAAGGTTGATATCAATTTTGCCAATGTTTAATAATTGATAATCCAAAATTGATTTTAGGTCCATTTGAGGTGGTTTAATGAAATTGCGATTCATAAGAACACGTAAAAATAGTGAATTTGTTTTCTTGTTGTTCTTTCATTAAAAAAGTATTGAACGAAGAGAAATGTATAAATGTAGAAGCTGCTATATTATAACTAATTTTGCAACGGCAGCAATAAACAATAAATGAAAAAGGAAAACATCAATCCAATTGAGTCATTTCATGCTCCTGCAACACGCGCAACGCAGGAAACTGTTAATTCGGAGCATGAACTGCTTTCAACTGATGTTTACTTTCAGATGTTTATTGAGGCTATGCCCGATGTGGCTATGGTTGTAAATTATGAAAGGCAGGTAATTTATGCCAACAAAGCATTGTTGAGGCTGATTAGTGAGCAGGATATTTTGGATAATTTAGGTATGAGGCCAGGCGAATTATTCAGGTGTATGAATCTGAATGATACTTCAAACGGATGCGGAACAACCAAGGCTTGCCGTTTCTGTGGTTTGGTGAATTCAATTCTTGAGGCAGAGCGCAATGGCAAGCCTGCCATTTATGAAAGCCATATTTCTTCCAAAGCCATCAATAATGGGCGAACCTATGATGTTGAGGTAAAAACCAGCCCCATCATAGTTAGGGATCAGACTTTTTATATTATTTCAATTAAAGATATCAGTGATAAAAAAAGAAGGTTAATTCTGGAAAAAATCTTTTTTCACGATATTCTCAATACGGCCACCGGATTGAATGGCATTATTATGGCCCTTGAAGATCATGAAAATTCAGCGGAGATGCGGCAGATTATTGATTATGCCAAAAAGGCCGGAGGGTCGCTGGTAGATGAAATCATGGCCCACAGAATACTGGTTTTGGCCGAGCACAATGATTTGGAATTAAATATAACAAGATGTAATTCTCTTCAGATTTTGCAGGATGTTTCAGGTTATCTTAGTTATCATGAAATTGCTTCAGCGAAGAAAATTTTCATCGACCCATTTTCACATAATTCATTGTTTGATACTGATGCAATCATTTTAAAACGGGTTTTGATAAATGTGGTGAAGAATGCCCTTGAAGCCTGTAATGAAGGCGACATTATTCAGATGGGTAGCAGAATTACAGATAAATATGTCAACTTTTGGATTAATAACCCTGGTTTTATTCCTGAAGATGTTCAGGTTCAATTATTTCAACGCTCGTTTTCAACCAAAGGAAAAGACAGGGGTGTTGGAACTTATTCGATTAAATTATTGGCTGAACATTATTTGGGTGGAGAAGTGACTTTCAATACAAGTCAGGAAAAAGGGACAACATTCTATATAAACATTCCCCTTTCGTCCAAAAAGAGTTGATTGGGCTTTATGAAACAAATCTATTTACCATCTCAATCAGTACCTCTGATTTTATTGGTTTTGGGATATATTCATCACAACCGGCTTTTAAAAAAACATCCCTGTCGCCCGGAATAGCAAAAGCAGTCGTTGCAATGATAGGAAGGTTAGGTTTGAACAGTCTGATTTCGCGGGTAGCTTCAACGCCATTTTTAACCGGCATTTTTATATCCATAAGAATCAAGTCAATATCATTATAAATCCTTGCAAATTCCACGGCTTCATATCCATTTCGTGCCCTTAGCAGTCGATAGCCGATTTTACTCAGGAGTTTCTCAATATATCTGTAATTGGAGTCCTCATCTTCAGCAATTAATATTTTAATATCAGCAGGGGCTGTAAGGTTTCTGTTTTCGTCCATTTTATATTCTCCCTGGTTTTAATAGTTATCGAGTAAACCCATCTCAGGGTATTTTAGTTCAATGAAGTAATTAAAATTCAATATTTTTCCTTGTGTCAGAAAAGTAAAAATCATTAACATGATTCGTACCGCTTATCTGGTATTTTATATTGGTTTTCCAGATTAATCTGTTTTGACCAAATATACGGCTTTTATTTGTTTCCGGGTTGCTTTTTTTAAAAAAAAGTGCTTTCACCTATTTATTTGTTTGTACCATTGAATAAAGTAACTTAATTTCATCTGCCCATAGCTTTTCATCCGGGGTTTCGAGTATAATGGGGATATTGTCGAAACGGGGATCGTTCATTAATCGCTCAAAAACCTGTGTTCCTAAAAATCCTTTTCCAATGCTGTCGTGCCTGTCAACATGGCTTCCCAAGGCCTTCATACTATCATTCAGGTGTATGCCGCGCAGATAGTTAAACCCGATAAGTTCATCAAATTGCCTGAAGGTCTCATTATATCCTTCGGGAGTAATTAAATCATATCCGGAAGTGAATGTATGGCAGGTGTCTAAGCAAACACCCACCCGGTTTTTATCATGAACATGCTCTATAATAAACCTGATCTGCTCAAAAGTATGTCCCAGGTTGCTACCTTGTCCGGCGGTGTTTTCAATTACGGCAGTTACACCGTTGGTTTTATCTAAGGTGATATTGATGGATTCCGCGATGATTTTGAGGCTTTCTTCAGGGCTAATCTGCTTCAAATGGCTTCCCGGGTGGAAGTTAAGTTGTGGTATTCCCAGTTGCTCACAGCGTTGCATTTCATCAAGAAAGGCCGCACGCGATTTTGCCAGCGCTTCCTTTTCGGGATGGCCCAGATTAATAAGGTAGCTGTCGTGTGGTAAAATTTGCCAGGGTGCAAATCCGTGGGTGGCACAGTTTTCTTTAAACTGTTCAATGCTTTTGTCCGATAGGGTTGGGGCATTCCACTGGCGTTGATTTTTGGTAAACAGGGCAAAGGCTTTTGCACCTATTGCGGCAGCATTTAATGGGGCGTTTTCTACTCCTCCTGCTGCACTCACATGGGCTCCGATGTATTTCATTTTTAACAGATTCAATGATTAAAGGTAAAACAGCCGAATAGGTCAAGAGGTTTAGTACGAATGGCTTTTTTGGCTGATTTATGTAAAATATATTATTTGTCTGTGTTTCCCATCCTTATAGGTTGATGCTTTTATTCTTCATCCCAGTTCGCCATTTGATTAAGTGTTGCAGCGCGTGTTACCGCCCGTTGTCCGTAGCGGTTACGGATACGGTCCATGGCCTGGTAAAGGCTGATGGTTTCCGGAGAATCATCAAACATGCTTATTTGTTGTACCCCGCTCACCAGATGGCTGAATTTTACCCCAACAAGCCGGATTAGCATGCGTTTCTGGTACAAGCGGGTAAATAGGTCTCGTGCAACTGGCAACAATATATGGTCAAAGGCGGTGTAGGGAATCCGGTGTTGAAGAGTATGGGTGTCAAAGTTGGCATAACGTATCTTTACCGTAATGCAGGAAGTGAGTTTCTTTTTCTGGCGCAGTTCCCATGACAGTTTTTCAACTTTTCGCAGCAGCAGGTCGTTGATCATGGCAATGTCGATGGTGTCCTGATCAAAGGTAGTTTCCGAGCCAATTGATTTTCTTTCAGAGTAGGGCTCAACCGGTGTAAGGTCAATTCCATTTGCTTTTTTCCAGATAATGATGCCATTTTTCCCCAACAGGCGTTCTATCATTTCGGGAGGCATATGGCTTAAGGTGTCAATATTGGCAATGCCCATTGAGCGGAGCAGCCTGAAGGTCTTATCACCAATGCCGGGAATTTTGCTAATGGAAAGCGGGCTGAGAAACGGCATAACCCTGTCGTAGCTTACTTCCAGTTCTCCATTGGGTTTGGCTATGCCGGTAGCAATCTTTGAAACCGTTTTATTTATTGAAAGTCCCAGCGAAATCGGTAGTCCTGTTTCGTGGATGATACGTTGTCGCAATTCATGCGACCATTTTACCGAACCAAAAAAGCGGTCCATTCCTGTAATGTCAAGGTAATGTTCGTCAATGGATGCTTTTTCATAAACCGGAGCCTGTTCGGCAATGATGGTGGTAACCTGATCGGAATATCGGGAATACTGCTCCATATCGCCGCGAATAACCACTGCATCGGGGCAGAGTACACGGGCCATCTTCATGGGCATGGCCGAATGTATACCAAAAGTACGGGCTTCGTAACTGCACCCGGCCACCACACCCCGGCCCGAAAGCCCGCCCACAATTACCGGCAGTCCATTGAGGCGACTGTTGCTCAGGCGCTCAACCGAAACAAAAAACGTGTCAAGATCCATATGCACAATGGTGCGTTTATCTGCTGTGGGGGCTTGCATTGAAAAATATTTTTAGGCTTATGTATCCTGAATGGTTTTTTGTTGTACTTTTGATTAAAATCTAATCAAAATTGCGATTACAATTTAATCATTTTATCATCAGAACTTCAAAAATCATGGGTATTTTTTCATCAAACATAAAATTGTTGCGTAAACGTCGGGGGCGTACTCAGGATGATGTTGCGTTTGTACTTAACATGAAGCGTTCTACCCTGAGCGGGTATGAAAATGAAGTGGCCCAGCCGGGCATTGAGGTGTTGCTTGCTTTTTCAACGTATTTTGGCATATCTGTGGATACACTGCTCAAGGTGGATTTGTTGAAGTTGTCGCAAAGCGAATTGTCTCAGCTTGAAAAAGGTTATGATGTATTCATCACCGGTAGTAAAATCCGAATATTGGCCACAACAGTGGACGGCGATAACAACGAGAATATAGAGGTGGTTAACCAGAAGGCATCTGCCGGATACCGGCTGGGTTTTTCGGACCCTGAATACATTAAAATTCTGCCCACCTTTCATATGCCATTTCTCTCGAAAGAGAAGAAATATCGGACCTTTCAGATTAAAGGAGATTCCATGCTACCTATTCCCGATGGATCGTGGGTGACTGGTGAATTTGTTCAGAACTGGAATCTTATCCGCGATGGGCAGCCTTATATCGTGCTCACACTCGATGATGGCATAATGTTTAAAGTGGTTACCAACCGTATAAAACAGTTTGGACGGTTGACTATGAACTCATTGAATCCTTTGTATGATTCTTATGATATTGATATAAAGGGCGTTAGGGAAGTGTGGAAATTCGTGCATTACATCAGTAGTGCTTTGCCCGAGCCTAATCTGCCGCGCGAGGACCTTACCATTACAGTGGCAGCTCTTAAAAAAGATATGGAAAAACTAAAAAAACAAGTAGGGAGTGCCCAGGTGCTTAAATTGCCTTTTGATGAACGTTGATTTTTAATTTGTGTTTTTGCCGGAATCGCTCAAATAAAACTATTTTTGCAATAACTGAGCGGTAAATGGTTTGGTACAGATACTTAATGATTTACATATTTTTAAAATGAAATTTACTAAAAAAACACCTCCAACAGCAGGCGTTCATAATGAATTTCCATCAGGTGTGAATGGAAGCCTTAATTTGTATGAATTGATGATACAACAATCGTCGGATGTGATATGGATTATGGACCTTGGCCTGAATACCGTTTACATGAGCCCCTCCGTGAAAAAACAGTTGGGTTACACGGTTGAAGAGTATGGTAAATTAGACCTGGTACAGCGCCTTCCCCAAGAGTCTATTAAGATTACAAACAGGATAATGCAGAATGAGATACTTCCGGTTGTGAGGGGTGAACGTATAAATGAAGGGGAGCCAATTATTTATGAAATGGTTCACCGGCATAAGAACGGTCAACTAATCTGGGGGGAAATTTCTTTCAGCTTTGTCAGGGACAATGACGGCAAGGTGATTTTTATCCTGGGCATTACCCGGAATATTGATTCCCGGAAACGGGCAGAAACGGAGCTAGCAAGAAGTAAAAAATATTTTGAAAAATTTGTCGATAATACAAATGATTGGGTGTGGGAATTAAATAATGAGGACATTTTCACCTATTGTAATCCTGCTGCCGAGAAGATATTGGGTTATCCTGTCAATAAAATTATTGGGCAGGACCCTTTTAGTTTCTCCGATCCAAATGAAATTGATAATTTAAAATTTCAGATCCGGCAGTTTAAAAATGCTGGGTTGCCATTCACGAATGTGAAAGCTGTTTTGCGCGACATTAATCAACGGCCCGTTTATCTTGAGGTGAATGGAACCCCGTTTTATGATGATTATGGGGTTTTCCTGGGATATAAAGGGATTGCAAGGGATGTGTCGGAACATGAAAAGGAATTAAAAAAACTTCATCGTTTTGAAAAAAAACACAAGAGTTTGTTGCGACAGACGGATTTTGGTGTAATTGAGGTAGATAGTAATTTTGAAATACTTGAATGGAATGCCGGAGCAACCCGTATTTTTGGATACACGCGTGGCGAAGCAATGGTTGAGAAAATTTTTAGCTCTCTATGGCAACCTGATTCATGGAATTCTTTTTCAAAACAACTTAAAGCAAACAGTACTCCCGTTGAAAAACCATTTATCATCAATCAAGGTCGTAATATACACCAGGATTCCAGGGTGCTTCATTGTAAATGGTACATAAATCCGGTTGTAGAGGGCGAAAATCTTAAGAGAATTATGATTTTTGTGATTGACCTGACTGAAGTTGCCGAATTTACAACTTTGTTGAACAGTCGTAATATGTTTTTTAATTCTTTTTGTAAAGCGGTGGTTTTTTTAGATACCAATTTGAAAATTACCAGTTTCACAACTTTTGAAGCCAACTATTTTTTGAATCAGCCGGAACTCCGGAAGGGGGATTTTGTCAGGAACCTGTTTACAAAAGATTCAGCAAAAAATGTCTTGAACCAGGGGAAAATGATGGTTGCAAGGTCAGGCTACTTGAAAGAACTGGCAACCTTGAATACTAAGAAAGGCGAAAGAAATGTATCTCTTGAAATAATACCTCTGCGAAATGCAAAAGACAGATTGAAAGGGTTTGCTTTTATGTTTGAACGCAATCTTAATTTATTTTTGGAAGAAGAGAAATAGGGATTAATTGGCCTGAGGGAATGTGATATAGCGTAATTTGAATGAGCTCCCAGGATCAGGCCACAAACAGATGAAGTGCTAACCTGTGTGTTGCAGAATTCCCGGAGCGAAGCGATTTGGGTGACGAACAACTACCTGGCCAATGTTTAACTTTTATTTTTTTTCGGATTTCCTTTTATTTTTTCATAATATTGCATTAAGCAAAGGGCTTTGTTCTTAATGCAGGAGATGTTTGGCATTGTTTTTTCGAAACTTTGACATTCATATTGAATGATGTGCCTTTCCTTTGGTGAGCAGAAAGTTCTGAATATGAAATCTTTTTACTTAAGCACACATGGTTAAAACTACTGAAGCCTGGGGGTCCCGGGTTGGTTTGGTGCTGGCAATGGCCGGCAATGCTGTTGGATTTGGTAATTTTCTTCGTTTCCCGGTTCAGGCTGTACAAAATGGTGGCGGGGCATTTATCATCCCTTACCTTATTTCTTTCCTGATTCTTGGATTGCCTTTGTTGATGATTGAATGGTCTTCAGGCCGCTTTGGCGGTCAGTTTGGACACCATTCAACACCCTTTATTATGGGTTCCATGAGTAAAAGATGGATATGGAAATATGTAGGAGTTTTTGGTATTTTCTCCAATATTGCTATAGCCTCCTATTACTGCTATATTGAAAGCTGGACCATTTCTTACATATTTCACTCGCTTTTTGGAACTTTTAATGGTATGAACCAGTTTGAGGTTGCCGGATTTTTCAGTAACTATCTGGATGTTACTACCTCCACAACCGGCATTCCTTTCGAAGCACTGGTCTTTTTTGTTCTGTGTCTTGCGCTGAACACCTGGATATTAAGCAAAGGCTTGAGTGGTGGTGTCGAAAAAGTGGCCAAAATTGGAGTGCCAATGCTGATTGTATTCGGTATATTTCTTGCTTATCGGGGAATAACTCTTAAAGCGGGTACAGAAGGTGCAATAAATGATGGGGTTGTGGGATTAAACTTCTTATGGACTCCCGATTATTCTTCCTTATCAAACCCCAAAGTCTGGCTTGCAGCCGCGGGTCAGATTTTCTTTACATTATCCGTGGGGATGGGTTCAATACAATGTTATGCCTCCTACTTAAAGAAACGAGATGATATTGCCCTAAACGCTATGTCAGCAGGATGGATGAATGAATTTGTGGAAATAGTTCTTGGCAGTGCGGTAATTATTCCTATCGCCATTGGTTACCTTGGGATTGACAGGGTTGTGGAACTTACCGGTATTGGTGGTTTAGGCCTTGGGTTTCGCACCATGCCATTTTTATTTGAGCAATGGGGGCCGATCATTTCTGCACTAGCTGGTGTGAGTTTCTTTGGATTGTTGTTTTTTGCCGGCATCACTTCTTCGTTGGCCATGGGCACGCCAGGTATGGGTTTTCTAATGGATGAATTTAACTGGTCGCGGCCCAAAGCTGCGGTTGGTTTCGGAACCATTATTCTAATATTAGGTTTGCCAACCATATTTTTCTTTAACGAAGGCGTTTTCGATGAGTATGATTATTGGGGCGGAACCATTTCACTTGTTGTTTTCGCCATGCTCGAGACTATATTGTTTTCCTGGGTATTTGGGCTCAAAAAAGGCTGGAGGGAAATAACCGTTGGCGCTGACATAAAGATACCACTTGTCTATAAGTTTATTATAAAATTTGTAACGCCGGTTGTACTTATCCTGGTATTTACCGGCTCACTTATCCGGCCGGTTAACGATGACTGGATCAACCAGAAAATTGGAAACTGGCATTTTCATAATGAAAGTATTATTGGCCAACTTCAGCACAAGGGTATTGGCCCAAACAATGAATGGTTTGCTACTGAATTTTACGCAGAGTCTTCGGGGAAAGTAGATTCTGTATTTACACTGCGTAAAAAACAATACTTTCGTGTATCATATCAGGGCGCAAATGGATTGGTGCAATCCAAAGAATTCAGGTACAAACCGGCAAAACATCAATTGGTTGTTCAGGCGGGTGATACGGTTGCGGCTGGAGATATCTTGTATTCAGGCAATATTACCAATCGTATTTTTTATATCGATATGGCCAGATTACTCCTGCTTACTGTATTTCTTTTAATTTCCGGGTTGGTTTATTATGCATGGCGAAAGCGTATAAAAGAAGGGAGAACTCAATAATGAATACATCTGCACTAATTTTAATGATTTCTGTTCAGTTAATTGTGACCTTACTCACCGTATGGCTTTTTTATAGGGTTTTAGTTTCAAAGCCTCGCCCTGAGCCTGATTCGTATAGTGAGAATGATGATATAGAACGATAAAATGCCATAAACTGTGAAGGAGAAAATCAAGGAGTTTCTTCACTTTGGGAAATCAGAACGACACGCCATCGGTTTGTTGATCGCGGCTATCGTTTTTGCATTTATGTTTCCTCTGTACCTTAAGAGTCTCAAAAAGCCAGTAGAGTTGAATTCGGACGCTTTTAGGAGCGAAATAGAAGAATTTTTGAAAAAATCGGAACTTACTGCGGCAGCCGATCAGCATGAATTTGATTTTTTTCGCCCTGATAAATCTGCAGCAATTGATCGGTTTAAACCGTTTCCATTTGATCCAAATACGCTTGACGAAAAGGGGTGGATTAAATTGGGCTTCTCGCCACGTCAGGCTGCATCAATTATTAAATACAGGGATAAGGGTGGAAAGTTCAGGGTAAAGAAGGACCTGAAAAAGCTATTTATGGTGGATGAGGATATTTATGGTTTGTTGGAGCCTTTTATTCTGTTGGAGGAGAAGTTAGTGGAATCGGATTTTAAAAGAGCCGGAGATGTTACAAATTCAACAAAGCGTGAATTCTCGCCGGATCTTACCGAAATCAATGGTGCGGACTCTTCGGCATTGGTAAGGGTGAGAGGAATTGGACCTACCTTCGCAAAACGTATTCTACGGTATCGTGAAAAATTGGGCGGATTTAGCGATATTGGTCAGCTTCAGGATGTTTATGGTATAGATAGTGCAAGGTTTATTCAAATTGAGCGACATTTATATATTGATCAGAAGTTGATTAGAAAAATAAATGTGAATACCGCCTCACTTGATGAGCTCCGCGCCCATCCCTATATTGACTATTATATTGCGAAATCAATCGTTGATAAAAGGATTCAGAAGGGCGCATTCAACGAACTGGCTGAACTAAAAGAAATTCCCTTGATCTATGAATCTCTTTTTATTAAACTAAGCCCTTATTTAACTGTCAATGGTTCAAAATGAAAAAATCGTTACGAAATATAGTTTTGTTTAACCGATCCGTGAAGTTGTTTCTGTGGGGGGGGACTTTGCTTCTGCTTACTTTCTTTTTGACTGTTGATACTGTTAACGCTCAGGTTATTCCAAGAATAGAGGCCATGATTGAAGAAGCTGACGGTTATCGGAATTCAGAACCTCAACGAGCTCATATACTGGCTAAAGAAGCATTGGCAGAAGCCATTCGTGTGAATCATGAACCCACAATGGCAATGGTTTACCGATTCATCGGTGTCTTGAATTTTATGACCGGAGATCTGGAACTTGCAGCTATTCAATTTGATTCGGCTTATTACTTCTATAAAAAGCTCGGTGATGAAAAAGGGATTGCAGCCAGCTTAAACAACCGTGGTGTTATTTATCAGGAACAAAGTAATTATACTAAAGCATTGGAATGTTTCAATGAATCGGTTGCGTTAAAGTTCAAGCTGGGCGATTCAGCTGGCGCCACCAGTGGGCTGTTGAATACAGGCACAATATTTAGTTATACAGGTGATAATCTGAATGCCATAAGAGCGTTTGAAGAAGTGATTCGGATTGCAGCCTTAAAAAAAGATACCAGCAGGATTATCGACGCCAACATTAACCTCAGCACCGTATGGATCAATGAACGTAAGCCTCAGAAAGCACTTGTTCTGCTTCGTGATGCCATGACATTATCCACCGCCATAGGTGACAATTATAGTTTAGCTTATTGCTACAACAATATTGGTGGGGTTTATCAAAATACATTTCAGAATGATAAAGCTATTTCTTATTTCAACATGGCGTTGGCATTGCGCGATGATTTGGGTGATATTGCCGGTGTGGCTTCAACCCTTGATAATTTAGGTAAAATGTACCTCCGCTTGAATCGGCTTGATAATGCGCTGGATTATTTTTTTCAGGCACTTCAATACAATCAGCAGTTAGGTGACAAACGAAGTATTTCCATTAATATGAACTCGATAGGGGAGATGTTGATTAAAAAAGGTGATTTTCCGGCTGCAATCGAATATTTCAGGCGGGCCATTGAGCTCTCGAATGAGCTTCGCTTGCGGCAGGAAGTAAGGGTGACCTATGCAAATATGATCATGGCCTATTCCGCGATACAACAGTTTGATAGTGTTCAGGTGTATTTTGCTCATTACAATTCAACTTCCGATTCTACATGGTACCTTAAAGTTAATCCTGAAAAAATGAACGCTTTTTCGGAGAAGGAACTTAGTCCTGAGCCAGAAGATTCAAAGAGGTTTTATTTTATTTATGGTTTGATGCTGCTGGCTATGGCTGCTGCTGGTTGGATTGCTTCGCGCTACTGGTATAGGAAATAAGCCAGTTGGTCTATTAAATAATTTGTCAATTCTCCGGTTTGTAATGATAAATAATGTTTTCCGGATTGTTGTTGGTCATTGGTGGATTATTGTCTCCGGTGGTCTGATTAATGCTGCTGTCATTCAGGTTAATCTTGTCTTGTCCGGTTTCCTCTTCCGTTTTAACCTCTAATTCATCATCAACCTCATCCTCATCGTCCCAATCATATTCTTTAACTTGTGGGCCGGCTTTACGGTAATAAAATGCGAGTAGCACTCCGGCTATCGCACCCATAAGATGTGATTCCCAGGAGATGTTCTTTTTAGGAAAAAAATCGGGAAAGAAGCCCCATACCATACTTCCATAGAGAAAAATGACCAACATGCTGAAAGCCATCAGCCGGGGTTCTTTTCTGATTATTCCTCCCATAAGATGAAAAGCAGCCAGGCCATATACCACACCGCTTGCCCCGATATGGTAACTGTTTCCCCGGGCAAAAAGCCATACCCAAACGCCGGTAAGTATCCAAAGGATAGAAAATATTCTGATTGCATCTTTGCGATAAAAATATACAAGGGCGGCAGTAAGAAAAAACATGGGTGCCGAATTGGCAGTCAGGTGCCCAATATCCGCATGAAGAAGCGGGGAAAGTAATACGCCGGCAAGTCCTTTCAGTTTTAAGGGTAAAACACCATAGCTTACAAATGATATTCCCGTAATAAGTTCCACAGCCTTTACCAGCCACATCATTGCAACAACAATCAATGCGAAATAAATTCCGGTGAACAAACGTTTTTTTTCTTCGGAAAGTGTCATTTGAATTGTATTAGGATCTTGTCGATAATTCCGTAGTTAGCAAAAATTGTTCCCTTATGCATTGAAGTCGTATTTTTGTCGGTCTGTTCAGAGATTATCCATTAGTGATCTTAAAAAGTGTTAAAACGCATTTTTGTTCAGATAATTCAGAAAAGTCCACGCAATTGTAGTTACTTTTGTAAAATACTAGTCTAATTACTTACTACTTACACTTCAACAATGAATTTGAATTTTTCGAAATTAAGGCTTTCTTTACTTTCTGCATTTATATTGATGATGGTTTTTTCAACCTCTTCCTATGCACAATTGCGCCTGGATGCCCGCACGACTTCACAAAAGTTTGCTGCCATGTTGCAACTCATAAACTATTATTACGTTGACTCAACCGATCAATCTGAATTGACCGAAACGGCTATTGTTTCCATGCTTAAAGAACTTGATCCCCATTCGGTATATATTTCAAAAGACGAGGTAGCCAAAGCCAATGAGCCACTTGAAGGAAATTTTGAAGGAGTGGGTATTCAGTTTCAGCTTTTTAATGATACCATTTTGGTGGTTGCAGCTGTGCCTGGAGGGCCTTCGGATAAACTTGGAATCAGGGCCGGCGATAAAATTATTACCATCAATGGCGAAGTGGCATATGGTGACAAAGTTAACAATGCCTTCGTTATGGAACGACTCAGGGGAACCAAAGGTAGTAAGGTAACCGTTGAAATTCAACGTAAAGGGAACAAAGGTTTGATTGATTATACCATTGTCCGCGACAAAATTCCCATCAATAGCGTGGATGCAACATTTATGATTCAGGACAGTATTGGATACATTAAACTTACCCGTTTTGCGCGCACATCACTAATCGAAGTGAAAGAATCGATTGCCCAACTGAAGCATCAAGGTATGAAAGATTTAATTCTGGATTTACGCAACAATTCCGGTGGATTTCTTGACATTGCTATTGATCTTTCAGATGAATTCCTTTCAGCAGGAGAATTGATTGTTTATACTGAGGGATTGAGAAGCCCCCGCAGGGATTTCAGGGCCACTTCAAAGGGTGGCTTTGAAAAGGGAAAACTTATTGTCATGATAAATGAAGGGAGTGCATCAGCCAGTGAAATCGTTTCCGGAGCCATACAGGACTGGGATCGGGGAATAGTTCTCGGCCGGCGTTCATTTGGTAAAGGGTTGGTGCAGGGCCGTTTCAATCTGCCCGATAGTTCTGAAGTCAGGCTCACCACAGCCCGCTATTACACCCCTTCAGGTAGAAGTATTCAAAAACCCTATGAAGATGGGGTTGACGATTATTATGCTGATCTCACCAATCGTTTTAAGCATGGCGAATTTGTTTCTGCAGATAGCATTAAGTTTCCCGATTCAATAAAATATTATACTACTTCAAAACGTGTGGTATATGGTGGTGGTGGTATTATGCCCGATATTTTTATTCCGATGGATACTACTGCATCATCTAAATATTATAATGACCTGTGGCGAAAGGGCGTTTTTAATGATTTTACCATGGATTATCTGGAGAATAACAGGAAAAAACTCAAGCAGAACTTCCCTGATCTGAAAACCTTTCGTCTTAATTTTAACGTAGATGAAAATCTGATGCGTGAATTTATTGATTATGCTGAAAATAAAGGTGTTGCGGAGGATACAACAGGCCTGGAGCGTTCGGGTAACGAGATTAAGTATATTGTCAGTGGGTTGATTGCACGTAACCTGTTTGATGTGAGCGCTTATTTTGAAGTTATTAGTCCTGTGGATCATGAATTGCAAAAAGCGATAGAAGTTATGCAGAATGATTTGAAGTTTTGGAAGTTGTCGCTTTCTATGCAATAGTTTGTCTGCAAATATCATTGCATATCCGACAATCCGGTGAAATTTATCGGATGAATATTTTGAGATAATTCAATGGATACAGTAGGATTTCAGAATTCAATCACTAAATTTGTTTGCAAAAACAAGGGGAATATCTCCTCATAAAGATTAACTTCTCAAACACACCGGTTATGGTAGACATTTCGACAACTTACATGGGTCTTCAATTGAGCAGCCCCATCATCATTGGTAGTTCAGGATTAACGAGTTCCATTGAAAATATTAAGGAATTCGCAGCACGGGGTGCAGGGGCGGTGGTGTTGAAATCATTGTTTGAAGAACAAATTGCGCATGAGATAGCCCATACTTCCGCTCATGAACATACCTCTAATTATTATCCCGAAGCTCATGATTATATTTCAAACTATAGTCACAACCACAGGGTTGAAGAGTACCTTGATTTGATTAAAAATGCGAAACAAGCTGTTTCCATTCCCATAATTGCAAGCATTAATTGCATTACCGCCGAGGAGTGGGTTAAGTTTGCGCGAAAAATTGAAGAAGCCGGCGCAGATGCACTGGAACTTAATGTTTTTATCATGCCTAGTGACCCTTCATTTGGTGCTGAACACAATGAAAAGACTTATTTTACCATTCTTGAAGAGGTTAAAAAGCTAATATCCATTCCTGTAGCTTTAAAAATAAGTTATTATTTCTCGGGTTTGGCAAAAATGGCGCTCAAATTATCCTGGGCCGGGGCCAAAGGTCTGGTGTTGTTTAATCGTTTCTATTCGCCTGACATTAATATAAACACCATGAAAGTGGTTGCTACCAATGTTTTTAGTACGCCCGAAGAAATTTCTACTTCTTTGCGATGGGTGGCTATGCTCAGCGACCGTGTTTATTGCGATGTGTGTGCTTCAACCGGGGTGCATGACAGCGAAGGGTTAATCAAGCAGTTGCTGGCAGGCGCTAAAGCTGTACAGATTGCCTCAACGCTTTATAAAAATGGGTTTGGCCGTATTGACGAGATGAATTCTGGTTTGATTGCCTGGATGGAGCAGCATGAATATGAAAAAACATCAGACTTTATCGGGAAAATGAGTTTCAAAAAAGCCGAGAACCCCGGAGCATACGAACGGGTGCAGTTTATGAAGCATTTTGCAGGGATAGAATAAAAAGCTCAGTATTTTACTTCCACTGAGGCCATCGTATTATCCGGTGGCTTTTTTGTTTATATCCCTGGCTGCCAGATATGCTGTTGAAAAGGCTGCTTGTATATTGTATCCTCCTGTATCTCCATCAATGTCAATTACTTCGCCACAAAAATACAGACGTGGTACAATTGTAGATTCCATTGTAAGCGCATTGATCTCCTCAAGCGCAACACCACCTGAAGTTACCATTGCTGATTTGAAGCCACCGACTGCCTCAATGGTAAAAGGGAAAGCACAGGAGAGGTTTATTAATTGTTTCCGGGCTGTTTTTGATATTTCTGCTAAAGGTTTTGAAGCATTCAGGTTTGTAGTTTGCAATATGGAGGTAACAAGATTTTTAGGCATTATAGTATTTCTCATAAATGTGCCTATTGTGCTTTTTCCTGCATGCGATGCCTGGTAAATAAATAGATCTTCAAATTCCTTTTCATTACTATTACAGAAGTTGATCACAAGTTTATCTCCAGCCCTGAAAAAACGTGAATTATTCAGGATTACCGGCCCTGATAACCCTGTATGAGTAAGCAACAAATCGCCTTTAACAGAAATTAATTTTGACCCATTTCGCCACTGAGATATCTCTGCGTCAACAAAACTCACTCCTGCAAGTTTCATAAACGGATAATCACTAATTGTAACTGCAGTCAGGGCCGGATTGGGTTCAACAATGGTGTGTCCTAGCGAGCTGGCAAATGTGTATCCATCGCCGGTTGAACCTGTAGTAGGATAGGATTTTCCTCCAGTAGCAACAATTAGAAAGTCAGAGGTATAAATAAAGTCAGATGTTTTAATTATAAAAATATTCTCGGTTTTCTGAATTGCCATCACTTGCATGCTGGTCAGTAACTTTTTTTGTGGATGCGTGCTGGCATCGAGTAAAGCTTGTAAAATATCGCCGGCTTTCATGGAGGACGGAAAAACCTTGCCATTTTCATCTGTTTTGCTGTTTATTTTTCTGTTCCTGAAAAAATCTACGGCATCCTCATTAGAAAAAGTATCAAAAGCTTTATTAAGAAACCTGGCATTTTTGCCATAATGGTTTTTGAAATCATCCATTGAGCCGGCATGAGTGAAGTTGCACTGTCCGGTGCCGGAAATCATAAGTTTTCGCCCTGGTAAATTCTTCTTTTCCAGAAGCAGGGATGTGCCGGCATTAAGGCTTGCATGTGCAAATAATCCAGCCGGACCAGCACCAATAATTATTGTTCTGAAATGCTTCGCATCAATCATAGTTTCGCAAAAGTAAATTATTTTATTTTGTCCATAATAATGAGAACAAATCAAAAGGTATTGTAGGTTACAGCTATTAACTGCTCTGGTATATCTATTTTTTGATTATGAATCGTTCAGGATAATATATATATTTGTATATTTCCACGTTGAAACTCAGCATTTGAAAGTGCCGGTTTATGTATCTTCCTGATCTGTTTTTTCTATGCTATTTATTATAATTAAAGGCTTAATCCTATTCAATCAATTGTTTTTAATTGTTTAACATTTAGGTTATGGATAATTTGATGCATTTAAAAAAACGGGTTGAGGCCGCCTTAAAACCGAAAATACAGGACGGGACGGGGCTTCTATCTGAAATTTATGCATTGATTGGTGATTTATGGGGCGAGATTGAAAATGGTCGTAAGCGTTTTGAACCTACTTCAGATAATTCATCAATTAACAACCAGCCATTTTGTGTGCCCACTGAGGCTTTTTCAGAGGTCCTTGATGGAATCGGCCTGAATTATCAGCAGAACATACTTCTTATTATTTCAATGCTTGGACATTTTTGTAATGCAGATTTTGTAACCTTTAATAAGCTCAAAGATGGGCATTTAATAAATGCAGGAAAATGGGCAAGATTTGATGAGGAGATTGACAACTTCAATCCAATTGATCGGATTTGTGATGATCTTTTAAAGTTGGAACCGTCGGATATAAAGATGCTAAAGGACCTGGATAAATCAACACTTTACGACGCTGATAGCAATGTTGCTTTGCTTAAATTAAAATCTGTGGTGGGGAAAGCGGTGCTATCTCAGGGCATCCTTTTCGGAACGTTGGGTGTTTTTTTTAAGGAGGATATTGAACTTAACAATAATATTCTTGTGCTTATTAGACTTTTTGCTTCACTATTAGCATTGGAAGAACTGAGAACGCTCCCTCTGAGTGATACTGAAGAAAGAATTCGAATACTGATTAATGCTACTCCTGATATAATTTGCTTTAAGGATGGAGAAAACCGGTGGTTACAAGCAAATGAAAGTATGCTTGGGGCATTTTCACTCCAAAATATTGATTATAAAATGAAGTCAGAGTCAGAGTTAGCCGTTTTGACTGCTCCTGTTTTTGGGAAGGCTCTGCGCAGGTGTATGCAATCGGATGATGCAGCCTGGGAAGCTGGCTGTCTGTCACGTTCTGAAGAGGGCATTGTTGATGCGAATGGTCTGGAACGTATTTATGATGTGATAAAAGTTCCGCTCTTTAATGAAGATCAAAGCCGGAAAGGTCTGGTGGTATTTGGTAGGGAAATAACACAGCGGATTAAGGCCCAACAACAAACCGCTTTTTTGAACCAGAGTGCGTTGTATTTCCTTCAAATGGAGGACAATGAAAACATTTTTGAATATATAGCAGATAGGGTATATAGTTTGATTGGCGATGGAATTGTTTTATCTGCATCATTTGATGAATCAACCCAAACAGCGACCTTACGTTCATTGGTGGGCCTCGGCTCATTACAGGATGAGTTACTGAAGATGATTAACAGAAATCCTGTCGGAATGACTACCTGTTTAAATACTGAGCAGAAAAAGGGTGTATTGGAGCAGTCACTCACACATCGTAAGAGCCTTTACGAAGTGCTCAACGGAGTTCTTAGTGAAGCTGAATGCAAGACATTGGAGCAGTTGCTCAATATTGGAGAAATTTATGAAATGGGTTTTGCCAGCAAGGATTGGCTACTCGGTGAAGTAACTATTATATTGCCCAAAGGTTCAGAATTGGTTAATCGTGAGGCCATTGAAGCGTTTATAAAATTGTCGGCTGTTGCCCTGTATCAGAAGCAGGTTAAATTGCGCTTAATTGAGAGTGAAGAAAGCTACCGCGGCTTGTTTAATTGCATGACCAATGCCGTATATATAATGGATAAAGAGGCCAGGTTCCTTGATGTTAATGATGGGGCTGTCAAAATGTATGGCTATCCCCGTGAACGTTTTATTGGGAATACGCCTGCTTTTTTATCGGCGCCTGGCAAGAATGATCACATCAATGTTATTGAAAGTTTGCGTAAAACTTTTGAAGGCGTTCCCCAACAGATTGAATACTGGGGGGTTAAAAAGGATGGAACGGTATTTCCAAAGGATATAAAATTCTACAAAGGCGATTATTTTGGTAAAACGGTGGTATTGGCCGTCGCTGATGATATCACCGAAAGGTTTAATATGATATCGCAGATTATCTCAGCACGCGATGAAGCCGAGCGAAATTTAAAAAAAACCAAAAGCATAGTAATGGCTTTTCCTGATCTGATTCTTGTTATCGACAAAGAGGGTAATCTGCTTGAGGCCATGTCGGGCAATGAGGATATTGCTATTTTCTTTGCCGAATCAGAAAACCGAAAACATATTAGCCAGCTTGTGCCCTCACATGTATTGGAAGTGGGCATTGAAAATATGAACAAAGTGCTTTCAACCGGATGCATACAGATATTTAATATTGATGTTACCTATGAAGGATTGAAAAGTTATTATGAAATTAGAATGGTTAAGTATAATGATAATCAGGTACTCGCCGTTGCTAGAGATATTACCCGAAGTATAGAGTTAATAAACGAACTTAACCTGGAAAAGAATAAAGCGGAAGAAAGTGATCGTTTAAAAACAGCTTTTCTTCATAATATATCACATGAAATCAGAACCCCACTGAATGGTATTGTCGGTTTTTCGAATTTGTTGACACAGCCGGGAATTGCTCAGGGTGATACATCAGAATATGTTTCTTATATAAATAGTTGTTCTGATCAACTCCTCGCTATCATCAATGATATTGTGAGTGTCGCCACATTGGAGGCAGGACAGGAGAAATTGCTGGAATCTTCTGTTGATCTTAATAAAATGATGAATAGGGTGTTATCTCAGTTTTTAACTAAAGCAAACGAGAAGGGGCTTGAAATTGAATTCAAGACCGGGTTGCCTGATGAGAAATTCCTGATCGTTGCCGATGAAACAAAATTGATTCAGGTGCTGTCTAATCTGGTTGGGAACTCGGTTAAATTTACGACTGCAGGTAATGTTGAATTCGGTTATGTTGATAAAAGTGAATTTATTGAGTTTTATGTTAGAGACTCCGGTATAGGTATTCCTGAAAATATGCATGAGGCGATTTTTGACCGTTTCCGGCAGGTGAATAACACCCTTAGTCTTAACACAGGTGGTACCGGGCTGGGACTATCCATTTCCAAATCATATATTGAGTTGATGGGGGGGCGCATTTGGCTGAAAAGTATCCCGGGCAGGCAAACGGTGTTCTTTTTCACAATTCCTAAAAAATCTTCCACAGGAGATTATTCTGCCCCAATGGATTCTCCGGTCATCCAGAAGAGAACGTATTTACAAGACAGGGTTATATTGGTTGCGGAAGATGAGGAGATTAATTTTAAGCTGATAAAGGGTATGTTGGGTAGCTTTGGCGTGAAGCTTATTCATGTATTTAATGGAGCCGATGCTGTGGAACTATGCAAAACCAACGAAACAATTGATTTGGTTCTGATGGATTTAAAAATGAATGTCATGGATGGTTTTACCGCTGCTGGTCACATCCGCAACATTCGTCCTGAACTTCCAATTATTGCTCAATCAGCACTTGCATTGGTTGGTGACAGGCATCGTGCCATTGATGCAGGATGCACCGATTATATTTCCAAACCATTGAGAAAAGTCAATCTGATTGCACTATTAGAAAAGTATCTGAAGCGTTGATTTAAGGAATTTTTAAGCAGATTTTACACTTTAGTAGTTTGTTGAGTATTTATCTGTTAAATTTGTGGCTGAATCTAAGTTTTTTTGCCCATGAGTAAAGTATTGATCGTTGACGACGATGTAACCTTCTGCCTGATGCTCGAAACATTCCTTGTGAAGCAGGGCTATGATGTCAGTCAATCTTTTTCTTATGCTGAAGGCAAAAAAAAATACATTGAATTTCAACCTGATATCGTTCTCACAGATTTAAGACTGCCGGACCATGATGGCCTTGAATTACTAAAGCTATTAAAATCAGAGTCATCAAAGGTGCCTGTGGTTCTAATGACGGGTTATGGTGATATCCGAACCGCGGTTAAGGCCATGAAAATGGGCGCATTTGATTATGTTACCAAGCCAGTAAATCCTGATGAGATTCTGGCCACCATCAAGAGGGCGCTCAGGCAGGGACAGGGAGATGCCGTTGTTGCACAAAAAGCATCTGTTTTTGCCGATGGCTATCTCGAAGGTCAAAGTGAGGCTGCTAAGCGAATTCAGGAACACACGCAACTGGTTGCTCCCACAGTAATGTCAGTATTGATTATGGGCGAAAGTGGGACAGGAAAAGAGTTTGTAGCCCGGCGCATTCACCAGCAAAGTGAACGTAGTGAAAAGCCTTTTGTAGCCATTGATTGTGGCGCATTGCCCCGCGACCTGGCTGGCAGTGAATTTTTTGGCCACCTGAAAGGTTCGTTTACCGGCGCTTTCGCTGACAAACAAGGCCAATTCGAAGCTGCAAACGGTGGAACTATTTTTCTGGATGAAATCGGAAACCTTTCTTATGAAATTCAGGTTCAGTTACTAAGGGCTATTCAGGAACGTAAGATCAGGCGCATTGGCTCAACCAATGAAATTCCTATTGATGTGCGCATTATTACCGCTACCAACGAAGACCTCAAACAAACGGTTGTTAAAGGCGATTTTCGGGAAGATCTCTATCACCGGATAAATGAATTTGCCATACAGGTTCTCCCTTTACGCGATCGCCCGGAAGATTTGGAGTTGTTTGTAAATCACTTTTTGCAACAAGCTAACCTGGAGCTTAATCGCGATGTGAAAGGGTTTTCATTTGATGTACTTCAAATATTCAGGGCTTATTCATGGCCGGGAAATTTCAGGGAGCTGAAGAATATCATTAAACGAGCCGTATTGCTTTCAAAATCCGAAATGGTTACACGGGAAACATTGCCTGATGAATTGATTTTTGAGGCCAAAGGTGCTGCTCCATCTCCGGTTCAGAATGCTGTTCCGGGTGATGAATTCATTGACGAGTACAGTCTTAAAGAGACCTCCCGCCGAAGTGAACGCGACATGATTGTGGCAACCCTGGAGAAGGTGAGGTTCAATAAATCCAAAGCGGCCAAATTATTGAATATTGATCGAAAAACACTTTACAACAAGATGAAGCAGTACGATATCCCCCTTCAATAATCAATTGATACGTTCCTGGATTCCTTTTCTAAGTTTCGTAAGTCCACTAATTGTTGAGTTGATTAGTTCACTCGTGTTCTTCTTATCAGGACTCGCATTTGTTCTTAATTGCTCAAGTTGCTGAAGTTTGCTTGCAGTTTTGGTATCACCGAGGTTGCGCACATTAGGTAGTGCCCGGTGGGCAAGTAAACTGATATTCGTGTAATTTTTTTCTTCAAATGATGTTCTCAGCGATTCCATAGTTTCGTCAAGACCAGCGATAAGTGAAGTCAATATCCTTTTTAGAGCCTCAGGGTCATTATTGGCAAACTGATTAAAAACAGTGAGGTCAGGAAAACCTGAATCACCTGCTTTCATGTTTGTATCATTGTTGAAATGTTCAATATCAAGGATATTTGCTATTTTATTGTAAAATCCGGCCTGTTTAAATGGTTTCATTAGTAAATCAGTGAAGCCATCCTTAAGGTATTGTTGCATATCGTCCGGGGTAGAATGTGCTGTTAATCCAAGGATTCGACAAGGTTCAAGTTGTTCTGAGGCAAACCATCCGGTTATTTTTTTTACCAGTTCTGGTCCACTAAGACCAGGCATTTGAATGTCGGTGATTATTAAATCGAAATCGCCTTCAGAAGTCAGGAAGCTTTCCCATGCTGTTTGTCCGTTATCTGTTTCGCGCACATGAGCTCCCGTAGCAAGCAGGTTTTCTGAAATAAGAATCCTTGTGGTTTCATCATCTTCGGCCAGTAGAATTCTAAAATCACTTAGATCAGGAATGCTGTTGCTTTGTAATGCCTGAGTCTCATTCATTTCGCCGGTATAGACAGGCAACGGAAGGTTGACCTGGATTATAGTTCCCGCCCCGGGTTCACTTTCAAGTTTAATCTCTCCATTCATCAACCGGGTAAGTTTCTGGCTTATGGCCAATCCAAGTCCCGATCCTCCATATTTGCGGGTTGTACTTGCGTCAGCCTGAGTAAATTCATTGAAAATTTCTTCTTGTTTTTCAATTGGGATGCCTATTCCGGTATCCTGTACAAGGATTTGGAGCAATACTTCTTCATTATCAACACTAGAGTTAGCGATCAGGGTTACAGATCCGGTAGAGGTGAATTTGATGCTGTTGTTTAACAGGTTCAAGACAATCTGTCTGATTCTCAAGTCGTCTCCGCTAACTTTTAACCCCGGATCAATTTTAAGTTGTAATTTGGTCTCAAGACCTTTTTGCCTGGCCCGAACAGCCATGGTTTCAAATACTTCTTTCAATAATTGGTTCGGAGAGAATGGGCGCGTTTCAAGATTTAGCTTTCCACTTTCAATGCGTGAATAATCCAGCAAATCATCCACCAACCTTAGTAAATGTTCGGAGGATGAATTGATGTATTTCAGATATTTAGCCTGGGATTGGTTGAGCCGGGAATCAGAAAGCTTCTCCGAGAAGCCAATAATGCTTGTAATAGGAGTGCGGATTTCATGGCTCATGTTTGCTAGAAATATCTCTTTGACTTTGAGTAATTTTTCGGCAATTTTGTGCGCTTCTTCAAGTTTTTTACGATAAAAGTTACTGCGGGCCAGGTCTTTCCATATCAGAATCAAAAATATCAGCATGGTAATAAATCCTGTTATAGCAGCTATCAGAGCAGTATTCCATAATTTTCTGAGAATGCTTTTTGAATTTTCTGCATCGGCAATAGCCTTGTTAATTTCTTCTTTTTCAAACAATAAAAGCACATTTCTAATTTCATCCAATATTCTTTGATCGGTTCTCAGCAGCAACAATTCTCGTTCAATGTCTAGTTGTCGCTCAATTTGTTCCTGTTCACTCATTTGTATTAACTGTTCCCTGATCTGGCTTATGGCAGTATCATTCATTTTAGTATAAGAATGAATGGTGTCTCTCCGAATAACTTTCTCTGGAATAACTTTAGCAATTGTATCAGTTTTTGATTTATTCCCGCTTATACTTCCCCAAATTCGTTTAAGAAAGTTGCCTCTTTTCTCCGATTCCGATGTATTCGCAATGGTTTTCGAACCAGTCTGGGTTTCATCATAGCTTTGGGTTGACCTGCCTATGGTGTCAGAAAAGTGACTTACAATGTCCTGCAGACGTTCGGGACTTATAATGGACGTATTCCCCGTTTGTCTTTGCCTCATGTAGTTTTCGAGCGCAATTTTTTTTTGATCCAGCAGGCTGTCAACTGCAGCCATTCTGTTGTATTGATCAATATGTTCAAGGCTCAGGTTTTTTAACGAATCAGAAAGCAGGCGAACTTCATTTTCAAGATTTTTGTATCTGTTCAGATATTTTCGGCGACCGGTGGTGATGTAAGCCCTTGCCTGTCCATCAGCATCAATCAGCGTTGAAAGCATATTACTGACAATGGATAGCTTGGTTACTGATTGTGACTCCCCGGTATCTGGTGGTGTAAGCCGGGATGCAATTTGAATGAGGATTAGTACGGCTGTTATGGATAATAACAGCAAAAGAATAAACCCACTAAAAACTTTACTTTTTATGCGTTCATGACCTCCGGGCTTAATCATATTGTTTTGTTTTAATATGCAAAGCTAACCATTTGGTTGCTTTGCGATTATTCTTTTACATGTTAACCCAAAAAAATGACCTCCTGCTGGTTGGGCATGAGGTCATGGCATTCAATAAAGCCTTTCCGATAAGGATAGATATTGAATTGTATGAATGTAATCAGGTTATTAGTTTTCTGTCGAAATAACGAGTATTTTTGATTTCTGCCAGAATTTTGCCGGATCCTTTATAATAAATTCCTGGATTTTTTTATCCTTCTCGACAAATTCATAAGATCCCGCGGGATGCACCGAAACGAGGTTTGCTTTTTTAACCCCAAGTGGAATTGATCTGAAATTCCGAAGGTCAACTGCTGTAAATTCATCCATGTTTACATCGCCTGCAATTTTTGATGTTCTGCCAATACCAAGGAAACCTCCTTCTTTGTTCATTATCTCTTTTTCAATAAGGTCCTTTTTGTTTCCAACAATGAAATGGGCTACGTTCATGGCATCTGTCTTTTCAACAATGGTCGTGCTTAAGGAACGGTTGTCTTCACGTATTTGTGAAATGGTGTCGTTTAACAAGGCGATGGAGAAGTTAAGGTTTGCAAGATTGTCTTTGAGTGAAGCAATTTCGGTGTCACGCTCGGCCAACTGGCTATTGGTCATTGAAACCATATTCTCAAACTCGGCAATTTTAAGATTTGATTCTTTTAATTTACGGTTGAGTGAGGCTATCTTATTTTTATTTTCCTGCATTAGTTCATTGATCATCCTGATATCTGAATTAATCTGCTCGCGGGTAGGTTTGCTAAGTTCCTGTCCCTGCTCTGTTTTAGAACTGATGAGTTTTTCACGTGTCCTGATTTCTGCAAGGTTGGCTTCTATCTCATTCAAAGTGAGTAGAAAATCATTGATCAGGGAATCTTTTGAAGAAGCCTCGCGGGCATACCTCTGTTGCTCAGTTTGCAACTGATTGATTTGTTCCGTTTGTTTTTTATTTTCGCATGAGGCCAGAATGAAAGGCAATGCAAGTGTTATAATGAATAATCTTTTCATGGTAGATAAGTTAGATTTTCATTCTTAAACTCAATTTACCTGCCATTTATGAATAAATTGATTAATGTGTTGATAATTAGGGTAATAAAAATATATGTAATAATTGTTATGTGTGTATTTTTGTCCACATTACGGGTAACTCAGCCACTTTGGCTTCTTTAATTCCCCTATTGGATATTTGTTCCCGAAACGGATGGTATGTCGTAATTAAGCGTCTGATGTTTTATTATCCAACCGTTTTTTGATTGCTTTTTCAAGTATGTTCCGTGGAATTGCACCTCCATGTGCCGGATAAAAGCAGGAACATCCTGTGTCCGATAATTTCTTCCAACTCTGCATTAATTGCTGTACATCATCAGCAAATGGAGGGAAACAACTTCCGGGATATGTTCCGAAAAGGGTGTCACCTACCAATGCAATTTCATTATCAATAATCAAGCTTAGTGATCCGGAACTATGTCCCGGTGTGTGCATGATTTGTATAAGTTCGTGCAGAAAGGGTTGTTCCTTGTCATTTGAAATTAGGATATCAGCATTACATCCTTCATAGGTGAAAGATTTGGTCGCGATAGCCCCAAGGTGTTTAACGACCCATTTTGTAAATCTATTGGTTCCTGCGGGTATCGGACTGTTTCCGGTCAGTAAATATTCAGCTTCCAGTTGGTGTACAATAATTTTTGCTGAATATTTTTCTTTTATTGTGGTAGCGTTACCGGAGTGGTCAAAATGGGTGTGGGTAAGAACCAGATAATCAATAGTATTTATGTTTTCCTTTCGGATTTTATATAACAATTGCTTTCTGAAAATGGCAGGGGAGGTGTCAACAAGAATGACCAATTCTCCTGTGTTTACAAGAAAAACGTTACTTCGGCCACCAAGCATTTTTGTGATTGTTATGCCAGATTTTGTAACAACTTTTTTCATTTTTATGAACAATATTAAAGTAATTGTATTAATGCGAAGATAGTAAAATGAAAAATTATTTAAGAAAGTATTCTTATTTTAAATGCTTTTTTTGAACCAATATTAAGGTATTCGGTTTATTTCTTCATCTTTTAGATCAGACCAATAATCAGTCATTATCTAAAAAAAATCATTTTAAACTTAAAATATGACCCATCGTATCGACTTCATATTCGTAATTATAGCAGGACTTATGTTAGGAGGGTTAAATTCTGCCGCAAATGCATGTAACCTATGCGGGCAGGAGTTGGCCCATTCTGGACCGGATTCGCTCACGCATTATCCACAGGAAAAACACTTTAAAAATATTCGTCAACTGACCCGTAATGGGGATTATGCTGAGGCGTACTTCAGTTTTAACGATTCTATGGTTTCATTTCAGGCTAAGAGTAAAGATTGGGGTGCAGCATGTGATCAGATTTATGTTTTTCCATTCACCGATGGAGATATGTTGAATGAAATCCCTCAATTAATTAGCAATGGAGTTGGCCGCACCACTTGCTCTTTTTTTATGCCTGGTGATACGTCCATACTTTATGCTTCAACACGATCAGGGGGTCCGGATTGCCCTGCGGAACCTGAGCGTCGGGAAGATGGGAAATACCTGTGGCCTATTTACAGCGATTTTGATATTTATATAGCTGATCTTAATGGCGAAATTATAGATACCCTTATCGGTCAGTCTGGTTATGATGCAGAGGCAACAGTTTCTCCAAACGGCGATTTGATTGTATTTACTTCCGATCGTACGGGTGATCTTGAGCTTTTTACCTGTAATATCGATGGTAGCAATGTAAAGCAGGTTACCTATGGTTTAGGCTATGATGGTGGTGCTTTCTTTTCACCAGATGGGAAAAAGTTGGTATTCCGATCTTCACGTCCTGTAACTGTTGCAGAAATTAATGAATACAAACAGTTGCTTTCCGAAGGTTTGGTAGCCCCTACAAATATGGAAATTTATACTTGCAATGTTGATGGTAGCGATATGAAGCAGATCACTCGTTTGGGAAAAGCAAACTGGGCCCCGTTTTATCATCCTTCGGGTGAAAAGATTATCTTTAGTTCAAATCATGCTGGTGAACGGGGGTTTGAGTTTAATCTCTTTATGATCAATACCGATGGTACCGGACTGGAGCAAATTACTTTCGACCCGGTTTTTGATGCTTTTCCCATGTTTTCATACGATGGTAAAAAATTGATTTTTTCATCCAATCGTAACAACGGTGGTACACGATTTACGAATTTGTTTATTGCGGATTGGATGGAGTAGGGCAGTGGTGAAAGATCCCGGACCTCACATACAGGCTAAATTCTTTTTGATTGATAAGTTGCGGTTTTTTACGTGGAAGTTTGTGTCCTGTATCCCGGTTGTGTGATTGGTCAAATAAGTTGATTTATTAATTTCTTTTTTAAGATGGCACAAGTTAGCCTGTTGATAAAGGTATTAATTATTAATTATCTCCTGGTATTTTGAAGTTCCCATGCATTTTTTCAAGGGTTCGTTCATCATTTGTATTTACTTATTTTATGAGTCGGGATTATATGGGCACCGTTGGAAGTAGATTTCAGAGATAAGAACGAAGAATTCAGATGGAAGAACTCATCTTTATCAGTGATCAGCGTTTTGTCCCTTGAACCTTTTTTGTTAAAGTGGATTCTCAGAGGTCATTATCTTCATCCGGAAGATCACTTTCTGTGGCATCCGGCAGAATCAACTTAGTTTCTGCATCACCAATCACTTCTACATCCTTGAGTTTTCGTTGAATGGCCCGGGTGCGTTTGCCCATTACTTCATCAATCTGGTCGCTGGCAACGCGAATATTCTTCTGGGCTTTTTCGAGCATACCACCGAAGTTTTCAAACTCTTTTTTAACAGCACCCAATATTTTCCAAACTTCGCTGCTGCGTTTTTGAATGGCAAGTGTCCTGAAACCCATTTGTAGGCTATTGAGTATGGCAGCCAGTGTAGTTGGACCGGTTACAATCACCTTGTAGGTGCGCTGTAATTCTTCCAATAAAGAGGCTTTGCGCACCACCTCGGCATAAATTCCCTCGAAAGGCAAAAACATTATTGCAAAATCGGTGGTGTATGGAGGGTCAATGTATTTTTCGCTGATGTCTTTTGCCATTTTCTTAATGGTATTTTCAAGCATTTTCTGTGCAGCCTCTATCAGCGCGGGTTCAGCAATGTCATAGGCATTCTGCAGTTGCTCATAAGCATCTCTTGGGAACTTGGCATCCACCGGCAAAAATACATTTCCACCGCCATCATCTTTGCCAGGCAATTTGATGGCGAATTCAACTACATCGCTGCTGCTTTTTTTTGTCCGTACATTGGCTTCATATTGCTCCGGAGCCAGCACTTGTTCCAGCAGCATGGCCAGTTGAACTTCTCCAAATCCTCCGCGCATTTTTACATTACTGAGCACACGTTTTAATCCGCCTACATCCTGGGCCAGATTTTGCATTTCGCCCAATCCTTTTTGAACACTCTCGAGTTGTTTGCCTACTAACTCAAACGACTGACCAAGTCTTTCATTCAGTGTTTTCTGAAGTTTTTCGTCAACGGTCAGACGCATCTCTTCTAATTTTCTCTCAGTGCTTTCAATAAGTTTTTGTTGCTTTTCTTCCAGTTGGCCAAATTTTTCACGCTGTAAATCATTGAAAGAAGCCACATTCTTATCAAAAGTTGATTGAAAGTCCTTGAACGATTTTTCAATGGATTCACGCATTTCCTTGTTGTCATTTCCTGCCTGCCTGGTGAGGGCGGTGAGTTTATCTTCAACTTTGAGCGTAATTTTCTCTAAGTTTTCAATGGTTTTTACGGTGAGCTCCTTCTGCTCTGTTTTTATTTCGTCAAACTTTGTTCGTTGGTCGATGGTAAAGTCTTTCAGGCTGCTGACCAATGTTTCACGATTGGATTTGTTGTTTTCGTCAACTTTGGAAATCAACGCATTGATCCGCTCATCAAGGGTACGTACAATTACTTCAAGCGCTTTCTGATTTTGTTCAGTAATCAGCCTCAGACTCTCTGTAGTTTCAGTTTTGAAACTATTTAGCGAGTTTCCCAATTCCATTCGGTTTTCGCGGTTCAGAAGCGCCGATTCCTCCCTGTTTACCCTGAAATCGTTCTTAATATTGGTCTCAAGCCGGCTGAGGTCATTGGAAAGGGTTTCTGTTTTTCCTGACAAATCCTCTTTTAAATGACTGCCCTTTAGCAGAAGGATGATTTGTATGACCGCCAGAACGATGAGAATAATGATTACAACGAGAAGAATTGTTTCCATAAGATGAAGTTAATTTTAATCTATCCTTTAAGTATTCGATGAAATTAGAAATTTCCTACTACTTTCTAGCGTAATACCTGATACTGCATACCTCTTTTGTCAAGTTCTGTGAGTATTGTTGGCAATTGCATGGTATCCTGTAAGTTGAAAGTTATGGTAACTTGCACATATCCAATTGGAACACTGGTCGTTGAGCGTTCGTGCTCAATATCGTGGATGCTGGCTTTCATTTTCTCAAGGATGGATATGATTGATTTTAACATACCTGCCTGATCGGGTATCAATACCTGAATGCGCGCACGTAGGCCTTCATCCATTACACCTTTGTCTAGAATTTGTTCAAGAATAGCCATATTGATATTTCCCCCGCTGATAATAGGCACAACCTTTCTGCCACTAATGTCAGTTTTTTGAAAAAGCACGGCAGCCATTGCGGCTACCCCAGCGGGTTCAGTCAGGATTTTTGAGCGTTGGAGCAGCAGATATGCTGTGCGGGCCATTTCGGCATCGTTCACCACCAATAATTCATCCACCAGGTCTCGGGTAACTTCAAAAGTGAGGTTCCCGGGTGATTTTACAGCTATTCCATCTGCAATGGTATTGGCTGAGTTCAGGGTGACCGGAGAGCCTTTTTCTATCGATAACTTCATTGATTGTGCACCATCAGCTTCCACGCCAATAATACGTATGCGGGGATTGAGTTGTTTCAGGGCAATGGCAATGCCCGCGATCAATCCTCCACCGCCAATGGGAACCAAAACATCGTCCACTTCCCTGATTTGTTCAAATATTTCAAGTCCAATAGTTCCCTGACCTGCAATAATATGGGGATCATTAAACGGATGAACGAAGGTAGCCCCCGATTCTTTTCCGAATTCAATTGCTGCATTGAAGGCATCATCAAATGTATCTCCGGTAAGTACCACTTCTGCGCCATAGGCACGCGTTGCAATAACCTTGAGAGGAGGAGCAAATACGGGCATAAAAACAGTGCTTTTTACCCCAAGTTTCGACGCTGCATAAGCTACGCCCTGAGCGTGGTTACCTGCTGATGCACACAAGACACCTTTTGATGTTTCTTCTGGAGTGAGATTTTTAATTTTATAATAGGCTCCTCTGACTTTAAAAGAACCGGTGGTTTGGAAATTCTCAAGCTTAAGGTAAACATCAGCTCCCGACATGGCCGAAAAGGATTTACTACGTTCAAGTGGGGTCGTTTTAACAATATTTTTTAATACTGACTGAGCATTAATAATGTCGCTAAAGCGGGGCAGTGGATTGTTGTTTTCTGAGTATGACATAGTATGATTTTTAACCTTACAAAGGTACGAAGGCTTTTTGTTTTAAAATAGGCATATCGTTTAAAGGGTGGAGAAATGGAAGCTTGCTTTGCATAGCCCAGCGGCCTGGGGATGGGATGATAGTGAGGTCGTTACATCCATGCATTAGTCGAAGTGCAGGATGGAGTGCTGGAATTAATGTCCTGGTTTCCTGATGGGTCAACCCTATGGTCTGAGGATAAACATCCTTCTGGATTAACCTCGGTCAGGAATTAACAGAAAGTAAAGTAATTAATTAAGTATGAGCGGTTAAGGATATTCAGGTATTTGAACCACAATGCTTAATACGTATCACCTGAAGTCCGATTCTATTCTAAATACATCTCAATCAGGCCTTCGGGTGCCGCAATGTTTAGAATGCGGTTCTCCCTGTCCAGGCCAATAATGATCTCATCGGTGATGGGGATGAGTATTTCCTTGTCTTTGTTAAGAATGCGCATGACCGCCTGGTGTGGATATTCTAAGACTTCTTCAATTTTACCTGTGGGGCCCAACAGGCTGTCAATTACTGAGAATCCAATAACCTCGTGGTAATAGAATTTGTTGCCGCTTAGTTTCGGAAGCATGCTTAGGGGAAGAAAGAGAGCACAACCAATTAACATGGAAGCCTGCTCCGGATTGTCAACATCGCTGAAACTCAGGATGGCATTATTCTTATGTCGCAATTCAATGTCTTCAATAAAAAATGGAATCAGTTGGTTGTTCATACGAACAAAAACTGATTCCAGATTTATGTAATCTTCCGGGTCATCTACATCGAGATAAACTAGAAGAGCGCCTTTGTTCGCAAATAGTTTAACTATTTTCCCAAGGTAAAAATGCCCTTCCATTTTCACGGAGTTTGCCGGTATTACTCGGCTTTGGTTTCTTCTGCAGCTTCGTCCGCAGGTGCTTCGGTTGGAGCTTCTGTTTTAGGCTCTTCAACCGGAGCTTCGGCAACAGGCTCTTCAACCGGTGCTTCGGCAACAGGTTCTTCGACCGCAACTTCAGCAACCGCTTCTTCAGCAGCTACTTCAGCAACTGCATCTTCAGCAGCAACTTCTTCAGTTTCACCGGCAGCAGCCTGGGCTTCCTGTTGACGTTTTTTTGCGATTTCAGCAGCACGAGCTTCGTTCACTTTAGCTTCAGCTTCTAAACGTTTCTTCGTTTCAGCTCTTTCCTCTTGTTCAGCAGCACGTTCTGCACTGGTGAGTTTTGATTCTTTGGATGCTTTCCACTCGTTGAAACGAACTTCTGCAATTTCCTTGGTAAATGCGCCTTTGGCAACACCTTTCATCAGGTGGTTGTAATGCAGTACTCCTTCATGTGAAAGAATTGCTTTTACCGTAGGCGTGGGGTCAGCCCCTTTAACAAACCAATCGTAAGCTTTGGCAAAATCAAGATCGATTTCAGCAGGCTTGCTAACTGGGTTATACGTGCCAATCTTTTCGATGAATTTTCCATCCCGGGGTGCACGACCGTCCGCAATTACAATGTGATAAAAAGGTCTGCCCTTTTTACCATGACGTTGTAATCTCATTTTTGTTGGCATAAAAATAAAATTTAGTAATTAAAAATGTGTTTTTTAAACAGGGGTGCAAAGTAACGGATAATTTCTTGAATTTAAAAGCACTGGCTAACATTTATTCATAAATATTTACCTATTGTATAATTCATCAGGTTGTTCCTGATAAGTGAATCTCAAGTCATTCTATATGACAGAGAATGAGTATTATATGAAATTTAGTCGGTGACTCGTAGAAGGAAGTCCTTGTTCTCTTCATCCGAATCCGGAATAGAATCCACAGGGACCAGCATTTTGTGTGCAGGTCCTTTTAACTCAACTTTTGGCAGTAAGTCTTCATATTCCTGTTGAGAAATCCATTCTTTTCCTAACATTTTTAAAGATACGAGGTCATAGTAGGCTTTCATGTGTTCACGTAAGTTCCCATTGGAATCAAATGCATATTTGAACCATTTGGGGCGGGGAACGATGCTGGCAACGAAAATACTTTCGGCAAGTGTTAGTTTTGAAACATCTTTATTGAAATAAAATATGGCAGCTTCATTTACACCATAAATCATTGGCCCTGTTTCAATGATGTTCAGATATACTTCCAACATCCTTTCCTTTCCTGAAAGGTGCTCTGATTCAATCAACCAGGTGATGAGCATTTCTTCAATCTTACGGGTGATGTTTTTGCTGTGTGTTAGAAATGCATTTTTTACCAATTGCATGCTTATGGTGCTTGCGCCTCGGGCAAAGCGCTTTTGTTTTATATTGGTAATAATACTTTCGCGAATGGCATCGGGCAGAAAACCATTGTGATGAAAAAATGCTCCATCCTCTGAAGTCATTATGGCATATTGGAGGTATTTTGGTATCTGGTCCAGCCTTTTGAAGTTCGGATTACCGGGGCCAACTTCAAAGGATCTGGCCACTTTCCCATTTTCGTAAGCTGAATATTGGAAATCTCTATTAATCATCCTGAAGTCTGTATTCCCGAACTTTACAATAGAAAAATCTCTCGATTTGAGCCAGGCGGTAAATTTTAATGAATCGGGCTGAGCAATATTCAGGTCGAAATTTAACAGGAATGACAACCTTCCTTTTACTTTGATGCCGGCCAGATCAGTAAAAAGTCCTTGCGGAAGTGACTCAAAAAAAGTAGCTGCATCAAAATCGGGTTCATGGATATGAATCTTTACCTGTTTCTCGGGTAGATTGTCATAGCGCGCAAAGAATTGGAAGGATTGCCTGTTGTAGGTAATCCGGGTGCTGCTGTCAATCTCGGCATAAGATTTTCCGAAATTTAGTTTGAAATTTGCTGAGCCTGAATCAAGAATAACATCTTCCGGAGAGATTCGTATATGGTTGATTATTTGTCCATGCGTCCGAATGTTGCCAGTAATCTCAGATATTTCACCATCACGGTTACGATAGTGAAGATTTATATTAAGTGAATCAAAAGCCAGCAGAAGACCCCATCTATAATGAATATAAGGGATTTGCACTATAGAAGATCCTGATGGTGATATTTTTATACCAACCGCTCCGGTGGCAGGTTGAATAATTCCGCCAATGTTCCATTGTTCAACGAGTGAATCTTCCTGAACTATAGCAACACTTTCAAACTCCCGGTCATCTATATGCAGTTCCTCCATATTGAAGGCAATATGGTGATTGTTGATGTTCGCTTCAGCTTTAAAATCCCTGATATTAATGCTGTTTGGTATGTGTTTGAAAATGAGACTGAACGATTGATCAATGCGGCTTTTGTAATTAATACTTATAGTGTCGGAACTCACTGGAATAGAGTCTTTTTCAGTTTGTTCCAGCAAAAACAGATAGTTGCTTTCTGTTCCTCGTCGCCAGAGTGTTAATTTTGGTCGAACCACTTCGGCATATCCAAACTTTAGCCGCATGGTCAACAGTGCAATTGGATTGAACCTGACTTTAATAAGATCAACTTTTAACAGCGTGTCCCCTTTCGGTGGATTAACATTCAGGTGATGAATTTCTATGCTGTTGAATCCTGAAAAATTTGCCTTGTCGTAGGCTATGGTGATTCCTGTTTTATTCTCAAGTGACTCAATTCTGGCGCCAAGCAGATGGTTTAATACCTTGTCCCTTATAAAAAAACCTGAGGCCATGAGAATGAGAACAGTGAGTGTAATCAGGACTAAAATCTTCTTGTATATTTTCGATTTTCTCATTCGTGGTTGAAACTAATAGCGATTAAACAATTTAATGAAGTATTTGCTTATTTATTGCATGGCAAAATTCCACGGGTCGGATATGTTTATATTGATGTGACAAAAATTATTGATTTCCTGAAAATCAGATTGTCATCTGTTTCGTGAAATTTTAATTTATTAACATCACAGAAATCCACCCGGGTTTTGACTATTTTAGCAAACTGCAAACATAGACCAAAGCAAGCAGATTTAATTCATGAAGTTCATTTGTATGGTCGAATAACGCTGATTATAAATTTTTAATTCTACGGGATAGCAGTTCCCCGATTTGATATTCATATGAGTAAGTTTACACATCTTCACGTTCATTCAAAGTATTCAATTCTTGATGGGGCCTCCGAAATCAATCAGATGTACGCAAAGGCCGTTAAAGATGAAATGCCGGCCATTGCACTGACCGATCATGGTAATATGTTTGGTGCTTTCAAATTTGTGGCTGAGGCGGAAAAGTACAATATCCCGGGTCAGCCACCGGTGATAAAGCCCATTGTGGGATGTGAATTTTATCTGGTAGAAGATCGCCATCGTAAGCAGTTTACCCGTGATTTAAAGGACATGCGTTTTCATCAGTTGTTGCTGGCTAAAAATCAGGAAGGTTATCACAATCTGGTAAAATTGTGCTCATTGGGGTATATGGAAGGTTTTTATAGCAAGTATCCCCGTATTGATAAGGAATTACTTCTTAGACACCACAAGGGTTTGATAGCTACTACCTGCTGTCTTGCTGCTGAGGTTCCCCGTGCCATTCTTAATCAAGGTGAACAGGAAGCGGAGGTGCTTTTCAAATGGTGGCTCGATATTTTTGGTGAAGATTATTATGTAGAATTACAAAGGCACGGTATTCCTGAACAGAATAAGGTAAATGAGGTTTTGGTGGGGTTTGCACGAAAATACAATGTGAAAATCATTGCTACCAACGATACGCACTATGTTGAACAGGATTTTTATGAAGCTCATGATATTCTGCTTTGTGTAAACACGGGTGAGAAAAAGAGTACCCCAACGGTAAAAGATTATAATGACGAGGACAATTCCACAAAAGGAAAACGATTTGCTTTCTACAATGATCAGTTTTATTTTAAAACCACGCAGGAAATGTCGTCGGTTTTTTCTGACTTACCTGAGGCCATCGACAATACCAATGAGATTGCCGGGAAGGTTGAATTGCTTAACCTTAAACGGGATATTATGCTGCCCCATTTTGCACTTCCCGAAGGTTACAAGGATCAGTTTCATTATTTGCACACCCTCACTTTTGAAGGTGCCCGAAAACGTTACGGTGATCTGACGCCTGAAGTTACCGACCGGATTAACTTTGAGCTAAAGGTGATCGGTGAGATGGGTTTTACAGGTTACTTTCTAATAGTGTCTGACTTTATTAAAGCGGGTCGTGATCTCGGCGTTTTTATTGGTCCTGGCCGTGGTTCGGCAGCTGGTTCGGTGGTTGCTTACTGCACCGGGATAACCAGTATTGATCCCATGAAATACAACCTGCTGTTTGAGCGGTTTCTCAATCCTGGTCGTGTAAGTATGCCTGATATTGATACAGATTTTGACGACGATGGCAGGCAAAAGGTTATTGATTATGTAGTGCAAAAATATGGCAGGAATCAGGTGGCTCAGATTGTTACCTTTGGCACTATGGCAGCCAAGAGTTCCATTAAAGATGTTGCCCGTGTATTGGACCTTCCCTTGAATGAGGCGAATATGCTGGCAAAAATGGTGCCTGATAAGCCCGGAATCGAACTCAAACGTGTCATGCTGGCGCCCATCGAAGGTGAAAAGAGTTTGAAGGAAAAGGAACAGTTGCAGAATGATGACATTGAAGAGGTAAAAAAACTGCGTGCCATTGCGCAGGGAAGCGGAATGCAGGCGGATGTGATGCGTGATGCTGTTTTACTGGAAGGTTCTGTGCGAAGTACCGGAATTCATGCTGCGGGTATTATTATCTCACCTTGCGATATCACAGATATTCTTCCTGTGCTTACCTCCAAGGAATCAGAGCTGCTGATTACACAGTTTGAAGGTAAGGAAATTGAAAATGCCGGGGTAATAAAAATGGACTTCCTTGGCCTTAAAACCCTTAGCATTATCAAGGATGCGTTGAAACTTATAAAGCAAAATCATGGTATTGACATCAATATTGATGAGTTGCCTCTTGATGATGCCCAAACGCTCGAACTTTACCAGAAAGGTGAGACCACCGGTACTTTTCAGTTTGAGTCTGCCGGTATGCAAAAGCACCTGAAGGAATTGAAGCCTGATAAGTTTGAGGACCTGATAGCCATGAATGCACTCTACAGGCCTGGCCCAATGGATTACATTCCCAATTATATCAACCGAAAGTTTGGTCGTGAAAAAGTTTCCTATGATTTGCCCGAAATGGAGGAGTTTCTCGAAGAGACATACGGAATCAACGTTTATCAGGAACAGGTTATGTTGCTTTCGCAGAAATTGGGTGGTTTTGATAAAAGTAAAGCCGACGACCTTCGCAAGGCGATGGGTAAAAAGGATAAAAAGAAACTGGATAAACAGAAACCTTTATTTATGGAAGGTTGCAAGGCCAATAACCTTGACCTGAAAGCCTGTGAAAAAGTCTGGACCGATTGGGAGGCATTTGCCTCTTATGCCTTTAATAAATCACATTCTACTTGTTATGCTTTTGTGGCTTTTCAGACTGCCTATCTCAAGGCTCACTATCCGGCTGAATATATGGCTGCAGTGCTGACGCATAACCTCACCGACATTAAGAAAATTACTTTCTTCGTTGATGAAACACGGCGCATGGGTATCCCGGTTTTAGGTCCCGATGTAAATGAATCCGGTTACAATTTCGCGGTAAATAAAAATGGCCAGATTCGCTTTGGCATGGGTGCGGTGAAAGGCGTTGGCGAAAATGCTGTTTCATCTATTATTGAGGAGCGCGAAGCGAATGGTCCGTTTAAAGATATTATTGATTTAACCCGAAGGGTAAATTTACGCAATATCAACCGCCGATGCCTTGAAGCCCTGGCCAATGCAGGTGCCTTTGATACTTTTGAAGGCTCGCACCGGGCGCAGTATTTTTATCAGGATAATCCTGAAAGTGCTTCATTTATAGAGAAAATTTTGCGACATGCGGCTGACTACCAGGCACAGAAAATGGGAATGCAGGTGAGCTTATTTGGCGGCGATGCTGAAGTGGAAATGCCCGAAGTTGTCTTGCCCGAGTGTGAGCCCTGGAGTAACTTTGAACAACTCAAAAACGAAAAAGAAGTTACAGGTTTCTACATGTCAGGCCATCCTTTGGATGATTATCGCCTCGAAATCAATGCGTTTTGCAAAAATTCCATTGGAGATCTCCGTGAGGAGAATATCAAAAATAAACTTGGGCACCAGGTATCCGTAGCGGGAATTGTTACAAGTTCAATAGAACGTACTACAAAAAGCAATACCCTGTTTGGAATTTTTACCATTGAGGATGACAGTGATTCTGTGCAACTCTCTCTCTTTTCAGATGATTACCTGAAATTCAGACATTTACTTATTCCGGGTATGTCGCTTTTATTGACGGGTTCTGTGCAAAGGCGATTTCGTGATTCCCCACAGATTGAATTGAAAGTTTCAAATGTGGTACTGTTGGCTGAAACAATTGATAAGCTTACTAAAAACATAGTGATTGAATTGGATGCCGCTGATATCGATACTGTTCTGGTATCCATGATTAGTGAAGCAATCGCGGTATCACGGGGAGGTACACAATTGTATGTTAAAATAGTTGATAATCTTAATCGTATTACCTTAAGATTACCATCCCGTTTAAGGGTAAATCCAAGAAAGTTTTCGGAACAAATGAAAACCTTCAACGGGGTAAAAGTTTCATTGGTTGGATAGAAAATTGGACAAGTCTGATTTACTGTTGATCCATGCTTTGGATCTGGAAAGTTAACTTTGTCAAAAAAAATAACCATTGGAACAGATGGTTGTGATACTGGTAAATTGGTATTTTGTTGGATTATTGTCTATTATTTGCAACACATTTACTGATTTGTTGAGAATTCAACAGCCATGGTACAGCACATTGCTTAGCGTTTTCGTCCGGAACTTGTAGTAAGTGAAATATTGAGGACAATAATTCTCAAAAATTCCTGTATTCTTCTTCCTGAAGCTAAAAAATGCCTTATCTTTGAACCCCAACATGATTGTTAAACTTAAATATATTCACGATTATGGCTATTGAATTGACCGATGCTAATTTCGAAGAAGTCGTTTTAAAATCTGATAAACCGGCAATTGTTGACTTATGGGCAGAATGGTGTGGCCCCTGCCGCATGGTTGGTCCTCTCGTAGAGGAAATGAGCCATGAGTTTGAAGGGCGTGCAGTTATTGGAAAACTAGATGTTGACAGTAATCCAGGTATTACTGCAAAATACGGTATCCGTAACATACCCACCATTCTTTTCTTTAAGAATGGTGAAATTGCTGACAAACAAGTAGGTGCCGTTCCCAAATCTGTTTTGGTGGCGAAACTTGAGAAATTACTCTGATTTTTACATTGTACTTTAGTCGGGGCGTGGGTAAACTGCGCCCCTTATTTTGTACCTCAAATTTTCATTAACTGTGCCCGTTAATATAGATCAGTCCCGATTTGATGAATTCAGCCCACTGGAATTGCTGGCCAGGCAGGTGGTTGAGGGCTTTATTACCGGTTTACACAAAAGTCCTTTTCATGGTTTCTCGGTTGAATTTGCCGAACACCGGCTTTACAATCAGGGCGAATCTGTAAAAAACATTGATTGGAAACTTTTCGGACGTACTGACAGGCTTTATGTAAAAAGGTTTGAAGAAGAGACTAACCTAAGATGTCAGATTGTGATTGACGGTTCATCTTCTATGTACTATCCATTGCATGATAATCCTACGCCTGAAAATCCGGATAAAATGAACTTTTCCGTTTATTCTGCTGCTGCAATTATGTATCTTCTTCGGCGTCAACGTGATGCCGCTGGTCTGAGCATTTTTACGGATACCATAGAATTACATACAAAAGCCCATTCCAATCTGGTTCACAGTAAGTTTCTTTACGGAGAACTGGAAAAATTGCTGAATGATAATTCCCGGAAAAATGGGAAAACGACCTCGGCAGCGCAGTCACTGCATGAGATTGCAGAAAATATTCACAAACGATCCCTGGTTGTCATTTTTAGTGATATGCTTGATGGTGAATCTTCTGGTGATAAGCTTTTTCCGGCACTGCAGCACCTTAAGCACAATAAGCATGAGGTTATTTTGTTTCATGTTACCGATAAAAAACATGAAATTGATTTTTCCTTCGATAACAAGCCTTATCGTTTTATTGATATGGAAAGTGGCGAAGAAGTCAAGATTCGTCCTAATGAAATCAGGGATGGATATCGCGCCCAAATGCAATCCTTTAAATCGGAGTTGATAATGAAATGTGCCCAGTACCAGATTGATCTTGTTGAAGCCGATATTTCTCTTGGATATCGTCAGGTGTTACTGCCCTATTTGCTTAAAAGGGTGAGAATGCATTGATTCCCGCTATGTCTGCAGTCAAAACCAATGATTGTATTTATTGTTGTAATTTATATTGAACCCAATTCATTTACGAATGGCGATACATGATGATTTTCTGCAAAGGCTTGAAACCCAACTAAACAATGAGGGGAAATGGCCTAAAGTATATATGTTTAAGTTTATAATACTCAATAACAATCGCGATTATGCGATTCTCCGGCATATATTTAACGAGCAATCTGTGCTTTCCAGCCGGAATTCATCAAACGGCAAATACATCTCCATTACTATTAAGGAGATGATGATGGATGCGAAAGAAATTTTAGACCGTTACCGGCTTGCAGCTCAGATTGAAGGAATTATTGCTTTATAGGTTGTTCTCCAAGCTTACGCCTGGGTTATTTCAACATCACACATTCCCTGGGCTTCAAACATTTTTCTTAATCCTCTTTTTACAGGGTAATCAGGCTGATAACCAATAAGCTTACGGGATTTACTGATATCGGCATAGGTAATTTCTACATCACCGGGCTGCATGGGTTGCCACTCAATCTTAGCTTTTTTGCCCAGTGTTTCCTCAATGCTATGTACCAGATCGAGGAGTGAAATGGTGTCGCTATTGCCTAAGTTGAGGATTTCGTAACCTTTCAGATTGTTGGCAGAAGCAATGATTCCGGAAACAATATCCTCCACAAATGTATAATCCCTGCGGGTGGAACCATCTCCGAAAAGGGTAATTGACGAGCCTTCAGTTATTTTGCGGCCAAATTGCTGTATGGCCATTTCAGGACGCTGCCCTGGCCCGTAAACCGTAAAAAAACGCAGGCAAAAAATGTTGAAGTTATATAGATGGTGGTAAGTATAGCATAGCAATTCACCTGATTTTTTGGTCGCTGCATATGGAGAGATGGGGTTGTCTACGGGGTCAGTCTCGCTAAAAGGAACTTTTCTGTTGTTCCCATATACCGATGACGAAGAGGCAAACAGCATTTGTGTGATGTCCGCTTTGCGCATGGCCTCCAATAAGTTGAGGGTTCCTGTTACATTTACATCATAGTAAAGTTCGGGTTGTTCGATGGATGGCCGAACACCTGCACGGGCAGCGAGATGAATTACCAGATGGGGTTTTTGCACCGAAAAAATATGGTCAAGTTTTTCTCTGTCGCGAATGTCGCCTTCGTACAGGGTGAATGTGCCTGCTTTTTGAAGTTTTTCTATCGCTTTCCGTTTTATCTGAGGATCGTAAAAATTATCGAAGTTATCGATGCCTGAAACTGAATAGCCTTGTTTCAGCATGGTTAGTGCCAGGTTTGAACCAATAAATCCGGCTATGCCGGTTATAAAAACGTTGTTCTTCATTTATTCTGTTGTATTAAGAAGTAAGTACTTCATTTTTCAACGGTTTTAATTTCAGAGCTTTTTCATTTAAACTGAAGTAGATACCAAATAGTGAAACCACCGCGGTAATTACATAAAACAGCAGACTCAGGGCAATGGATTGGTGGATGTCCAGGTGCATGATTTCAGCTCCGAAAAGAAAGGTTATTTCGCGCGATCCGATCCCCCCAATGGTAATGGGTAGTGTTGCAACAATGGATGAGATGAGAAAAAGGAACAAATAGGGTAGGATATGCTCCTGATGGTGATTGGCATAAAGTATAAACCAAGCCGAACCAAGCTGGGCAACTTGAACCATAAGCGAATAGCTATTGGTAAGGTTCAGGCCTTTTGCGAAATCTTTAAAGAACCAATAAATCATTACATAATAGGCTGCTGCTGAAACTGGTATTGCGGCTAAGGCCAGATATTTATAGATTTCCGGCACAGGTATAAAAGGTACCATAACCATTGCCAGTACAAAAAGGGCAAGCACTCCATTCACCCTGTCAAGCAACACCGCCCAAAAGAGTTTTTGGGCTTTTGTGCCGTATTTTCTGTTGAGCAGGTAAATCTTATACCCATCGCCGCCTATACCACCAGGCAAAAACAGGTTGTAATACATGCCCAACAGATACAAACGTAGATTGCTATTCTCAGTGAGCCCCGAACCAATATTTTTAAAAAAAACATTTAAACGGAGAGAAGAGAATATTTTGGAAATTATGAACAGCAACAATGCAGCAAAAAGCCAGCCATAATTCACATGATTGAAAATGTTGACAACTTCTTTAAAATCAATTTTCGTAAAAACATACCAAAGTGCTGCAACTGAAAGTGCAATTTTTAAAAATGCTTTGATATAAGGATGAATCTTAATCATTGAAAGTGTGTACCTTGCGCACTTTATAAGGGCGTTTTTGTTGGGATTCGTAATAAGTACGCATTAGCAACTCAGACATTATCCCTACTGTAATCAATTGAATACCAGCAATGAGCATAAGTATTCCTAGCAAAAGCATTGGTTTTCCCCAAATGTTTTGTCCCATGATTTTGAGTACAAGAAAATAGCTGTTGATTGCTGTTCCTATCAAAAAAAGAAATACGCCCATTCCGCCAAAAAGGTGCATCGGCTTACTCATATATTTTTTAAAAAATATCATCAGCAAAAGATCGCTAATTACCTTGAATGTACGATTGATGCCGTATTTCGATTTGCCGAACTCACGCGCATGATGCTTTACGTCAACCTGGGTAATGGTTGCGCCTTCCAAACTGGCAAGTACGGGTATGAAACGGTGCAATTCGCCGTAGAGACCAATGTTTTTGGCAAGGTCACTCTTGAATACTTTAAGGGTGCAGCCGTAATCTTTTATATAAACTCCTGTACTTTTGCGGATAATGGCGTTGGCAATTTTACTGGGAACTTTTCGCAGGAATACGCCATCTTGTCTGTTTGCACGAATTCCTGCCACTAAATCCCAGTCTTCCTTTTCGGCAAGTCTGAGCATCATAGGAATATCGCTTGGGTCATTTTGTAAATCCCCATCCATAGTTACCAGGTATTCACCTTTTGCCTGCTCAATACCTGCGTATAAGGCTGAGCTTTGTCCGTAATTTTTCCTGAATTCGACCATCACTACCTTTGGGTCGTTCAATGCAATAATCTCCTGACGGGTGCGGTCAGTTGAGCCATCATCAACATAAATAATCTCATAATCAATATCTTGTATCGATTCATTGATCCATTTATTTAATGGCTTTATGTTGGGTTCTTCGTTATAAACGCAAATGATGATTGACAATTTCAGGTTGTTCATACTGGCTTCTTTATCAATAAAAGTTTCGTTTCGTTCAGCTTGATGGTGAACGTATGTATTATTTCGTATTCTTTTAAAGCGTCTGCAAAATTAGCCAGATTTTTCTCATTGGTAATATAAAAAGCCTGATTGTTTGATATTTCCGTTGTACGGGTTATTATTTGTCTGCTTTCGCGTGAAATATAGAAAGAGGCATCATGGTTAAAAGGGGTATCTCCAAGAATATAGGTGTTGGTTCCTTTAATCATTTGTCCTGCTTTGATTTCACCGGCACGGTAAGAAGCATCAGGATAGGATTTGTATCGGGCCGGCAAGTTAAACGCATTAAAACTTATCCTTACAGCCAGCATAATAACGATGAGAAACCACATTTGGAGTTTGCGAAATTTTATCATTAGCACAGCGGCAGCGATGGATATAATAAATAACAGCGGAATGACTAACCAAACCCCATGTAAACCATTGGTTTCTTTCCAACACAAATATAACAGCAGGGAGAGGGCGCCTGCAAAAGCCAGGATTTGCAGTGTTATGTTAATTATACGCGTGAGAACTCCAGGTGATTTAAGTGAAGTACTGTATGCTTTTGCAAGAATAATGTACAACAATGGAAAGAGCATGAAAAGGTAACGTGGCCTCATGTCGGCCGAAACCCAATAAACAATAATATTTGCAGCAAACAATATCATGCAAAAGCGGATGAGACTGTCGTCAAAAGTGGCTTTGCGAATTTTTTTATTGAAGAACAACAACAGTAGTATGGTCCAGGGTGCGAATTCATAGATCATTTCCATAGGAAAGGTTAGCAGGTGGCTTGCCCAGCTCAGGAAACTTCCCTCTTTGTCATTAATGCGGTTTGATTGGTTAAATAGAGTGGCAAAAACATCGTTGAGTGAATTATTTTGAAGGTACGCGTAATAATAAGCTCCCGTAATCAGAACAAATACGCCAATTCCTGCCAGGTGTTGCCATGAAAATAGTTTGCGAAAGTTTTTATCATAAGCTAGCCAAGCTGTCAGGCTAATGCCCTGAAATGCAATGGAGGGCAGCCCTTTCATCAGGTATCCTGCAGCTGCAAGCAGGTAGGTGGTAATGAACATTAAGAGCCATTTATCCTTTTTCGAGTAGAAGTATAGTAAAGCAAAAGAGCTTAGCGTTACCAGAGAATAAGTAATGTCAATTAGTCCCTGAAAAGAATCCCAGAAGAGAATCCGGGCTGAAGTAATCCACATGAGCGAAGTGAGTAAGGCCGGGCTTTTTCCCAATGTCCTTTTCGAAAGCAGGAAAATAACCAGACCCATAAGCAGCAGTGAAATAATGGTAGGCAAACGAAGGATAAATTCATCTTGTCTGTCGGAAAGCTGCATGAAAACATTAAGTATCCAGTTGAAAAGTGGGGGTTTGTTATAATAGAATTCCCCGTTAATGGTTGGGGTTATGTAGTTCTCTGATAGCATCATTTCGAGGCTCACAATGCCACGGGTAGGTTCATCCGAAATCAACGGCATCAGACCCAGGTTTGTAAAAAGGGCAAATGGCAACATCAGGATTATAACCCAGATCAACTGTTGGGACGTTATTTGAAACTTATCAATCAGTTTTAACATGATAGGATGCGTAAATGTTGCAAAAATAGTGATTCCGCATCATGCTTATATGATTAAAAGCGAAATGTTTATTCCATAAAAACAATAGTTTCTTAAACTTTGAGTAATTTTGAGCGTTTTTCCAAAATCAGGTAAATGAAACATATTATTCTTTCTTTTCTGAAACAACTATTCTTTTGGATGTTGTTGTTTGCCCTTTCCAGAACAGTTTTTCTAATTTATAATTTAAATCTTCTGAAAATTGAAGGCATCGGTTTTGCTGAAGCTATGGCATCATACTGGCATGCCTTGCATCTTGACTTTGCGACTGCATCCTATTTTATGTTTTTTCCATTTATTTTGCTGGTCATACAATCTTTTTATAGTCCGAGATGGATTAACCTGGTGAATAAGATTTATTATTTCATTGGCATCCTACTCTTTTGTCTGCTTACGGTTGTAGAGCTTGGTATTTATCCTGAATGGAAAACCAAACTACCTTTCAAAGCCTTTACCTATCTGAGTAATCCAACGGAAGTGTATGATACTATTTCTACTGGACTGTTTTTTGGATTGATTTTGTTGTTTCTGATAAAATTTTCAATAAGTTATTTTGTATATGTTAAATGGTTTTTTACAGATCTTACCCGTTTGCGTAGAAATTATTATTTTACGGTTTTGTTTTTATTGATTACTCCTGTGTTACTGTTTATTGGTGCAAGGGGTGGGGTGCAACAAATTCCTATCAATCAGAGTGCATCCTATTATTCCAACAAAACTATTCTGAATCTGGCAGCTGTCAATTCCGGTTTTAATTTGTCCATCAGTATTATTGAGAATTACCGGAATTTTGGTAAGAATCCTTACGCATTTTATGATGAAACTGAGGCCAGGGAAACGGTTGATAATCTGTTCAGGGTTGAGAAGGACACCACTACCTGTTTTCTAACAACCAATCGTCCGAACGTGGTATTGCTTATTCTCGAAAGCTGGTCTGCTGATTTGATTGAATCTCTCGGAGGAGAGCCAGGAATAACGCCTGAATTTCATGAGCTTGAAAAAGAGGGGATTCTTTTTACCAATCTATGGGCCACCGGTCCGCGTAGTGAACAGGCTATGGGTAGCTTGTTTGGTGGGTTCCCGGCACATCCAATCTCATCCATCACGGTGCAGCCAGACAAGTTTTCAAAACTCCCGACCATAACTCAAAACCTCATTAACGAAGGATATCATACCTCTTTTTATTTTGGTGGTCAGCTGATTTATGGCAACATAAAGGGTTTTGTTCTATACAATGGGTTTAAGAGGATAACCGAGGGTGAAGATTTTGGCAACGATGTCATCCGTGGAAAATTGGGCGTGCATGATGAATTTGTGCTTGGTCGTCAAATTAGCGATCTGAATAAGGAAAAGGAGCCATTCTTTTCTGCCCTTTTTACACTTAGTTCCCACTCTCCTTACGATCAGCCAATGGAAAAAGTGATTGATTGGGGCGAAAATGAGCAGCCTTACATAAATTCGGCTTACTATACCGATCGAAGTCTGGGTAGCTATTTTAAGGAGGCCCGAAAACAGCCATGGTTTAAAAACACGTTGTTCATTATTGTTGCCGATCATAGCCATAATTCCTACCGCAATTGGTCATTTACTACACCAAATTATCATAAAATACCGCTGATGTTTTATGGAGAAGTGATTAAGCCTGAGTTCCGGGGAATGAAAATACCCAGGGTCTCTAATCAGTCCGATCTTGCATCTACTCTTATGCATCAGTTAAATCTTGATGCTTCTGATTTCCCATGGAGCAGAAACCTCTTTAACCCTTATAGTCCCGAATTTGCCTATTTTTCATTTGAAGAAGGTTTGGGATGGATTCGACCTCCGGCAGGGCATTTCGCGTATGACGCGAGAGTTAACCACTTTAACGAAATTTCTATTCCGGAGTCTATGCAGGATTCTATCATAAAAGAAGGTAAATCCTATTTGCAGGTGCTCTTTGGTCAGTATATGTCTTACTGATGATTATGGTCGCTTGTTGAATAATGCATCCCTTTCAAGGAAGTTTTTGTATTATTGTCTGGCTATTCATTTTATTATCGGTTTTATTGAATAGTTTCTGAAATTGCTGATAAGTTGATAATATCCGTATTTGCGAGGGTTACAAATGAAACAAAATAAGATTAAAGAGTGGAATTCGTGTATTTTTTTTCGTGAATGATTTTCTTACAAATAATGACTGACAAAATTGAAAATACCTGATTTATTCAACCGATATTTCTTCAACAAAAGCCTGTCTTATCAACTTAAAGTCAGTACTATAGCTGTGTCTTTGCTTTCAGCAGTACTGGTAGGTATCATGTGGCTGACCTTTGAAACCAACAAGTTGAGGGATGAAATGGAAGAATTGACAAATCAATATTTTGAATCAAAAGAAGCGTTGGTTGAAAAAGAGGTACGTACAGCGGTTGATTATATTGAATACAAGCGTTCACTTTCGAAAGAAAGAATGAAAAATGAATTAAAAGTTAAGGTGGACGAAGCCTTGAAAATTGCCGATAATATATACCAACAGAATAAAGGGACGAAATCAGTTTCAGAAATAAAAAAAATGATCAAGGATGCTATTCGCCCCATTCGTTATGCCAACGATAGGGGAGATGTATTCATATATACCCTTGATGGTCATGCGGTAATGTTGCCAAGAAGTTCTCAGATTGAAGGAAAATACGGGTTGGACCATAAGGATAATAGTGGGAATTTTGTTGTAAGAAACGAGGTTAACTTTTTAAAGCAGGTCGATTGGGGGTATCTCGATTATTTTGTGCCCAGTAAGTTTTCTGAAAATGACTCTGTGTTACTAAAAAGTACCTATGTTCGTAAATTCGAGCCATTAGGATGGTATTTTGGAACCAAAGATTATTTTTCTGATTTTGAGTCGGATATCAAAGAAGAAGTCTTGCAACGTTTGTCAAAGGTGAGATTTGAAACCGATGGTTATATTTTTATTAATACAGTAGACGGGAAGGCCTTGATTTCGAATGGAGAGAAGTTGCATGAACCTGTGAATATTCTTCAATCAGGAGATACGAACTGGATTTCCAGCTTTAAAAAACAATTAAACATTTTCATTAATAGTGGTTCAGGCGTAATTTCTTACACATTTCGGAGATTGGTTACCGATGATTATGAAACTAAATATTCCTTTATTAGTTCCATAAAACCCTGGGGATGGATTGTTGGAGCCGGATTTTATGGAAATGAAATTGAAAAGAATATTCAATCCAGACAAAAAGAGCTGGATCAAAAACAGCAGCGTATTATTCTTAGAGTAATTTTTATTCTGGTTATTTTATGGATTGCCATTCGTTTTTTTTCCGGATTTCTGGCCAACAGAATCGTAAATGGGTTTAAGTTGTTTGAAGCTAACTTTAGAGAGTCGAGCCTTGAAGCCAGGGAAATGGAAATTGAAGACCTTGCCTTTAATGAATTCAGGGAACTTGGTTTGAAAGTAAATGATATCACCCGGGAATTAAATATCACAAGAAATAATCTTATAAAGGAGCAATCGTTATTGCGCTCAATCATTGATTCTAGCCCTGACCTCATCTTTTTCAAAGATCTCCAAAGTAACTATGTGGGTTGCAATTCTTCATTTTCAAGATATATTGGCATCACTGAGCAAGAGTTGATTGGTAAAAATGATTATGACTATTTTAGTCGTGAATCTGCTGAAAAGTATCATGCTAATGACCGTGCATTGATAGCAAATAATAAACCATTGCGATCGGATGAATGGATAACCTTGCAGGATGGGCGTCGTTTACTTATGGATACTCTTAAAGTATTGTATCATAATAAGGCGGGGAAACCTCTTGGTATTATGGCCATCAGTCGCGATATTACCGAAAGCGAAGAAACAAAAATAAAGCTAAAAGAAGCAAAAGATAAAGCCGAAGAGGCTGATAAACTCAAAACAGCTTTTCTGGCTAACATGAGCCACGAAATCAGGACACCAATGAACGCGATTGTTGGATTCTCCAACCTGTTGACTGAAGAAGCCTTGTCGGAAGAGGAAAAGAGTGAATATGTCAGCCACATTAATCATGGTAGTGAAACATTGTTAAAACTTATTGATGATATCATTGATATTGCCAAAATTGAATCCGGTCAGCTAAGTGTCTCTATGCAGCCCATGAATCTCAAAGAAATGATGGATGATCTGTATGCCATCTATGCAAACCAACTTAGAATGAGGGATAAAGGTAACGTAACCCTGATCAAGGAAATTGCTGATTTCCCTGATGGCTATGAGGTGAGTACCGATGAATTCAGGCTGCGGCAGGTAATTACAAATCTGGTTATTAATGCCATTAAATTTACTAATGAAGGTTCAATAACCTATGGCATAAGGTTGGCTAATGGATTTGCTGAATTTTTTGTCAGGGATACAGGCATTGGAATATCACCTCAGGGGCAGGCCGTAATTTTCGATCGTTTCAGGCAGGAGAATAGTAATGGCTTGAAACATGCTGGTGGTACTGGCCTTGGTTTAGCCATTTCAAAACACATAGTTGAATTATTGGGAGGCGCACTTGCAGTAAATTCAGTGTTGGGCAAAGGCTCGGAATTTATTTTTACTATTCCTTATAAACCTATTCCTTTAAAACGAAAAGCGCAAATTTCAGGAATATCTGTAAACGCAAATGTTGAATTTGATTGGGCCGGAAAAACGCTTTTAGTGGTTGAAGATATTGATACCAATTATCGGTTTATTTATGCTGCGCTCTCGCGAACGAAAATAAATATACTTAAGGCAGAAGATGGAATGGAGGCCATTAAAGTCTGTGAGGAAAATGAAAATATTGACCTTATTTTAATGGATGTTAATATGCCGGTTTTAAATGGCTATGATGCTACCCTTGAAATAAAGAAAATTCATCCAAACCTGCCGGTGGTTATTCAGACTGCTTATGCTTTGCAAGACGAAGAACAACGAAGTAAGGCAGTTGGATGTGATGCATTCCTCTCAAAACCGGTGAGTCTGAATTCTCTTTTCGAGGTATTGTCCAGGTTTTTAAATACGAATGATACATAAAAAAACGCCCTGTTGATTCACAGGGCGTCTGTATGGTTGTATAAAGCTCATTTTGGCTGATAATAGCAGGCTTTCGGGGATATTATTTTTTCCTCGATTTTGAGTTTTTTGATGGCCTTGTCCACCTCTTTTTTATCAATCCCTGAAATACTCGCTATTTCACCGCCTTTTAAAGGTTTTCCGGCTTCTGCCAGTGTTTTGAATACAAGTTCAGTAGTGTCCATGATATTTTGTTTTTAATCCATTTTTAATCCAATGAATGAACAACCAGTCCGCTGCGAAGTTTGGGCTCAAACCATGTGGTTTTCGGAGGCATGATGTTGCCTGAATCTGCAATGTCAATCAATTGTTGAAGAGAAACAGGATATAATGCAAATGCTGCGGCCATTTCTCCGCTGTCAACCCGTTTTTTAAGCTCACCCAAACCACGTATACCGCCAACAAAATCAACTTTTTTGGAAGTTCTCAAATCTTTGATATCGAGCAATTGATCAAGAACAAGCTGTGAGAGTACCGTAACATCTAATACTCCAATAGGATCACTATCATTGTACGTGCCTTCCTTTGCTGTGAGTGAATACCACTTGCCACCAAGGTACATGCTAAAGTTGTGCAAAGTGGTGGGTTTGTATATTTCTATGCCTTTTTCTTCAATTTCAAACACATTGGCTAACTTGCCAAGAAATTCTTCTGGTGAAAGTCCGTTAAGATCCTTCACAACCCGGTTGTAATCAATAATGGTTAACTGATCGGAAGGGAAATGTACAGCAAGAAAAAAGTTGTATTCTTCTTCACCGTTATGGTTTGGATTGGCTTTCTTTTGCTCAATGCCTACCGATGCAGCTGCAGCAGTCCGGTGATGCCCATCGGCCACGTATGTATATGGAACTTTTGCAAAAAGTTCTACGATTTGGTTGATGATATTTTTGTCGTTGATCACCCAAAAGTGATGTCCAAATCCATCATCTGCAGTAAAATTATAGTCGGCAGTATTGGATTCTACATGATTTTTTACAATCTGATCAATGGCAGCAACCGAAGGATAAGTAAAGAAAACCGGTTCCATATTGGCATTGGTAATGCGCACATGTTTCATGCGGTCTTCTTCTTTGTCTTTACGTGTTAATTCATGTTTTTTGATGATGCCATTCATGTAATCTTCCACACCTGCACATCCCACAATACCGTATTGTGTTTTGCCGTTCATGGTTTGGGCATAGATGTATAGGGATTCTTGTCCGTCTTGCACCAACCAGCCTTCTTTTTTGAAATTAGTGAAATTTTCCAGTGCCTTGTTGTAAACTTGTTCATCATGCTCATCAAGGTCGGCAGGTAAATCAATCTCTGGTTTGATAATGTGTAAAAGGGAATAGGGATTGCCTTCGGCTTCTTTCCTGGCTTCCGAGGAGTTTAAAACATCGTAGGGTCGGGAAGCCAGCTGCTGGACTATTGTCTTCGGCGGACGCAGTCCTTTAAATGGTTTTAAAATTGCCATAGTTTGTGGGTTTTATTGGTTGAATAAAGTAAATTCAGATAAATGAAACCAACCCCTTATCTCATCAGTGGTTGTTTGATGAACAAGAGGTTAATCGGGGCAAAAGTATAACTTATTCTAAAGTAAAGTATGCCCTTTATAAGGATTTTACTAACAAGAAATTAATCAGGATCTTCAGGGCTTAGATCAGCAGACCTTTGCAGGGAGCCGATTAATGCGCCTATCATTTTGGTCATTTCCATGAGTTGTCCACGAGATTCTTCCACTTGTTCAGTGGTTAAATATCCCAGATTCCCGGCAAGTGTGGTGAAAACAACGCATTCCCTCACAGCACTTTTTGCCATTTTAAGGTAGTATATAAACTGGCTTTTGTTCCTGGCTGAACCTTCGGAAATGTTCAGGGCGATTGCTTGAGCTGAAAGTACGTAACGACTACCTATGCCTGAAGTGCTTTTGTCTGTAAAGGAATCATTAAGTCTGATCAGCCATTCGATGTAATCAAGTGATTTATGATATATTCTTAAATCTTCAAATCTAAAGAATGTAAGGGCTTTTTCGAGTTCGGAATCCATAAGTTTTACTTGTGTGTGTGAATACTATAAGTTGAGTTCGTCTGTAGTTTGTGTCTGAAATCAAAAATTAAATACACAATAGTCCTCCCATTAGGACTATTGTATATCGTTAAAGCCTATTTGTTTACCTGATATTTGGTGATGCCCTTTTCAAGAAAATCAATAATTTGTTGAGCGGCAGCAAGTCCGGCATTAATATTTGCCTCTGATGTCTGAGCACCCATCTTTTTGGGCGTTGAAAAGAATCTTCCTGCATATTTCTCTGAAATTTCAGCCTTGCAATCTGGTTCTATATCACTAAGATATTTGAAATCAGATCTTTCTTCAAAAATTTGTAAGAGTCCATCTTCGTCAATCACTTCCTTGCGGGCGGTGTTCACAAGGGTAGCCCCTTTGGGCATTAAGTTCAATAGTTTTGCTCCTATGGATTTTTTAGTTTGTGCATTGGCAGGTATATGCAATGATATGTACTGACATCCTGAATACAATTCTTCGATGGTTTGTACCGGTTTTACGCCATCTTTAGCAATGATTTCAGCAGGAACAAATGGATCGAAGGCATAAACGATCATGCCAAAACCTTTTGCAATTTCAGCAACATATTTGCCAACATTTCCATAAGCATGAATTCCCAGTGTCTTTCCCCGTAGCTCAGTGCCTGAGGTGCCATTAAAGCTATTGCGCGCCATGAAAACCATCATGCCAAGGGCCAATTCAGCAACTGCATTTGAGTTTTGACCAGGGGTGTTCATCGCTACAATACCTTTCTCGGTAGCAGCAGCAAGGTCAATATTGTCGTATCCGGCTCCGGCTCTTACGATAATCTTTAAATTTTTCGCGGCATCCATCACTTCGCGATTGGCAATGTCGCTGCGGATAATCACTGCATCAACATCAACGACAGCATTGACAAAATCACTGTGTGCAGCGTATTTTTCCAATAAACGCAATTCATAGCCAGCGCCTTCAACAATTTTACGAATGCCATCAACGGCAGCCTTTGCAAAAGGTTTGTCAGTTGCAATTAGAACTTTCTTCATAGTAGGTGAGTTTAAAATAGGTTATAAAATTAGAAAGGTTTATCATGTAAACCAAATATTTTCATGAAAATAATGTTCATAATCGTTCAAAACCTCAAAAAATGTTCGATATTGAACACTTGAGAGTAAAATAACTATGTTTTTTACTTGCGGTAGTTTGATAATTGTGGGAGATCGACACTTCGGATGGCCTGATACTTATTTCCTGCTTCAACGATAATTTTGCAACAGAGCTCAAAAAAGATTGCCTTTTCAATAATTTCTTTATAGCTTTTGCCAAGGGCAACCTGTCCATGGTTGGTCAGTTGAATCATGCAACTTTTACTGCTTGCCTCTGCCACAGCGTCTGCAAGTTGCTTCGATCCGGGCAATAGGTAGGGAATATGAGCGACTTCTCCTATGTAAACAGGCACTTCAATAATTGCATTATAGTCAGGTATATCCTTACTACACGCAATGGTGGTGGCATAGGGGCTTTGAAAATGTAATATCACTTTTGTATCAGGGCGATGTTTGTAAACAGCATCATGTAGTCTCCATTCTCCTGACGGTTCCACTTTGTTACGGAGCTGTCCGTTGTTGAGATCAATCATTGAAATTTGTTCTATTGTAATGTTCTCAAGCCAACTGCCTGTTTCTGAAATCAACATACAATCGTTTTTAAAACGATGGGAGAGGTTTCCACTGCTACAATTCACCAATCCCTTTGTTGCAGACAGATGCGCCCAATAGGTGAATTCTTTGATTAATTCTAATGAAATCTCTGGTGTTTCCATTATGTTGAATCTAGGTAGGGTTTCAGGGTTTGATGGGCAGTTCGAGCACGGCAGTAACCGGAAGGTGATCTGAAAAGTAAGGCTGGGTATTGTCAGGTGATGGAATAGAATTACTCATGACTTTGATGTCCCAGCTAGCAAAAATGAAGTCAATTAGCTCAGTTGGCGTCTCCTCAGGATTCCAACCGGTATAAGAAAAATCAGGGCCTGAAATTATCGCGTTGGCCCTTTTGCGCGTGTCAGAAAGAACAACTTCATTCTCAGCAAAGGTGAGTATTCGGTAGGCACGGTTCTTTTCCGTTACATTGAAATCGCCGGTCACAATCACGGGAAGTGCACCTGCCAGTGAAGCAGCTTTTTTGATGATTAGTTTGGCACTCTCAATACGGGCAGTATCGCCCATGTGATCGAAATGGGTATTCATCATTAAAAAGCGGGTTCCACTTGCTTTGTGTTTAAATTCAGCCCAGGTTACCACACGGTTACATGCAGCATCCCAACCGCGACTCCCGCGTATTTCGGGGGTTTCCGATAGCCAGAAAGTGCCACAACGAAGTGGTTTCAGCTCTTTTTTAAGGTAGAAAATTGCACTGTATTCACCGGCTTTTTTGCCATCATCACGGGCAACACCAATACTTTTGTAACCTTTCAACTGTTTTCGAAGATCCTTCATCTGATTGTCCCTGGCTTCCTGGACACCAAGTATTTCAGGCGATTGTCTGAGAATTTCCTGCCCCAGAGCATTCTTGCGATATTGCCATTGGTTGATACCATCATCAGGTGTGTCGAGACGAATATTCCATGTCATAACTTTTATCTGATGAATATTCTGGGTGAAACTTTTATTTGAGGCAGTGAGCAATAGAAAAATGATTACCCAAAGCGTAGGATTTAAAGTTTTTGTCATGTAAACCTGGAGTTTAGAGGAGCAAACGAAAGTACGAAATATATATGATTTAAGAAAGTTGATCGGCTAGCTTGCGCATTTCTGCAACTATAGCCACATCGGTTTGGAGAATCGTAAATTCCTGATCGTTATCTTTAAACATTGTTGCATTAGCATTTTTGTAAATCATCTGGCTGTGAAGTATAGCGGATGCTGAGAAGTGAAATTCTCTGGCTCCGCTTGCTTTTGCTATTTGTGTAAGGTTTTTTGGGTTGATCCCACTACCCGGCATAATTTTGATGCGATTCTCTGCTTTCTTTATTATTTGCTCAAGCATACTTATGCCTTGTAGGGCAGAAGAGGCTTGCCCGGAGGTTAAAATGCGCTGACATCCGAGATTGATGATTTCTTCCAATGCGACAAATGGATCTTTGACCATATCAAATGCCCGGTGAAAGGTTACTTCCATAGGTTTCGCGTAATCCATCAGCACTTTCATCCGGGCAAAATCGATAGACCCGTCAGCATTTAACATGCCGACAACTATCCCTTTAGCTCCAAGTGTTTTTGCCGTCAGTATGTCTTCCTTCATGGTTTCAAATTCAGCACTGGAATACAAAAAATCGCCAGTGCGTGGTCTGATCAGCACAAAAACAGGGATACTCAGATTTTTACAGGCGTATTTTATCATTCCTGCTGAAGGGGTTAGTCCTCCTTCACTTAACGCAGAGCATAATTCTATTCTGTCGGCACCTCCTTGTTCAGCAGACAGGGCTGATTCCACGGATGCTGCGCAGACTTCAATCTGAACATTTGTTTTCACAATAACTAATTTTGAGTGCAAAGCTATGAAGAAATAATCACTGAAGAACTACCATAAATATTGATCTGAAATGTAATTATTTGATCTTTTAGGTATTTCATTTGTTCTTTATTTAAAGGGTATTTTGCTCTTGTTCCGGAGACGATTTTAACTTTTCGGGTACTTGTTTTATTCACTAACTTATACAATTATGAAAAATATCTTGATTGCACTGGATTACGATCCAACCGCACAAAAAGTTGCAGAACAAGGCTATGCTTTGGCCAAATCAATGGGAGCAAAGGTGACATTGTTGCATATTATTACTGATGCCCATTATTATTCTACTGCAGGGGTAAATCCTATTATGGGTTTTACGGATTATGCCAATGTTGTGCCCCTGCTTATTGAAAATACAGAAAACCTCGAAGCCGAAACGCTTAAATTTCTTGACAGGACCAAGTCTCATCTAGCTGATTCTAACATAAAAACAATAGTAAAGCGAGGTAATTTTGCTGATTCAATTCTGGAAACAGCACAGGAAACGGGCGCTGATATTCTTGTAATGGGTTCGCACAGCAGGCGTTGGTTAGAAAATATTTTGATGGGTAGCGTAACGGAAAAGGTTTTGAAAAATTCAGAGATTCCCTTATTTATTGTGCCAATCAGACAGAAATAGTTGGGGTAAAGTCTTTGTGAAAAATTCAACAACCCGGAACACAATATCGATCAATACTTTTGTTGACGGGTTTAGCCTTGGATTCTTAAAGTAACGAAGTAAGTGGGGGATTGCTATTGGCCCCACCAAATTTACTGTTGGTTATTATATTCCGCTCCGTCCTGTTTTCATTAATAGGTTGAGCACATCAAAACTGTTTAGGGTGGCGAATTTTCTGCTGTTGCCCGGAAACCTGATATTGAAGTTTTCTTCTTATAATATCCTTAAGAATTAATTAAAGATCACATCAGGGTTCTTAGGAGCTTCAGTAATGCATAAATAAGGTCCCGAAGATTCTCTAATAGTTTAAATAATCTTCAAATTCTTGAGCATTAGCTGTTAATATTGGTTAAATCTTATATTGGCATATTTAGTCAGTTTATTGCACCATTAAGATTTAATTGTTAATTGTTTCAATGCATCAGTAAATATCCAGTAACTCAACCTCAGCGATCAGCGTGCTATATGCTGGTATTGTTCCCTGCGAATTTGTTCCATACCCGAGTGAATACGGGATGATAAACAGTGCTTTAGTCCCTTTACTCATCATTCCAATGCCTTCTTCAAAACCGGGGATTACACTTTTGCTTCCATATTCAAACTCAAGAGGGAGATTTTTGTCATATGAAGAATCAATTTTTGTTTCATCAAGCAGCGACATCATATAGTGAACCTTAACTTTTTTCCCAGCCTGAGGTTTAATGCCCATGCCTGAAACTTTCTCAAAATAATACAATCCACTGGCAGCCGGAACTCCAGACAGGTTGTTTTTTATGAGATATTCTTTGATATTTTTATTTTCTTTTTCCTTTAGTTGATCTTCCGTAAACAATACCTTGTTCATGGTTGATTGAAGGTAGGGATCAATATCTTTATAGAAAACAGGGTAGTTTTCAGTGGGTACATTCAAGGACAGGAATTTCATCAAGGTCCGGGCATTACTGAAATCTCCGTTATCGTAGAAATCATTGATTAGTTTCAGGTAATTACTTCTTACAAAATCAAGAAAAGCTCTTATAAAAGTGGATGGAGAATGAGACTTCTTCAGTGCTTCATAGCTCAGATTCTTTATCATGCTGAGATGAGTGTTGCTTGCTCCTGCATATGGTTCAGTAGTGGTTTTATAGATCCAGCCAAATGGCTCAAGGTAATTAAGCAGATTGAGTGAATTGTTCTGATCAATTGCAATGCTAAAGCAAAAAGGCCTGTATAATTGATTTGACTTGAAAATATCCAACATGAGCTGACCTGTTTTATTCATTTCGTTGGTCATATTGGGGTAAACCCACCAGGAGAAATCTTTTTCCGTTAGTAATGACCGCACCGTGACTACCTGTTGCTGCCAGGGTATATTTTTTAGTGAAGAAAATTCAGCGGCTGTATATGAAACAGGGATCGATAATGTATTGGTTATATACCCAAAGTACCAGTCTGTGTGCATAAACCCCGTTATAATGGTCTTGATATCGGTCCTGAACTCTTCTACCAATTGCATATATAAAATTGGATGATATACAATATCAGAATAGAAGATAAGGATGGCGTTATTTTCGCATGAATTCATGGTGTTGCGCGCTAGTTCAAGTAAAACATCGTTGAACCCTCCTCGTTTCCGGCCTTCTTTGTAGGCTATTAGTGCTGAGTCGTTTTTGCCTTCGGCCAGATAATGAAGTGCCAGTTCACCCCAGTATATCGTAGTGCGGGAATAGGGGTCAGTGGGGAGAGAGTCGTTTTTGTACTCAGGATTGATTTTAAAGATTCTTTCTATGGCTTCACTGGCTTTTTTAATACCGTTGTATGAAAGTTTTGGTATGTCGTCACCCATTGGGGTCATTTGATGGTAAAGGCCATCACTTAGATAAAGCAGTACTTCGGGGTTCTCTTTAACCAAATCTGCAGCTTTTTGCATAAAAAAGACAGTAGAGTCATAATTTCTTGCTTCGGGTTGTTTCTTGTATTCGGCTTTTACTTTTAGCAAAAGGGAAGTTGCTTCTTTTTGTCTGGCAAGTTTTCTGCTTTCATTGTCAAAAATTTTTGAGTACCATCCGGGAAAGAGCTTCATCAGGATAAAGATAATTGCCATTAAGGAAACTAAGATAATCCATAACCTGGATTGGTATTTTTGCCAAAATCCATTGGTAGCACTATTTTCATTTACTTTATTTTCCTTATGCTGTGCAAGTGAGTTTTCCTTTACTATCGGAACACTTGTCACTTTCTCTTTTTTAATTTTTGATTGAGTCGTCAGTAGGGCTGGTTCCGGAATATCAATAAGGGTTTTATCATCATCAAAGTAACCGGGAGTTTTGGTTTCAGGTGAGTCTTTATCAGGTTTAACTGCTTCAAGTAATGCTTTTTTGAATGCAGCACATGATTGAAAACGGTTGGCAGGGTCTTTATGCGTGGCGATTTTTAGAATTTTGTCAATTTCCGGATATTTTACCAGATCTGGCAGCGGTTCAAAGACAATTTTAGTAAAAATCTGAAAACTGGAAGTTGTTGTAGTATCATAAGGAGGTTTTCCATTCAGCATGTAGAACAATGTAACACCAGGGGAGTAAATATCGCTGCGATGATCAAGACTTTTGTCGGTGTTCACCTGTTCGGGACTCATGTATACAGGGGTCCCAATCTGGGTGCCGGTAGCCGTCATGTCACCTGAATCACCCAACAGTTTTGCGATGCCAAAATCGAGTATTTTAACTGTTTTTGAAGGTTCAATAAAAATGTTGGAAGGCTTTACATCGCGGTGGACAATTGATTTATTGTGTGCGTATTCAAACGCATCAAGCACCTGAGTGATGATCGGCAGCACTTCAGTTAAGGACATTGCGCCTTCTCTTTTAATCTGTACATTCAAGTCTTCACCTTCGAGGAATTCCATGATTATCGCGAGCAAGTCCGGGCGTTCCTCATAATCAATTACCCGGGTAATGTTTACATGATTCAGGCCGGCCATAAATCGGGCTTCATTCTCAAATCTTGCGCGGATAGTGGCACTTGATGTTAGAATAGGGTTCAGCACTTTTATGGCAACTTTCGACTGAAGTTTTTCATGTGTTGCTTCATATACAGAAGCCATTCCACCCTCACCGATCAATCGGGTGATTATATAATGTTGAATCTTTTCGCCTATCATTGATTTTCGGATTTATTGTTCTGTTTTAAAAACCAGTTCAGTATGCCCAATTCTGAGATTGTCGCCGTTACTCAAAAATATTTTATCATAGCTTGTCAGACGTTTGCCATTGTGAAAAGTGCCGTTTGTGCTTGGTTCTTTGGTGTCACAAATGCTTCCGTCATCGGTGATGATGCATTGCAACTCGCCAAATTGTTCTAAAACTTCAATCATGCAATGTTTTTGACTGATGTATCTGTCATCGGGAATTATCAAACCTGCTTTTCGTCCGATAATGTTCTGGCCTTTTACAAGAGGGTACTCAGCATTGTCAATCAGCCGAATCAGACGGGGATGTAAATCTTTTCTTTTGATCTGTTCAATAATAGTTCTATCTTCATTTAATTTTGCGATCGGAGCTGAGGTTGGGATGTTAAAAACCAATATCTGCTGGCATCCGGGGCACTTTACCATGGCTTTAAGCTTATCCTTTGGCAATTTGCTTTCAACTATTTCAAAAATCTTTTGGCATTTTGAGCATTTAATTTGCATGGTGTCGGGTTTTAGCTCCAATCGTTGATTTCATCAAAATTATCTTCGAGGCCTGCCAGATCATCGTCCATTGATTCCAGTACATCTTCAGACACATCTTCAGGCATATCCTCCGCGATTTCGCCATCGAATTCAATTTCTCCAGTCACTGATTCCCCTGTTCCAAGTGCAGCAGGATTTAACACAGTAACTTCTGACTCTTCAATCACCTGATTGTCATTGCCATCTATTCCAATCACATCAGCCATCTGGTCCCCATCAATATCAGCCAGGAGAATTTCATCTGTGCCATCGGCATTCAGGTCTGCTGCCATCACTGTGCCATCTGTAATTACCTCGGGTGTGGTTAAGTCAGAAGGGTTGTGTATGATTACCACTTCATCTTCGGCCAGCTGTCCATCTTCATTAAAATCCCCATACATAATATCGGCACTACCATCGAGGTTCAAATCAACCAATATTGCTTCAGTAACACCATCTGCATTTGAATCCAATCCCATAATGTGAGGCTCCCCGGTGGCCTGTTCAGTAGTTATTTCCTCCATTTCAATTTCTTCCGATGTCGTAATTTCAAAAGGGTCGCTATTGTATTCAATTTCGGGTAATTCGTGGACATTTGTTGTTTGATACTCTACGTTTGGTTGATTGTTCTCATCAAGTTCTTCAGCATAAAAAGTATTGTAATACTCTCCTTGCCAGGAAAATACACCTCCTGCACCAAGTTCATCACGTGCTGAGGAAAAAGCCTGGGAAAAAGACATCTCGTCGTTCACCGTTCCGGGATTTGCTATGGGGGCTTCATGTGGATTCCAGGTCTGTGTTGTTGAAATTTCTGTAGAAGCTTGTACTGTAAGATGATCTGCCATCTCAAAAACCCCATCTTCATTTGTGTCGGTTATAAGAGTATCTACAATGTTGTCGCCATCTGTGTCGAGAAATATTTCTGTAATGGTCTCATTTCCAGTTTGCTCATTCATGGCTATTCCTGCAATTACTGTTCCTGCAGCCATGACCATCGAGGATTTTCGGCTGATTGTTTTCCCGGATTTTGGATCCCTGATATCTTCATAGGGAACCGCACTTACCTTTCCTTCTTTGTTTTCCGGTTTCTTTTTGTCTTTATCCATGTTTTTCGTTGGAATTTAAATAGATGATTAGGAGTTATCGCTTCCATTTTGTTTTGCAAATCATACAATAGCCTCGCTTATATAGATTTTCAAAAGGTTCTGCGCCAAGAAACTTGAAACATCCGGGACAGATGTAGCTTTTTTTAAATTCCTCCTCAAGTTCTGACAGATGGTCCTGCACGTTACCTGTTATTGTTGATGATAAAATTCCAAGAGCACTGCCTACCACCGGGATAAATGATAGGCCGGCCCTTATCCCCGTGCTTTTAAGATTGTTTTTTTTTAGAATTAGCCGCTTATTCCGGTAATACTGTTCATAAACGACTTGAAGTCTGGAGAATTCTTCATAAATCAATTCCTGCTTCTCAATAGTCTCATATTCAGTTCCTTTCTTGAGATTATCCGAGGCTAAAAGTGTAAGTAATATCTTTGCCTTCACGGGGTAAGAGGCAAGCCTTAATTCATCTGTTTCAAAAAAGGAGGATTGCATAATCCTCTGGTTATTAATAAAGGTGCCATTGCTACTTCCCAGGTCAGATATCAGATATTCACCATCGGCCAGTTGTTTAACTGAGCAATGCCTGCTGCTTATTTTATCATTTTTAATTACCAGATGATTTTCAAGTGATCGTCCAATAAAAAGTGTTTCATTCATGGTGGTGTCTTGGCTAATATTAACAGGGCGAAAAGTTAATTAATGCGTTGAAAATTAATCAGGTAAGCCGAATAATTGTCAGATGAATTGCCTTCACAGAGGTTCTTAATATGTAAAAGTTTAGCTTGAACGTCCTCGTTTGTGGCTAAGATTTCAGTAAGCTGGCTTTCGGTTACTCCATTGTAAATACCGTCGGTGCACAAGAGTAGATAGTCATTAGGCAATATATCCCGGATGATGTGCAAATCGGGCCTGCTCTTCTGAGTCTTTTTCCCCTGAATAGCTTTTACAATTATGTTGGTTTTTGGGTGATGTTGTGCTTCTTCTGAAGTGATTAGTCCTTGTTTTACCCATTCGTTAACCAAACTATGGTCAGATGTTTTCCAACGAATTTTGCCCTCTCGGAAATGGTATAACCTACTGTCACCGCAGTGTAAAACAAGAACTCCTTCCTGGAATAATAAGGCCAGAACGACCGTCGTTCCCATGCCCTGGGATTCAGGGTTGATATCAATGTAATCATCAAAAACGTTTTGAACATGATCAAATGCTTTCGATAAAAGTGCTTCGGAAATTGATTCTGTCAAATGTGGCTTCAGAAATGTGGCAAATGTTTCACCGGCAAGTTTACTGGCAATTTCCCCTTTGGCATGTCCTCCCATTCCATCGCATACAATAAACAATTTGTCTTTCGGCGATGCACATTCATGCATTGGAAAGATAAAGTCTTCCATATTTTCGCGCCTGCCCTTGCTGAAAATTGAGCCGGTTTGGGATAATTCAATTTTCATTTTTCATGCGTATCTGGAGGTGTATTATTTCTGATGTTATTTCAATACTGCAATGGGCATATCACGCGAAGCATTTCCTTCGATGATGGGCGTTTGCATGTTGTCGGTAAAGTTTATTACGTTGGCTTTAACGTAAGTAAAAATCTCTCCCAGGTTTACAATTCCGTCTTTGTCTCTGTCTGAGCTGCCTTTGAGTCCTTTGATCAAATAATAAGTGAAGGCTCCTTGCCTCATTTTTATGTTCTCCTGTGATGTTTCTGTGTTTTTTGACGACATCATTATTACCACATTGGTTTCTGAATTTCCTGAAGCAACGGGGGAGGTGTTGGAGGTTCCTTGATAAATGCTTCCTGAAAAGCAGGCATCTGCAAAGCAGACTTTGTATTTGGCGGGGTGTTTCTTAAAAACTGCTTTTACCTCACTGTGCAGCAATAGCGAGCTAAACTGATCGGTGATATCAGTAGGACAAAAAGCATTTTCAGCACCGTGACCAGAAAAGTAAAACAAAAGCATATCGTTGGCAGTGGCCAATGAATAAATATTATTCATTGTATTTATAATGTTGCTTTTATTTGCAGCTTCATCCACTAGAACCGCAATATGCTCATCGGGGACTCCTCCGCCTTCGCAGCTTTTCAGGTAGGCATAGAACCGGTAAGCATCATCATCAGAGAAACGTAAATCCAGATTTTGGCGTTTGTAATCGGCACAGCCTACAATTACAGCGAAGATTTGGGGTTGCTGGGCAAGGGCTGTTGTGATCGTAGCGAGGAAGATCAGAAAAGTCACTGAAATTATTCTCATAATGCTTCAGGTAATGGGTGATTATTTGATTAACTGATCAGGTCAAAGAAATGCAATGTTATTTTTTCTTTTGCAGTACGAAAGTTTCGTGCTGGCTAAATCCTTCTTTTTTTATAAATTTTCTGAACTGCTTTCTGGTTATAGTAAATTCGTAGGGAGGAACTGTGTCCTTTATGCTTTCTGCGACTTCTTTAAGCCGCTTAATATCATCTTGCCCTTTGATGTTGCTTACCGTAAGTTCTCCTTTTGATAGTTGCATTTTTCGTACTTCCCAACTCTTTTTATCATAGAGCAAATTCAGAAAGTAAACTCCTTTAAACTTACGCAATACATTTTGTTTGCTGATATGAAAGAGGGTGTCAATAAAATGAAACGAAACCACCAGACTGTCCCCCGATATTTTAACGGGATGTTTATCATGTGTGGTCAAATTGAAAAGGGTGTCATCTAGTAATTGCTCATTATCGCCCAACTGATTCAGATGGGTTTTGACTTCATAATCAATGTTTCGCTGAATAACTGATTCATTTATAAGTAGTACCGAGCTATCTGAAAGACTTAAGTACTCGCCTTGAAGTTTGTTTGGTATTTTGGATAAGTCCACAGAACCTGTTGGCTGCGGTTCTGTAAAAGTTGCCGGCGGTTCACAAGAAAACAAGCACAACATAAGGGTAAATGTCGAAATGAAGTCGCGGGGTTTCATATTGTTTAAATGTGCTTGTTAAACTTCCGTTTGTTATAAAACCGCGGGTGTGATTCAATTTCACCAGGGAGCAAAAAATCACTCAAATATAAGGAATAATTAATTTGTTAACAATGTGATTATTGAAAAAAAATAATATTTCGTGGTTGCAATTCTAATTATTGTGCCTGTTTGATTATTGGTAGGTTACTCCATGAAAAACAGGAATATAACAAAAACAGAATAAAGAAGCATTTATAGTAGTGATGGGATTGTTGCTTGGTGGCGTATTAGCTGCCTGATCCCCATTGAGCCCGACTGGATCCATAACCGGATCCAATGTCATACCCATGGTTATATGCCCACTTCCGACCTGCTTTACCCAAATCGGGTTGACCGCAATTCAAATAATCTTCTGTTAAGGAAACATCACCGTATGTATTAAGTAATGCGACCAGTTCTGGAATTCTTGATTCATCACCCCGCCTGATTAATGTGAGGCAGGTATGTGTAACGAGCGTATTTATATTTTCTTGTTCAGGCAAAAGTGAAACTGCGGCTAAAACATCTCCTAATTCTTTAGATGACCCTTTGCTTGTTGCTTCTGTAAAGAAAACATTTAAATCTTTCTGGTTTAGTTTTACTGCAGCAGCAATTTTAACTGCATCGTCTGCTGCATAGTTATACACATTCTCTAGTTCAGTTTTATCATCAAGTTTAGAAAAAGCTATTTTGGCAATATTGCGGTCTGTACTTTCAATGGCTACTTTGGATAATAATTGTTTGTCTTTTAATCTTTTTACAGCAGCCATGCTTACCTTGTCAAATTCTCCATTCAGAGCTATGGCAGCTAGTTTTTCCTGGTTTGTTTCAGATTGTGCATTTTTTAATTTCTTTTGAATGTTAAATCTTGCAGCGGATATTTTGTTGACTGAACTTCTGCTTTTTACTTTTCTCTTAGCCAGGTTTCGGAGTTCATCGTAATAGGAACTGGTTGCAACAGCGGTAAGGGTTTCATCAGATTTCATAAGATTTACAGCCGCAGATCTAACGGCGTCAGAAATGTCAAACTGACTCTTTTTTAGTAGAAAATCATCATCATCAATTTTATTTATTGCCCAAATCCTGAATGCTGCTGCCGAAAAAGTATCTGCCATCTGCTTAAGAACCACCTGATCGTCTAGTCTGTTCATTGCATTTTCACGAAGTTCACTGTCTTTGCTTTTTGCAATCACCCATCCCAACGCACTTTGATCCGTAATCTTAACATAGGCTTTCCTGCGAATTTCCCAATCACTATCTTCAACTGCTATCATAGCTATTATCTGCTGATTTTTTAATTCATCAACCGCTTTTTCCCGAATAGGAGTGTTGTTGTTATATTTGTTGATAAAGCTTCTGAAGGACTCAACTGTATTTGAATCTTGCGTTTCTTTAAGTTCAGATTCGGGACTGGAACAACCAAAAGCTAAAATAATCCATACTGCTGTAAGGACGAAAAGGACTGATTTTTTCATACTTATTATTTTCGTTAATACCAGTAAGCCAGTTCAATTAGATTCAATAATTTACTGCTAAACTATTAATAAACTGAACCACTGTGTATATTTGGGATTTGTGTTAAAATATAACATTAATCCGTAAAATGATATAAAGGAATTGCTAATATAAGGATAAAATGGATGTTAATTTGTGTTTTATATTTTTATTTATTGAAAATAGTTTAGGAGGAATGGGCGTATTAGATGTTATAAGTCGTAAGCAGTAGATATGAATGTTGAATTATTTTTAAAATTTGAATGATGTTCCTAACCTGATTCCGCTTTCAAACGCCTTTTGAGGGTATCTCTCATATGAAAATGGAACTAAGGCATGTAGCTTGATGTATGGATTCAGAAAGAGGCTTACGCCGAAATCAAAATCATAATGGACTCCCACACCAAGCAAAGCGCCAATTCCTGACTGATTGTCTATTTCTGATTTTGAAGACGCATCGATATCCAATAGTAATCCGGCATTCGCAAAAAAGTATTCCCAAAAATTTGCCCGCAGGGTCAATGGAAGGTTAAGAATGGAAACATTGGTTTTCCTGTCATGCATTTCAATTCCCGGCATAAAATCGGGATGTAGGATAACTTTATGCCTGACGTATTCAATGCCTGTTTCAGCTTCAAGCCAAAGGTTAAGCGGGGTTATGTATGTCATGCCAATGGCGAAATAGCCATCTCCCGAAGTGCTTCCACCACCGTCGAGACTTTGGAAACGAAAAACATCATTGTTGCCTAAAGAGGAAAAGGTAATTCCCAGTCGTTGTTTATCAATGTGCTGTTCACGGGGTTGTGCCATGAGAGCAAAAGGTAGCGAAATGGCTATTAAAAAGGCGATATTTTTTGGCGTTTTCATATAGGCAAATTAACGACTTTTTTGATACTCGACATTTCATAAAATGGCTTAAAAATGGGAATAACTTCATCTTTATTAATAAAGCTAAATAGAAAATCCTGTTAAATCAGCAAATCAGGAGTAATCAAATGCGGGGGAGAGGGTTGATCGCTGTTGACTTTGGCTGGATTCAGAAAGTGCTAAATGATATCGTTTGTAACGTATAGAGGATGGAGATGCTGTTAATTTGAAACATGCGATTACACATCCTGTGATTTTAATCTGTTACAACAAAATGATACTACATGCCAACGCTCTGTCAGTTAATGCCTGACTATCAGTTTTTTTGTTACGATGGTATGATCTGACAGTTGAACTTCTACCATATAAACTGATGCGGGAAGTTTGCCGGTATCTACAGTTAGTTTATCGGTGGGAGTAAATGCTGGTTGATTAATTACTTTATTTCCCGAGATATCAATCAGACTTATTCCTGAAATCATTGACAATGGATTATTCGATGAAACGATAAATTGTGCTGAAGCAGGATTTGGATATAAAGTGAGATCTTTAAAGCTTAATTCATCCATACCTACAGAAGAACGGAACAACGCAACCAATGAGCGGTTTTGTTGCACATTAAATGATATGGATGGCGTTTCGCAAATAATTGTCCCATTTTCAGCCCAACCCAGAAAAGTATATCCGATATGTGGAATAGCCTGAAGCGCTGCATTCTCGCCATATTCGTAGGTTCCGGCTCCAGAAGTGTTTCCTCCGGCTTCCGGCACAGGATTGGCCAAAATTTCGAAGACCTTGCTAAATCCAGCAATCAGGGTGCGACTGTTTGATGCCACGAAGGTGTAAACGACATTGGTTGAAACCAGCTCGCCATTTTCTTTCCAACCGGTAAAATACCATTCGTGGTTAGTGGTTGCAGTGAGCATTATTTCATCTCCCTGCTGGTACAAGCCATTTCCTGAAATAAAACCTCCTTGCTCGGGGTTGGGAAGAGCAACAATACTGCATAACTGATCATTCTGGGTGAAAATGGCTGTAAGGGTGGTAATTCCATCCACCAGCAGGTTGAGGGTTGAATTGGCTGAAATTATTGTCCCGTCTTTTTCCCAGCCAAGAAAATACCAGTCCTGCATGGGTGTTGCTTCAGCTAGAGCGTGAGTGCCACATTCGTATGCCCCACCTCCATTACAGGTTCCAGCTTCTGAAGGGGATGTAACCAGATTGAGGTAACATGGATCAGATACAAATATTGCTGTCAGTATGCGATGGTCTGTTACGGTGAACGTATAGATTTGTTCCCTCGATACAATTGTGCCATTCTCTTTCCAGGAAGTAAAAACATAGCCAACTTCCGGAACAGCGTTTATTGTAGCCTGGCTGCCGTAGTCATACCATCCGGCACCAGTCACAATTCCAGATCCGGAAGGTTGGTACGTAAGATTGATCAGATATTCAAGTGGTTCAAAATGGGCAGTAAAATTTCGGTTAGTATCTAAAGTAAATGTATAAGATGGTTCTGAGGAAATTATTGTGCCATTTTCTGTCCATTGGCTAAACGCAAAGCCAGGTGAAGGTTGGGCATTTATGGTAACTGTTTCTCCGTAGTTGTAATGTCCATCGCCAAAGGTTTTTCCTGAGGTTGCGGGCAACGAGGTGGTAGTAACGCTATAACCCAAACTTTCACCAATAGAGAGTTCTACATCATCAATAAACCAAAAGTCATATTTAAAGAGATTGCCCGTGATGACAAAGGCAATATAAGTATCTTCCTGGTTCAGATTGGATGAAATGGTTGTATTTACCAGCTCAGGTCCTATATTTGAAGTACTGGTGCAAATCGACCATGCTTCATCTGTCCAGATGATTCCATCACTACTGGATTGTATTTTCAGGTTTGCTCCAGATCCATAGGCATCCAGTGCATGCCTGAAGGATAAGATTAGTTGGGTAGCGCCTGTTGTAATTATGACAGGAAGTATTAATCTTGTGGTACCCAGTTGCGCCTGTTGCCAGTGTGAGCGTATTTCACCGTTGCTTCCACCGGCGGTTGCCGAAGATACCTGTTCCCAGTTCGAAACTACATTTTCACCTTCAAGTTGTTCGCTCCAGCAAGGAGGAAGCCCATTTTCGTAAAATGTTTGTGAATAGGGGAGTGTTACGGCTCCGCATCCGGTGCTTTGGGATGCTGATATTCCGGAAGAATAATGATAGGTATCGTCAACAGCCCATAAGCAATAAAAATAATCGCTTGCCGGAATCAGGTTTATATGGGAAAAGAAATTGAGATTGCCACTATATAGGATAGTTCCGCCTCCGGGTAATTCATCTCCTGTATTATAGATTATACCCTGCTGTGGATTGCCAATGCTTCTGTTGTTGCTGAATGCAAGAATATAATTGCTGGGACTTTTGCCATTTTGCCATTCAAGGTCTATTTGGGTATTTGCTATGGTTGTAGCCAGAAAGAATGTCGGATTTGGTACGGTGCTTAATTCTACCGAAAATTGAATGTCTGCCCCTGCGGTAGAGATATTGCTTATTTTCAGGCCTCCTTCTTCTCCGCTTTGTAAAAAAGATGAAGGATTACTCTGGTCGTTTATCTCGGTGCGTCCTGATTGGGAGGAGTAAAATGCATCGGCAGGTTGTCCGTTGCTGTTTATTGTTCCATTGGGCCGGTATATATATACTTCATCCGGAGGGCCGTCGGCATTTCCTTCAATTGTTTCATTAATGCGGTATACAATCAATCCTGAGCCAGGAAGTGAAGCTTCGTAGCCCGCATTGTTTTGTCTGTATTCCAGGAGAAAGAATTCGTTGGATGAGTTTGGTGAGGCTATTTTATAGCAATTGTTGGTTGCTGAAATGAGCGGATTCAGCGAGTAAGATCCCGAAGTTGTAATTTCGGGTATTGTCTCAATCCATGTTTGGTCTGTGTATTTCCATTTCATGTAAGCACCCATGTGTCCATTCCCATTTGCCATCAGATCCCATGTTGATACTGGACTAACATTCGTGTTATTATCAGTATAGTGATAGAGATCGGGCGCACCAAGCGTATGGAAAATTTCGTGACTCAGGACTGCTACTGTTGCCTGGCTTTCAGGCTGAAAAGTATAATTCCATACACGTTTCCCATTGATAAAAACTTCGCGACTATAGAGGGCCCATTGGTGTGCCCACAGCAGCCCTGACCATGCTGAGGAAGCGCCTTTTACAATAAAAGAAATATTGTCCACCTCATTATTGTTATCCAAATCAATGTTGAGGCTTTGTGCTACGGGAGAATTGGTGTTGATCCAATCTATAGCGGATTCAAGTAAAGTGTGCTCTCTGTTTTTTCTGTCGTTTTCATTGGTGTATCCGGATGGGTTGCTTGTGGCATTGAAAGGTTCATAATAACTACGTAAATGCGGGTCAGTGTAAGAGTAGTTTGCGTTCATAGCACTATATGGATAGTGCGTTGAGCAAATATTAAGTTTATTGTAGGATGCTTCGAGGTAAAAGGATTTCACTGAGTTGGTTGCTTCACGATTGAATAATTCATCAAAAGTTTGCCTGCTGGATGAAAATTCCGCTTCCCCTAAAAATTTAATGTAAATGACCAGGTTATTCATTGTTCCGGAATATAATCCGGCGCCTGACTTGTGTCGGGTAGTTTTTAGCGCGTTTATGCTTTTCTGATATTCAGTCTTAGAAATTTTTAATCCTTTTTCTATTCGTAATTCATCGGGATTTACACTTCCGGCCTTATAGGTTGATGGGACAAGGTTCCCTTGTTCTGAAATAGCATAGTAGTAAAAACCATCATTTGCCTGAATCAATGTGTAATCGTTTTCATCGTGTAGCCAATTGAAAAATTCATCGCCTGAAATAAAGCAGGATAATTTACTGCCATCAGGCTGGTGAATTTCAAAGGGTTGCTTGGATAAAAAAGCTGCATGTGCGAGTGGGCTAACAAGCAGGAGAGTCATTATTGAAAAGGTGTAAAAAAATTTCATTATACAGGAAATAAAATTTATACAATGAACGATTAATATACATTAATGTAATTATTAGTCAATAGTAATAGGGGTAATGCATGAATTTTTCAATATTTTTAAACGTAAAAATAATTTACTATATTTTTATAAAGTCTTAATCCAAGCCATATTTCTGCTGTTTGCCTGGTATATTTAAGAAAAATGGAGTTTCGTAAATATTGTTGAGAACTCATTTTCAGAAATGGTTCAAAACCCGAATTACGTACCTTTGTATCACCATTAATCATTTTATTAAATTATGACCAAAGAAGAAATTATTGCCAACTTTAATCCCAATGCTGCAGCGCTTGTTGAATCGGGGCTTTTCGGCCTTCCATTTAATGCAGCACAATCAGATATTATTATTGTTCCTGTACCCTGGGAGGTTACCGTTAGCTTTGGAGCTGGCACCAGTGAAGGTCCTGAGGTGGTCAAGGAGGCTTCAACGCAAATAGATTTATATCATCACGACTATCCTGAGCTATGGAAAAAGGGAATTTTTATGGACGAATGTCCTGGTGATCTGATAGCACTTGGTCGTAAGGTGAATGATTATGCCCGGGATGTAATTGAAGCCCTGGAAGAGGGTGCCGACATTGCTTTAAATAGTGTGCTTTCTGATAAACTAAGCCGTGTGAATGAGGCTTGTGGCAAAATGAACGAGTGGGTAAAAGAACGTGTTGCGTATTGGAAAAGTCAGGGTAAAAAGGTCGGGTTGGTTGGAGGAGATCACAGTATACCTCTGGGTTATTTACAGTTACAGGGAGCCTTGCATCCGGAGTTTGGTATTTTGCATATTGACGCCCACCTCGATCTGCGTGTGGCTTATGAAGGTTTTACATGGTCTCATGCATCCATTTTTTACAATGTGCTGGAAACTGTTCCGCAGGTTTCTAGGCTAGTTCAGGTTGGTATACGCGACTATTGTGAGCAGGAGAAAAATTATACCCTTGAAAATGGGGAAAGAATTGCTGTTTACTATGATAGAGAAACCCGGAAGCGCATGTATAAAGGTGATAACTGGGATGAAATTTGTCAGGAAATTGTTGAAAAACTCCCTGCTAAAGTACATGTCTCTGTTGATATTGACGGATTGGATCCTAAGTTGTGTCCAAATACAGGAACGCCCGTTCCCGGTGGTTTGGAATATGAAGAATTGATGCATTTGCTTAACGTGCTTAAATGCAGTGGCAGAGAAATCATTGGATTTGACCTTTGTGAAGTTGCTGCCGGTGAAGATGGATGGGATGGCAATGTAGGGGCAAGGGTTTTGTATCAGCTTTGTGGAACGATGGCCGGTTGATACCCACAGGAATTTAACATTTTTTAAGGCCTCGAGGATTCCACTTGATGAACATGGTGGTGTTGTTTTTGTTATTTCTGTTAACTATGAAAACAATACTCACTTTACTTTCTGCATTGTTTATATTTTCCCTGTATGCATGCAATACCGGCAATGCTGATACAAAAACAACTGTAATTATGGAAAACGAAAATACTTCGCTTGATACAGCAACTTTTGGTTCCGGTTGCTTCTGGTGCTCTGAAGCCATTTTTCAGCGTGTACAAGGCGTAAAATCTGTGGCCTCAGGTTATTCCGGGGGCCAAAGATCAAATCCCTCTTACGATCAGGTTTCTTCTGGCGCTACAGGTCATGCTGAAGTAATTCAAATTACTTATAATCCTGAGGAGGTTACCTTCGGGCAACTATTGGAAATCTTCTGGAAAACCCATGATCCTACTACCCTAAATCGTCAGGGTGCAGATGTTGGAACCCAGTACCGATCAGTGATTTTTTATCATGATGAAGTACAAAAACTGACTGCTGAAAACATAAAGGCAGAATTAAATGCCAGCGGAGCCTGGAACAATCCAATTGTAACTGAAATTTCATCTTTTACCGCTTTTTACAAAGCAGAGAACTATCACCAGAACTATTATAACAACAACAAAAATGCATCATACTGCAATTTTGTGATTGTGCCTAAGCTTGAAAAGTTTGAAAAAGTTTTTAAAGACAGGATGAAGAAGTGATTTCATTGAGTATAAACATAAAAAAAACCGCGAAAGCGGTTTTTTTTGTGCGGATGAAGGGACTCGAACCCCCACGCCTCTCGGCACCAGATCCTAAGTCTGGCGCGGCTACCAATTACGCCACATCCGCTTAAGGAGTGCAAAGATAATGGTTTTTGATTTCTGGTAGTC
>JAVEVB010000064.1:0-17983 GCA_034005265.1 Lentimicrobium sp.
TCTCATATCAAGAATTATTTTGGTGAATAATTCCTTAATAACGGGAAGAATCGGGTATTTTTGTAAGAGCTAGCCCGCGAAGCGGGATTTAGTTCAACACGCGGTATAGTTAATTGCCGGTGCAGTGCGTATTCGAGCGGCACAGCTCGTATCAAAAGTAGTTGTAACTTGATAGGAAAGTGCTTCGAAATCGGCAACTAACCATACCGCAAACGTTCAGTATGCCTAAAATATTTGAAAAGGGAGATTCTGAAACAAGTTCAGAATCTCCCTTTTATGGAAATGATTTAGTTTTCGATCATTAACATCTTTTGGCTGGAAATCTGATTTCCCATTCGTAAAATGCAGATATACATTCCGGCATTCACTTTCAAGGCGTCTCCATCTGTTCCATTCCAGAGTATCCTCTTCTTTCCGGCAGACTGAACCCCATCAACCAGGGTATTGATCTCTCTTCCCAGAACATCATAAATAACCAGAGAAACCTGGGTGCCCTGGCTCAATTCATATTCAATTGAAGTTTCTGAAAGGAAAGGGTTAGGATAATTTCCAAGTTCAAGTGAAGAAGGTGCGGAAAGTAAAGTGGCTTGTGTAGTGAGGTCTTCTATTCCCAGTATCTGCACATCGTCAAGGTTCCAGCCACAGTAAACCCAGCCCCCGTCGGTGCTGCCCATGGTCCAGCGCAGGTAAACGTTTTCCTGGTTATCGGCTACGGAAGAAATGTCCAGCACGGATTCCTCCCAGGCGCCTCCCGTCATCTCGGCTTCGTTGGCCCATACTGTAGTCCAGTTTGAACCATCATTGCTGACCCTTACGTAAGCATGGTCATAGTCAGGTCCCTCAACACCCAGCCAGCGCATGAATTTGAGTTGCACACCATAAAGATTGGCACAATTGATGGCCGCGGAGGTAAGGTGCTTCTCTGTCATGTTGTTGGTATAATCTCCCGCGAGGTTATAACCATAAACGTTATCCCCTGTAAAAGCGGAACCTGGATCAGTAGAACCATGATCTCCGCCAAGTCCCTGAGGCTGACCAAAAGCCCAGTTTGGCTCGGCAGTCCAGCCCGGGTCCTCGTCAAAAGTCCATTCATATTGTATTTCACCTGCACCCACGATCAGGATAACTTCCCTTTCGGTATCCCCAATATGTCCGGTGTTATTGATGATTTGTATTGATGTTGGGTAGGCCCCTGCAGCGAGTAAATTCGCATTTTCATTGACTTCAACAGTGATGTCAATTGTTTCCCCGGCATTGAGCGTTCCCTGAAGGGTTCCTGATAAACTTAACCAACCGGCAGCAGGCTCATTCATTATTTCATAATCTATAGGAGCGCCTCCCTTATTTTCAAGCGTATATACCTTACTTTCAGGATCAAAGCCGCCGCCTACAGCTCCCTGTGGATGGAAGGGCTCTGAAGGACTTACTTTCATCCCTGTTAAAGTAGTTAAAGCCTTCACGCAAAAATTTCCCGAATGCTGATATCCCGCGGGCTCATCATAATCGTAAAAATCCAGCCATTCATCATTCAACTGGTAATAGCTTTCATCTTCACTGGCTGCCGACTCTACAATCGTCCTGTAGCTGGCACCCAGCAATACCGGTACATCGGAGGTACGGTCATAGGCATAGCCTCCATCGGAAAGAGAGAGAGAGACATAGAAATCATCTCCGGGAGTAATGTCCACAAAACTGTCCAGATTAATGGTGTGGAAACCTCTTACTGTAATTACACCTTGTGCCGTCGTAAGAACATTCTGCAGTTGGCTCCCATCAAAGTCATCATAAACGGTAACTGAATAGGACACATTATCCACGGCTGTGAAAAAGCTGACTGCTTTCAGGGATTCATTTCCCTTGCCGATAAACTTGTTGAAGACAGCGGAAGCGGTGTTCAATGTATCCCGGAAGCCGTGATAATCGTGGTAATAGACTTCGTCATATTGCATAGGTTCCACATTGCTGTATGTAATTGCTCCCATCTCAGGATGGTGTCCGCTATGTTTATCATAATAAGAGATCCAGAAGAAACCTGCCTCACCCCAACTTGAACCCCAGCTGTTTTTAACCAGCCATGCACCAGGTAGGGGAGCCTGGGTGACTTTGTTGTCATCCCAGCCAATGATTGATACGGCATGATTTGGGTCCAGGTTTGATGAAGGCGGCTGGTAATGAATATAGTTGACTATAAAGGAGCCGTCATAGCACATGCAGGTTCCCATCACCCCGTTTTCAATAATACTTTGCTTTACCGTATTAATATTTTCCAGGTTATCCCCAACCGTAAGCCATTCCACATCCCTTGGGTAGAAATAATGGTAAGTGTCAAGGTGTCTTGCTGGTGGGGTAGTATAGGATTGGCCGTCAATGTCCCTCACGGCGCCTTCACCCCTTGAAAGGTAGGCAGCGGTAACCATATAGTCACCACCCTGGTGGACTTCCAGTCCACTCCCCGAGGGAGGATCAATATCATCATTATTATGATCGTTAAAACCACACCACCAATCCAGGTGGTATTCTGCCAGGTTGGGTTCACCGGCTTCACCGGCATTGGCCCACACCCCGGTCATCAGGAGGTTGCCTTCTATAGCGGACATGGCACCGTGTGTCCAGCAGGTACCGCCCTGCTGGCTCTTTACGGAAGTTACATAATTAACACCATTTACATTACGCAGATCATACGTGGAAGGAATCTGGGCGAAGACGCCTAAAGCGACGAGCACGGCAGCGAATGCCAGGAGGGCCTTTTTCATTGGTTTGTTTTTTTTGACGTTTATAAGGCCCGAAGATATAAAAAAATGGAGGATTGTTAAAGATATTGACCGCTTATTATAAAATTGTCTGTTTCAATGTTATTCTGGATTAAAGGAGAAAATCAATAGTGAACGGGGAAATTTAATAGATTCATCGCTTCGCTCTGAATGACCGACTATTACATTAACTATATAGGATTGGGGGTGGGAGGAAGCGGAGCTTCCTCCCACCCCCAATCCTATCCCATGCTAAAAGTTAAATGACTGTCATATAGAACGGAACGTAGTGAAGTGATGAATCATCTTCTTATAGAAGAATTTTAATCGGTTATTAAAGGAATAAAATAAAATTTCAGGGATGCATGCTTTTGAGGAAGGAGGGTGAGCAGATCCAAAGCCTACTGGACAAATTAATGGAGCGTAAAAAAGCAAGCCAAAAAATGATGGAATTGAAGAGGGAAAGTAGTAAGTTTGTATTGTTATGAAAGAGTTAACGTCAAGCACAAAAAAAAACAACACATTGCATATTTTATTGTGCATTAATTTATGAAATGTGTTGAATGTGTTGTGCATTTTGTATCTTTGTAAGAATAGCACATCAATATTATGAGAACACTATATCAGAAATTTGAAACGCTTTTACAAAGTACTACAACGGATTTTAAACGTTATTTATACAATAAAGTCTCTTGGGATAGTCGGATGATTGGGATTATTGGTGCTCGTGGAGTCGGCAAAACAACAATGATTTTGCAATATATCAAGGAAAATTTAGATAGCAAAAGAGCGCTATATGTTTCCGCAGACGATATGTACTTTAGCGAAAACAGACTTTTTGATTTAGCGGATGATTTCTATAAAAATGCAGGAGAATATTTATTTATTGACGAAATTCATAAGTACACTGACTGGTCTCGTGAATTAAAAAATATTTACGATTCATTTCCTAATTTAAGCGTTGTTTTCACAGGCTCTTCTGTACTTGACATATTGAAAGGCTCAGCAGATTTAAGTCGTCGGGCAATAATTTACAAATTACAAGGACTCTCATTTCGTGAATATTTGAAATTCTTTCATAACTATGAAACGGAAGTTTACTCCTTAGCACAAATCATAAATAATGAGGTGAAACTCGAAAACATCCAACATCCACTACCATTGTTTAATGACTATTTAAAGCGTGGGTACTATCCTTTTGGAATTGAAAATGAAATGAACTTACGTTTAGGTCAAATTATTGTACAAACGCTGGAATCCGATATTCCGCAATATGCAAATTTAAATGTTGGAACAAGTCGAAAACTTAAACAATTGCTTTCGATTATTGCCAAAAGCGTACCTTTTAAACCCAATTTTTCCAAAATATCTGAAATGATTGGTGTGAGTCGAAATTCCTTAGATGACTATTTCTCATATATGGAAAAAGCTGGACTTATTGGACAGTTGCGCAATGAAACAGGCGGTATTCGTGAATTAGGAAAAATTGATAAGGTTTATTTAGATAACACAAATATCATTTTCAACCTGGTTGGAGATAAATCAAATGCAGGCAACATTCGAGAGACTTTTTTCTTCAATCAAATGCGAGTAAAAAATGAAGTAATATCTTCAAGTAAAGCAGATTTTATAATTGACAATTACACTTTTGAAGTTGGAGGAAAAAATAAGGAACAAAATCAAATTGAGAAAGACGGTAAATCATTTGTGGTAAAAGATGATATCGAATACGGTTACCTCAATGTTATTCCACTTTGGGCTTTTGGATTAAATTATTAATAAAGACAAGATGAAAAGACTGCCAGGCGTTGACACGTGCTAAATTTAATTGCCGGTTTCGTTCGGACAACTTGCTTTTTAACCCGCAACAACCTCGCTGCGGCATGACAGGAGAGCAGCCCGCAATCGGCAACTAAACATAGCGCCACCGTTACTGGCAATCTTATTAAATTCGTCAAACAACAGATATTCAATGATTTGAAATAACTTTTCGTTCATTGGAAATTCCTTGATGATTAATTCCACCTGTTTAGAAGCGAATGTAGAAACTGGATATTTTCTGAAAATATTAAATAGAGCTATTGAAAATCATTGTTTATTCAGGCCTGCTTTCAGAGTATATACGAACTCGTATTTTGCTGAGAAACACCAGGAATTTAAACAATAAAATGTTGCAGATCGAAAAATAACCTTATGAGAAACATTCTCCATATTTTTACAAATTCCGAACAATTCACGGCTCTTGCACATACCATGGTGGGAATACTCGGCATTGCCATATTTGCCTCATTTTTTTCAGCATCCATCCAATTTCTGTTGGAAAAAGAAAAACGCGCCTTCGGGAGGTCTCTTCTTTTAATGCTATTGCTTCCACTTCCTTTCCTTTTGGCATTTTACCTTGAAATCCATTTTATTGATATATTATTATGTGTACTTGTAATTACTGGTTTACTTGCCTTCCTGATCCCTTTAAAAACACCTTCTGAAATCACCGATGCCGAACCTATAATTCAACATGACGAGCGGGATACTATGTTTTCCAGAAATGAATTGGTACCCGGAAGTGAACGCTATAATAACTACTATAAGAAAAATCCTGAAAAGGAATCATTAGATATGAATTTTAGGAAAAAGCCAGGATTATTGTCTGCTAATTCTTTGTATTATAATAAAAAGGCTTTTGAAGCGGCCGATGCCTCTTTTGCTGCTGTTAATCTTTTGCATAGTCGCGTTGATGGACCTCCGGCTATGGAAAAGCAAGCATGCAATCCTAAAGATGCTACTAAAAATTTATTAAAGAAGACAAAGCAGCTGGGAGCGCTTGATGTTGGCTTTGTTTCGATAAAACCTTATCATTTCTATAATACAAAAGGCCGTGGTGAAGACTATGGAAAGGAAATCAAGAGCAATCATAAATTTGCCATTGCATTTACTGTTGAAATGGACCGAGAAATGGTAAAACCGGCTCCTCAGGCATCTATTGTTATGGAATCGGCTAAGCAGTATCTGAATTCGGGAACAATTGCGGTAGCGCTTGCAGAGCATATCAGGAGTATGGGTTATGAAGCCCGGGCGCATATTGATGGTAATTATCAGTTAATATGTCCTCTGGTAGCCAGAGATGCAGGATTAGGTGAGATTGGAAGAATGGGATTGCTAATGACTCCAAAACAAGGTCCTCGGGTCAGAATTGCTGTAGTATCTACCAATCTCGAACTTATTACACATACCTATAATCCTGATAATTCAGTACTTGATTTCTGCATGCAATGCAAGAAATGCGCAAACACTTGCCCCAGTGCATCAATTGAGTTTAATGAACCTCAGCTTAGAGAAGGGATAAAACGATGGAAGATTATCTCTGAAAAATGCTATACTTTCTGGTGTATATCCGGAACCGATTGTGGCAGATGTATGGCTGTTTGCCCATACTCACATCCTGAAGGTGGTATTCACCTATTCATCCGATGGGGAATAAAAAAATCACACCTCTTTAGATTGTTTGCTGCAAAAATGGATGATTTCTTTTATGGCAAACATCCCAAACCATTTCCTCTTCCTAAGTGGCTTAGCGAATAATCTTATAACTAATAATGGTTTATCAAGACAAGAATCGGAATAATTTCAGATCGTTCTTTGATCCCGAAAGCCGGATGTAATTGCCAAACGTGCTCTGGTTCTGACTTTTAAGGATGTGCTGTTGTCACTTTTCGTTTTGAGGCGTGGTTATAAATTCCGAATTGTTCCAGGTTGTGAATAAAGTTTTCAAATATGGAAACAAACACTATGGCCTGCTCAATTCCGGGTGTCCGGGACAAGACCCGGTTTCTTTTTCATATCATTTTTTTTCTGTAAATGGTTCCTGTATAACGGAAAGAATCGGGTATTTTTAAAAAAGCTATGCCGCGTAGGCGTGGTTTAATTCAACCAACGATGTAACAAATGCAGGGTTGCGTGAATGTTGCAAGATTTGGAATCTTTACATGCATTGGTGTTGGCACAAGACTTAGCAACAACCTAGTCCCGTTTTTGTTATATTTGAACCATTAAGCGCATTTTTTTTACAAATCATTGGCCTGAAAAGATATGACATTATGAAGAAGAAACAAATAAAACAAATACTCAGAATCGTATTCATCCTTGCAAGCATCTCCTCATTGTATTTCGTACCCTGGATACTGGTAAAGGCCTGGATTTTGCCACTTCCAGATACCGTTCAGGAGCAATTAGAGGAAGGTATCGGTCATGGATTTGATGGCATGATAGTTTATGTGGACCAGGCAGGAAAGCCACCGGAGTTTTACGCTGCAGGCTGGCATGACCGGAAAAACAAAATACCTGCCTATCCGCAGGCGTTATTTAAAATTGCCAGCATCACCAAGTTATATGTTGCTGTTGCTACTGCAAAATTAGTCAATGGCGGACGTTTGTCGTTGGATAAAACGCTCGCTGATTACTTTCCGGAACTTGTGGGAAGAATTGAAAATGCAGAAAAAATCACCCTGAGAATGATGCTGCAACACCGGAGCGGCATACCCAATTTTGTGGATCATCCTGATTATTGGGCAAAACCGCCACAAAGCAAGCAGGAAACACTTGAGTATGCATTGGATTTGCCCGCCGACTTTGAACCGGATGAAGACTATGGCTATTCGAACACGAATTATATGTTGATTTCTGACCTTATAGATAAAACACTGGGTTATAGCCATCAGCAATATATCAAGGAGGAAATTCTGATTCCACTTGGGTTAAAAAATACTTTTGGTTCCCTCAGTGAAGTGAACATTGACGATGTAATGAGTGGCTATTATGTTGGTGTTGACGAAGATTTTAAAACTGAAGAAACAGGTTTAATGATTGCTACAGCAGAGGATGTGGGTAAATTCCTGCGGGCATTAAACGATGGTTCGGTATTTAAGGAAGGGGAACAGGTAATCTATTCTTCCATTTATGTTTATGAGCACACAGGTTTGCTTGTTGGCTATCAGAGTATCGCCAAATATCATAAAGACATTGACACGGTGATCATTCAATTTAACAATACCACCAACTTTGATGGGTATGACTGGAATTTAGCAGAAATAATATACAAGCGCGTTGTTAAAATCGTGAGAAGAAAACAAACATCTCACCAATAAGACCTGAACATAGTCGCCGGTATAGTAAAATGCTGATCAGCCTTCTGTTACAGGTTGCTATACCCATGTCTGACTTTTTAACAGCGATGGCTTCAATGAATAATTCATTAGCCTGGCACTGAAAAAGAAGGTACATGCGGCCGACGCATTCAATTAATTTTCCATTTTCCTCTTATCCAAATCCCCGCATTCACCACATGGTAATACAGTAGCGGAATAATCCAAAGGCTTACAAGGGTTCCGGCTGTCATCCCTCCCAGCATGGTGAGAGAGAGTGGCAATTGAAGCTTTGCTCCCAGGTCGTTCCCGAGCATCTGCGGCAATAGCGCAACGACGGTTACCAGGGCCGTCATTACAATGGGTTTCAGTCGCCGTCGCCCACCTTCATGAATGGCTGCTTTCAATTCCAGTCCCTCTTTGCGTAGTTGATTGATGGTGTCTATTTTCAGTATGGAGTCATTGATGATGATACCTCCCATAACAATGAATCCTATCAGCGACATGGCATTTATGGAATTGCCCGCCACGTATAGCAAGATGGCGGCGAAAGCTACATCAATCGGCAATTCGATCAATACAACCCAGGGAATGCTGATGGATTCGAATTGAGCCGCCAGTATAAAGAAAAGCAACAGAATTGAAATGAGCAGAATAATTCCCATTTCGCCCATTAACGCCCGGTTGCTGAAATAGCTGCCCGAGAAGCCAACTTCAAGTCCGTTTGCCGTTGAAATCAAGGTTTTAACTTCTTCAATGGCTTCGGGGGTTTGTCCGGCATCAATATCAATGGTCACCGGAACAAAAACCCCTTCGGCACCGCCGTAAATGGTGCGGTAGTCACGTTGTTTTTTTAGATTAACGAGGCTTTTTACCGGGATGCGTTGCCCCTGACGGTTGTTAACAAAAAGCGTATTTATCGCCTGTTCCATGCTGATGGGTTCCGAGCCTATCAGTATGGGAATATAACGGTCAACGGCCTTCAGGTTATCGGTATAATTGCTGTTGAAGGCTGTTTCAAAAACGGATACCAATGCGTCATAATCAACGGCATATAAAAAAAGCATTTCGGGTTTGGCTGTTACGATATATTGCTGCCGGGTTGGAATATTGGCTTCGGTGGTTTTAAGTTTGCTGCTGATTTTTTCAGATATGGACTGAGCCTGCTGCAGTGTTGGCGGACTGTCGCTGTTTTGTCCCCGAACGCGGGCTATCAGTTTGCCTTCCTTGCCGGAAAAAATCTTCATAAAGGGATTCTCAGGCGCATTAAATGAATAGGAAGCCAGGGGATATTGCTTGCTGAGGAAGGATTCCAAAGGCTCAATGAGTGGTTGCAAAGCCCCTGCATTTTCCACCTTCAGGTAGAGCTGACTTTCATAAGCACTCATGTCAAGATTGCGGTTCAGTACAAATTGTTGTTCCCCGATAAATGCATTTGACTGTTGTACTTTACTACCAGCCACGGCCAATAGTTGTTTAATCCTGCGCTTGTTTTCGTCCACATGTATATTTTCGTTCCAATCAATGGCAAGAACGGTTTCATCCTGCGGCAGAACGGGCAATTGCCTTTTATCCATCGCTGTAAAGGCAAAATAGCCGCCAAGCATAATCAGCAAAAGAACGATAAATGTTGCTTTTTGATGGCGGAAGATGAAATCAAACCCTTTTACGTAAGAATTTTCCATGTCGAAGAGTTTGATTTTTTTCAGGAAATCAATTTCATTGTGCCGGTGAGCTTTTCGGTGCACCAGATGGAAGAGGGTAGGGGTAAGGGTGATGGAAACGAGCAACGAGATACCTTGTCCAATGGCGATGGCTACGGCCTGGTCATAGAAAAGAGCTCCGGCAATACCGCTCAGAAAAATCAAGGGAATAAAAATGGCACAGGATGTGAGGGTGGACGAAACCATAGGTGCAATTACCTCATTCGTGCCGCGGGTGATGGCCGTTAACAAGGGGGCACCTCTTTGCTGATGCTGTATGATGTTGTCAATGACCACGATGGAGTTATCAATCATCATCCCGATGCCAAGGATCAATCCCGACAAGGAGACAATATTGATGGAAATACCAAAAAGATAAAAGAAAAACAGACTGATGACCAGGGTAACCGGCAAAGTAAGGGCAATAAGCAGTGGACTGCGGTAATCCCTGATAAACAGGAACATGATGATGATGGCAAGAAAAGCGCCCTGAAGCAGGTTGCTTTTCAGGTTATCAATTGTATAGGTAAGTAAAAAAGACTGGTCCTGGCTGGTTTCAAAGTCAATTTCGGGATAGGCTTCCTGTAAATCAATAATCAGTTGGTTTACTTCCTGGCGCATGGTTTCAATGCGTGCATCACTGCTTTTGATGAGGGCCAGGCAAATGGCCTGTTTCCCCTGCGAGAGGTACAACCCCTGCAAGGCTTGCGGGCGGATGCCAACCTCCGCTATGTCGCCCAAAGGTATGGGTTGACCATTCACATTTACCAGCACTTCTTTTACATCGTCAACGGTGCGCAGTTCATTTCTGAACATCAGGCTGTATTGTAATTCGCCTTCCCTCACGGTGATGCCGCTTACGTTAATGTTGTTTTGTTTCAGGGCTGTGGTAAGGATATCGGTGCCGATGCCGAGGCTTTGCATGTGCGCTTCATCAGGAATAATGTACAACTCGGGCAGCGATATGCCGCTTATGTCGGCAAAAGCAACCGAAGGCAGTTGCTCAATGCGCCGGCGGATGACCGTTTCGGTAAAACTGCTCAATTGGGTAAATTCATTGCCAGGCTGGTTGGCAGAAGTATCTTTAAGGCTCAGGTTGAGCAGGAAAACCGGGATATCGGTGGCACTTGCCTTGATGATTTTAGGCCGTCGCACATCGCGGGGAAACCCGGCCATAGCTGCGTCCACCTTGTCGTTTACCTCAATAAAAGCATAGTCTGTATTGGTTCCATAACTAAATTTTAACCGGATGATGGAACTGTTGTCGCGGGTTTCACTTTGTATATCTTCGAGTCCGGGCAATTGCAAAAGCCTGGCCCGCATATCCGAAACAATCGTGCGCTCCAGGTCAGGGGCATTGGTATTTGGTTGTGAAATGTAAACCGTAATTTCCGGAATTTTAATGTCGGGAAGTAAGGATACCGGTAGCAATCCTGATACGATCAATCCTACCAGTACTATGGCAATAAATGAAATAATCACGGCAATGGGCCGCTCAATCAGGTATCGAACCATATGTCAAAGTTGAGGGTGATTTAAGGTTTCTTCCCGGGATATCAGGATGCTGTTTATTGCGCTTAGCGAATTTCATTTTTATCAGTAGCGGAAGGTACAAAATAAGCATGGGAACAGAAAATACCAGTCCGCCAATGGTTCCTGCTGCGAAAGCTGTCCAGAAGCTGGTTTTGCCATCAAACAGCAAAAAGGGGAGCAAGCCGATAAGGGTGGAAAGCGTTGTCAGGAAGATAGGAATTATCTTGAGGTTAAAGGCTTTAAGGTAATTGGAGAGGCTGCTTCGGGTGTTGTGCCTTCGTAGCAGGTTCAGGTCATTCACGATGTAGATAACCATATTTACCGAAAGGCCGCTTAGCAAAAGCAGCGCGGCATAACCGCCTTCATCAAAAGCAATGTCGAAATAATAAAAGGTGAAAAAAGCCCCGATAAACGAGAGCGGAATAATGCTGATGACCACAAAGGGTTGCAACAGCGATTCAAACAATATGGCACCGATGCCCCATATAATAAGGACGATGAGCCCCAGCAGCCAGTATTGCATGGGCTTTTCGCCAAACATCCAGGAGTAATCGTATTTCGGCACTTCGGCTTTATAGCCCAGGGGGAGCGACTTACCCATCTTTTCAGTTTCACGTTCCAGCACCTTTCTGCCAAGTTCATCGGGTCCTATAAAGTTATAGGCCAGGGTTACCTGGTACGACTGGTCTATTTTGTAGATGTTCCCATCCACACGCAGGGTGGCGAGTTGGGTTGCATCGGCGGGGCGCAATTGCACCGAATCGTTACCCATTCCGGTGTGCATCAGTTGCCAGAGGTCAAATTGATTCAGATTATCGGCAAAAAAACGGGCACGGGTATAGTTGCCATTACTGGATATTACCGCCTGTGCCGTTGGGCCAGCCGTGTATTGCTGCAAAGCGTTTACGTAATCAAGATAACCTATGCCGGACATGGCCAGGTGATGTTTGTCAATCATCAAGCCTTTTTCCTCAACAGTTGAGTATTGCTGGTAGCGGTTATTCCCGCTGAATACGGCGATATCAGCTATTCGTGGGTTCTTTTTGAGGGTGTCGCTGTAACTTTGCGCCAGGGAAATCAGTTCGCGGTAGTCATAGCCGCTGAGTTGAATTTGGGATGAACGCCAGCCATCGGAAATCTCATTGCTGAACGTTTCGTTGCGCATATAAATGCCAAAGTCGGCCCCGGCAAACTCATTGGCCTTTTGTATCATAAAGGCCTTTACTTCGCCCGGCTGATAGGTGTTTTCCGCTTCTTCTTTAAAATAGACAACGATGCTTGCATTTTGGGGGCCGTTTATGCGTGTTTGAAACTGCCGTATGGCCGGAAATTGTGCCAGGTAGCTTTCCATTTTCAGGCAGACTTCATTCAATTGGGCAATGGTGGTGCCGGTGGGCAGCGAAACGCGGATATAGAGCGTGGTTTCGCCCGAAGGTTGATAAAAGTTGCTCCGGCCCGAGGCATGGTTCATAAACAAGCGGAGGCTGCCACCCAGGGTTTTCTCCAGCGGGTTACGCAGATGCTCCCCGAAAAAGCGACTGCCCAGGGTATTGTTGTACAGAGCTGCCCCCGGTTTGTTTTCATCCACCGAAACGGGAAGCAGTTGCACCGGAAGTCCAAAGGCAAGCACAATCACCACCAGAAAAGCCCAACGCCACCTGTGGGCAAATTTTATATACTTGCCATAAATCCGGTTGAAAAATGCCATTCGTTTTAACCGCCTCAGGCTCACCGGCTTTTGGTTTTTGGCCAGGTGCAAACCCGACATCAGCGAAGGAATGAACAACAGGGCAATCGTCAGTGAAACGGCAAGGTTAATGATGATAACCAGCGCAAAATCAATCAGGTTGGCGCGATCGGCTTCATCCAGAAAAAAGATGACCACCAGTGCACCCAGGGTGGTGAGGGTGGCCCCCAGCATAGCCATAAATACATTCAGCGACTTGCGGTGCAACAAGTAATCGGTCATCATAATGTAATTGTCGATGATGATGCCGATGCTTACGGTGATGCCGGCAATGGAAACCAGATGAATTTCTACATGGAAGAGGTAATAAAAGATGATGGCAATGGCAATGTTAACCGCAAGGCCAATGGTAATGAGCAGCAGGTACCGGAAGCTTCGCTGCACCAATAGTACAAATATGAGTAGCAATACCACCGCAATGGCAATCCGTTTCGAGGTTTTGCTAATTTCGCGCCTGAGGTATTCGCTTGAATCATACATTTTTATCAGGCTCCAGCCGTGTGGAAGTTGGGTAGTGACTTTTTGCTCTGCCTTGTAAACTTCGTTGGCCAGGGCAATCTGGTTGGAAGCCGGTGCAGCGTAAACATTGATGGAAACTGTATTTTTCCCGTTTATCCTGAAGTAGCTGTCGGGTTGCTGTTGCACGATTTCCCTACCGGCCACATCGCCCAGGTGGATGATGGTGCCATTGAGATTGGCAAGAGGAATGTTTTCCCATTCATTGTCCAGTTCCGAAGCAGGGGCATAAGCCAGATTTACCGGCATAGAAATCTCATTGCTGTTGGGCAGGATGGCAGTTGCAGTGCCAACCCCTTTCACCTCCTGCCACTCCATCAGGGCATAGGCAAGATTATTTGGTGATAACCTGTACTGTTTTAACTTTTCCGGATGGTATTTAAAATGCCATTCATAGGGAGTGGCCCCGTAGGCTTCGATACCGCTGATGCCTTTTGCCTCACCCAGTACCTGTTGTATATGCTTTTCGGCATAGGTTTTCAGTTCGTAGGTGCTTGTGTTCCCGTTAAGGGTATAAGAGATAAGCAATTGCCTGTCGGTATTTTGTTGCCTGCCGGCACTGATTTCGGGATAACCCACGCCCGCGGGCAGATGTTGCCAAACATCCTTGATAAGTGAAAGGATGTGGAAGCGCAGCGTTTCTATATTTGTGCCCGGCTCCGTTTCTATTACCAGGTAGCCATAGCCGAAACTGCTGTTTGATTCAATGTGGCGAATGCCGCCCAGGGTTGATAATGCACCTTCGAGTACCGCCGTAACTTCATGCTCTACTATCTGCGGGGCTGAGCCGGGGTAGGTAAAATTAATGGTGAGAGCATCGGCGGTGCGGCCAGGGTTAAGTTTCACGGTGAGCCTCGATACTAGGGCAAGGCCAATAAGCGCAAGCAAAATGAACAGAATATTCAGCGTGTAGGCGCTGAACAATTTGCGTCCTTCTGTCTGCTGCTCCCCTTTCATAGGCTCAGGGCTTGGGGTTTGCTATGGTGACCGGTGCCTGGTGGCCAATGGTGAGGTTGTTGCTCACAATCACAATCTGCCCGGCCTGTAAACCTTCGGTAATGGTGAAATGGGTGCTGTTTTCATATCCCGTCGTCACGTAGTTCCATATGGCGCGTCCTTCTTCCACGGTAAACACCACCTGCCGGTTTTGCCGGGCAAGCACCGCGCTTTTTGGTACGATTAGCTGATCAGGGATAACTGTGCTGATCACCACCTTGACCTTCATCCCATCAATAAGCCCCGAATCTTTATTCCGGACTTTTGCTGTTATACCCAACATGCCATTTGTGCTCAGCAGCGGGTCGGTGCCGGTAACGAGGCCGGAAAAGCTTGCACCGGGCAAAGCCACAGGCATTACCTGTACACGGACTCCAGGTTTTATGATGGTGGCATCATTTTCGAGAACTTCAAAATTGACCTGCATCTCGCGGGTGTTGAGCAGGGTGCAGAAGTTCTTGTATTCTGAAGTCGGGGTGTAGGCCTGGGCTTTCATGCCGGCCACTGTGCCACTCACAGGGGCAATTATCCGGGTATTGGCCAGCTCGCGGTGGGCTTTTTCAAGCGCCAGTGATGCCTGCGACAAGCCTGAACGAAGCATGGCCCCTGATTTTACTTTCGCGGGCACCCTGAGGGAATCTTCCGTTCTAAACCCCGAAAGCAGTAACTGATCTTCATAATCAATGAGTGCCTGGCGGTGGTTGAGTTCGGCCTGGGCAAGGGCTTGCTGCTGGCGGTAGTCATCAATTTTAGCCAGCACCTGCCCGGCGGTAACCCACTGCCCATTGCGCACGTTCACCTCAATCAGGTTGCCCTGCAGCTCAAAGGGCACAATGGCTTTTTGCCCGGCCTGAAGGGTGCCGTTGCACCAGGTTTCGACATTGAAAGGCCCCTGGCTTACCGTGGCCGTTTCCACCGCGGTGGTATCGGTTCCGGGTGCCACCGTGGCCTCAGGGTTGTTGCCTGATTTGGAAGTTTTATCGGGATTGCAGCCCATTAAAAGCAGCAGGACCACCAAAAAAAATGTACTTGCCGTGGTTTTAAACATACGGTGCATATTTAAGCTGCAATTTAGTGAATTAATCCAATATAATATCCAATCATCTCCTTTGTTACCTTTTTTGGAAAAAACAGCAAATTACTGTAGCTTTTATTTTCATAATCCCACAAAAAGATACATGTATCTTCAAAGTCTGCTAAAGGTATTGACACAGTGGGGCTGTAACCATAATAATTTGCCTCTATACCAATTTGTGAGAATGCACCTTTTGCATCTATAATATTTTCCAAAGTTGAAATTACCATAATACTGAAATCTGAGTCTTCGGAGATTATTTTTAAAGCGCTTATGTTATAGCAAGTTGGGCAAACGTATTTTGGGAAAAACACAACCAGTACCTTGTTTTGACTTGTGATTTGTTTTGTATTTTTTTGGTGATCGATATCAGTAAAATGAACTGTATCGCTGGCGAGGGTATAAAGTTTAAGTGATTGTAATTGTTGATTTATGCCCTTTTTTGAAATGATCGACCTGGAGAGATAAAATTTGATAAAGCTATCTTTTAAAGAGACTTCATTCTGATAGGCTGTGTAATGGTTTTTTATCTTGTTTGATTTCGAGACCTGGTTCAATAAATACCCATTCAGTAACAATAGCAATACACAGAAAGCAATCAATGTAAGAAAGTACCATTGATATTTCTTAGTGGAATTATTTTTCATAATGAGTTGAACCTACTTTAAATTTGCAATAAAAATTACAGGATTGTCCAATTCTTTAATATTTAACAAGTTATGGTTCAATAATGGATTTTTATCCGTGTTGTAAACCGGATTATTTGCCATCTCTATGATGTTATTTGCCGGGATTCCATAAATAACCTTTCCATTGGGTTGTGAGAAGAAGTTGATGTATTTGTTGAGTAGCAGTTCGGAAGGGGAAATAACATCATCAATAATTACGTTTGATATCCTTGATTTTCCTGTAACTTTATTGTGAAGTACAAAATACTTTTCTATCCTGCCATAGGGTGAGCCTTCCTCTTTTTTGCGTTCGTCATACCTGAAAAACAATTGGTTGCCAGATTCCACGTAGCCAAAAATACCATAGGCTAAATTTGAGCCAAGTAATTTGTTGTCTCCAAAGTCGGCAATGTCGGCGTATTCATGTTCATAAATTTCGGCGGGAATTCGCTTATCGCCTATGTTGATGATGTAACGGGGGTAAAATGAGTTCGAATCCAGATAATAAACCGTGTCGTTGTGGGGAATCGTGAGTGCAACGTGGTCTCCATAATAGCCCAATAAATCAAACATTCTGTAGTGTAGGTATTTGGCTTTTATTGGGTCAACCGGAAGGTGACTGCTTATTAACTTTCCATTCTTGTAAATTTCCACATGCCCCAATTCAGCCCCTCCGGTATCATAACCGCAATACAACAAAATATTACCGTCTGTACCCATGGCAAAATTCATGGCATATCGGTTTATGGAAAATTCCGAAACAAAGCCGAAGAGCAGGTTATACACAATTATTTTTTGAGATCCTGCATCAAGAATTAAAATATGTTGTTTTTCCGGATCAATCAATATGTCGGAAATGCCAAGGTATTCTCCCGGCCCTTTGCCTCTCATAACGTGTTTGCAAATAAACTTTCCATTAATATCGAATGTAAATATTCCAGCGCCGGTAGAAATGTACAGAGTGTCCTGATATAGTAAAATCTTGTTGAAATTACCCATAATTGATTGTTCATTGGTTTCTAATCGGACTGACTTGATCTTTGAAAACAAATCGCTTATTCTGATCGTATCTCCAGGTTGATTGAGATTAACGCTGATTTCCTCAGTCTTTTTATTTGGAGTTTGTTCATTGCAGGAGTGCAGAATGGTTGTTGATAACAAAAGTGTTATTACCCAAACTATTTTTGTGAAGTGTTTGATTTTCATTGTACTTGTTATTAAGATTCAAAATTTATATGAATAAATGGAGGAAGTTTATAAACCTCCTCCATCAATTTATTTAATTAATCTTCAATATTTATGGGCTCTGTCAATCCTAAACCCTCACATACGCTCGATGCGCAGTCAGCTGCGCCGCATGTAAGGGCTCCAGGACAACAACACTTAGTGCCCTGATTCCCTTCCACCAGCGTTTTCTTTTTCTCTGGTTCTTTAGAATAAACATCATTTCTCATCAATCCAATGTTTAAAGTTAAAACAGTAATAGCGAGTGTTGAGAAAGCTATTATCGCATTTTTTTTATTGCTTTTCATTTAGTAAAAATTTATATGATGGAAAATTTTAGCGATTTATTTTTATTGTAAATGCGGTGTTTACTCACGGCGGCACATCCTTCACCACCAAATTATACCAGTGCAATAGCGTGGTCTTGCGGTGTGGATGTGCAAATGGGTTTAAAAGGTTAGGGTTGAAATAAAGGGTATTATGAATACTAAACTCTCTCTCTCTCTGTCTCTCTCTCTCTCTCTCTCTCTACGCGCACAGAGGTTTTGGCCAGGGGAGGGGATGAAGCGTATAAAAGGTTTTGTATGGCTTGTGTATGCTGCATTTTTATGGGACAAACTATCTGTAAATATA
>JAVEVB010000021.1:0-74545 GCA_034005265.1 Lentimicrobium sp.
TGCTACGCTTAACTTCCAGAAACGATGGGTTAATAACTTGAGAGACTGGCCATTGATAATTAATCAATTATTTACGTTCTTTGATGAAAGAATTAATACAACTGACACAGTTCATTGAACACTCCCTCTTGCCCTCTGGTTCTCTCTCCTGCAGCAGAAAATTCACTATATCCCCCTTATTCCAACTTCCCATTATTCCATCATTACACATCCAGACAAAGGCAATCCACCATCTACCCTTTGCTCTCAGCCCTTAGTCCTTTAATTTTCATCTTTCACATAAATACCAACATCTACCAGCCCTGGAATCCCCATCTTGGGAATAAGATTTTCAATTTCAATGGAATACGTTCCGGCTTCTGTAAAAGAGAAACCCGGCCACAGCATTTCTTCCACATCCCATAAATCACCGGCAACCACTCCTACAAAAGCTTTACTATCATCAACCAACCGTATGTCTTTTTCCAGAATACGTTCTTCCCCCGAAGGTGTATTCAGGATGATATAAACCGGCAGATTCGGATATGGATACTGCGTAATATGCCTGATAGTGAATACGATGTCGCCCTTTGTGCCGGCTTTGGTAATCGGTATATCAAAAGTAATTTTATCGAACCTTTGCCAGATGTAATTTTCAAATTTATAGTGCTCGTTATAAATGTTACCTTTTTGACATGCTGTGAGTATCAGCAGAACAATAATAATACAAGGCAGAATAATTTTCTTCATACTTTTTGCAGGCTTTGGTACAAAAGTACAGATATTGACAATCAGTTCGTACTTTTGCAAAATCAAAAACGGGGACATAGGAATGGCGAAGCCGCAAAAGTTTTATGTAGTATGGCAGGGAAGGGAAACAGGCATTTTCTATTCGTGGAATGCATGCGAAAAGCAGGTAAAGGGATACGATGCAGCTCGGTTTAAATCCTATGAAACCGAAAAAGAAGCCACTGAGGCGTTTAGTGCTGGTCCTCCGGCATTCAAACGAAAAGCGGCAACAGTAAAAAAGATCGACCCGAATCATCAACCCATATTAAACAGCATCTCTGTAGATGCCGCCTGTTCGGGAAACCCGGGTGTATTGGAATATCAGGGCGTTGTAACATCCACCGGTCAAAAGCTATTCCATATGGGACCTTTTCCCGAAGGAACAGTAAATATTGGCGAGTTTTTGGCCATTGTACATGGTTTAGGTTATCTCAAGCAACGCAAACTTGATCTGCCTATCTACACCGATTCAAAAACAGCCCTTAAATGGCTTAAGGATAAAAAAGCAAATACTAAATTACAACCGAACAGCAAAAATGCTGACCTTTTATCGTTTATGGGACGCGCAGAAACATGGTTACAAAACAATCAATGGAACAATGCCGTTTTGAAGTGGGACACCGCCAACTGGGGAGAAATTCCAGCCGATTTTGGCAGAAAATAAACCTTTATATTTACACAGATGCGTAAAACAAAAATCATAGCTACTTTAGGCCCAGCAAGTGCCAAAGAGGAAATTCTCCGGGACCTTATGTTGGCAGGAGTTAATGTTTTCAGACTTAATTTTTCTCATGGATCACACGAAATCCATGATGCTTCAATAACCCTGATTAATAAACTAAATGATGAACTCGGTCTGCATGTGGCAACGCTGGCAGATTTATCTGGTCCGAAAATCCGTACTGGCGAAGTTACCGACGACAATATGGTACTTATGCCTGGAGAAGAATTAACCATTACGATTGAGAAGGTTCCTTGTGCAAAAGGCATTATCAGCGTTAATTATGAAGGATTTGCTCAGGATGTGAAGGCAGATGAGGATATTCTTATTGATGATGGCAAATTGCTCCTGAAAGTAATTTCAACGAACAATACAGATCAGGTTAAAGCAAAGGTAGTCCAGGGTGGTGTACTTAGCTCACGCAAAGGGGTAAACCTGCCTAAAACAACGCTTCGCTTACCCAGTTTGTCTGAAAAGGACCTGAATGATCTTGACTTCATTCTTACCCGCAATATTCAATGGGTAGCGCTGTCCTTCGTACGATCGGCAGTGGATATTGAGCAGCTCCGTAAGCACATTGACAATCATTCACTGAAAAATCCTCCACGAATAATTGCTAAGATTGAAAAACCGGAAGCAATTCAAAATGCGGAAGCCATCATTGGGGTGAGCGATGCCATTATGATAGCACGGGGCGATCTGGGAGTAGAAATTCCGCAGGAACAGGTCCCTGTTGTTCAGAAAAAGTTTGGCAGTCTGTGTATCGCGGCTTCCAAACCTGTGATTATCGCTACCCAGATGATGGAAGGTATGATCACCGGATTGCGCCCTACACGTGCTGAGGTGAGCGATGTAGCCAATTCAGTGCTTGATGGGGCCGATGCCCTGATGCTGAGCGGTGAAACCTCTGTTGGCCTTTATCCGGTTCAAACCATCGAAACCATGAGCCGAATTATTTCGGATGTTGAAAACAGCGATATGCGATATCAGCAAGTTGATCTCCTGGAATATCAGGACAGGAAAATTTCGGATGCCATCATTACTGCTGCAAGCGATTTGGCCCGAAAAGTAAATGCCCGCGCAATAATTGCCATGACCCATACCGGATACTCCGCATTCAGACTTGCCAGCCAGAGGACTTCAGCAGATATTTTCATTTTTTCAAACAATCGGCACCTGCTGAAAGCACTTAGCCTTGTGAGAGGGGTTACGGCGACTCCATTTGCACGATATCACGACACAGATACTGCCATGATAGATATGCGAAAATCATTAATTTCGCGCGGCTATATCATCAAAGGCGACTATATTATTTATATTTCGAGTATTCCTATCGGACAAGCCGGAAAAACAAATATGCTTAAATTAAGTGTTGTTTAATCAACTATTTTGTTTTTCAATGCACTGCGCAGGCGATGGATGCTACGCTAATTTTAACATTTGGTATTTTCATCAACTCATGACCAGCAGCTTCAAGGGTTGAACCCGTAGTGATAACATCATCTACAAGCAGAATATGTTTCCCGGAATGACGAAGGGTATCGTTCAACTGAAAGATTTCCTTTACATTTTCCCAACGCTTAAAACGGGTTTTGCGGGTTTGTGTATCCGATGCATGAATCCGGGTAAGTGTAGTTACATCAAGTTCAACCTTCATGGATTCAGCCAGACCCATAGCAAACCATTCCGCCTGATTGTACCCTCTGATGGCAAGCTTCTTAGGATGGAGCGGAACCGGTAACACTGCAGAAATATCGCTGAATAAAGGTGATTTCTTCAGGTCAGGACCATACAGCCGGCCTATATGCTCGCCAATTTCCTTATAGCCTTTATATTTAAGTTGATGTATCATATGCTGAACCTTGCTTCCCTTACTAAAGTAATAACAGGAAGCTGCTGAGGCAAAGTTTATTTTCCCCCAGAACTGCCGGGCTACAGAGTTGTCCTCATAAAGGTGAAAATTTGTTTTAGGCAGGTGATATTGGCATGAAAAACATATCATATGCTCATTCTTGTAGAGGGTATTTCCACATGCCAGGCATATTCTCGGATAAAACAGTGATACCAGATCTTCAAAATAACTCTTCAGCATACTTTGTCTAAATAGGATAGAATAAAGGTACTGATTATTTAAATTGCCAAAAAATTAAGTAAAAAAAAAGAGGTCCGAAACGGGCCTCTTTTTTAATGTGTAGCCAAAAAATGGCTGTATTATTTTTTAAAAGAACATCAATCGATTGTCTTCAATATTTGCTTTTCGCTTCAGGGCTTCAGCAGCCTCACGTTGTGCCCGCGAATTAAATGCATTTAATGTAGCCCGTTTTTCCGGAGTAAGATCATCTTTGGCAGGTGCTGGAATAATCTCATCCACAACAACAACAAAAACTGCCTGATTCCCTTTAATCGGCTTTGACAACTGATTTTTTTTCAAGGAAAATAGTATCCCTATTACCTGATCCTCTTTACCAAAACCGGGCAAATTTGAGGCTGAGAAAGAAATCTCACTCGTATCCGCTTTCATGCCAAGTGCCATGTAGCCTTTATCGAGGTCGGCCATAGAAGTAATGTTTTTATTGATGTCAGCAATCAACTTTTCAGCCTTCTTATCCCTCTTAACCAAAGGCTCAATGAATTGCTTCAATTGATCAAGTGGTGCGATACCTTTTTCACGCTTTTGCTTAAGAATGGCAACAACATAACGACCTTCAACATCAAAAACGGAGGAGATATCTCCGATTTCAGTTTTATCGTCAAATGACCATCTAACAATCTCACGAGCCTGTGGTATGCCAGGAATGCTGTTCTGGTCAGGACTAATTCTTTCGGCAAGCCTCTTGGTGTAGCCCTTTTCATCAATTAATTTGTTAAAACCAGTGCTATCCTTTGCTTCAATAGCAAACTGACTGCCCAGGGTATAAACATCCTGTATGGTCCTTGAACTTGCCTCAATAGAACGTTTTACGATAGCAACCCTTACTTTTTTGGCAGGATTGGTTTTCCCTGTAATTTTTATAATGTGAAATCCAAACTGCGTTTCAACCTTTAATATATCACCAACTTTGCCATTCAATACTGCGTTGTTAAAAGCAGGAACCATAGCGCCATCAGCAAACCATTTAAGATCACCATTGGATGCAGCAGCTGTTTTATCCTCATTAATGAGAGAAGCAGCAATCTCATCAAATTTTGCTCCGTTTGCCTTTACCACTGTCAGCACACTGTCAGCTTTGGCCGAAGCCTGAATTCTGGTAATTTTAGTATCCGGATTTACATTTGTACCGGCATAAGAAATCAAAATATGACTTGCCCGGAGTGAATCTGGACGAGATTGTACATCTACCAAACGGCCCATGATGTATACATTGTTTTCGATATAAGGACCATAAGCCGTTCCTATCTCGGAATTAAACATCACAGAATCCATCTGAACCGGGAGGGTGCCTCTTTTCATCCATGTGCTATCATACCTAACGTCAGAGGTGGTATTTACAAAAGAAGGCAAGTTCTCGCTATTGATGAACTCATTGAACAATACACGAACTTCAGCATCAATTTTATCGCGATCTTCCTGTGAAGGAAGAATGTCAAAAGTAACATATTCAATATCACGGGAAGCTTCCTGTTGATATTTATGTTTATTTTCCTTGTAAAAAACCTCATAATCAGCATCAGTAATAGCAATCGTACTGTCAGCAATACTGGTATATGAAGCGGCATAATACCGAGCCTTAACTCTCGTATTTTTAGCCTCATAATCGCGTTTTGCAAAAGCAGCAGGCACATAATAACCTTTTGCAATCAGGTTCCGGAATTTCGTACTGAGACGATCCTCTTTGATGGCTTTCTCAATGGTGAGATAGCGCTGCTTCATCTGGGGATCAACATTATCGAGATTCTGCAGAAAGTTTGTTACGCTTGTAGGATCAAAAGCGCCGGTTTGAGGATCCGTAAAACTCTGTTGAATGTAAGAATGCGGATTTTTACCGCGAATCTGATCGTCAAGTTCCTCCTTGGTAACGGTTAAACCCAATTTATTAACTTCTTCAGCCAGAAGAGTTTCATTAATGAGTTGGTCCCATGTGGCCTGTCTTGTTTGAAACTGTTCATCTGCCGAAAGGTTCTCGTTGCCGGTATTCATTTTACGGGCCTCAATGTTTTCATCAACCCGCTGATTGAATGTTGTAGCGAGAAGTGGCTCCCCGTTAATTTCGCCGATGGTGTTCACACCCCTGCGCGGGCTACGGTTCGATAACAGGTCTCCCAGAATGAATGCAGCCAGTGCAATACCAATAATGGCCACGAGTAGCCCTGATCTTTTACGAATATCACCAATTAATGCCATTTTGTAAGTATTTTTAAAGTGGGTGCAAATTTACAATAATTGTTTAAGGATAAAAATAAAAATGGCAACTGCCTGTAAATTTGTAGATAAAGGTTCATTCACATTAAATTAATCCATCTTTTCAACTAAATTTTTCATTTAAGAAGGATTCAACTTCAGGCGCACTTCCTCAATCCTGCTTTCGCTGGCGCGGGTAATTACAAATAGAAAATCGCCCACCTGAATTTCTTCATCAACAGCCGGAATATCCTCATGATCTGAAATAATTAAACCGGCAAGTGTTTCATAATCATCCGAAACAGGCAAATCGAGCCTGTATTTCTGGTTTAGGTAATCAATTTCCAGCCGGGCCGAGAAAAGGTATTCATTTTCATTGATTTGTGTTTCAGCAAAATCTTCTACATCATACTCATCGTCAATCTCCCCAAAAATCTCTTCAATAATATCTTCATTGGTGAGCATTCCTGCTGTGCCTCCAAACTCATCCACCACCAGGGCAACGCTCTTGCGCTCGCTCATAAACATACTCAGCAATTTGTTTGCTGGCATGGTTTCAGGGGCAATCATGATGGGCTTCGTGATGGCCTGAATAGAAGAGGGCTTATGAAATAGATCGTAAGAATGGGTATAACCAATAATGTTATCAATATTATCCTGATAAACCAGAATTTTTGAATGACCGGATGATATAAACAGGTTTTTTAAAGTTTCGAGGCTCTCATCAGTGCTCACCGCAGAAATTTCATTTCGGGGAACCATACATTCACGCACTTTTATATTCCCCAGATCACGCGCATTCTGGAACATCTGTATTTCCTGGAAGTCATCAACTTCTTCCGGCGATTGGGTTGAAAACTCCCTAAGATAATGATCCAGATCAACCACACCAAAAGAGTACTCGGGGTGTGTAATGCTTGCTTTGAAAACATATTTTAACAGTACTTCAGAAATGCCGATAAAAAGAAAAATGACAGGATAAAACAGAAAGAAAAAGACATTCAGGGGTACAGCAAAAAAGTTAAGGATTTTGTTGGGATTAATCCTGAAGAGTATTTTTGGAAGAAATTCCGCAATAAACAATACAATAATCGTAGAGATAATGGTTTGAAGCAGCAACATTAAGGCTCCTCCTCCAGCACCAGACGGCAGAATCTTTATTAAATGAGGCTCAAGCAGACGGGCAATATAAATACCATAAACCACCAGTGCAATGTTATTCCCCAAAAGCAACGCAGCGATAAAGCGTGAAGGCTTTCGCAGGAATCGGGACAGTATTTCGGCCGAGAGCATATTTTTATTTTTTTCAACTTCAATCCTGAGTTTGTTTGCCGAAACAAAGGCAATTTCAATACCCGAAAAAAAGGCTGAAAAAATTAAGGTAATAAGAATGGGTCCAAATAAATCCATGAATAATTCCGGTAATCAGAATGCAAATTTAGTTAATTTGTTGTAATTATTGGTAAATGCCTAATCTATAAATAATTACGGAGATGGAATTCTTCCACAATGCCTGGCTATATCGTTGATAATCCGTCAGGTACATCAAATGTACTATTTTTCTTCATTAATATACATTTCGCCTCTTGGCTTTTTTATCACCCAATTGTAAAATGTTTCATCTGATTCCATGCCTTCACCATAAAGAATCTTATCTTTCGTTGTTATGGTTACCATTACATTGGATGATACCAGTTTAAGGTTCTGATTCCAGACCAAATGTTCGGTGTTTAATTTTTCATCCTTCAGATAGTTGATAACGATAACATTACGTGATGCTTCCATGATACGGCTACCTTCATTGTTTATTCCATATTCTGCTGTAATCTCAGTCCGAACTTTAGAGGGATCAAGCGAATCGAACATTACAACTTTAAAGCCTTCAGGGAAACGGGTAACCGTTTTTCCGCCATCGTCATAACGCCTGAGTATGGGAGCGGTAAGCTTATATTTTATCCTGCCGGATTCGCTTTCGCTAATACTTACATCTTTTGCATACATCACGGGCAGTGTGTCCGGTTGACTGAGCCGCTCCACTTCTTCCATAGTGTTACTGCAACAACAAAGCGTTGCAGTGAGTGTAATCACGGCAACGCTTTGCAGCAGTATTCTATAAAACGGGTATTTTTTAATCGTATTCACGAGGTTGCCAATTATTTAGCAGCCCTTACGGTGGTGTTTTCATTGATCCAGCATCCTACCGTATAAGAACTTCCTTCCTGCATATCGCGGAAGAAGAGGTCACTGGCAGCAGGGTAGAATTTAGAATATTGCGCAATTTTTGAATTGGCATCCGATTCTACACTTGAATCCACTGATTTTGCCCGGATATATTTATCCACAGCAGCCCAGAATACAGATTTTCCACCCAAATCATCCTCTGCACACATAGAAGCACTTGAAGCGTAAAGATCACCAATCAACAGGTAGGCTTTACCATAATTAGGGTCAATCTGGAGCATCTTTTGTGCGTTAGACCTAGCTGCAGAATAGTTGCGCTGATTGAAATTAATATTGGCAAGGATATTATAAGCTTTGATTTTATCGGCGTTGTTATCATAAAGTTCAGCAGCCTGTGCCATATATTCAGCAGCTTTACCCAAATTGTTACGCTCCAAGTTCAGGGTGCCCATCAGGTAAGCCGATTGAGCACCTGGTTCGAGTTTATGAAGCTTCTCCGTGGCACTGAAAAATAATTCTTCTTTAACGCAGCCTTTACGTTCCAGAATATTGGTAATTTTTTTCAGCAACTCAACATCATTTGGCTTTTCGGCAAATTTCTTTGAATAAATCGAAACCAGGTCCGGACAAGTTGCAAATGGTTCAAAGGTAGACTCAATATTCGCCTTAATATTTTCCCAATTAGCTAATGACTTAGGCTTTTCAGCATTATTTTTGAGATTGAAATCAATAATTTCGCTCAATTGATCGTAAGCATCAACTATGGCAGCTTTCTCCATTTTGCCAAGATCAACCATGCCAATCAACGCCCTGAAATAATAAACCAAGACAGCACCTTCTGATTTATTTCCAGAAAGATCAACCGATTTTTTAAAGATCTGATATACCTGTTCGGTTTTCTCAGGCCGGTAAGTATAAAAATCAATACCCTTTCGGCCAAGCACATACCCTTCACGGTTATAATACTTTATACGTTGATCATAGATCATCATAAGGGTATCTACAATTTTGTCGCGTACCGCAGCATCTTTGGTTTCATCAATTTTTGTTGAAACCATTTTTGCACCGTCAATATAGGTGTTCTGCGATATAATAGGACAATTTTCAAAAACCCATTTCCAATGCGGCATGGCATCCTTGAAGTTTTTCTGTTTGTAAAATTCACGATAAAGTGAAAAGTGCATCACACATGAGGCTGAATCAGCGCCATATTTTGATCCGGCAGTTGCAGGAGCTTCAGAATCTTCATCATCCTGAGCAGATACATTCACTGATGACATAAGACCAATCATCAGGAAGAGGAGAAATGTTTTAATACCCGTTTTCATAGTTGTTGTTTTTATTGATTAATCGTATTTTCTGATGATAAACCATCTTTCGAATACGGAAAGTCCTAAAGTGAACCTGACAAAATTTTCTTTAATAAGATTTGCGTTTGTTGTACCCCTTGATCCAACCTCAGCCGACAAGTTGATGGTTGATCTGGTTCTGGGGATTGGCAATCCAAAACCAAAACTTATGCCAAACTCGTTAATCTGCTGACCACGAAGTTCAAGAAAACTATTGGAATACCGAAAACCAGCCCGGTAAGATATTCTTTGAAAGTAGTTCGAAACCGTTGATACAGAAGGGGTATACTCCCCTCCAACGGAAATTCTCATACTGTTTTTGAGAGAATCTGCCACACCAAAATAAGTGTATTTATTCCACATTTGCAATTGGACATCTGACCCTACCAACCATTTTTCCGATTTTCCAAAGGTAAATCCTCCTCCGATGGAGGATGGCAGAAAAATATTTCCTTTTACAGAGGAAAAATTCAACAAAGTATCAATTACCTGATCAACACCTAAACTGGATTCAAAATAACGGTAGCCCAGGCGGTTTTCGGTAGCACTAATGTTGGTTCCATTACTGAATACTAAACCTAAGCCTAACTTATAACCCTTCTCCCACTGCTTTTTATAATAAACACCATAATTTAAACTCAGGTCATGAATTTTAGTGGAAGTAACTTCCTTGTAATTCATGCGGTAAACCGAATCCGGAAAAGTAGTTGCATTTGATTTTTCAACAGTGCCAAAAAGATAAGTTAGATTTACCCCAACACTGAAATTTTTATTGAGTGAAAAACTATTCCCAAAATAAACCTGATTATACCCACCATTCCCCTGGTAACTTCTTGTCACGCTACCTATGGATTCCTCAACCTCTGTATCCAGCATGTTATATCCTGTATTACTGTATGGCATAAGTCCAAGACTGCTGCGCCACCAGCGGGTAACCGGAAACCCGAATTTAATATAGGCCAGGGAGGCAAAATTGGCATCCTGGCTTAGGTCAGTTGTGATGAGTTTGGTTTGATTTGCGTAGGCTCCTACATCAAAAACAAAAGACAATGTATCGAAGGAAACGTAGGTTGCCGGATTGGATGGATTGACGAAATAAGGCGAACTAAGGCCATAGGAAATACCACCCATAGCCATGTTTGTCACACCCGTATTGTTCATCAAATCACCTATTCCAAACCTGGAGTATGGGGAACTAATTCGGGTTTGCCCCGATACCTGAATGGTGCATAAAAGCAGGACCATTGCTTGCAGGATTTTTGAAATGCGGTTACTTTTCAAGGTTGTATTCAAGTATTAAATTTAAACCGGTTAATACCAGGTTAGGAGTTGCAAAGATGTCATTTTTCAACTTTTTTTCAAAATAAAACATGTCTCCACCTGTAAATAAAATGATGAGCTCTGGGTATAATTGTTTGTATTCCTGAATAATGCCATCCATTTCGGCACGAATACCATTCATTACACCCGATAAAATAGATTCCTCCGAGTTTCGTCCAATAAGAAAATCAGGAAAATGAGCTTCTACCAGAGGTAAACGACTGGTAAACGCATTAAGACTTTTTAAACGTAAGGATACCCCCGCAGATATACCTCCTCCCTGGTAGGTACCATCTTTGGTGATAAACTCATATGTAATTGCTGTTCCGGCGTCAATTACCAACACATCCTTATCAGCATACAAATCATGTGCAGCAACTGCGGCAGCCAGGCGATCAGCACCAAGAGTTAATGGACTGTGATAGTTGTTTTTAATGGGCACAGGTGTTTCAGGGCCAAACTCAATCACTGGCATACCCTGCAGCAATTCCCCAAACAGCGAGGTAGACATTGCTACCGAACTGATTATACAGGCGTTGAAGGGTCCGGCTTCCAAAAAGTATTTTAAGGTATTTCCCAGCTGCTGTGAATCACAAATCTTCAATTCGTGAAGTTTATCTCCCATGAATACAGCCACCTTTGCCCTGGTATTGCCAAGGTCAACGATAAGTTTTTTCGCAAAGGGATCAGGCAACGAGGACATACAAAAAATTACAATTCATTAACAGGCTGTATATGAGCATTTAAAAAAGCATCGGATACATTAAGTTCAGCAAAAGTACCTGATTTATAGGCGCCGGAGTGATTTTTTTTTAAAATATTTGTTAAATTGATAATTTCTTACGTACCTTTGCAGCCTCAAAACGGGGTATCGTAGCTCAGTCGGTAGAGCAATGGACTGAAAATCCATGTGTCGCTGGTTCGATCCCGGCCGATACCACAAAGAACAGGCAACATTTAGAATTCAGGGTTCTAATGTTGCCTGTTTACAATAGGTTAGCGTTTTTAGGGTTAAACTCTATAACCTGTAAATTTCACTTTTTGGGCTTCGTTGAGGCACTTTTTAGACACTCTAAAAGCCCAACGAAATGAAAACATCTATCCGTTATTACATCAGACCGGAATATCAAACTCCAGATAACCGGGTTCCAATTTATGCAGACTTACGTGTTGATTCCAAAAGGGAAAGATTTTCCCTGGATATGTTTGTGCTACAAACTGCCTGGGACAAGCTCCATGAAAAAGTCAGGAAAACTGATCCTTTATCATTTCATTTGAATAAAAGAATTGAGGCTTTCAATTCTAGGTTCTGGGATATAAAGAACCAATGTGTAATTGATGGAATTCGATTAACGGCATTCGAGTTTAAACAAAAACTAAGGAATGAAACAACAAGTAATATTTCACTTATTGACTTTTTTAGCAAGCATGTCGATAAGATTACGGGCGTTTTAGCCCCTGGCACAGTTAAAAGTTACTCATCCCAACTAAACCGGTTAAAAGAGTTCAGAAAAGATGTCTCTTTTGATTCTCTTTCATATCAATTTCTTAAAGATTATGAGTTCTGGCTGGTTAAAGAAAAGGATTACGGCACAAACAGTATTGCCAAAACAATGGCCATCCTGAAGGTAATAATCAGGGAGGCGGGTAGATGTAAGGTATTTAAAGGGGATGATCCATTTATGTACTATAAAATCAAACAGGTTGAAGGAAACAGGGAAAGCCTGACAATAGATGAATTGTCGCAACTTGAAAAGCTCTTTCTTACAAATAAGCTGAAAAAAGGTCATCATAACGTTCTTAAAGCCTTTCTTTTTGAATGTCATACCGGCCTAAGATATGGTGACCTGAAATCGCTTAAAATGAAGCATATTAAGAAATTTGAAGGCGGCACGCTATACATAGATAAAGAACAAAACAAGACAGATAAAAAACTCATCGTTCCACTTACTGCATTTGCCATCAATCTCCTACCTGGTAAGTATTTTGAGAATCAAAAGGTACTTGCTGTTTATACCAATCAGTATTATAACCGGGAACTTAAGAAAGTGATGATGATTGCCGGCATTAAGAAACATATTACCACCCATAGCGGACGACATACATTTGCCATGCAATCCCTTGAGCGGAACATTCCACTTCATGTTACTTCTTCTTTAATGGGGCATACTAAAGTAGGTACCACCCAGATTTACGCAAAAACAACCCTAAACACAAAAATTAAAGAGGTTCTAAAATGGAACGATGAACAAAAATAAATGTAAAAGCCTGATTAATAGTATATTATTATTTACTTTTATTTAGAATCATTATAAATAGCATCATAAAGACAAAAAAATATAATTGAAACCCGCTATTATGGGACAAAATAGGTAGTTTTTTTTAAAAATGAGTTGTCAATGAGCGGTTAACTACACCTCGCTGGTCAGTAAAGTGGAAAATTCCGCTTTTGAAAAAGTGATATATGGTAGAACTTAACTATGAGTTCAATAGATGGTATAGATGTTCTGCTTTAGTACTAATTTCATTTACCAACTGTATAGCATATTCATTTTGTGAATTTGTAAAGTGTTCGATTTCATATAGTTCCACAAGACTAATGAATAATAAGTAAAAATCTGAATAAGTTTTATTAAACTCTTTGTCACTATTGTAGCATATTCGCATTAAAGCCATAGTAGAATCAGAAAATAAAGGAACTGGAGCTACTAAATTTGGAATACCTTTAATAAAGATATCTGGAAATTCAAATCCCAATGGCTCCACCTTGACTTTAACAATGTTGAATTTTGGCATAATTATTAAAAACTAGATTGTTGCTCAATGTCATCAACTTTCTTTGAAAAGTTTTGCAAATCTGAATATACTAGTTTACTTCTTATTCCTTCTTTCTTGATTGATGATAGAATTTTATCAAGTTCTTCCATTCTGTTATCCAACTTGTCAATAACCCTGATTATACCACCAGCTTCGCTATTAACACTATTTCCAGAAAGTCCGGGGATATCGTATTTTCCTTCTGATCGCTGAGGCATTTTGCCAGCCATATGATAGATAGCATTGATGAGCTGCGGGGCATTTGCACGCATACGACTGGTTGTTGGGGCATCAATGATGATTTCTCCCCCATTTTCGGCAAATAAACTAGGACGGGTGTACAAGCCAGTTCGTGGTGTTCCAATCCATGGAGCAGAATACATTTTCCCATCATCAGCACCACGCACAAGATACTTTCCCTTACTGAACTGTGGTACTGGTTGTGCAGCTATTACGGCAATTTGTGCGGCCGTGGAAATGGCTGTGGCAACACCCAGTGGTGTGATCAATCCCCCCGCTTTTATAACGGCAATAATACCGTCAATAGTCGCACGAATAATATCTGCAGCCTTTTGTTTTTTAAATTGCTCCGTCTTTATTGCACGTTCTTTTTTAGCATATTTCTCCCGGATCTTATCTTTCTGTTCCTCGGTAAGGTTTTTGTTCGACAATTCCTTTTCCATTGCCTTGTCCAGCGCGCTCAGCTCGTAATCCACCCGGGCATCGGCTGCATTTTTCCAGATGTCAAAAGCAGCACTGCTAACCACACTTACCTGATCAAGATAGAAGGCACCATCAAATCCGCTTTTTTGCTCACCATCATAAATATTTTTATCTACTCTTGAACTGTCAACTTCTGTTTGACGTTCTTTCTTTTCTTGTTGTCTGTTCTGATAATCGTTAATTCCAGCCATATTCTTAGGGTCTTTATAAAACTGATCCCACAACTCGGCTTCTTCTTCTATTAAGGCTTGTTCATCATTTGTTAAATCATCAAGAAACTTTTTGACATTGCCCCCATTCGCAATGATTTTATCTATAATATTTTTTTGATTTTCAAGTTGGGTGATTTGTACACCGACAATCTTCGCATCTTCAAAACTACCTGTAGCCACTAATCCGGAAAGTTGATTTTTATATTTACTTATTTCCTGGCTTAGTTTTTCATAGGAGCTTGCTAATTTCTTGTTAGAATCAACATTTTTATCATTTTTAGTTAAAAGAATTTGTGTAGCTAGCTCGTCGCCTTCAGCAGATAATTTTTCCAGCTCTTTTTTGGTCATTTTATTATATGCAACCCTCTGTTCCTGGAGCTTTTGTTCAGCCTTACGTTCGGCTTCGCGTTCAGCTTCTCGTCTTTCCACTTCTTTTGTAAGTGCGTCACCATTTAATCGCTCAATCTCAGCTTGGTAGCCACGCTTTTGAGATAAAAGACTTTTGTATTTTTCTTGTTCGGCCTTTATTTCAATCTCAGAAGATCTGCGATATGTCGAAAAAGATGAAGATCCAGTACTGGTAATTTCTGCTATTGTGAAATATCCTTTTTTTGCTAATTCATTAAGCCTGGATTGACTAGCTTTTTCTTGTTGTTCAACTAATTCAAGCTTATTTTTATTAGCCCTGATTGCTTCATCATTTACGACTTTCAATCTGTCAGTTTCAGCAGCTATAAACTCTCTTACACGATTTGTACTAATGGATATAGCATTCCCGTATTCATCAAATTTAGTTATGGCAGATGGTATGGTGTCTGCAACAGTTTTAATAATTTCATTTAATTCGTTTTGTTCTGTAGTAGATTTTCCACTTTTTATAATCAACTCATCATATCTACTTAAAAGTGGAACTATTTCAGCATTCAAATCTGCAACTTTCGTCACCTGATTATCAAAAGCTTTTGAGGCTTCTTCTGCAGCAACTGCTGAACTCCTAAAAAAGGATATAACAGAATTCAACGTATTAAGCATATAGGTAAATGCAGTTGTGCTGGCAGTGATGGCCGGTGCTAATTTCTCCCCCAGGGCAATAGCTGCCAGTTCATAGTTATTAATAGCTCTTTTCTTTGCTGCAGCTTCGGTATTGGTATTAATTGCCGCCTGTTCAAGTGCAACGTTCGTGTCGGTAACAGCTTCTGTAAAATACTTAACCCTTTCAGTACCACCAACAATTACCTGAGCTGCTATATAAGATTCCTGTCCGAAAAACTTAACCATCTCAGCAGCAGTCATATTTTTTGCATTAAGATTATCTAATGCTTGTTGTAAGCCAACAATCTTGGGATTGGTATCATCAGCCCCAGTCTGCATTTTTAACAAGGCAGTTTTAATTTGTGTCCCTGCAATCTCGCCTTTTATACCTTTTTCTGCAAGTGCTTCAATTAGCCCTACAGATTCCTCAACAGTAATATTAGCAGATGCTGCAGCAGCTCCAAACTTAACCATACTTGCGCTTACAGATGGAATAGCAGCGGCACCCTCCTTTGATCCAGCGGCCAGCACATTCATATACCTTGCTGCATCAGAAGCTGGTGCCCCAAACTGGTTCATGGTATTTGCCAAAGAATCCACGGCATCTGTAGCTTTTATTTTTGCTGCATCAGCCATTATTAACGCGGATTGCGTTACCTGGTCAAGTGCTTCCTTATTTTTAAGCAATTCTGGTTTGGCTGATCCCATCAAGGTATAAGCATCAACAATTTCCTGGGCACCGGCAGTAATTTTGATCCCAGCATCAGTCCCACTCTTTGCAACTTCCTTCGCTTTATCGCTCAACCATTTTAGTTCTTTCCCGGCTAATCCTGTTAACGCACTTAGATTAGCAACCGATTCCCCAAATTGATTTGCCTTATCAATCATGCTTTTAAATCCCATTACAAAGCCAGCGATAGATGCAGCAAAAGCAGTAAAGATTCCCATGTATTTGTTAAAGCCATTGGCCATGCCCTTGAGGCTTAGTCCAGCATTTGATGCTCCTCGCTTAAGTTCATTGACACGGCCCGTTACTGTTGCAAGTTCTGCCTGTAATTTTTTATATTCATGAAGCCGTGGATCCATATTGGCAAGAATTGTGTTTAATTGCCGCTGTTTTTGTACAAGTTCCTTCATGGTCATGCCGGTTAACCCTATGGCCTTACTAAGCCGGTCCATTTCAGCACTATTCCTTCTGATAGCTATTTCTTTTTCACGATAAGCTTGTGTGTCTTTCTTCCCCTGTTTTTCAAGGTTTTTCATTTCCTTGGTAAGGTTTGAGGTATCTTCTTCAAGTTCCCTTAAACGCTTACGCGAATCATCATTCTTGATTATGATTTCAAGTTGTGCCCTATCAATTGAAAGATCAGCCATTGTAATAAATTTTAAAACGTAAAAAGATTACTTTAGAGTAATTCTAAAAAAAACAAAACCCGGCGACTTAATTACTAATAAAGATCCTATTTGCACCCAATGAAGAAAAAGTGCTCTTAATCTCTTTATCTTGTTTCAAGCCTTATGGAAACAAAAAAACCAATAGCACAAAACAATTTTAAATTAAGCGCCGGGTAATAAATTAAAATTTTTACTTGAAATCCGCAAAAGTGTAACCTTCACTTAGCAGCCAAGCAACTGCCAGTGCCTCACTCAAGCTCTCAACAGATTCAAGTTCCCCATTTACAGAATCACCCAGCAAAAAACTATATTGAATGGGCTTTTCATAGATTCTACCAGGGAGAATGTCTTCGCGCTTCATCAGCATGATCTGTTTCTCATCTTTCGATGTAAATTGCCTGAATGTTTTATCAATAAAACAGAGTTTTCCAGGCATATTGATGATAGGAATTTTTGTGTTTTTTACTGTGCTCATTTTTTTGAGTGTTAAGAGTGAATAATTGATTATTTATCTTCAATCGGTTTTGTGATTATGGACTCAATGGGAAAATAACCACGTACCATTGTCTTTTGACTGCCTATCCAAACCAAGTGCGCCTCTGGGAAACTGCTACTAGGTAGTGATTTTACAATCATTGGCAATTTGAAATCAGCATCGCTTTTTAAAAAAACGACTGAGCCAACTTGAATGTCTGAATTTGAATTTTCTTTCATGATTTTTTTTGACCAAATGTAAGGGTAGAGGGTAGGGATAGAAAAGGACAAAATATGAAAGGGCTGTAAACAGGGCATTCCAGGACAAATATTTTTCTTTTTAAAATTGAAACTTTGAAATAATTTAATTTTCATTAAATGACATTTTAAGAAATTAAACTATATTGCCACGATTAACTATGAACTGATTAAAATCTTTGTGGTTAGGGAAAATTCCTGCTGATTCATCAGAAACCGATGAATGAGCCGCTTTGATTATTTGTACAGCTTCACGGCCTGCTTGATCGTTATCCAGGAATAAACTGACCTTCTCATATTTAGAAAGTTCGGTCAAAACCAAATAAAGATTAGATAGTGAATTCAGTACAATTACATTTTGGGGCATCTTTTCAACTTTATAGTAAACCAAAGCCGAAAGAAAATCAAAAAAGCCCTCAAACAAATTCAAGTCGTTACTTTCGACAGCTTTAAAAGTGGTGACGTGTTTAGGACTGGAGCAATTCTTAAAATATTTATTCCTTAGCTCAAACCCTTCTTTATCGTTTTTGAATCCAATTGAGAAGAATCGTTTATCATTTACTGAATAATAAACCTCTTTGGTGTATAATTTGGCAATTCTCAAAGGGATTCCCCTTTCGTTAATGTATTGTACGAGAGCTTTGTTTTCTATTGGCTGGGTGTGATTAATTTTTATTCCTGGCTCGGTTGAATGAGATGTGATATATGCCTTTGAAAAAGAAAGAAATTGGTTAGGATCGTATGAGCAAAGAATATTTAGTGCTCCTTTGGTATCGGTATTATAAATCAACTTGACCAGGTCAACCAGATCACCTTTTTTCATATCTGATGTTCCAAAATCAATCCAACGGTTTTCCCTGATATCAACCCTGAAACTTGCAGTTTTTTCATTCCTAAAAGGTGAGTTATACCACATATATGAATACTTCAATTTTCCTTCAAAACCAATCATTTGAAGAAAAGCGACAATGTCAATTTTTTTGGCGTCCTGGCAATTCATCTTTTTTTTTCAAAGGCATTAGCATTCTTTTTTTTTCAACAGATGTACCAATAAGTGGCTTTTTCAATGTACTGAACGTACTATAAGGGTTAACAGCCACTATATCAAACCTTTATTAAGTACACAACCATCATTAAGATATGTACTTTGATTGTACTGTCAAATTTTCAACGTACTGGATAAGTAGTACATACAGTACGTTCAGTACGTACACCAAAAACCATTCAAAGTACTTTTTATATTTAGGTATTTAACTATTAATCAACAACTTAAAAATAATAGTACGTTCAGTACATTGAAATTGTTAAAAAAACGTCAACGAACTTTAAAAAGGCAATTTTTCATCTGTAACTAATTCAAGTTCAGTGTTAAATTCGTGGTACTTATTCGTCTTTTCATCTTCCTGTTCCCTTTCCTTTTGAGATTGTCCAAAGGATATGTAGCTAACACCGTTTGCCCTTCTCTCATTGAAATTATTACCAAGGTCTTCCGAAAGCTTGGCATATTTCTTTAGACAATTGGTAAAATTCCTTTGCAACTTAAAAAATTTGTGGTCGGTATAATCGGGATAGGCTTTTAGGAATCTATCATGAAGCTCTTTCTTGTCATAATCAAATTTTTGATAAATGGATTTTTCTTTTATTTGCTCGTCCATCCATTCGGCAAAATCCGGATTGGTTTGCTCAATTCTTTTTCTCTCAAGCAGATTAATATTTTTGGCTTCTTTGATCCCATGTTCGAGATATTTTGAAATGCAATCTACCATGAAGTTATCGAAATGAAACCATTCCTTAGTATCCCATTCAGTAAAGAACCATGTTTTAAATTCATTATAAGGACTTTTTATGTTGCTGTAGTGATCTGAAAACTCAAACTCAACAATTCTATCTTTTGCACTTGCTCCATCAACCATAAATGTTGAATTTGAAGAAATAAGAATTTTTGCATTAATTGTAAATGGAGTCTGATTTTTCTTATCAACCGTTATGTGATCTGAAATATCATTAAACAGGTTTTCAATGTCAAAATTTTTGCGAATGTCATTTAGGAAAACAATCTGAGTATCAATACTGCAATTTGAATATTTGTGTTTATCTTCTCTGGGTTTAAAGTCTTTTCCCGATATTTCACAAAGGTTCTTAACTTTTGCGATGCCTTGTCCCAAGAGTGTTTTACCGGTTCTACCTTCCGGCATTTCGGAAATTGCACTATCGGTAAAGTTTATTGCTTTTCTCTTTGTATCAAAAAATGAATGCATGCTATAACCAATCAGTGTTTGAATTGATAAAAACCTTTCAGCATCTTTATTGGCAATATTGTACACGAACTTGTAAAACATCCCTTCTGGAGAATCATTCTCAAAATTTCGGTCTTTAATCTGATTCTTCCATATTAATTTGTTTAGGGTACTATATTCTAATAGTTCATATCCTATGGCAGTGCATTTAACATATCCGTTTTTATAATAAATATAGGCCTCGGTTTTTGTATCCTGGTTAAGCTCCAGGTTTGGTTCTGGCTTTAACATACTTAATTTTGTATCGTTAAAGTATGTTTGAGGGCTTGAATAAAATTTACCTAACAAATACTCTTTTTTCATCCCTTCTTTTTTTAAATATTCATCTGGTAGATCTTCAATAAATTGTATTACAACATCTTTTATGCGGTTTCTTGATACCTCTTCAATAACATTGCTTTTTATTCTAATGAAAAAGTAATCATGCCCCTGATCGTATCTTCTAAAGCCGCAACTTTGAAGAAAATCAATATACTTTTTATGGTTGATTTTACATTCTTTAAAAGAACCATCTTTTAATTCTACTGTCCAGAATTTTATAAAATCTTGCATGTTATTTTGGTTTTTAGCAATTGTCATTGGAGTTGTTTTGTAGTTCTTCCTCTTAGTTCAATTCAACAATTTGAAAGCAACTTAATAATTTTGGGCATAACGATATAAACTCGTTTTGGTCAATTGTCGAAACAATTACCACATCGGGATAAATCATTTTATTGGGGTTCATCTCAGAAATGATCCCAGTAGAATGAAATTTGTGCCATTTCTGCAGGGTTTCTGTATCTGAAACATTTTCAACAATTATTATTTTTACTGTTTCAGATAGAGCAGCGGGTATCGTCGTCGCATTTAGTGTAACCCTGGTTGGGTAGTGTGTTCGCAATTCCTTAATAAATGCTGCTTTCCTTTGAATGGCATCACCCGTAAATAAAATTGGTTTATGCTTATTATGCATCATTTTGACCAGTTGGTACACGGCTTTATTCTTATTTGATGGGCTAATCTGCATTTCTTTTAAGTTAAAGGTTTGACATTGTTGCTTTTGTAGTTAACTTTGTACCTGTTTTTATGCAGGTTGAAGTTTTAGCCCCCGGAGTTTCAGGACCGGGGGCTTTTTATGTTCAAAAAAGTATCACCTGGGGCAATTGAAGCAAATGCACGGTTCAGAACTTTATCATTGATCGTTACCAACAGAGTTGTGCTTAGTTTCTTGAGCATGATTTTTTTTTAAACCAAAAGTAAGGGTAAAGGGTAAGGGTATAAAAGTACATTTGCTGAAACCCTTGATTTTAGTACAGTTCAGAAAATTGTTATTTCTGAACTGTACTATTGGTTCGGTATCCTTTCAGGATGGAATAGCGTTTATGCTTTTGATCATTTCCATAAATTTTCGCATTCCATTGGCGTCATTAGGGCTCTCCATACTTGCCTGAGATTGGAAAAAAGCATAATATATTACCCTGTCGAATTGCGGAAGTAGCACTGCAGGATCATTCTCTTTAAAAAGAAACTTTGCCATTTGCCTTTCACGTGGATCTGCAATTTCATCAAAATCAACATTTGAAAAATCGAAATTTGATTGGACAACATCACGAAGCTTATGGACAAAATACCAGGCTTGGGAAATTGATACTACATTAACGTAATCTTTAATATTTAGATCTGCATCTGGGAGAGCTGCATAAATAGCAACATCGCTTAAACCTGGCAGATATTCATGGTCAGAACAGCCCAAAGTGGAACTAATATCATTGTCTTTAATAAATTCTTGTGAGGTTAATAATTGTTTTGTTTTCATGTTAAAAAGGTTTTAGCGGCTTTATTAGGCCGGGTGGTTTTAAAAAATAAAGTTTATTGAAAAGGCACTACCAGGACTGGTACGAAAAAGGAGCCTGGACAATTGAGCATTATTCCTGGGATGCTTATTTATAAAGTTGAAAGCCTCAAGAATAATAACCTGATCGGATTCATCAACAAAAGTGCTGGCCCTTATTTTGTACCACAGGTTTTTTATCCTGTGGTAGTGTGTTTGGGCTTCCAGTTTCTTTTGTGTGTGTTCAACTTCATTGGAAATTGCAATGCTCAATTGTCTGATCGTTAACCGGCATAGGATCTGCCAGTACAACGAATCGTTGTTTGGTGGTTTTTTTGTTTTCATGCATATCGTTAAAGGTTTGACAATAGGCCAGATTCAGGGTCCGACCGTTAAGGGTTATTATGAATTTCACGGGTTTGGGCCCGTTGGCACTCCTATTTGTCATTCAGGTAATCATTTATGGCCTGCTCGGTAATCCTTCCGGATTTAGTGGATTTGATTATGCCATTCATTGCCAGTTTTTTTACTGTAGCGTGAGCCATATGAAGCCGTTTGGCAACCTCATTTATGGTATAAGTCCTGTCTGTTAGCTGCACCTTTACCTTTTCAGCTTCCATTTCTTGAAATGCAGTTTTTACCGCTAATTTCAAATTTTCAATGTCTGTTATAACAATTTGTGTCATAATTTTAAATATTTGTACACTTTTGTGTATATTTGTACACTTATGTGTATATCGTTGTGCAACGATTACAATTTTGGCGTTGTAAATATACAACATAATGTCGTAAATACAACACAATGTGTCTATAAAAAATTACAAACAACCTATGTCATTCAATTACAATAAGATAAAAGAGTTGTCAACAGAAAAGCAAGTACCTTTTAATGCTTTGGCAGAAAAAATAGGTGTGTCAAGGGCGGGTTTTTATCGCACAATTGAGAATAAAACGCTCTCGGTGGCGGTTCTGGAAAAAATTGCTGAGGTTTTGGAAGAGCCAATTACAGCATTCTTTGAGTTAGATACAGTTGATTCAGAAGAGATAAAGCGATTAAATATAGAAATAGAATTGCGTGATTCAAAGATACACGAACTGAATAATAGAATTCAAGAGTTTCGAACCAGTATTAATTTTTATAGAAGAGAAATCAAATATTTACTTAATTCATTATTGGACTATATTAATGAGAATATAACTGAAGCAACTTCAATTGCGCAAAATAGCGAACATTTTTATAGGACATTAATGAACATCATCATACTAACAAGAAACACTGGATTAATAGAAACAGATAAGACCAAGGTGGTTGAAAAGATAATGGATGATTTTTATAAACAAAAACGTAAAGAATAACACTAATAAAGCTGCCATTAAGACACGCACAAGACACTTGAAAGATTTCAAAGGCTTGTAACTAACTGATTAACAACGTAAAATAAAAAATTATGTCCTTATCGGCCGATACCACCGCAAAAAAACCGGCTAATAGCCGGTTTTTTTATTTCTGTATCTTTATTTAATGCCTGAGAAGGTTTAGTTAATCGGCCAGAATTAATATAGTATTTCGCTCAACTTTAAGGGTTCCTCCTTCGATATCAATAAAACTTGTTTGTCTTTCACCATCAATCACTTTGATTTTTCCTTTTTTTAATGCGGAAATCATAGGGGCGTGATTGTTCAATATTTCAAAGGAACCTGATTTACCAGGAAGTTGAATCAGACTTACCTCTCCTTTAAATAGCGTTCCAACAGGACTAATGATTTCAAGTGTCATAAGTTCTTAATTTTTTAAGCGCTTTCCATCATTTTCTTACCCTTTTCCATGGCTTCTTCAATGGTTCCAACCAGGTTGAATGCAGCTTCCGGATATTGGTCCATCTCACCATCAAGAATCATTTTAAACCCTTTAATGGTATCTTCAATGGCAACAAAAGTGCCAGGGATGCCAGTAAACTGAGTAGCTACATAAAAAGGCTGTGAAAGAAAACGTTGAACACGCCTGGCCCTGGATACCACAAGTTTATCGTCATCAGAAAGCTCATCCATACCCAGGATGGCAATAATATCCTGAAGCTCTTTATAACGTTGAAGAATTTCTTTAACCCTCTGCGCAGTATTATAATGTTCTTCGCCAACCACATCCACCGAAAGGATACGTGAGGTTGATTCCAGTGGATCAACAGCCGGATAAATCCCCAGCTCAGATATTTTCCGACTCAATACTGTAGTTGCATCCAGATGGGCAAAAGTGGTTGCCGGAGCAGGATCCGTAAGGTCATCGGCCGGAACATATACTGCCTGTACTGAAGTAATGGAACCCCTGTTGGTGGAGGAAATTCTTTCCTGCATCACTCCCATTTCAGAAGCAAGGGTTGGTTGATAACCAACTGCTGAAGGCATGCGGCCCAACAATGCTGATACTTCTGAACCAGCCTGGGTAAAACGGAAAATATTGTCTACAAAAAAGAGGATGTCTCTTCCGCCCGATTGTTCATCGCCATCACGGAAATACTCAGCCATGGTTAATCCCGACAAAGCAACCCGTGCGCGTGCTCCGGGAGGCTCATTCATCTGGCCAAAAACCAGCGTAGCCTGGGATTTCACCAATTCATCCCGGTCAACCTTACTCAGGTCCCAACCGCCAGCTTCCATATCTTTTGTGAATTCTTCACCATAGCGAATAACTCCGGATTCTATCATTTCACGCAACAAGTCGTTGCCTTCACGAGTTCTTTCACCAACACCCGAAAATACCGATAAACCGGAGTACCTTTTGGCGATGTTGTTGATTAATTCCATAATGATTACCGTTTTACCAACACCGGCCCCTCCAAACAAGCCAATTTTACCTCCTTTTGCATAAGGCTCAATCAGGTCAATTACTTTGATACCGGTGTATAGCACTTCTTTTTGAGTAGTAAGATTCTCAAATTTCGGCGGATCACGGTGTATTGCGTAACCTCCCTTGTTTGAAATATCACCCAATCCATCAATGGCTGCACCAATTACATTAAAAAGCCGACCTTTTACTTGTTCCCCAACGGGCATGGTTATTGCACGACCCGTAGAAATGACTTTCATCCCCCGGTGCAAACCATCGGTAGAATCCATAGCTATAGTTCGAACAGTACTTTCACCAACGTCCTGCTGACATTCAAGTATTACTTTATGGCCATTTTCATGGGTTACCTCAAGGGCATCATAAATGTTGGGAAGTTCTTTTGCATTATCAAATGCAACGTCAACCACAGGGCCAATAATCTGTGAAATTCTGCCAGTAATGGTGTCGGACATAATAGACTAAGTTAAAACAATGGGGGCAAATTTAACAAACAATCCTTTCATATAAATGTTCAGCGGCAGAAAGTTCGTTCGTTTTTCGTTTTTAAGTTCATTTTCAATGAATCACCTGTCAAAACATTCGTTATAGCAGAAAATTAACCACTCAAAATAGCGTTGTTATATATTTCGCCGGGGAAATGACTATTTTTTGTATGATTGTGTGTACTTTCGCTTTTAGGAAGATAAAAATTTGTCTATGAATTTTCTCACCAATAACGTAGGATATGAAACTGAAATTTTTAGGAGCAACACGTGAAGTAACCGGTAGCAAACATTTGATTACCACAGAGGAAGGGAAGAAAATACTTCTTGATTGCGGGGTTTATCAGGGCAAAGGTCTTGAAACAGATAGCATGAACCGAAATCTTGGATTTAACCCTGAAGAGATCGACCATATTATACTCACCCATGCTCACATTGATCATTCAGGGCTTGTTCCCTACTTGTATCGTATGGGATTCAGGGGATCGGTAGTATGCACAAATGCAACCCGTGATTTATGTTCCATTATGTTACCCGACAGTGGCCACATTCAGGAAAATGACACCTATTATTTTAATAAAAAACGTGCAAGGCAGCACCTACCGCCTGTAGAACCCATATACACCCTGGATGATGCGCGTCAAAGTCTGGGGCTATTTATTGGAATTCCCTACAACCGGAAATTTTCTATAGATCAAAACATAAGGGTAAAATTCACAAATACCGGCCATATGTTGGGCAGTGGGGTGGCAAATCTTGAGATAAGGGACAAAAATGATTTTATACGTCTTGCTTACACTGGCGACATAGGCAGGCCAGAGAACCGAATTCTACGTCCGCCAGACCGATTCCCACAATGCGATTACCTGATTACTGAATCCACCTATGGTGACCGTTTGCACCCTGAAAGGCAGGACGCAGAGAAAGAGCTCCTAAGGGTGGTAAAAGAAACCTGCGGTGACAGGGGCGGTAAACTTATTATTCCTTCATTCGCTATTGGCCGTACCCAGGAACTGGTACATACCCTTAATAACTTTTTTAACGAAGGGGTGCTACCCCGAATAAAAATATATGTCGATAGCCCCCTGGCAGTAAATGCCACCGATATTTTCAGATTGCATCCTGATTGCTTTAATAAAGATGTCCATGAAGTTATGGAAACCGACCCGGATCCATTTGGTTTTAGTTCATTGTATTACATTAAATCGGCAGAAGATTCAAAGAATCTGAATACTTTACACGACCCCTGTATTATTATCTCCGCATCAGGCATGATGGAAGCCGGGAGAATTAAACATCACCTGGCAAATAACATTAGCAATAAAAACAATACAATACTTGCAGTAGGTTATTGCAGTCCAAGCACATTGGGAGCCAGGATTATCCGGGGTGATTCAGAAGTTTCAATTTTTGGAATTGTACACAAGGTAAAGGCTAAAATTGAACGTATTGAGGCTTTCAGTGGACATGGAGATTACAATGAAATGATCGATTTTTTAAGCTGTCAGGATAAAAGCCAGTTAAAAAAGACATTTATCGTTCATGGCACCTATGAATCAGCCAATGCCTACAAAGGTCATTTGAATAACAAAGGCTTCAAGCATGTGGAAGTCCCGTCATTGGGCCAGGAGGTTGAGTTGAGTTAGATATTTAGCCAGTTAGCCTACTAATCTTCTCGACCATTAAAACGAGAAAGTAGGCTCTGTCATCCCCTCTCAAGAGTCATCCAATCACCCCATCAATAAAAAAGCGGAACTACAGGAGTTCCGCTTTTTCAATAATTAACTATGAAATATTAGCGCTGTGCCTTAACGGCAGCTTTGCGTGTAGAGTAGTTGATTTTGAAAGCACCAACTTTACGAAGTTCTTGCTTAACATCGGTAACAATACCCATTTTCACTTCTTTGTCCACTTTAAGTGAAGTAGTAAGGAAGGGCCTGTCGGCTTCAACCCTGGCTTCTCTTTCCATGTAGATAAATTCAGGGATATCAGCGACGTTACGAAAACTATCATTTAACTGAATACGTGATTCCGTTCCATAGAGTTTTGATTGCATTGGGGGACCAATGTAGATAAAACTCACCAGGGCTTTTTTCTCAAGTTTCTGCACTTCGCTGGCTTCCGGCATTCTGTTTCGCACTTTCAGGGTAACCTCACGCATGGTGGTGGTTACCATAAAAAAGAACAGCAGCATGAAGATAATGTCAGGCATGGAAGAAGTACTGATTGCAGGTAAATCACCCGATTTTTCCTTTTTAAATCTTGCCATTATTTGGTCCCTCCTATATCTTCAGGTTCTGCTTCAGAAATTGACATAGGAATCGCCTTCTGGATGGCCGAAATGATATCCTGGTCACTGAGGTCGTTATATGATTTGCCAAATCGTTGCTTTGACAACTCATCCCTGAGTTCGTTTACCGCAGCAGTAAGCTCATTCTGAACTTGTATGTACATATCATATGACGTACCACGGTCATTTTTAAGTGAGATAATCCCTCTGGAAACAGGGAAGTCACCCAGAAAGGGGATTGCTTCCACTTTCTTTTCCGGGAGATCTTCACGGTTACTGGGATTAGACAGAAACTCCTTGGTTTCGATCCGGAGGGTATTAATATCGCCCCAGCGATTATCGATAAAGAGCGCGTCATTCTTGTTTACAAGAACATTGAAGATATTGCGTTCCTTTACTTCAGGAATTTCTGCATCTTTTTCCGGGAGTGGTGGCAATCTCCTGACGATACCCGAGTCAACATCCATGGTTGTAGTAACCAGAAAGAAGATGAGCATCAGGAAGGAAATATCTGCCATAGACCCGGCTTGAATTTCGGGAGTTTTCTTAGACATGGTTCATCCTTTTAAAGGGAACATACTTACTTAAACCACTTAGCCACTTCGGCATAGAGGATACTAACAATCACACCTGCAAATACGATATAGGTTGCAAGCAAGCCTCCTCCGATCAATTTTGAAGTATTGGCAGAAATGTCTTTTTTGTCATAAAATGCTCCGGTTTCAGCTGGTGAAAGCGCGTAAGCAACAACAAGAACAACTATCAATACTGCAAATCCGATCAGTCCGCTTTTGGCTTTTTTCAGATTCCCGAAAGTTTGAATTATCGGAAATACAATTGAAGAAATTGCTGCAACAGCTATGAGTGCATAAGCCAGGTACAAGCCAATTTCAATTAATGGACTATCTTGCATGGTTTTTTACTTTTTAACGTTTTTGTTTTTTACCAAAATATCCATGAAGGATATAGTTGCATCTTCCATCGAGTTAACAATGCCATCAACCTTAGAGATCAGATAATTGTAGAAAATCTGAAGGATGATTGCCACGATAAGACCAAATACGGTTGTTAAAAGAGCCACTTTCATACCTCCGGCAACAATGGTTGGAGAGATGTCTCCAGCTGCTTCAATGTCGTCGAACGCCTGAACCATACCTACAACTGTTCCAAGGAACCCGAGCATCGGAGCAAGTGCGATAAATAAAGCAATCCATGAGAGGTTGTTCTCAAGACGACCCATCAACACACCACCGTAGGATACAATTGATTTCTCAACCATTTCAAGACCTTCTTCATAACGGTCAAGACCCTGGAAGAAAATACTGGCAACTGGTCCACGTGTGTTTTTGCAAATCTCTTTCGCTGCGCCAATACCTTCCATTTCAAGTGCTGTTTCAACTTTGTTCAGCAGTTTCTGTGTGTTGGTAGTAGACAGGTTAAGATAAATGATGCGCTCAATAGAGAGTGCCAAACCAAGAATGAGTACAAGAAGTACCGGGAACATCCATCCGGGAGAACCTTCAATAAACTTCTGTTTCAATATTTGGTGAAATGTTTGAGGAGCTTCCTCTTCTGCTACAAGGGTTTCTTGCTGAGGTGCCTGTGCGGCTTCCTGCACAGCAGAATCTGTAGTTTGCTCAGTCTGCGCTGCAGCCTCGTCCTGAGCCATTACAAAGCTGGTAACCCCAAAGGTGAGCATTCCTGCTACGGTCAAAAACGCAATTAATTTTTTCATAGTTAATTGTTATTGATTTTTGATTTTAAGTGAACTTGTTTTTGTTTCAGTTTATTGTGATTTTACTTTTTTCTTCATCTAAGCGGAGAGAATGGGATTCGAACCCATGATACGCTTTTGGCATATACACACTTTCCAGGCGTGCGCCTTCGACCACTCGGCCATCTCTCCGTAACAGGCTCAATGTACGCCTCTTTATGCTTTTCAGGGCGCTAAAATACAAAAAAATATGAACCAACAGTATTTGAACTTTTTTTTTAATTTGTTGTTTCCGTTGAATATTTTTCCCAAAGCAACCAAAAGACTATTTAAACCTCTATATTTGAGCACTTTAAATTTAGCGCTTTGAAAAACAAGTCCTCAGGGTATTTGTAAAACTGATTTATTCAAGGGTCAGTTCTCCCCTCAAAGGTGTTTGCAGCAATTGTCTGAGCCGTTCACCGCTATAACCTTCACCAAGCAGGTACATTGTCTTGGCAATGGCAGATTCTGTGGTAATATCATATCCACCAACAACGCCGATACTGCCTAATTTTATACTCGTTTCATATTTCCCCATCTCAACCGAACCACCTTTGCATTGGGTAACATTAAATATAGTTATCCCTTTTTTTATTGCATCATTCAGCAAACGAAGAAACCATTCATCCGTCGGTGCGTTACCTGCACCAAATGTTTCAAGTATCAATGCCTTTAATTCCGGGATTTCCAGAATACTTTTTACAACATTTTCAGTAATGCCCGGAAAAAGTTTCAAGATGGCAACATTAGGATCGAGGTTACGGTGAACTTTCAGTTTTTTAAAATTCGGTTTTAAAATGTGTTGCTGATTGTATCGTATGTGCACGCCAACCTGCGCAAGCAAAGGATAATTCCCACTTAAAAATGCATTAAAGTGTTCGGCATTAAATTTATTGGTCCGGTTGCCGCGCATTAAACGGTTTTCAAAACATATACTTACTTCAGGTACCAATGGGGTTTCATCTGCATAAGCACCGGCAATTTCAATGGAATTGATAAAATTTTCGCGACCATCTGTGCGCAAAACGCCCATTGGAAGTTGCGAGCCGGTAAAAACAACGGGCTTGTTCAGGTTTTCAAGCATGAAACTCAAAATCGAAGCCGTATATGCCATGGTATCCGTACCATGCAGGATTACAAATCCATCGTATTTCTCATAATTCGCCTCAATGATTTCTGCCAGAGCTATCCAAAATGAAGGTTTCATATTGGATGAATCAATCAAAGGATCGAAACAGTAGGAATCGATGTGACAATTGAAATTCTGTAAAACAGGGATGTGTTTATATAAGGCGTCAAAGTTGAATGGGGCCAAAGCTCCGGTTTCAGGATCCTGCACCATACCTATAGTGCCACCGGTATAAATTACGAGAATGTTAGATTCCATTTCAGGGATAGGTTGCTGAAACTATTTTTCAGTTAGTTTAAATAAATTCATGGCATTCTTAGTGGTTGCAGCTGCCACTTCCTCAATAGTTATTCCTTTAATTTCAGCCACTTTTGCAGCAACCAGTGGAATGTAACCAGGTTGGTTTCGTTTGCCGCGATGTGGTGTTGGAGCCAGGAAAGGGGCATCAGTTTCAAGCAAAAGGTATTTCATATCAACTTGCTTGAGGGTTTCCTGCATTTTGTTGTTCTTAAAGGTAATCACTCCACCAAGTCCAAGGCTAAAACCCAGATCAATGGCTTGTTTTGCCTGCTCAACACTTCCCGAAAAGCAGTGAAAAATTCCCCGCAGCTCAGAATGGTTTACATCTTTTAAAATCCGGATAACTTCATTGAAAGATTCTCTAATGTGCACCACCAAAGGAAGATTGTGCTTCAAAGCGAGTTCAATCTGTTGCCTGAACACAATTTCCTGCTCCTGTGCAAAGGTTTTATCCCAGTATAAATCTATGCCACATTCACCAATTCCGTAAAATTTACCATGTTCCAGACTTTTCTCCACAGCTGCCATTTCTTCCCTGTAATTTTCATTCACTGAAGTGGGATGAAGGCCTGCCATTGGAAAACAATTATCCGGAAAATCATGGACAAGAGATAACATTGGATGCATAGAGGAACGGTCAATGTTGGGAAGCATCATATATTTTACACCTGATTGAATGGCTTCTCCCACAATCTGATGTCGATCCTGATCAAATTCTGCCAGATAAATATGAGTATGGGTGTCAATAAAAATCATGGGACAAAGATAGGGTTAATTATGTGTTCTTCCTTTTATTTTAGTGTGCTAAACCAATTGTAGCGGCTGCAATATCGGATTGATTCATTACTTTTGCTGATCCGGTTTGGTATTTTCACGTATGACAATAAAAATTCTGGTTATCCGCTTCAGTTCTATTGGCGACATTGTACTTACTTCGCCGGTAATCAGATGTTTACATGAACAGGTGGAAGGATCTGAAATCCATTTTCTGACAAAAAAAGCCTTTGTTGGCATTACAGAAAACAATCCTCATATACATAAGGTATACTCCATTAATAAGTATGTATCGGAAATTACCTCCGAACTTCAAGCCGAACAATACGATTATATTGTCGACCTGCACAACAATTTGCGATCGTGGCAGGTAATTGCAAAACTGCGTAAACCTTATCGAAGGTTCACCAAGCTGAACCTTCGTAAATGGATACTGGTACGCTTTAAACAGAATTTTCTTCCCAATACGCATATTGTTGATCGTTATTTTGATGCTGCCCGTGCCTTCGGAGTAAAAAACGACGGACTCGGACTCGACTTTTTCATTTTACCTTCTGAACAAGTATCATTGAATGACTTGCCATCTCCTTTTTGCAATGGTTACGTTGGTTTAGTAATTGGTGGCAAGCACCATACTAAAATATTGGCAGCTGAACGAGTTATTGACATTTGCCGATTACTCCATTTACCGGTAATTTTGCTGGGCGGACCTGAGGATAAGGAAAGAGGAGAACAAATTGCCAGTACGAAAGGTATAAATGCATTAAATGCCTGCGGCAAATACAACCTGATGCAATCTGCCTCACTGGTTCGGCAAGCAAAAGCCATTATTACCAACGATACAGGCCTGATGCACATAGCCGCGGCATTTCAAAAGCCAATCGTTTCCGTATGGGGAAATACCATCCCTGATTTTGGTATGTATCCATACCTCCCCGCTGGGAAAAAGCAATTTATGTCAGAAGTAAAAAATCTTTCATGCCGCCCATGTAGCAAAATCGGATTTGAGAAATGCCCCAAAGGACATTTTAAATGTATGCTGGATCAGGATGTTGACGCAATTGCGAAGTATGTTAATGCTCATGTTTGAAATAACAGGATGGCTTCTTCAAGGGTGCGGGTCAATCGATAAGAGGGACTAACCATCGTGCGCATATTGATTTTCATGTGCCAATAACTACGACACCGGAGTATGAACCGAATCCCGATTGCCATCTATTGACTGTTGACTATTTATCGACCGACTATTTGACTACCGACTATCCAACTAAAATTCCCTAATTTTGCAATTTACTAAAATCAGCGCGGAATACTCCGAATGGAAACTAAAACACTCGCATCTCGCAGACAATCAGTAATTACCATCTTTATGGTTGCGGGCATCATTTTCCTGCTGCGGTTGTTTTTTTTGCAAGTAGTGGATGATTCCTACGTACATTCGGCAAAAAACAATGTACTCCGTTACGTAACTCAATATCCTGCCAGGGGTTTGGTTTACGATAGAAAAGGCAAATTACTTGTTTATAATGAGGCAGTATATGACCTTATGGTGCTTCCTGCACAGGTGAAACAAATGGATACAATTGAATTTTGCAGTTTGCTTGATATTTCAATTGAAGGTTTCAGAGAAAGATTGGGAAAAGCACGATCCTATAGCCGATATAAACCCAGTCTTTTCGAGAAACAAATATCAAAAGAATCCTATGGTTACATAGAAGAAAAGCTTTACCGTTACCCCGGATTTTACGTTCAACCCCGTACCTTAAGAAAATACCCTAAACCTATAGCGGCACATATGCTCGGATACGTTGGGGAGGTGAATCAAAATATCATTGACAAAAACCCCTATTACAAATCAGGTGACTATATAGGCATCAGCGGACTTGAAAAGTCCTACGAAGATGAATTGCGTGGTATAAAAGGCATTAAAGTGCGCATGGTTGATGTACACAACAAGGAAGTGGGCAGTTTCCAGGATGGAATGTTGGATACCCTCGCGGTGATGGGAAAAGATCTTTACCTTACGATTGATGCTGACCTGCAGGAGTATGGTGAATTGCTAATGCAAGGCAAAATGGGAAGCGTAGTTGCCATTGAGCCGGCAACGGGTGAGATTCTGGCTTTTCTGTCAAGCCCGACTTATGACCCCAACCTTCTTGTTGGAAGGGTTAGGGGAAAAAACTTCAAAGCACTGTTTGATGATCCGGTAAAACCACTGCTCAATCGCGCCATGATGGGCCAGTATCCTCCGGGGTCTACTTTTAAAATGATCAATGATCTGGTAGGACTACAGGAAGGTGTACTAAAACCTTCCACCCGTTACTCCTGCCAGGGGCCGGGTTCAACACCCATCCGGTGCACACATAACCACCAATCGCCACTTGATGTTTTTGTTGGCATTCAGCAATCGTGCAATCCTTTTCACTGGCAGGTTTTCCGTTCCATTCTGACAAGTTCAGGCCATGGAAACCTGCGATCAAACTATGTGGTCTGGCGAAACCATGTGATGAGCCTTGGGTTTGGGCATAAACTGGGAACTGATCTGGGAAGTGAATTGAGTGGGAATATCCCTTCGGCGGAAAGTTTTGATGCCATTTACGGCAAAGGCCGATGGAATGCAATGACAGTGCGATCTCTTTCCATAGGTCAGGGCGAAATTCTTGCAACACCGCTTCAAATCGCGAATTCAGCGGTGGTGATCGCAAACCGCGGATTCTATTTTGTTCCTCACGTGGTAAAATCCATTGGGGACAACAAAAAAAACATCCAAAATGCAAAAAAAATAACTTCTACTATAAAACCCGTCCATTTTGATGTTGCTATTGAAGGGATGGCCCAGGTAGCTACCTTGGGAACAGCACGCTGGTATCAGATTGAAAATATCACCATGTGCGGGAAAACGGGAACGGCTGAAAATCCTCACGGTAAAGACCATTCTATTTTTATGGCCTTTGCCCCAAAAGAAAATCCGGTGATCGCCATCGCTGTAGTGGTTGAAAATTCAGGGTTTGGCTCTACCTGGGCTTTACCCATTGCTTCACTCATGATCGAAAAATACATCAATGGTGAAGTAAAACGAAAAAATGTGGAAGAAACCATGATCAACGGGAAACTATACGACTAAAAAAGTGCGGGAAAGAAACCAAATATACGAAAACATAGACTGGACCCTGATCCTGCTCTACCTCGCGCTGGTCTTAATAGGCTGGGTAAATATTTATGCAGCTGTTTATAACGAAGATCATAACAGCATCCTCGACATGTCACAAAGTTACGGTAAGCAATTGATCTGGATTCTTACATCATTATTTATTGGACTGGTAATCATCCTCACAGATGCGAGATTTTTCAGCACTTTTTCTTACCTTATTTATGGGTTTACCATTGCTTTACTGATTGGAGTATTACTCTTTGGGAATACTGTTGCCGGTTCAAAATCATGGTTCCACATTGGAAGCTTTGGTTTGCAGCCTGCAGAGTTTGCCAAGTTTGCTACAAACCTGGCACTGGCTAAGTTCTTTAGTGGGCAACACATCAATGTTAAAGATTTCAAGACGAGATTTATACCATTGGTATTGCTGGGAACGCCGGCCCTGCTTATACTGATACAAAATGACACCGGCTCTGCCCTGGTCTACTCTTCATTCATCCTTGTGCTTTACCGTATGGGATTATCGGGCAACTTCCTTCTTGCGGGGGTAATGGTAGCCATCATCGCGGTTTCCACGCTTATGGTGGGACAACTCTATGTAATGGGATTTGTTTTAGCCATAGCCCTGGCCTTATTGTTTTTTATTAAACGGAACAGGGCAAATATCCTTAACCTCATCGGATTATTGCTGCTTGGGATAGGTTTTATTTTTTCGGTCAATTACGCCTTTGACAATTTTCTGGGCGACCATCAAAAATCGCGGATCGACGTGTTGCTCGGGAAAACGCTCGATCTGAAAGGTGCGGGTTATAACGTGAACCAGTCCAAAATAGCCATTGGTTCAGGAGGGTTTCTGGGCAAAGGTTTCCTGAATGGCACCCAAACCAAATACAACTTTGTTCCTGAGCAAAGCACCGACTTCATCTTTTGCACAGTTGGCGAAGAGTGGGGTTTTGTCGGCACAACCACCGTAATTGTGTTGTTTGTTTTACTTTTGATCAAGATAGTAAACGTCGCTGAGCGACAGCGTTCCACTTTCTCGCTCATCTATGGCTATGGCGTTGCTTCTATATTGTTCTTTCATTTTGTGATTAATATTGGCATGACCATAGGCCTGGTGCCTGTTATAGGAATCCCTCTACCTTTTTTTAGTTATGGAGGTTCTTCATTGTGGGCATTTACTATACTGCTATTCATTTTTATCCGGCTTGATACCAAAAGGGCCGCTTTGCTCTGATGGCATTATTTGCAACCAAATATGGAAGACACTTCACTCACCATAAGTAATTTAAGCATTTCATTTCGTAATATAAATGAATGGATTACGGCTGTGGAAGAGGTAAGTCTATCTCTGAACAGAAAACAAACCCTTGGAATTGTTGGTGAAAGTGGGTCGGGAAAATCCGTTACCTCTCTGGCCATTATGCAATTACTCCCCAAAGGCTACAGCCGCATACATCAGGGAGAAATTATATATACTGGACAAGATCAGCAAACCATATTTTTACAAAACCTTCCGGAGAAATATATGCGAAAAATCAGGGGCCGGCGCATCAGCATGATTTTTCAGGAACCCATGACCTCGCTTAATCCGGTAATGCGCTGCGGAAAGCAGATTGTTGAATCGGTGAGACTTCATCTGGGATATGGATCCCGTAAGGCGAAAGCCTACGTGCTGAATTTATTTACGGAGGTTATGCTCCCCGATCCTGAAAGGATTTACCGTGCTTATCCTCACCAACTTTCGGGAGGGCAAAAGCAACGGGTAATGATTGCTATGGCCATTGCCTGTCGCCCCGATATATTGATTGCAGATGAACCAACCACCGCCCTTGATGTAACCGTTCAGAAAAACATTCTGCAATTGCTGAAATCACTTCAGCATAAATACAATATGAGCCTGATTTTCATAAGCCACGATTTAGGTGTAATCGCTGAAATAGCCGATTATGTAGTAGTTATGAACAAGGGAAAAATCGTTGAGTCTGGCAAAGCCCATGATATTTTTACGCAACCGAATCATCCTTACACCCAGGGATTGATCGCTTGCCGTCCGCCTCTTGGTAAACGCTTAAAGCGCTTGCCTATAGTAAACGATTTTTTAAATGCATCCTTCACTCCGGGTTCTAAAGACGATGAAATCAGTGATGAAGACCGGAAAATCGCACATGAAAAGCTTTATCAGCAAAAGCCATTGCTGACTGTTGAAGGATTAAAAGTTTATTTTGGCGCGCAGCGTGGACTTTTCAACCGCAATCCAAAAGTTTTCAAGGCTGTTGATGATGTGAGTTTTAAAGTTTACCGGGGCGAAACGCTTGGATTGGTTGGCGAGTCGGGTTGCGGGAAAACCACACTCGGAAGGTCAATCATCCGGTTGATTGAACCAACCGAAGGAAAAGTTCATTTTGACGACATCAATCTGACCGAACTGACACCTGAAAGCCTGCGAAAGCTGCGGCAGCGCATTCAGATTATTTTTCAGGACCCTTACTCATCTCTCAATCCAAGAATAACTGTTGGCGAAGCCATTATGGAACCAATGGTTGCTCATAATATTGGTAAAACCTTTATGGAGCGCAAGCGTAATGTGCTGAGTTTACTTGACCGGGTAGGTTTGGATGACAAAACATTTGACCGCTTTCCCCACCAGTTTTCCGGAGGACAGCGACAACGTATCAGCATAGCCCGCGCATTGGCGGTTCATCCTGAATTCATTATATGTGACGAATCTGTATCTGCACTGGATGTGTCCGTTCAGGCTCAGGTACTTAACCTGCTAAATGATCTGAAAAATGAATTCGGGTTTACCTACATTTTTATTTCGCACGATTTATCGGTGGTACGTTTTATGTCGGACAGGATTTTGGTTATGCGAAAAGGAAAAATTGTTGAATCCGGGGAAGCAGACTTACTTTATAATCAACCAAAGGAAAGCTACACGAAGGAATTGATAGGTGCAATTCCAGGAATTGATTTATGACAGGGCATTCATTACCTCTTCGGGTTTGAAAGGTTTGGAAATATATCCATTCATTCCAACCTGGTAACACCTTTCACTTTCATCGCTTAAGCTACTTGCCGTCATGGCAAATATTTTAACTTTTTTACTGCGTTTTTCGCTTTTTTCAATTTCCCGGATTTTAAGCGTTGCTTCAAAACCATCCAGCTCTGGCATATGTAAATCCATTAATACCAGGTCGTATTCATGGTTAAGGAATTTTTCAACCGCAATCAGTCCGTTGTCAGCAACATCAATAGTTTGATCATATTTCTTGAGTAAAAGCAAAGCCACTTTTTGATTAATGGCATTGTCCTCGGCGATTAAAATTCTTTTCTTTTCCATATCGTTCAATGTATTGGAAAGGTATTCAACAGTAGTTATGCGTGAGACAGACAGTAAAAAGAAGTCAGATTATCCCGGCATTTAGACGTTTATCCGATTTATCAAAAAAAGTAACTCCCAAATAGCACTTATTTGTAGTGTTTTTTTTTATGAAGATGAATTATCCTTACACTGATAAGAAAATTTACTGTGGCAAATTTGATGTTTAAAGATCAGTGTGGGATTGAGAAAAGATTCATGCTTTGCTATAAAAACCCATTATCATCTCAATATTACAGAATCAGCAAAAAGAGTATATGGATAATCACTGAATTAAAGATTCAGTATCCACAAAGTCAAATCCTATCATTGTCATCCGGGTTTCCTTCCCGACAAAGAACCTAATCCTTCACAAAATACCTGAACGGGTTGTAGCTGATTCCGGTATCGTAAACATCCACCTGCTCACGTTTTTTGAGGAATCCAATGATGGCATAGGTTATTGGGGTAAATAGGATTTCAACGCCCGATTTGAAGATATAGTTTGAAATGATGATGGAAATCAGCAATTCGTTGGGCAGAACCCCGTAAAAAGCCACCATGCAAAAGATAGCGGTATCAATGCCTTCGCCAACGAGCGTGGAACCAATGGTCCTCACCCACAGGAATTTACCCTTGGTTCTGATTTTGAGTTTCGACATGAGGAAGGCATTGGAAAACGCGCCACCAAAGTAAGCCACTAAGCTTGCCAGCACAATACGCGGCACAAACCCCAGCAGCGATTCATAAGCCTGCTGATTGGACCAATCGGCAGCCGGTGGCATTTCCTGCACTACCCACAACACCAGCGACATCAGCAATGCCGCACCGAAACCTGTCCAGATGACTTTTCGTGAGCGCTGATAACCATAAACTTCGGTTAGCACATCACCAAAAATATAGCTGAGCGGGAAAAGTATGGTTCCACCATCAAAAGTGAACATCCACAACGACACGATTTTGGTGGAAGCCAAATTCGAGATAAGTAAAACGGCTACAAACAGCGCCATAATCACATCGAAATAGCGGAGGTTGTTGCCTGGAATATTATTATTTACTGACATGCTCAAACAGTTTGGGCTGCAAAAGTACAACTATGAGAGGAAATGAAGTTGAAGAAATGGGAATACGGGTGCAATTCGTTTGCATTTTTAAAGCACTTTAAGCCAATGGGCTGGGGTAAATTATCTGATGTTCACTCATTAAAGTCAATTCAACCTGCGATTTTGACTGGGATATTGCCTAAAACAGCCTAAATCTCAGCGATAACGGCCATCATTCGTCGCGAAAACCCAATGAAACGGGTGATCAAGAAGTTTGACAAAAAAACATTAGATGAATACTCCCAAAATCCTTACCGCTCCCCAAGCGTTATCGGAATAACTTTTGCTTTCTCCTCCCTTAAAATGCCCAGTTCAACCGTGTCGCCGGGCTGGAAATTCTTAAGTATGGTTGAGTATTCTGACAAGGTTTTTACCGTTTCACCATTTATAGAAGTAATGATATCACCAGCCAGCAAACCTGCCTTTTCGCCGGGAGAATCGCTGCTTACCGAAGCGATTTTAACACCTTCGCCCGTAAATGAAAAATCGGGGATGGAGCCGGTTGATGCCTTACGTAAAGTTTTTGGTTGTTCCGATGAAGTAGCACCGGCAGTCTTTAATTTGCCCGTAAATTCAAAAGGTGTGTCGCGGTCAGCAAGGTATTCAATCACTTCCTTGGCGACAGTGACCACTTTCACAAGTCCTTTGCCATCAATTTTGTCGAAAGTGTCAGAAGGCTTGTGGTAGTTTTCGGTGGCACCGGTAAACAATTGCACGGCTGGTATGCCTTTTTCAATAAAAGCAACCTGGTCGCTGGCATCCAGTTCCTGCGCAATCACTTCACTTTTGATGCCAGTAGTGTAATCGGTTCCCATAAAAACAAATTTCCATTCCTTGGCCGAGTTGCCGTTCAGCACCAGCAGTTTCTTATCGAATAAGCTGCCGTCGGTATCCAGGTTTACGTTGGCCAGGACATTTCCCCCGAAGTATTTGTGCGCCTGCTCCACAAAATAGCGTGAGCCGATTAAACCGGCCTCTTCGCCTGTAAAGGCAACAAAAACAATGGTTCTTTTCGGCTGAATGTTTTTAGCCATTGATTTGGCCATCTCAAGCAGAATGGAAACTCCGCTGGCATTGTCGTCGGCACCGTAATGGATTTTACCTTCGTCACCTGTATGCACATCGGGCCAACCCAGACCCAGGTGATCGTAATGCGCGGAAAGAACTACCGGAGAATCCTTCAGTTTTGGGTCGGTACCCGGAATGATGGCCACCACGTTTTTCATCTGCATTTCGCCCTTGTCGGGGAAAGTGTGTGCGAATTGCTGGAAATATGAATTCCCCATCGGTTCCAAACCATATTCTTTGAATTTCCCTTCAATAAATTCTGCAGCGGCATCCAGTTCAGGCGTTCCCAACCCGCGGCCTTTCAATTCCTCAGAAGCAAGGTATTTAATGTGCTCCATCATACGTTGCTCCGAAAAAAGTGGGGCCAGGGTGGCCAGCGGTTCTCTCTTCGTGATCATTTTCACGTTCTGTGCGCTGCTTTCAATGATTTTAGTCAGCGGGGAATTCAGTACCGGCCATTCCCCTTTTGCCACATTCACAGGCTCATCGCCCTCGAAACCCAGGTAACTGTATTTGCCGTAGTGGGGCAACTTACGGATAAGACCATCAATAGCTTTGTTATTGTCAATGGCGATAAAGGCAAGATTGAATTCCGTATTTTCATCGTTGTAAATGGTTAAAACAAAACTGTGGTTTGCTTTCACGACAGCTTTGTTTTCATAAACAACCGAATCGCCCGTGAGCGACGAACCGGAGCCGGCAACCTCCGTGTTAATCCTATTCAGAAATTTGTTTTCAAACCCAATGATCCAGCTTGTTTTGTCAGTAGGCAAACTGCTGATTTCATTATCGTAAACTACCTCAAACTGATCGTTGTCAACGGTTTTCCACTGACGGATAAAATCCTGATACAACTGTTTTTTTCCTTTATCCGCTTTGGACGGGAAAACAATCAGGTTTTCCTTGCTTGCCAGTATCTTCGACCAGGTGGGAGGTACTTCCATGGGGTCCAGAATCCTGAACACATCGTACTGAGGATCAACGGCCAGTTTCAGGGGCGCATTGCCGAGATCGTACGTGAAATTCTGCTTTTTGTCTTTCATATTCACAACAAAAGTTTCAAGGCCCTTCTCCGTGGCAACGGCAATAGGCACATCTACCTGGAAGGCATCGGATTGCTGGGTTTGTTCAAGGGTAACAATCACGGTGAATTTGTCGTTGATTTTGTTGATTTTTACTTCATTGATGGCTATTTCAGGCGCGCCGGTGCGGGTGAGCCACTGACTGAAAAAGGGTTTCAGGTCGCTTGCAGAAACCGTTTCAAACGAAGTGCGGATATCATCAAACGAAGCTGTTTTGAATTTGAAATTTTCATAAAAAAGGGCAAAGCCTTTTCTGAAGTTTTCATCGCCGAGTTTTTGCCTGAGCATGTGCCACATCATGAGCGATTTTCCATAACCAATGGCCTCGCTGGCTGCATCGTGGCGCGAAATAAATTTATTCAGCGGAAAGTCGTTGTTTTCGTCCACTACATTGGTGAACTTCTGAAGGGTTGAGCGACGGTAATCTTCGCCCTGTCCACGCTGCTCGCTGATGAGATGGTCTGCCTCGTATGCGGTAATCCCTTCGCACCAGTTTCCTTTGTCGAAATCAACATAGACGCTGTTTCCCCACCAGTTGTGCAACAGTTCATGCGGATAGGAAGAATGTAAAATAAAGGGGAAGCGGATGACTTTTTCGCCCAAAAGTGTGAACGAGGGCATGCCATACCCTGTTTCCCAGAAATTTTCGACCAGGGCAAATTTGGTGTATGGATAGGGTCCGATCAGCTTTTGGAACATATCCATATACTGCTCGGTAACATCGAGGTATTTGGTGGCAAGTGCTTCGTCGGGTGTGCGCAGAAAAGCCATGGCATCAATTCCGCTGTTCATGCTGTGCGAATATTCGTGGAAGCGGGCCCCAATGAGGAAAACTTCCTCCTGTGGTGTGCTGCAACTCCAGGTGTCGGTATGCATGTCGCCGATAGATTTTTCAGCTGTTCGTCTGCCTTGTGAAACAGTTTTCCAGCCTGTGGGCAGGGTGGTAGTTAAATTGAATGTGACGGGTTTTTCATCAAAGGCCGGAACCCAATAGGTAGCACCGGCAAGATAGATGCCTGAATCGCTGATAATTCCCGGCGATTCGCTGAAACCCCTCGCGTAATCTTCCTCACTTTGCGAAAAAGAGAATTGGATGTTTCCTTCGTAGCGGATAGCAATATATTGCGAAGCCTTATTCAGCTTAACTTTCCATGTATTCAGTTTTATGGCACTGCTGCTGCCACCATTGTCGCGGTCCATGCCTACATCTTTTGCATTTTCAGCGGAAGCCAATTGTTGAAGGCTTGCATTTTTCGACAATACCGTGGGACTGAGCGATGCATTGAGGCTGAATATTGCTTCATTGCCCTGCAGGTTGAAAATGGTATCGGTTACCACCATCCGGGCGGTTTCAGGCAGAATGTGAACGGATAGATTGTGATGGATGGGTTGGTTGTTTTGTGTAAAACCAATTATGGTAGTGAGTAATAGCGAACAGACAGCAAGGTATTTTTTCATGGGAAAGCAGATTTAATTACATTGAAACCCTACAAAAATAACTTATCCTTGGTTAACAGAATGGATTGTAGCTTGAATTTGCACTTATTTATATAGATTTTCACATACTAAATAGCTGATGGGGAAAGGATTGGCCATTAAATCGCCGCATTAAACTATCTTTTAAAAAGCTCATATAGAGTTGATAGCCCGGGAAGTTTTTTTTATTCACTAAGGCACTGAGGACACAAAGGAACACTAAGATTTTGGATAATTATGCCTCAATCCAACATCTCTTTTTTCAAATTCCTTAGTGCATCTTAGTGATCTTAGTGCCTGATTGGTAACTCTTTATTTAACAATCAACATTTTCTTTGTTTCAACCCTGCCGTCGGCCTGAAGCTGATAGAAATACATTCCCGGTGGCAAACCCAAAGCATTAAAAGTTATCTGGTGTTCGCCAGGTAAGCTGTTTTCATCAAGCAGTGTCCTGATTTCCCTGCCCATGAAATCAAAAACCTTTAGTACTACGCGACTGCTGGCTGCCTGTTGCCAACTAATGGTTGTTTGTGTTTGGAAAGGATTGGGGTGATTCTGGAAGAGCGAAAACAGTGCTAAGCCTGGAGCCTGCCCGGATATAGAGGTTGCAATACCGCCGGTATTGGTTCTTAATATTGTTCCAGAATTACCAACCGCCGTGCAATTGTTTGCATCTGTCATTGACACGCAATACAGGCTTTCTGCCATACCGTTTGCCTGAACTGTCCAGTTTGTGCCGCCATCGGTCGTGCGAAGGATAACGCAATAAATATCTCCTGACCAGTAATCACCGACAGCCACACCATTGTTCGGGTCAGCAAACGAAACACTTCTCAAATCACAGCTTATGCCGCATGTTTGCTGTATCCAGCTATCACCCCCGTTTGTCGTGCGAAGAATGGTTCCATTTTCACCCACGGCAGTACCTGTATTGACATTGATAAAGTCCACAGCATATAGTCGTGAGCTTGTACCACTTGTTTGGGCTGTCCAGCTAGTCCCACCATTGATTGTCTTCAGGATGGTTCCCTGGTCGCCAACGGCTGTTCCCGTGTTTTCATCGGTAAACGACACACCCCTCAATGCGAATGTGATTCCACTTGTTTGTAAGCTCCAGGAAGTTCCCCCATTTATTGTTCTGAGTATGGTTCCACTATATCCAACCGCTGTGCCATGATCAGCATCGGTAAAAGAAACACTTCGTAAAAAAGAGGTTGTTCCGCTATTTTGCTGTGCCCAGGTTGAACCGCCATTGAGGGTGCTTACGATGATACCGCCCTGGCCAACGGCCGTTCCATGATTCCAATCGGTAAAACATACCGAGAGCAAATCGGAGGATACGTTCGTTTGTGCCGTCCAGGTTGAACCGCCATTGATGGTTCGAAGGATTGTTCCATAGCCTCCAACAACAGTCCCGACAATCGAATCAATAAAACAAACGCCCATCAACGTATTGTTTGTTATTGAATTTGACATTAATGTCCAGGTAGTTCCTCCATTGGTGGTTCTCAGAATTGTACCATGGTCACCTACAGCCGTGCCAATGTTGGCATCGGTAAATGAAACACTGTTCAGGCAGTTTGTTGTTCCGCTTGTCTGTAAAATCCATGTTTCGCCACTGTTTATGGTCCTGTAGATGCAGCCTCCCACACCAACTGCCGTTCCATTGTCAGCATCAGCAAAGGATACACCATCAAGTCTCACCCCTGTACCACCTTGTTCAATCCAGGTTGTGCCACCATTGTCCGTTCTCAGGATTGTAAATTCAGTGCCAACTGCTGTACCGTGATTTGCATCGGTAAATGAAACACTTAACAAACTATTGGTCGTTCCACTTGATTGCGCGATCCAGGTTTCGCCACCATCTGTGGTTCGGAGGACACTTCCATTGTTGCCTACTGTAGTACCGGTAGTTACATCGGTAAAGGATACATCATACAAGTCAGACGATGTGCCACTGGTTTGCTGTGACCATGTTTCGCCACCATTTGCTGTTCTCAGAATTGTGCCACCGTAACCCACCACTGTGCCATTATCTGCATCAGTAAATGAAACACCGGATAAGTCGGCAGCGGTTCCGCTAATCTGAGGTTCCCAGGTTGCTCCGCCGTTTGTGGTTCTGACGATAGCGCCACCCTGACCCACTGCGGTGCCATTATTTTCATCTGTAAAAGAGACACTTCGCAAAATGGCTGCTACACCGCTTGGCTGCATTTGCCATGTAGTTCCGCCATTTGTCGTCTTCATGATTGTACCGTGAGAGCCGACCGCCCAGCCGGTTGTTGACGATATAAATTTAACACCATCAAGTGAATTGCCCTGAGGCAAAGGATTCTGCCAGAACCATCCTTCCGATTGTGCGAATGTCAATCGTGGGCCGGCAAATGTCAGGATTGCGAAGAAAAGGAGGAAAATTTTCGCTGGTTTTTTCATGTTGTGATGTGTTTAAATAAATTGCAGGGAAGTTTGATGCAAATTGTTTATTGAAACAAGGCATAATACATTCATTACAAAAGCAGCATCAATTCTGAAAACCCCTGGCATCATTGCTAACCAGTAGAGGAAGGATAAAAATTTCAGGTAGGGTTTTACCGTGCTATAAAGTTACGACGGTTTTGATGAATTTGTTCTCAGGATAGGTTATTTTTTTGGTTGAAGTTGACTCTTTTTAATCACTAAGTTTTTATGTGCAATTCCGCAAGGACTCTATCTTTTTCTATGTGACTTTCTATGTTTTCTATTGTGACTATGTGTTTAGGTTTTTTTTAACCACTCAGACACTAAGGACACTGAGGAACACTAAGTTTTGGATAATTCTGCCTCAATCCAAAATCTCTTTTTTCAAATTCCTTAGTGCATCTTAGTGATCTTAGTGCCTCAGTGGTAATTTTGAATTTCGTGAATGAAATATTTTTTCATGGCTTCTTATTTTTGAATGATGAGTTTTTGGGTTGCACTATATTTTTCAGTCAACAAGCGGCAGAAATACACACCGTTTTTCAAATGGCTTACATCAATTTCAATATTTTCTGCTCCTGCCGGGATTTGTTTTTCAAGCAATTTTCTTCCGTTCAAATCGTAGACTTCAAAAACGGAAGATTGCCGACTGAAGGCTGCGAACTGAAGACTGATGACTGATTTTGCCGGATTTGGATATACCTCAAAACTTAAAGTATTTTTCTGCCCTTCTGCCACACCAGATATTTCCATATACTTAAAAAATGCGGGTGATGAATTAAGCGCTTCATCCTTTTTGTAACCCGAAACAAAACCCAGGCTTTCATTTAGAAAGAAAACACTGACAAGGTCTCCGTTACCGAGGGATGGGATTGAGTCCAGCATCCAATTGCTGCCACCGTCTGTTGTATAATTTATATAATGAATAGTCACAGCCCAACCATGTGTTTCATCAGTGAAATAAATGTCGTTAATGGTAGGTGGTTCGTATTTTTGTTTGGTCCAATTATTTCCGTCTGAAGTATGAATAATCATTCCCCCATCACCTGCCGCATAGCCGTGTGTTGGATTTACCATATACATTGCATTATAGCCTTCGAAAGGATAGTTTTGATCAGCAACCCACTGAATGTTTGTGTAGTGTCGAATAACGGCACCACCGCATACCCAGCCTTCATCTTTTGTGGGGAAGCTTATTGCATATAAGTTTGCAATAACCAGTTTTTCCATATCGAAAATATGGGTAGAATCGATTTTACCAACCCAGCCGCTGTCGCCACAAATAAACCCGGTATCGGACTCTGCCGGGAAAGTTAATCCCCGTATAGTAGATGGCAGGAAGCCATTTATAAGGTTCCAGTTTTTTCCACCGTTATTGGTGTAAAAAACAGTGCCGCTTTGCCCACCGGCGTAGCCCCTGTTTTTGTCCAACATCTGTATTTGATGTGCCGGCATTTGTACCGTTTGTATTTCGAAAGTTAACCCGCCGTTGGTTGTGTGGTAAATTTCAAGTAAAGAACTTGTTGTTACCCAGCCTTCGTTTTCGTCAATAAAAAAAATATCGGTGAGCAAACTTGCCCCTTGCGTTGGGATGTTTTCGCTTAAATCTACCCATCCATACTCTTGCGAGAAGGAAAAAATGGAAAGGAAAAAGGAGAAAGATAAAAGGAGAAATAACTTTTTCATGATGGTTATTTTTGGATGATGAGCTTTTGGGTTGCACTGGTATTTTTAGAAATCAACCGACAGAGATAAACCCCGTTTCCCAAATGGTTTACATCAATTTCAATAGTTTCATTTCCAGCAGGGATTGTTTTTTCAAACAGTTTCCTGCCATGCAAGTCAAAAATTTCAAAGCGTGCACCTATAATCCCAATCCCCGGCATCCGGGCTTCAAACTTCCCGTTCGTTGGGTTGGGATAAACCATAAATCTAGCGCCAAAGCTGTTTTCCTGAATTGCCAAATAACCTATTGGCATAAAATCCACAATAGTGGCCAGCCCTGTAGAGTCGTTCGCGTCCCTGATATCATAGAGTGCAATCTCTGTGGGGTCGGAGTGGTCCCATACATTGTATTTTGCCGAAAGGTATACCGTATCCGTATTTTGGGTTTCGATATACAGGTCGTAATCTGCATTTCCCTGTATTACATTAGCCCCGGGGCAATTGTCTTCACCACCTCCCAGGTCAATCTGAGGCCGGAGGACCCATATGCCATGTCCAGCATTGTTGCGGATGGTGTTGTGGTGAATGGGCCCCCGAAGTCCATTCAATATCATGCCGGTACTATGGCAATCCTCAATCAGGTTATATTTTACTTCTTCGGCACCTACCGAATAAAAACCATAATATGCCCTTTTAATTTCATTACCTGAAAAAGAATCAGAACCGGCGCTGCTGTAGTAACCTACCTGGCCTCCTGTTAATTTATTTCCTGTAATATGGCCCCAGCCTGACATCGTGCGAATGGCATAAATTGCTTCATCTTCATCTTCAACGGGTACAAGCACTTCATCAACCGTAATGGTATTGTTAATTACATGGAATGGAGCGCCCGAACTTGCCATTATGCCAGACACTTTTCCGGTGCAGTTGATGATATTATCCTTAACGGTGACCGAACCACAAGAAAGCGACATGGCCGATATTTCAAATTCTTCTTCCAAAAAAGGCGAGTTTTCGTTGCATGTGATGGTGTTGTATTGGATAAACTGGTCTTCAACCGGATACCCATAAGCGCCACTTTTGTCGGTAATCCCCCCGTTAATTATCATGTTGTTGGAAATGGTAGTATAACAAGCCCCCGATTTATCAGCAATACCAAATTGCACCTCGTTATTGTCAATCAGGTAATGATAGCCACCACCTGACTGAATTTTTATCCAGCCACAAGTATTGTTTATAGCACTGATCTGTGCATCACCGCTTCCCATTGAAAAATTTATTTCGCCTTCCATGCCCAAGTCGTTGTTTTCAAACAGAAACCCATAAATAGGACCAGGTGTAGTGTCATTCAGAGGAATTCCTCCGGCACAATATGCGCCCAGCAAGTTTGCCCGGCAGTTGCTTACAATATTAGACGCATCAAAAGGCCCTTCAGTAAATCCCCTGCTAAACCTGAATTCATGGAAGTACAAACCCTCCAGACCAATGGCAAGGTTGCTTTGGTTGGTGTCAACAACAATACCTTCTATCATAGTATTGCTTTGACTTTCACCTTTTAGCTTAACTCCGGGTTTCAGGTGAAGTACATTATTGTATTCTGTCCAGGTTTCGTCAGGATAATATGTTCCAGCTTTTATCATGACTGTTGTACCTGCCGTTGAGGAAGCGATACCTTCTTTTATAGTATTGAAAGGATGCTGTTCTGTACCATCTTCAACACCGGTATTATTGGAGGCGTCCACATAAATGGTTTGAGCGCTGAGGTTTAAAAAACAAGTAGTTAGAAGCGCTGTGAAGATTGTAAATATTGTTTTCATGGCTTTTATTTTTGGATGATGAGTTTTTTTGTTGCGCTATATTTCCCGCTAAACAAGTGGCAGAAATAAACCCCGTTTTTTAAATGACTCACATCAATTCCTATGTTGTTTGTTCCAGCTGGGATTTCTTTTTCAATCAGTTTTTTTCCTGTTAAATCGATTATTGTGATGATTGCTGAATGATTAGCAAGTTGTGGGCATTTAATATTTATATAGTCCTGAGCTGGATTTGGGTAAATATCTACAGCAACATCAACTTGGCCTTTAATTCCTGTAGGGCCCATTGAGGCTATGAATAAGTGATAAGAAGTAAAATAAACATCCTGGAGATTCTCAAATCGGATAGTAAGTTGTTTTAAAGGTATGTCAGGCATAAAGAACGCGGCAGAGGCCTCACTCGAAGGCATATCTCCTATGACGATATTGTTGTATTCAATGTATGTTTCAGGTGTATCAGATCCAAGTATGGCTGCGTTATCCGGGTCCCATTTAGGGATATTTAGGCCATCTGTCACAAGATCACAGTCAAAAAGTTCAATGAGCCAACTATCAATAACATCAGGAGGCACTGGTTCATCATTGATATCTTTTGCATAAATCAAACAATTTTCAACATCAATATCTGTTACACAAAATCCCCAGGCATTGGCTGGTGTATTTTCGTCAAAGGTTATCGTTAATAATGAAATGGAAAGTACGGTGTCGCCTATCGTACCTTCTCCATTTGGATAATTTTGTGTCCGTAGGTTGTCTGCATTATCGGCCTGTCCAAAAGTGTTTTCAAAGGCGTTGCCATCGTCAAACACTTCATCATTTAATACCTCCATTTCGTATATCGCACCTATGGCCGTCCAGGTAAAATCAGATAATGCTGCATTCGTAAATGAGCCGGTTCCCTGGTTTGTTCCGGCAAATTCGAAATCGGCATATTCCTGTGCCGATGATGTAATAAGGCAAAAAGCAAACGAGAAAATTAAAAGTAACTTTTTCATGGTTCTTCGTTTTAAAGTTTACGATTTTGGGGTTGTTTAATTTATAATCAGTTTTCTGGTGATATATTCATTGACTGTACTTGGCTTGCAGCAATTAATCCCGTTTTGCAAGTGGCTTAAATAAATGAGCATTTCATCTGCTCCTCGCAGATAGTGTTTTTTAATCGGTTTTAGTATTTAGTCCTTTACACAGCGGACAGATACTCTGGTTGTTACATTTAGATCACCTTTAGTAACTCTTGTGTCATTGAATTTCATCCGATAGGTCCAGGCCAGGTCACCCCACCATGTGTCAGAGGTCCACCAGTTACCAAATCTTCCTGCTGACCAGTTGTCGGTACTGTCTTTTTTAAGATAGCCTCCGGGAAGTGCAGCAAATCCATAGTCATCCGTGCCATTTCCTTCATATTCCCAACCTTCAGTTGCTTTTAATGCAGTTCCCTCTTTATCGCCATGAATACCACTATTATCATGTGCGATGAATCCTATCAATTGCTGCCATTCCTCAACAGATGGCAGGTGTGTCCCGATAGGACAGAAATTTACGTTGTTAGCCTGACTAAAAGTGTACAAACCACTTGCTCTTGCTTGTCCATCATAAAGTCCACTTTTATCATCCATCAAATCATCAGTGATAAGCGTGCCATCATTATAGCGGGTCGTTTTCAGGTCCTCGGCCATCCATATCTGCTCACCGATTTTAACAGTTTTATAAACATTACCATCGATATCGGTAATGCTTTCGGGATTATCTCCTCCATTTCCCGGATCATTGTTTTGATCATCTTTTTTACAGCCTGAAACTACAATTGTGATAATTCCGGCTGCCAATGCAATTTGAAGTAGCTTTTTCATGGCTTTTTGTTTTAAATCCTATTCTCATTTCATTTTTGAACAATCAATTTTTTTGTCAAAGAAATTTTATCGGTGCTTATGATGCAGAAATACACCCCGTTGTCCAAAGCACCTACATCAATAGCTGCGTTTTGGGTTCCTGCAGGAATGTGTTTTTCAAGCAACATCCGGCCATTTAAGTCGTGCACTGATATCACTGCATTACTTGACACAGGCTCAGGTAAGAAAAAATCACAGCGTCCTTTTGCTGGGTTCGGAAATAACTGAATGGCTTGTTTGTTATGACATTCAATCCCAACATACCCTCCTTCCACAATCAGATACCACCATTTTTCTGTTTCCTCGTCAAATGAGGTGATGTTGTACCAAACCGGTTCAATAAAACTGGTTACGATTTCATCCTGCGGATACATACATGAATGTGGCGACCGGGTGATGAATGGCACCAATGTTTCAACATTGGCAGTGTCGCTGACCGTGGCAATTATCCGACGGTTTTCGTAATCAATAAAAGGTAGGGTAATCTGTGATTCAAAATAAACATCCAGCATATCAGCCTCATACAGTGGCGGTGTGGCGGCCTGATAGCGAATGGTGGTAGCATCGTCAACCTGAATGGAGTCGAATGCCCCGGCTGCCACAACAAAATCATCATCACCCATTACTTCAATTTCCCAGGGTATGCCATAGAGGTTTGGAACCCACACATCCCAGACCACATCACCCTGATTATTGACTTTTACTATCGTGACAAATTTATAGATATAGCAGCTTTTCATGGTGATGCCACAGATATAAACATCGCCGGAAGGCCCCAAATCAAAATCGAATGGATGATCATTTAAGAAGTTGTGATGATCATATCGAGCATCCCAAATCAGGCTACCAGATGGTGAATACTTCAGCAAAATATAATCTTTTCCGGTTCCCGGATAGGGATCTTCATAAGCGCTGTAGCCGCCAACCAGCAGATCGCCTGTTTCGGTCAGCGCGAGATAGTAAGCGTTGTTGTCCCTGTACCCTGGATTTCCATAACTCTGCTTCCATTGAAATACACCAGCCTGGTTGTATTTAACCGTAACAATATCAGTAAGGGTCGAACTGATCTGGTTGTAACCGGTTATGTATACATTTCCGGTATCATCAACCACTACACTTTCGGCAATGTCGGTACTGTGATAAACTTCGCCATCATAAAAGGCATCCCACACAAGGTTTCCGTCCGGATCAAACTTCACCACGCAATAATCAATGGAGGTGTTCCACGCATCACCGGCGATGTATACACTCCCGCTTTGATCAACGGCAATACTTTTGGCATTTGAGTTGCCGCTTCCGGCATGGGTGGCGGTCCATAAAATATTTCCGTTGAAGTCAAGCTTCATTGCCAGCATCTCCCTGTTGCCCACACCAGGCTCGAACTTAGTGCCTGCAACATACAAGTGATTGTCATCGATGGTCATAAATACTGGCTTTACCTGCCATTCAAAGCCGTTAAACTGGGATGCTGCAAGTTCTGTAGTCCATAATATTATCCCGTCCGTTGCATCGTATTTCTGAACGGCAATTGCCCAATAGGTGTTCCCGGGCGTATTTTTCATATAAGTGATGTATGCATTTCCCTGGTTATCAATGCAAAGTGTATTTGGGGTACCTGAAATGGTATCTCCATCATCATAAGTCTGCAACCACAATACCTCGCCTGCGGCATTATGTTTTATGACAAAATTGTTTCCTGCTGTTCCTCCCGAAAACACATTGCCCGATTGATCAACTGCTACGACTGAAGCTGTTGAAGAATTTGACGCCGGAAAATGGCCGTTTGATATCCAGGATGGGCTGACCTGTGCGAGAGTGCCGCTAACTATCAAAAAAGTTCCAAGAGCGAGAAGAACGAATTGTATTTTTAAAGCTTTCCAGACTTTTAAGGATAACTTGAATCCGTATATATAATGAAGCAAAAAGGGGATGATCTTTTTCATAATAACAGGTTTTGTGCATTGGGAGAAAATGCTGGTGTTACATCTGTATTATTGAAATGCAAGGTACGAAGAAAAACACTGAAAGTCAATGTTAACCCCTGATAAAGAGCTCTATATCATTTCTCAAAAGCATGTCTTTTCATTTAAAATCACTAAGGCTCTTAGGGCAAAAAACTGCAATCAGATAGTTAGTAAAACAGACAATGTTCAACTTTATATTTCTTAGTGTTCCTAGTACCATAATTATAAAATTTTAGAAGGCTGGTTTATTCTAGCTTATCACAACCTTTTTACAGGCCAGCTTTTTTCCTGCTTGAACTTTAACAAAATAAACTCCTGGCTTATCAAGTGTGATGGCTGTCAAACCATTGTTGATGTTGCAGGAGGCAAGCATTCTTCCCGAAAGGTCATAAACCATTACCTCAGCAGGGCAATTCTCCTTCAGGTCAACCATCAGCCAGTTGTTATAGGACCATATTCCCGCGTTGCAAGTCTGATTTTCTTCAATACCGGTTATCCATTGCCTTACGGTAATGCCCACCGGGGTTTTGGAACCATTTTCACAGGTGAAGCGGCCATACCATTCATTGGATACAGGTACAAGACATGTAAGCACCTGACTGTTTTCTCCGCTGAAATCAGGAGAATCGAGGGGTGCATCATTAAATGACCATTGATAAGGCCCGGGGCCTTCCAGGGCTTCAAACTGAACATCCCCTTCAATGGACATGTTATCAACCAGTTCGAGTACAAGTTCCCCAATAACTTTCACAGAAGTCAGGTGGTTGGTCCATTCACCGGCATTAAGCAAATTACCGGAAATATACAAACGCAACATCCCTGAGCCAAAGCTTATAATTAACCCATAATTCGATAAACTGCCTTCTATCGGTAGGTCATAGTATTTTGACCCGCCACCATAGGTATTGCACTGTAGCGTATCATTTACAGTCACATCGCACATCAGGTGGTTGTTGTCGTCCACAGTAACTGTACCTTCAATCATCAATTTATCTGATGCGGATATACCCTGAATGATACCGCCACGAAGGATCGCATTATCCAGAAATCCATTGTAAATCCAGTTGTGAAGGGTGATACGATACCCTTCCATCTTCAACATACCAGCATTCAGATTGAAACTACCCAAAAGGTGAAGGTCGCTCAATGCAGTTATATTCCCGGCGGTGTTCTGGCTCTCAAAATCACAGGTAAATGAGGTTCCATCTTCCTGTGAAATACTTTGGTTGTTATCGCCGGTAAACAGTGTTGTGTAATTTGACCAAACTCCGTTATTGCGGATATTTCCGGTAACGTAAATCCTGAACCAATGACCGGGATCATAGTTTTTGATAACGCCATTGTTGGTTATACCGCCATCAATCATCAGATCGAAGTAGCATGCCCCGCCTCCGTATGTATTGCTCCTGAGGGTATCTTCTACCGTAACCGGACAATTGAAATGATTGCCATTATCAATGGTAACTGTTCCATATATTGTTATCGAACCTGTTGCAGTAACTGAGTTGAGATAGCCTCCATGAAGTTTCGCGTTTTCAATGTTGCCACCACTCAACCAGGAGGTCAAAGTGAGCATGTATCCCTGCATATTTATTGTAGAACCATTGAGCGCAATGTCTTTTGTGATGGTGATGTCTGTATTGGCAACAATATCGCTGGAAGCATCCAGGTCGTAAAAGTTGCTGACAAATTGCTTTCCCGGGCTTTGCTCGATGTACTGGGTTTCAGTCCCGATCAAATTCACGTAATTGCAGGTCCATATACCATTGTTGGTGATATCGCCCGTAATCAGAATGTTCAGGTCATCGGCATTCCGGCCATCTTCGCGATCGCGCACCACGCCATTATTTATAATGTTACCAATAATTTTCAGTTTCTGGATGCCATAGCCTCCGCCATATACATAACTTTCAAGGGTGTCGGTTACGGTTACATTCCCAATAAATACCAATGTATCTTCCACAAATTTGTTGACACGGAAATTACCCAGTATTTCGAAATTGCCTTCCAGTGTACCTTTATATATTAAAGTGCCGGAACTGTTTATAGAAAAGTTGCCCAGATGGAACACCGAACCATTCAGGTTAAAATCAGCGGTAAAAAAAGTGCCCTGATAAGAATAAATACAATCGAACCTCATATTGCTGAGGGCTGTAATGGAGTGCGGGGTAGTGCAAGACCAGATGCCTCCGAACGACTTCCCAACCGCCAACGTTAAATTTTGATTTCCGACACCCGAAAGGTCTGTTTGATAAGCCCTCCAATAGTTGTTGTTGGTAACATTCCCTTTAACATTAATATTCAGCAGTTCTTCATTTCTTACACCAAATGCATTGGTGAGCCGTCCATTGTTGACAATATCATGTTCAACATAAAGTATGAAGATGCCCAAACCACCACCATATTCAACGGGATACAACTGTCCCTGGGGCTCAACAATAACCCAACCTGCATAACTGTGAAATATTTCATAACCGACCACTGTTCCAATACCAACCGGACCTTCAATATATGCGGTATCATTGGGGCCAGGGATATAATTTTCTTCCCAGGTGGACGCAACATTCCAATGCCCACCGTAGGTTTTGGAATGCGCAGTTGCAGCCAAACCATGGTTCAGTCCGGCAAAAACCAATAAGAAAATGAGGCAGAGGAAATGTAATTTTGTTTTCATGGCTTCAAGGTTTAAGGTTATTTAAATGATGGTTTAGCAGGGTGATAATGGTTTGTTTCCGTTCAGGGGCAATGGGTAATTTCTGGCTATTGTCAAGCACGATATAATCTTCCGAACCTTCAGAAATACTGGCTATATGGTTCAGATTTACCAAGTGCTGTTCACCAATCAGGATAAAATCTCTGGAGGTCAATTGGTCCTCAATTTCTTTAATGGTAGCAGAAATGCTGGAGGTAGTCCCTTTCATCAGGTGAACCAGGGTAGTTCCGTGAACTGATTCAAAACGTATGATTTCGTTATCCCTGAAAAAGTAAATCTGATCGCTTGAAATGATTTTCATAGCCAGTAGAAATTAATCCAGCCATAAATTTAAGTTACAATAGTCAGTAAATCAGGGGCAAATGATTATTCGCTGAAAATGGATTATTATTTGAAGATGGGAAATATTGAACCTTTTCTTACCACATAGGCAAAGAAGGGCACAATAGTCTTTTTTCTATGTGACTTCCTATGTTTTCTATTGTGTCTATGTGTTTAACTTTTTTGAACCACCCAGGCACAACTTGTCCCGGCCACTTTGACGGGATAGGGCACAATAGTTTTTTTCTATGTGACTTCCTATGTGATCTATTGTGTCTATGTGTTTAACTTTTTTTGAACCACCCAGGCACAACTTGTCCCGGCTACTTTGACGGGATAGGGCACAATAGTTTTTTTATGTGACTTCCTATATGATCTATTGTGTCTATGTGTTTAACTTTTTTTGAACCATATAGGCACAACTTGTCCCGGCCACTTTGACGGGATAGGGCACAATAGTTTTTTTCTATGTGACTTCCTATATGATCTATTGTGTCTATGTGTTTAACTTTTTTTGAACCAAATAGGCACAACTTGTCCCGGCCACTTTGACGGGATAGGGCACATAGTTTTTAAAGCAACCACCTCCAGTTAGATTAGATGTATTGTTATCCAGCAGGAAGATTACGATACATTTCCGTGACGAAGGTTCTTTGGCCTCCTTTAAAAATATTCGTACAATTAAAATTGATTAAAATACCTTTTGGCTTCTGCAAAAGCCTTAAATAAGTAAGAAGTTGTGCTTCATGTATTGGAAGAAGTGCATCAACAGTTTTTAATTCAACGATAACCAGATTATTGACTAAGATATCATAACGCAATTCGCAATCAAGTTCAAGTCCTTTAAAAAAAAGAGGGACCGTTTGTTGAGATTGAACATGATATCCGTTTTGCTTCAATAAATGAACCAGGCACTTTTCATATACACTTTCTAACAGCCCTGGTCCTAATTCTTTATGAACTTCAATAGCATATCCAATGATATCATAACTCAGTTTATCAATATCTTTCTGTATCATTTTTTGTATTTTTTAATGTTGTTTTTTTGAACCACATAGGCACAACTTGTCCCGGCTACTTTGACGGGATAGGGCACAATAGTTATTTTCTATGTGACTTCCTATGTGATCTATTGTGTCTATGTGTTTCATTTTCTGATGTATTCTCACATCTTCCCGAAAAGCTCAAACAAGGCCTCTTTCCGGCGTGTTGAAACCGGCACCGGGGAGTTATCGTCCATCACAATGTAACCGCCATCGTTTTTGTCGTAGCGCAGCATGTGGTCGAGGTTTATAAGGTGAGACTGGTGGGTACGAAAAAAGCCGGCAGGGCAAAGCAGTTCGTCATAATCCTTCAGTGGCTTTGAAACCAGCAATCGCTTGCCGTTGATCAGGAAAAAAGTGGTGTAGTTTACATCTGATTCGCAACGGATGATGTTATCTACGTTGATGATGTGAATGCTTTCAGCCGTTTTCAGAACAATTTTTCGGAGCTTGTCGAGGTTCGATAGCAGCACATTCAGCTTACCAGCCATTTCGTCGTTTGATAAACGTTCATTTGCCCTTTCAATGGCCCGGAACAGATCGGCTGAATTAATCGGCTTCAGCACATAATCGAGGGCACTGCACTTAAACGCCTGAATAGCATATTCTTCGTGAGCGGTGATAAAAACAACCTGGAAGTTTATCTTTTCAAACTTTTTCAGCAAATCGAATCCGGTTCCATCTGGCAGGTTAATATCCAACAGAACCAATTGTGGCGAAAGGTGGTTGATTGTTTCAAAACCTGAGGCAATATCATCGGCAGCACCAATCACATTTACCTTTACCGGACTTAAAGCCAACAGCTTGGCGATGGTTTCGCGTGCTTTTGGTTCATCATCAACAATAACAACTGAAATCATCGACCTGTCTTTTAGAATTATAAATTACCATTTTTTCTGACTGGAATCTCCATATCAACCCTCAATCCGGCGCAATTTCCTTCTGCATTCTTCAAATCAATAAGCCGCAGCGAAAACTGCTGCTTGAAAGCTCTTGATAGTGTCGAAAGCCGTTCATTGGTTATTTTCATGGCCAGCGATTTGTGATTCTGCTTGTGCTCAATCTGCGCTGAAGCTTCACGGCCAACCCCGTTGTCCTCAATTACGATCCTGATACAACAATCGTGTTGAAGGGAATAATCCACTTTTAACAGCCCGCCCGAACTCCGGTGTCTCAATCCGTGTTCTACAGCATTTTCAATAAATGGCTGGGCAAACATAGCCGGAAGTTTTATTTCCTGCCCTTCAAGTGTCGGATCAATGCCGATGGTATAATCGAACTTTTGCTCAAAGCGCAATTTTTGCAGAGCCAGATATGCCTCAAGCATCTTAATCTCTTTTTCGAGTGTGATAAAACCGTCACGCGAGCTTTCGAGGGTTATCCTGACAAGATCGGCAAACTTTGCCAGGAAATCACCGGCCAGTATCGGCTCATTCTGATAAATAAAACCCTGTATGGCGATGAGCGAGTTGAAGATAAAATGCGGATTCATCTGCGAAAGCAGTAACCGCTGTTCCAACTCAGTAGCTTTTTGCCTGGCTTTCAGCCTGCTGTGGCGGAAAAGCAGGTAGGCAATCAGCAGTAACATCACCGAGCCCAGAAAGGATGCCATCAGCACCCGCTTCCGCGATTCAAGCTTTAGTTGCTGAACTTCGGTTTGTTGCTGCAACAGTGCCAGTTGCTGCTCTTTTTTCGCCGATTCATATTTCACCTCCATTTCGGTAATAGTCTTGAACTTTTCAGCACTGAACAGGCTGTCTTTCAACACGGCATATTGCTTCTGATGCATCAAAGCGGCAGAAGGCTGTCCAAGAGATTCGTAAACTTCACTCAATGTAGCATGAGCTGAGACCATCAAATCAAGCGAAGCACATTTTTCTGCATAAACCAGGCTTTTTATTCCAAAATCTCTGGCTTTTGGATATTGCTTTTTTAGGATGTAAATTCTTCCGAGGTTGCCTGATATTTCTGCAAGGCCCGGTAAATCATTTTCTTGTATCGAGATCTGAAGAGCTTTGTTATAACTATGAAGAGCCTCATCATAATTATGCTCTTCAAGATATGAATCACCGATCAGTATATAGCAGTCGTCCATCTCGTGACGGTAACCCGTGATATCGTATAGTTTAATGGCTTTATCGTAGAATTGACGGGCAGCCACATAATCCCTTTTCTGGGCACATACATTGCCTATGCTCAGATAGCAACCCGTTTCCCTTGTCCTGTCTTCGGTTTCAACAGCCAGTTGCAGCGATTTGTTGAAATAATTCAGTGCCTTATCAAAATCACGTTGCTGACTGTAAACATCGCCAATACTGTGGTAACAAGCGGCTATCCGACGGTCATGCCCAAGCTTTTCAAGTATTTTCAGCGCATCAAGGTAATAATTGAGGGAGGTGATCAACAGGTTTTTATCCTTGTAGATGTTACCGATATTAATCATACAGGAAGCCACCCAGGAAGAATCACTGCCTTTTTGGGCCATGGCTAGCGCTTTTTCATAATAATCGAGTGCTTCAGAAAGACGACCCTGGTTTTTGTAAACTATACCAATTTCGCTATAGCACTCCGACAATCCATCCGGATCGTTTAGCTCCTCTGCAATGGCCAGCGCTGCAAAATAATTTTCCAGCGCCTTTTCATAATTGCTGCGATAAAAATATTCGATACCAAATTCTATAAAGACCCTTAGTTCAAGCGACCTGAATTTATGATAAAGCGGCTGTTCATCTTTACTTTTCCGGTATTTCCCAAGATTCTCCCTGATTATAACCAAAGCTTTTTGATAATAAAACATGAGTGAATCGGAAGGACCATCAATAAATCGGTTGCCTTGCTCAAAAAGTTGTATTACTCTAGTACTATCATGCATATTCGTTTCTGCCGATGTTTTCGAAAAATAAGACATCAGCAAAAGCAAAAGGATAGAATATCGTCTGAAAGCATGCATGAGCATAGGCTTTAGACAAATATACGAAAAAGGGAGCAATTTCAACTTAAGTAAAAGGATGAGTTGCAGAACGCCGGATACAATGTGAAATTTATAACCCGAATTTATGGTCCTTCGTCTCTTTCCTAAATCCGAAACCCAAAATCTGCAATCTTAAATCGCCCTCACCCCATACCAAAATACCATGAGGCAATAGAAAAATAGATCACTACCCCGGAAATATCGGCAATTGAAGTAATCAGTGGAGCACTTGCAGTGGCCGGGTCAATTTTTAGTTTCGTGAAGACAAAAGGCAGCAACATACCCAAAAGGCTTCCGGTCATTACAGAAAGCACCATTGTTGATGCAACAATAGCAATATACTGTGGAGCCCTGATACTGGCAATCAGGCTTACACCCATGGCCATGGTAATTCCTAAAAGAAATGACACTACAAACTCTTTGCCAATAAGCCGAAACCAGTCTCTCATTTCTACATCCCCAACAGCTAAAGAACGGATCATCAAAGTGGCTGATTGTGCGCCAGCGTTTCCTCCACTTCCAATAAGTAAAGGCAGAAAAAATATCAGTGCCACTGCCGATTGTATCACATTTTCAAAGTTGGCCAGGGCAGCACCCGAAAATACATTCATAAAAACAAGGGTAATCAGCCATACAATTCTTTTTTGATAAAGAACGCCCACTTTTGCTTTAAGTGGATTTACAATAGCACCCTGAAACGAACCAAATTTGTGAAAATCCTCAGTCGTTTCCTCTTCCACCACATCCATCACATCGTCAACAGTAACTATGCCAATCAGCAAGCCTTCCGAATCGATTACCGGAAGAGCCACCCTATCCTGGTCCTGAAACACACGAATGGCTGATTCCTGATCATCCTGAGCATTTAATGCCACGAAATATTCATCCATTAAATCTTTAATCAATTGATCGGGATTAGCCAGAAGAATTTCCCGGATGCGTATATCGTCAATCAGTTTCCAATTGTCGTCAATTACATATATAAGATTAAGGGTTTCTGAATCGCGGCCATACAAACGAATGTGCGTCAATGCCTCGGCAACCGTATACTCAGGTTTAACAGCCACAAATTCAGGCGTCATCAACCTCCCGATACTGTTTTCAGGATAGCCCAGCAGTTGGGTGGCAATGCTTCGTTCAGCCGGCGAGAGAAGCTGCAACAACCGCTGGGTAATTTTTCCCGGAAGTTCCTCAAAAAATGCCGTACGATCGTCCGGATCAAGGTCATTCAGCAGTGATGAAACACGGTTGACATTTTTAGCCAACCCTTCAATTATCTGCTCCTGTTTATCAAAACTTAAGTACTGAAAAGTGTTTTTTGCATCCTCCCGGGGAAGTAATCGAAAAAGAATAATGTCATTCTCTTCTGATAAATCCTCGATAATTTCAGCGATATCAAGCGGTTCAAGCTCTTTGAGCTCTTGCCTCAGGACACTCCAGCTCTTTTGCTCAATTAATTCTTCAAAGTCGATGTTGGCTTCAATCATTTTATGCCTCCTTACATTGTTTCGCTGCAAGAAGACACACTATACCCCTTGCAGATCAGTCGTTTAACAATTCACACGAATAGGGGTCGTCTTTCATGATATAAAATTTTGAAGAGCAAAGATAAGGTTAATTGCTAAAACCGAATTAACTGAAAAGGCAATTTTTATCAAAATGCTGATTCCAGGATGCATTTGCACTAATTTTACAAAAAAAATATCCATGAAATCAATCCTTATCCCAGTTCTTATTTTTCTAATAAATTTCAGCCAATTAACTGCCCAGAATTTTTCTGAAGCTGAAAAATTAAAAATATTATCGGGTGATACTGCCACTATGTTAAAAGTGCTGATTAATACCAATGTCATGGATATGGAAGTGCTGGGTGTCATGAGCCGGGATATAGATCCTGCCGATCCTTTGCTTCCGCTTTTATCCCGCAGAATGTTTCTCTCCATGCGCGACACCGCCAACCCCGGTGTCGGAATTGCTGCCCCTCAGGTTGGAATCAATCGAAATGCAATTTGGGTGCAACGTTTTGATAAACCAGGTTCTCCCTTTGAATTTTTCATTAACCCTCGCGTTCTGAAAGCCTCCTTTCTTAGCCGCAAAGGCAATGAAGGTTGCCTTTCGGTACCAGATGAGCGGGGCGAACTTATACGTAGTTATGCCATAATGATGGAATATCAGTCATGGGACGGCGTGTGGCATACCGAAATGCTGGAAGATTTTTCAGCCGTAATCTTTCAGCATGAGTTTGACCATCTTCAAGGTATTTTATTTCCTGAAAGAATACGCATGCAACAAAATGAACTTGCCTTACCTTTGCCTGAAGGCGTTCAATTACTTATCCGGCCAACGGTGAATTAATTGATGGGTTTCACTTATTCCCGGAAGCCACAAAATTCACACAAACCGACAGCATAAGAAGATTAAGCACCTGTTGCATAGTAACTTTGGGGACAAAACCCAGATAGAGATAGTAAATAAACAGCAATGAGAGCAAAAGTGCAGAAACCACAGTTAACGAAGGTTTTGAAGTAAACCCTCCCGCAAAAAGCAGAATCCCGAACAATATAAAGGCCAGGGCTATATAAAATGGCTGTGTTTCATATTGCAACGCAAGCAGTGTTTTACCATGTTCCAGCAAGAGGTAGGCCAGCAAACTGATCCGTAACAACCAGCGCGAAGCAGGAATAAACGATTTTACAGGTTTCATCGCATCATGAATTAATAATACAATATAGCAGCACAAGATTGCTCTATAACAAAACTACTCGGCTTTCTTAGCAGTCAGATTTACATTCAGATGAAGTTCATCCAATTGTTCCTGCTTGATAGGTGCGGGGGAATCAATCATTACATCGCGGCCGGCATTGTTCTTGGGGAAGGCAATGTAATCGCGGATGCTTTCGGAACCTCCAAACAAAGAGCACATGCGGTCGAAACCAAAGGCGATGCCTCCATGGGGAGGTGCACCATATTCAAACGCATTCATTAAAAAGCCAAACTGCGCCTGAGCATCTTCATCGCTGAACCCAAGAATGGTGAACATCTTTTTCTGCAAATCGCGGTTGTGAATACGAATAGAGCCTCCACCGATTTCCACGCCGTTGATTACGAGGTCATAAGCATTGGCACGAACTTTTCCGGGATCCGTATCAAGCAATGAAATATCTTCAGGTTTTGGAGAAGTGAACGGATGGTGCATGGCATAATAGCGCTGAGTTTCATCGTCCCATTCCAGCAAGGGAAAGTCAACTACCCACAACGGGGCAAAAACCTCTGGATTGCGCAAGCCAAGCTGATTGCCCATTTCAAGCCGCAGTTCTGATAAGGCCTTACGGGCTTTGTTGGCATTTCCGGCCAGAATCAGTATCAAATCGCCAGGTTTGGCATCAAAGGCAGCAGCCCACTTTTTCAACTCTTCCTCATTATAGAACTTATCCACCGACGATTTAAGACTACCATCTTCATTGTAACGCAGGTAAATCAAGCCACCTGCACCCACTTGCGGGCGCTTCACAAAATCGGTGAGTGCATCTAATTGTTTACGGGTATATCCGGCACTTCCGGTTGCATTTATTCCAACAACAAGTTCCGCGTCATCAAATACCTTAAAATCATGGCCTTTCACCAGGTCAGTAATTTCCACAAAAGTCATCCCGAAACGGATGTCGGGTTTGTCATTGCCATAATTCTTCATAGCATCGGCGAAAGTCATGCGCGGCAAACCGGCAATTTCAACTTCCTTCACTTTTGTGAACAGGTGTCTGGTCAGCCCTTCAAAAGTGGAAAGAATATCATCCTGGGTAACAAACGACATCTCACAGTCAATCTGGGTGAATTCCGGCTGACGATCGGCACGCAAATCCTCATCCCGGAAACATTTCACAATCTGGAAATACTTATCTAAGCCGGCAACCATAAGCAATTGCTTAAAAGTCTGTGGTGACTGGGGCAAGGCATAAAATTGTCCTTCATTCATCCGCGAGGGCACCACAAAATCGCGGGCGCCTTCTGGCGTGGATTTGATTAATACCGGCGTTTCTACCTCGATAAACCCAACGTTGTTCATATAGTTCCGGGTTTCAATTGCCATACGATGACGCAGCATCAGGTTATCGCGCACCGGATTGCGCCTCAGGTCGAGGTAGCGATATTTCATGCGCAGTTCATCGCCACCGTCGGTATTGTCTTCAATAGTAAAAGGCGGTATTTTAGAAGTATTTAATATTTCAATTTTCTCCACAATGATTTCCACATCTCCTGTGGGCATTTTCGGGTTCTTATTGCTACGTTCGGCCACGATTCCGGTAGCAGAGACAACAAATTCACGGCCCATTTTTCGGGCTTCGCCACAAAGCGAAGCATTGGTTTCCATATTAAAAACCAATTGTGTAATCCCGTAACGGTCACGCAAATCAATAAAGGTCATCCCGCCGAGATCGCGAGAGCGCTGTACCCATCCGCTGAGTATAACCGTTTGTCCTTTATGTGAAAGATTAAGTTCACCGCAATTATTTGTTCTAAGCATAAGTATGATTTTTGAGGTGCGAAATTAAACAATTTTATGGAGTATGCCGAACCATGAAATGTGGAAGATTTTTTAAAAAAATTGATTACTTTTCATTAAAAATAAGATAAACAATGAAACAATTAAGATTTTTAGGCCGCAATGCCAGGCGGCCAATTATCGCTATATGATCATGTAATTAAAGAAATTATGAAGAAATTCTGGCTTTTCCTATTGGTCCTGGCATATTGTAATTCAGGGCTCATGGCGCAACGCATCGAAATAGCTCCTTATCCCGATGCTGTACCCATATCCATTAGTGGCCTTGGACAGATGTACCTTTCCAACACGGACGCAAAAACACTTATGGAATATTTCTCTGCGGAGTTTGCACCCTACAAAATCATTCCTGTCAACGACAAATATTTCTCCGGATATCGTTTGTGTTTTAGCTCTGGGAGCTGTAATATTGAAGCGGAATCAAACGACTGGATACAAATTTTAACCATTGATGAAGAAGCTGCTCTGGCGTGGTTCCAAAAAAACACACCAGAAGTATTAGCCCTGCCTTTTGAAGGAATAAAAAAATGTGTGGGTGAAAATGGGCACAAAATGTCGGATTACAAGCAGCTGGTTGAAAACTACAGGAATATCTCAACCAAAATGTATCAACAAACCATTGCCCCCAATGGAATACAAACAGATGAGCTAACGGCCTCTGTCATGATGACTGAGTTAATGATAAAAAACTGTCCTGAAAATCTTTACGCTTCGCTGAGTTCCGGTGGAACAGGCCAATCTTCAATAACAAATCAACACAGCCACGCTATTGATCCCTGGAACATTTGGATAAACTGCTTTGATGAAATACAATTGAAAGGTTATACTACATTAATCGAATTTAATGAGCCGGCCATTACGCCTTTCTAACACTTCATTTCAAACAACTTCTCAAGCATTAAATTGTCTGCCCTTTCCGTTTTATTGCTTAACAAATTTTCCTGTATAGGTTTGACCTTCTCCGGTTATTTTTAATAACCAAATCCCCTTGGACAATTGCGAAACATCGTGTTGCCAGACTCTACCACCATTTGCTCCCAAACTAATATGCTTCCGAAGCAGGATTCTGCCACTCAGATCAGTAATTTCTATGGTTGCATTTTTCCCTGACAAGGCTGATAAAGAAACCGAAAGTATATTTTCAACCGGATTTGGAAATAGTTTAAGCTGAACTGGGCCGTGAATAATTTCTTCTTGATAGGTAGTATAACAAATACCAGGCAAATTGTCGTCCATCCATGCCAACCGGAGATGAATCCATGATTTAAGGGAAGCAATTTCTTCAGCATAGGTTTCGGGATATGGCCACGGATTTGGCCATACATATTCACCCAAAATTGGCCAAAGGTTAAAATTACGTGCCTGCGATTCATCCAGCACCATAGCGACGCTATCAATATACTGATCAAACCAGGCATTGCTCAACACATCCTGACGAAGAAAGGTCCAACGACATTTCAGGTTATTGGCAAAGGTAGAATCTTCAAGCAATCGTCCCCACCAAAAAGGCACCTGCCAGTAGTCATCCGGACAGGGAAACTGATAAGCCCAGCCTTCGAGCACATCTCCTTCACAGTAATTGGCGTTATGCCAGGCGATATCATAATCCCACACTGGCCCAATACGCAACTTTCCACCAAGACTTTCCCGTTGTTTGTGCAAAAAGGTACTTAACCGATAACCATCCACATTTTTGCTCATCTCATTCACCAAAAAGTAATCGAGAAATGCACCTTCCTGTGCAAATTTTCGGAAACCAAATTCAGGATCTGCAAATTGAGGGCCGGCAAGCGCAGTTTCAAAATCATCCATATAATCACTGATGTATTGTTGTTGCTGAAGGGTGATGTCTTCTGACTTGGGATATTCATATTGAAAAAAGATGGTTTGTCCTGAAGGATTTACCGGTGGCGGGAAATCCGAAACCCATCCGTCTCCCCCACTTCCTGTTGTTTTGTCCACTTTAATGATATATCCCCCGGTTAACAGATCACCCGAATTCTGATCATCCTCAAGCTTTGCAATGTTAACCCGGTTGGCATCCCGCTTTATTTTTTCCGAAAAGATATAAATCCCCGTGTAACTACCATTAAGCACCACCTCCACAAACTTATAGCGCACTGAATAATGGCCCATATTCCGGGATACCTGGTAAGCCAACGCATTGCGGCAGAAGGTTTTGTCGGTATAATTGGCATTCAATATCCAATCACTTTCTTCCGGCATTCCCAGTAAAGAAACATTTATGTCATTATTATCAACATCCCACGTTTCAAAACCATAACTTTTTTTGGGAAACATCTGTGAACTGGACCCTCGAATTTCAATTCCAATAAATCCATCAAATTCAGGAGCGTCTGTCAGATAATTCCTTGCTCCCGGACCATTATCAATGATTTTCATACCTGCCCTGATTTTAGGATCATCAGGAATCTCCTGTCCCTCCGTGTCAATCAGCACTATAGGAAGATCAGAAGAAGTAAAAACCTGTGCCTGAACGGACAAATTAATGAGAATAAAAATAATGAAGAATAATCTTTGTTTCATGAATAGAGTTTATCAGTATTTTAATTGGCAAAGATAGGCGGAACTCATATTCATTGAAACCTCAATGGCGGCGTCATTCCTCCTTAATAAGAGATTTATTCATATATACTTGATTTTCTGCAAAATAATGCGTATATTTCGGAATTGAAAAACATAAAAACATGGCATCATGACAACACGTATTGTGCTGGTGTCAATACTTCTTTTCTTATTGGTTGCCTGCGATAAGAGAGAAGATGACATTACTCCCGGCCGCGATTACACAGGCACATTAACACTCGATTATTCCCGCTCGTTTCCCACCTTCACCTCAACCATGTCAATTCCTGTTGAGATTTCAGCTTCTGGGGAGGAAGTAGTTACCCAGCCACTGCCTCATAATTTCCAGGGTGAATCCGATAAAATGATTAGGGGTGAACGTATTAAGATCAGGGAAGAAGGAATAATCACCATTTCAGATGTTGATCCTGTCTGGAAAGTTGAGAATGGGCGCGAATACCTCGAAGTTTCTCTCTCTTTTCTCCTCGAAGGCCATCAAACCATTTGGGAATGGGATAATTACTACTGGAATCAAACTTCCGCCAGTCCATATTCCCATCAGCATCCGGTGAAATGCCCTATGATGTTCCGCATTGACAATGCACTACTATCAGAATCTGTCTGTGCTGCCCGCTGCGAGGATTGCTGGGGATACAACAATTTCAGATGGAGATTAAAGTTAAATGAAGTGCCCTAAAATGGTAAACTATGGCTTCCGGCTATTCAATATACACCCGTATGCCTTCACTATGAGCTGCAAATTCTGGCGCATACATACACTGAATGCTGCTTAATCCATTAGAAAATTCCCCTTTTTGAGAAGCTATTACAGGATATTCAAAAACCCAGGTGCCTTTACTCAGGTAGTTGAAAAAGAAATTGGTGGAGGCATCGCGGGTATTTTCATAATAGCCCAGTCCGCCATTCCATCGGTATCCCGAAAGGGTGTTCACCGGTTCAAAACCTGCGGCCCTCATATCTTTCAGATGTACGAATTCGAGATCGCGATCGGTGCGGATTTCAAGGCGAACCATTACCTGCTGGCCAATTTTCAACGGATTGTCCGCAGTGATCTCTTCAAGTACCGGACCGGCATCTGTATTGGTTTTGATATAGAGCTTTTTACTGATTTTCAGCGGGCTGTTGTGTGAAGTAACCTTGTCGATGTTCTCAAAATACTGCCAGTAGAGCGCGCCCCATGCGGGTCCTTCGGTTGATTTGCTTACGTTGATTCTGCCCATTTCAGGATTGATTTCTTCACCGCTCCATGACGTTTTAAAATAAGCACTTCCGCCTTCAACATTGGCATCAAGGGCTTTTGGATCGATGGTCTTATTGCCAAGAGTAATATTTACCCCTGATTCGGTTTGCAACCAGTCACCACCTCTCAAAAGCAATGCATAAACAGCATCTGCAGTAGCACGTGAAGTTGCCCAACGTTGGGTTTGTTTTTGCTTGAGCAGCCACGTTTTCATCTGATCCACAGCCTTAGCATCATTGCCCAGCTCTTCAAACAACTCAATCAGCAATGCCTGGGTTTCCACCGGAGCCTGATACCAGAAGTAACCGCCAGTATTGTCACGCCAATACATGCCCATTTCGGGATGAATAAGGGCTCGTTCGCGCAGGGATTTCATTATGGCATTGGCCGTCTTCATATCACCGCTTCGTCCGGCCCAAAGCGCAATCATGCTCTGGGTATAGAGTCCCTGTTGCGTCCAGTATTTCCGTGCCTGGGTTCCAAAGTACGCAATCGCTTTGTCCGATTTTGCAGTTGTTTGGATCACATCCTTCAGATAGCTCATTGCGAACAGGTACTGCATATTGTCCCGACCGGGTTGTAGTTGATCATAATCTTTTGGATGGTCTTTCATAATGCGCTTGTAATCCTCCACCAAACGCATTTCCATATAGTTTGAAGCCCGGTTGATCATCTGCAGGGAAGCATTGTCTTTTTTCAGGTCACTTACCTTCAGATAATGCAAGCGTCCCAGGCCGGTAACGATAAGTTGAGTAATGTAACGGTTTTCGGGCATTCCTTCAAACCAGGGCCAGCCGCCATTGGAAGTTTGTAGTTGTTGTAACTTCCGGCTGGAGTTTTGCTGCTCAAGGGCCATGCGGTTCAGGTCAAACATGGTAGCAATGCGTTGCTTTTGTTCCGATTCGCTGCGTGCTTCCATCAGCCAGGGAGTTTCTTCAAGCACAAGTGCTTTCAGTTCCTGATTTTTCTCCAGGTTGGAAAGCAGGGCATCGGGCGAAAGCTTCTTCCAGGTTTCGAAAACAGCACGGATTTTCGGACTGCTGTTGGCAATATAGGTGGCCAGACTGTTGGCATACAATCGGTTAAACACCTGATCGGAGTTCTCCTGGGATTGTTCTGTAAGGTAAGGCAGCGCCTGCACCGCATACCATGCCGGGTTGGAGGTAAATTCGAGCGTAAGTCTATGGTTACGAAGGGTTTTACTTCCATCTGCCTGGTTCATTAATTTGTCGAAACGGTAATCTTTGGTTTCGTTTCCATTGATAGGCAACGGGAAAGTTTCCGTAACCATCATGCGATTGGTAAGCACAGGCAGCATCACTTCTTCTCCATCGCTTTGATTGCCGGCCATTGCCGTAATCCGAACCATCACTGCTTCCATGCCTTCCGGGATTTCTATTTCCCAACTTACCAGGGTATTTCCGTTTGCTTCCAGTTCAAAAGGATGATTGGGCGAGACATTCTTCATGGGAACATCCACCGGTTTCATGCTGATGGCGTCAAAAAGTTCGAGTCTGGCATTGCCTTGTATCGGGTTTGCTATCAGGCTGCTCACCTTACTTTGCAGGGTCATTTTATCCCCTTCGCGGAAGAACCTGGGCAGATTGGGCGTTACCATCAATTCCTTGCGGGTCACCACCTCTTTGGAAAATTGTCCAAAACGCAATGCTTCAGTGTGTGCCAATCCCATAAAGTTCCAACGGGTGAGGGCTTCTGGTACAGTGAATTCTACCCAGATTTCCCCGTAAGCATTGGTGGTAAGTTGAGGCATAAAGAATGCCGTTTCCTGAAGGTTACGACGGATTTGAGCGGCTTCGGGCTTCTCTTCTTCCGACACTTCAGCTGCTGCCTGACCAACTTCAGCATCAACCAACATAGCATCGGCTATAGGAACAGGCATCTCAGCCCGTTCCTGTTCGGAGTATGCTTCCGACTTATTCATAAGCCCCAAAGTGCGGGCACCCCGGAAATTACCGTTTAGATAATAACCAAACCAATTTAGTGCATCGTAACCTCGTGAAGGTGTCGTCCACTCCTGCTGCCGTTGCCATGGAAGTGAATATCCGGTGACCGTCGTAAATGCCTGCCGGGTTTCCCATTCAGGATTAGTGTAATATTTATCCGAAACAGTAAAACTCCATTGGTGCGGTGTAAAGGCATCCAAAGAAGCATCATACATACCGGCCAGCATTTCCGCATTCAACGGCTGATTATCCGGTCCGGTAATTTTTAGCTTCCATTTCTCTGTTCCACCGGGAAAAAGCGGACTGCGGAAGGTTTCAAAAGCGATATTAAGCTGATGTTTTGTATCCGGAACATTTACAATGGTTGAATAGCTATAGTTTCGGTTGTCATAAACCAGGGTCAGATTGAGTTTAATATTTCCGGTATAAGTTTCGGGAACCTTAAACGTGAGCATCCGCTGGGTCTGAGAGAGCTTTATCCACTCCTGGTGAACGGATTTCTCCTGCATCATGACTTCAAACTGAATATTGGCATTTTTTACGGCAGTGCCCACCAAAAGTTGAATGGGTTCGCCTGCTTTTACTTCCTGCGTTAATAAATGTCCCCAAAACGCCTCTTTTACCGGTATTTTCTTTGCTAAAGGCGCAAAAACAATCAACTCTTTATCCACGCTTACTTTTTCGCCAAAGGCATCGGTGGCACTCAGCGTGATGAGGTAACGGCCAGGCTCCCATTTGCTCTTTTCCGGAAAGGTAATCAAGCTGTCGGTGGCCGTATTGAAGTTGTTTTTATAAACGGATTTGTCTTTAACATCAGCCGCTTTGTCATCATTCAGGTAAACATCGGTGGGCAATTGACCAATGAATTCCTCGCGGGAGTATATGGCCGTATCGGGTGCATTCCAATTTCGGCGACGCGTGAGCCTTGTAACCTCTTTCAACGAAAAGACTTCCACGGTAACTTTTGCAGGTGTATTCTCCCCATTTAAATTTGTGGCGGTAAGTTTAAAACTGTCCTCAACATCCCGGTTGATGGTTGCAGGGGTTGTCAAATCAAGCATCAGTGCTTTGCTGCTCACCTGCACCGTGGTGACGGCCGAACGCGTTTCGCCATTGATATCGGTAACATCAGCATACACCGTATATCTGAAAAGCGGTGACATTTTTGAAGACGCTTCTGGATCGGGCAAAGCAGTAAATTCAATCTGGAAACTTCCATTGGATTGGGTAACCATAGTGCCATTGGCAATTTCACTTTCGGGAAGATGATATGGCCAGAAACCACCGCCATATCTATAAAATGGCCATGAAACTGAACGCACCACGCGATAGCTCACCGAGGCTTCAGTAACCGGAACGCCGGTATAACTTTCTGCCATTCCCGATAAGGATACTTTTTCGTTTAATCGATAACTTCCGGAAACCGGACGAAATTCCACTTCAAATTTCGGACGTTTGTACTCTTCCATGTTAAAATAAGCACTACCCGAGGCATCACTAATCCTGAACTGTCCGCCCAAACCCGAAGCCGGGAGAACAAATGATCCGCTGAAGGAGCCGAATTTATTGGTGATCATCTCTAGCGATGAAAGTTTCTGACCGTTTACATCATAAAGTGTAACGGTGGATGGATGATCCGTCACCAACCTGTTGTTATCTTCTTCATTTCCGGTAACAATTCCCTTGAAATAAATGGTTTGTCCCGGCCGGTAAATAGAACGGTCGGTGAAAAAGAAGGTGTGGAGTTTTTCGCCCCTGTCTCTTGTATTCTCCGAATAGCGGTAAAAATAATTTTCTGTTACCAAACGCTCATTCTTAAAGGAAAAATCGAATGAAAGCGAAACATACTTCTTATCAGAAGGACTGTTTACCAGAAATGAACCATTCGCACCACTGGTGTAAACTTCACCATTTTTACGAACATTGCTGCGGGTTTTGTAATCATACTCCCGGGTAAAAATCTGGACCTTTACGTTTTGCAAAGGCTCGCCGGTAGCACGGTCCAACACGTAAAAAATCCCCGAACCATCATCATTCCTCCGGCTGATGTAACTAATGCTGCTCGACCAGAAATCCTGCAAAGTAACCGGACTTTGGTTTCGATTAAAATGCTCATCTCCTGATGCCAATAGCAGATAGTAACCGGCTTCAACCGCTGGATGTATGACTTCCACACTGTGCTGCATATAATCATTCATATGCGGAAGTGAAACAATCCACTCCATAACAGGCTTCATGTTGAGGTATTTATCTAAACTTCGCTCATCGTAAAGTTTTTGTTTCAGGTTCTCAGTTTTATCATAATCCAGTTTTATAAGACGGAACCAAACCTGTGGCGTGTTGCGAAAATCAAGCAAAAACGGGAAAGGTTTTTCAGGAACCACTGCCCCACTCAGGGTAATGGTAAGTGCGCGCGTTTCAATAGAATTAAGGATACTCCTGCAGTTCATGGCGCCTTCACTTTCAGGAAACTGTTCTATAGCTTTGAGGCACCAGGTTCGGGCAGTAATATAATTGGTGTTGGTTGGGGCTTTGGGAGAATCTCCGGCAACAACATCACGTCCATACCAAAAACGGGCAATTTTCTCCATAACATCGGCAGAAACAGGATTGCCTTCATGCTTCTTTTCCAGGCTGAGCAGGGTTTTCAAGTAAAAACTATCGCTATTTGCAATGTTTCCTCTGTTTTTTACGAAATCCAGCCTTTTTAAAGTAGCATCCATCAATGGCACAGCATCTTTTCCATTCTGATGAAATTTTTCTACCTGCTGCAGAATGGTTATGGCCTGAAAATGGAACGAAAGCGTATCAGAAGTTACTATAGGTATTGCTGTAAAAGCTTCAGGATTACTTAACAAAGAGGAATCCCGCATCACATATTGCTGTATGGGTTTCGTAATGGAAGCCTCATCGTTGATAAAGAAGTCAATGGCTCGGTGAGCAAGGAAATCATACAAAGTTGGCCTGAATTTTTTTGAACCTTCGGCGGTTTGCAGTATGGGATCGTAAAGTTTTAAAGAAATGGACTGCAACAGCCTGGTGTTGTTCAGGGAAGCGTGGTAATGTTGTGAAGTTTTTTCAACAAAGCGCCGGGCATCCCAGGTAGCCATATTCTCAGAGGAACTAACAGACAAAACGGTTTGATCCAGAATGCGGTAGCGGTTTTGCTGATAGTATTGCCAGTAAAGATCCGCCAGCATGGAATGGAGAATTTGTCTTGCCGGTTCAGGTTTTGCCGAAAGATTCTTTTCGGTTTCGCCGATGTAATTTTCAATAAAATTTTCTTCAAAATCACTACGCAGCCGCAATTGATAAAGCGACGCTTTCACAAACTCCGGCCAATTGGCATTGGTTTCTGCCTTTTGGTAAATATGGTTCACCACTTCAAGGGCCGATTGCGGTAACCCTTGTCCAATCAATGAATCCACCTGTTTCCAGGATGTTTTTTCGTCTGAATTAATCATTTTAGGATTTTGAGGATTGGTAAATAATCCGGGGCGGAAGCCAATAGTAGCGATGGCAGCTGTGAATACCAGCAAGCCAATGGCCAGAAGAAGTTTCTTTTTCATAGGTTGAAATGAAAGTTAGCTATTTAAACAGAATAAACGTATTTCGTTTATAAAGCATGATGCAAGTTAAGGCAAATTTCCATAAGAAAATCTTATTTTTTCGAAGCCGCACCATTTGAAATTCTTGAATACAAAGGATTTTTGATGCCTTCATATTCCACCAGCTCCATTTTAGCGGAGCCTACAATCACAGCAGAACTTACCATGATTGGAAGTCTGTTTTTATCATCGGTAATCCACAATTCCATAGGATAAGGTTCACTAAAGACCTCTCCTTTGATTACCATGGGCTTAAATTTGAGGCAGTTGAATGTACCAAGCTCAGTTTTTATCTGCTCGCGGCCCAAAAAGACGATTTTGGATACATAAACGGAATCGTCAAGAAAAAAGGAAAGAGGAAAAGATTCGTTGGGTTTCATCCCGGTAATATCGAGGGTACGTGCATAATAGAATACCGATAAAATATCCTGGGTATTGATGGGAATTTTTTTTACCGTTTTACGACTAACTGCCACACCTCTGGTTTGCATAAAAGAGACTTCATCGTCCTTTTTGTAACCACCTTCCCTGGTGCGGCGAATAAAATACCAGGGAATGAGTGCCTGCTCGTCCACAAAAGTTTCAAAACGATCATTTACCTTAAAGAAAAAGTTAAATGCCCCTTTGGATTGTCCTGTTCCAATGATGTGATAGGTGGGCCTGTCATTTTTGGTAACTGCTTTCTTTTTGACTTCAAGTTTCGCTTCGCCGGCAGTTACCTTTCCCGTAACAAAAGATTGATAATAAACCCTGAAGGTAAGTTTTTCGCCGCGGTCAAAAGCTGTATTTTGCACGTAACGCAATGATTGCGCGATCAACAGGCTGTGCGAAAACATCAGAAAAACAATACTGACAAGGATTTTATATGACCGGATAATGTTCATTATGGAATTTTAAAAAATTAGTTCGCAAAAAACGTTCCAAAGATTAAGGTAACGAGCGTTGCCATCAGGACACGAAATCTTAAAGATTCACAAAGGTTAAAAAAATCAAAAATTCAAAAATTCAAAGATTCATAAGGTTTAGCCTGAGGCTGAGGTTTAGGTTTTAGGTATTAGGAACCAGCCAGCGGACATGCTGGTTTAATTTTGACTCGTCCTGAAATTTGTTTACAGTTTTTGTTGTTAATACTTCATTTGATTGACAAAAACTTAATATTAATGGGCAATGTTGAACCTAAGCTTTGTTGGGCAAAAACGGAGTGGGGTTCGATAC
>JAVEVB010000130.1:0-3741 GCA_034005265.1 Lentimicrobium sp.
TGGTTTTGGATGCAGGTAAAACTATTATATATGTATCAAACCCCGGAATTTATCGTAGTACAGATAGCGGAAAGACTTTCGATGCAATCAAAGGTTTACGGTCGGATGCAGGTTATCGCACCATTGTACAGGGCAGTTCAGATGCCAATGTGTTGTTCACGGCAGAAGCTGGTACTGAAGTCGCTGATATTCCGATTTTTCGCTCTGATGACAAAGGAGCGACATGGAAATTAATTTCTCCGGATCCCAAACCTGAAAATTTGTGTTGTTTTCCTACATGGCATGGCTTGAATACCAAACGAATCGGAGCTCGTATTTCACATATTCTGCAAGATTATAAACAGCCGGATAAACTGTATGTCTCAAACTGGTGGGGAGTAACCATTACGGAAGATATGGGTAAAACATACAATGGAAATTATTTCGAAGGAATAGGAATCCTTTGTATGGAGAATCTGAGTAAACATCCTTCAAAACCGGGTGTCATAGTTGCAGGTGTGTGCGATCATGCGCCTGCACTATCAACAAACGGAGGAGCAACTTTTCATTCTCTCCCTATGGATATATGGCCTCCAGCTAGATTAGTTCGTTTCTCTGCACATAATCCTGATTTACTTCTTTTTGTGTCACAGACAAAAGGTCGTTCAATCAGTTTGTATAAAAGTGATGATGCAGGTAAAACTGCCAGGGTTGTATGGACATTAAAGGGTGCAAACTATATTCAGGATATAAAGGAAGATCCGTTTAATAAAGGACGATTTTATGCTTTTGTTGAAGGGGATAAAAACTCAGAAAACACTCCGGGTATCTACATTTCTAATGATTACGGAGAAACATGGTCTTCTTTTGGAACTTCTCCATTTGCTCATCTCGCCTCAGTACCCGCGGATGTATATAAGATAGAAAGAGATCTTACACCCATCGTTAATTTTCAGCATAAAAACGGCAGCGGTACAGGTCAAATACTTACTCTCGACAATTATAAAGCCAATGTAATGTATGTTGGTGAATGGACCAGCGGTATTTTCAGAACAACCGACTATGGTAAAAGTTGGACGAATGTCGGGAATAAACTGCCTTTTGATAAAGATAAGAACAAAGTATTGCAGTTTGTTTATGCACATCCTTATGAAGAAGGTGTGGTATATGCAGGTTTCTGGAATGCTGGATTATGGAAGAGTGATGATTTTGGTGACAGTTGGAAGCAGGTATCTCCGCTGTATCCTGCAAATGCCTCTTCATTATCCATTCATAAGAATAAAGAAGGAAAAACTTTGATGGCGCTGGCTTGTTCAAACCATCCTTTAGGAGAAAGTAAAACGACCTTATGGATAAGTGAGGATAATGGGGGTACATGGACTGATATTTATGATTTTTCATTGGGGTGTGCCAGGTTTATTGCTGTAGAAGTTGATGCTGATTTACAACGTATCTATACGGCAACGGCAGGAAATGGAGTAATCTGTTTTGATTATAAAAGAAAATGATTGTTTCTAATTAAAATCAAATCAATATGAAGCAAATTATAAGAAGAATAATACTCCTGAGTACCATAATATTCAGTTTTGTTTCTTTGTTACAGGCACAAAATGAAAAATGTGAGATTCTACTGAAAAATGATATTTTAGTGCTTGAAAACTCAAGAATAAAACGAATTTACGAATGGAACGGTGGACATCTCATCACTCAATCCATTGAAAACAAACAAACAGGATATAAATGGATCGTTAATAACAATCAACCTGATCTTGTAATTCCCGGAATAGTAAAGCAAGCTACAAAAACACAGTATAATATCTACGAAGTTCAGCAGTCTCTGATTGAACCGTATCATCAATGTGTTGAAATTATTTATTCCCTTGGTAAACTGGAAATAAAAAGAGTGTTACGACTTTATCCTGATTGTCCGGCTATTGCCAGTGATTATGCTTTCAGAGGGGTGGTAAACACACACTGGAATTGGGATGAAAAAATGATTGAAAAATCCGGGAGAATGACATCTGAAGATTTAATTCAGGCTGTTGATGTGAACAACATAGTTTCAATGGAGAATTTGAAGTTTGAAGGAAAGCACTGGAAGTTGAAAATCATAGCTTTGATGGATAATACCGACCACTTTAATGATCTGGTTACAGAATCAGACCATTTGTCGTACAAGAACAGACTGTACAGTGGAAATATTCTTTTTGCAAACAATCTGGAGCAGAATCAGGGTGTTTTTATGATAAAGGAAGCTCCGTCTCCCATGGCTCAATTGAATTATCCGGGAGGAGATTATGTCGCTGAAGATGGTTATGTGCGAATGATCGGGACCGGACTCAACAATGAATTAATTACTCCAGATCAATGGATTTATGGATATAGTTCAGTCGTTGGTGTTACTTCCTGTGGCGAGTTCAATAGCTATCAGGCTGTAATCGAATATCAACAAAAGCGCAAAAGATATGTTCCTGAACGAGATGAACTTATCATGGCGAATACCTGGGGAGACCGAAGTCAGGACGGAAAAGTAACCGAACAATTTATTCTCAGAGAACTGGAAAAAGCAAAAGAGCTGGGCATTACGCACCTACAGATTGATGATGGTTGGCAGCAGGGGCTGTCGCATGGCAGCGTTGTTAAATCAGACAATAAAAAATGGGACCATTGGAATCCGGAAGACTGGGAGCCTCATAAAGACCGCTTCCCAAATGGGTTTGCAAAGATTATCCGTTCAGCGAAAGAGAAAGGGATACAATTGGGCTTATGGTTTAATCCGACAAAGTTGAATGATTATGCCTCGTGGAAAACCGATGCAAAGATTGTGATTAATCTGTATAATAAATATGGTATTCGGTATTTTAAGATTGATGGTGTGCAGTTGTCTTCAAAATTAGCCGAAATAAACATGATTAATTTTCTGAATGAAATTAAAAATCAGACAGGTGGAAAGGTTGTATTTAATTTGGATGCAACGGCAGGAAAAAGGTTTGGATATTTATATCAAGTAAATTTTGGAAATATCTTTTTGGAAAACCGGTATACCGATTGGCGTAATTATTATCCGTTTTGGACATTACGAAACTTATGGATGTTGTCGAAGTATATTCCGGCACAAAACCTTCAGATAGAATTTCTTAATAAATGGAGAAATATCGCCCTGTACGAAGATGATAAATTTGCTCCCGTAAATTATGATTTTGATTACCTTTTTGCCATCACGATGATGGGACAACCGCTTGCCTGGTTCGAAACTTCGAACTTGCCTGAAGAGGCGATGTGTATTTCATCTGTAATAAAAACATACAGAAAGTATCAGGCGGATATTCACAGTGGACTTATACAGCCTTTGGGTGAAGAACCCTCCGGCAGTTCCTGGACAGGGTTCCAAAGTATACAGCAGAATAAAGGTTATTTGTTGTTTTTCAGGGAAAATAATGCACAGAATAAAGTGAAAATTAAAACCATGTTACCGCCGGGGAGTAGTGTGAAGCTAATTCGCGTGTTGGGTGAAGGGAGTGATCAGATTGTAAGTCTTTCCGATAAGGCAGAATTAGTCGTTGAGTTAAATAAGAAAAACGCTTATGTCTTATATAAATATGTGTTAATTCAGTAAATGTATTTGGCACTTCAACCATGATTATTTAATTCATAATGACAGTTTGAAAAAATATATACGTATGAGATTCTTATTTTATTTTACTTTTATTTTTATGCTATCATGTAATAGCAGCCGGAACGTGTTGTCTTGTGATACATTCA
>JAVEVB010000131.1:0-3735 GCA_034005265.1 Lentimicrobium sp.
GCAACGATCCTTCATATACAACAGATGGAATCGAAGAGTTTATGAGTCGTGATAAGGATCAGCCTTTCTGCCTGGTATTGGCATCCATTAATCCTCACATGCCCTCAACTGGCGGTGACGCATCGGTATTTGACCGTTCCAGACTGGTGTTGCCCCCCTATTTTGTTGACACCAAAGAAACCCGCGAAAGATATGCCCGTTACCTGGCAGAAGTACATTTGTTGGATCAGGAAGTCGGCGATGCGGTTAATATCCTGAAAAAACATGGTCTGTATGAAAATACCCTCGTGATTTTCATGTCGGAGCAAGGCTCGCAGTTCGCCGGTGCTAAATGGTCTAACTGGAATGCCGGCGTTAAATCGGCTATGGTTGCATCATGGCCTCAGGTGATTAAACCCGGTGCAGAAACCGATGCTCTTATTCAGTATGAAGACGTGTTGCCTACGATTATAGAGCAGGCTGGTGGTAAGAAAGTGAAGAAACTCGATGGTATCAGCTTCCTGAAATTACTCAAAGGTCAAACAGATAAACACAGAAAATATGCGTACCATGTTCATAATAATGTTCCGGAAGGCCCGGCTTACCCCATACGTGCTATTTCCGACGGAAAATATCGCTTGATTTGGAACTTAACGCCTGAAGCAGAATATATTGAGAAACATATCGAAAGAGCTGACTGGTTTATCAGCTGGAAAAAACAAAAGAGTAAACATGCTGAATTTGTGATGAATCGTTACAAACACCGGCCCGAGTTCGAATTGTATGATGTTGAAAATGACCCGATTGAATTCAATAACCTGATGGGAAGCGTAGGGCATGAAAAAACCTTTAAGCGTTTACACAAGGAACTTCAGAAGTGGATGAAGTCGCAGGGCGATTTGGGAGTGGAAATGGATAAGCCTAAGAATTAAATTTTAGTATATCATGATATGAACAGACATGGTCAGAAATAGTTTTATTCGAAATTAACTATACCGTTCTCTCTCTCTGTATTTTGATGGCGAAACTCCCATGATTTTAGTGAAAATACGACTAAAGTATGCCGGGTCCTGAAAACCTAATTTTGGATATATATCACATATCTTCATATTTGATAATTCAAGATACTGACAAGCTTTTTCAATTTTCAGTACAATAAAGTATTTAATCGGCGATTGTTTGGTCTCTTTGAGAAATCTTGCTGAAAAATGCGATGGTGATAAATTGAAATGTTTTGCCAGAAGTTCTAATGTTAAAATATTCTCGACGTTTTCACGCATATAATATATTACTTTCTCACTAAAACTGAATTCGTTTTCAGTATTGTTGCGGATTTGACGGAATTGATTAAGGTATCTGAACGATGCCAGAAAATGAAAAAGACAAACCGAAGCATAGCAATAGTGATCACTGTGAAAACTTAACTCCAGATTTTTATATATTTCTTCAAACAACTGAATTCTATCCTGTATTCTGGAGTTTTCTGTTGCCTCAATATTTACAGGAATAATCGGGTACGTAAAAAAAGTATTTGATAACCTGCCTTTGAAATGTATCCAATAAATTGTCCACGGGTTTGCAGTGTTCGCTCCGAAGCTGTAAGGTGTATCAGGTGGTAGAATTACATATTGATTTTCCTTTACTTTATAGGTCTTTTCTCCAACTCTGTACCAACCTTCCCCGGATGTACAATAGATAATAATATAATAATCGACCCCGTTTTCTTTCTTGTTGTAATGGTATTTTACTGTCGGGAAGAATCCTATTTTTGTTATGTATAAGCTGTTTGTCAGTGGGTTAAGTTGCGAATTTTGTAATGTTTCCGAACTAATAGCAATTAATCTCTGTCCTTTAAATCCTTGTTTTAACCTTAGCATAATATTGTTGATTAAATAGTAAGATAATGCAAATAAATCGCAACAAAGTTATATATTTTTATTAAAAAACTATCAGATATTTGCAGCGGGATATTTAATAATCCATAAATCAGTAATGTGTATTATAATAATCGCGTATTAATCATATTCAAATGTCAAATTACAATAAGATGCCTTTTTTTCCGGTGGATGGAGATATCCAGACAGGATGGGAACAGATAATCGGGAGGTTAAAAACTGAAATTGAGAGAAATAATGCTTCTCGTTATGTGTTGTTAATTGAAACCTATCAGGGAGTTTATCATGATGAGTTAATAAATGGTTTTAGTTTATTGAAACCGAATTTGTTTATTAAATCCGAAGATGCCTTTTATCAGGAGGACGAGATAAGTAAGATTACATATCCAGATGTAACTGATGATGCCATTTTTGGTTATATGACCCGATTGACTTATGACAAGTTGCTTGATCCGGAAAAAGTAAATGCATTGCGTGCTAAAATTAAAAATGCAACAGGATTAGTAATCGTTTATGGTCATGCGGCCGCGATAATAGCTGATGAATCGGATTGCCTTGTTTATGCCGACATGGCCCGATGGGAAATTCAACTTAGGCAACGCAAGCATGAGATTAATAATATAGGTCTTAACAATGCCGGTGAAGCTCCCGGGATTCAATATAAACGTGGCTTTTTTGTTGACTGGCGGATCTGTGATAAATTAAAACAACAGCTTTTTGAGAGAGCTGATTTTTGGCTTGATACGAACAAAGCAAATAATCCAAAAATGATTTCCACAGAAACTATGTTGAATGGATTGTCAAAAATTGTTCAATCTCCTTTTAGAACAGTTCCATATTTTGATCCGGGACCGTGGGGTGGACAATGGATGAAAGATGTATGTGGGTTAGACAAATCACAGACGAATTTTGCCTGGTCGTTCGATGGGGTTCCGGAAGAGAATAGTTTGCTTTTCAAAATCGAAGATGAGTTGTTTGAGATACCGGCAATCAATCTGGTGTTTTATAAAAGTACGGAGTTACTTGGCGAACCCGTGGAGTCTCGTTTTGGGAAAGAATTCCCTATTCGTTTCGATTTTCTGGATACAATGGGTGGTGGAAATCTGAGTTTGCAGGTGCATCCAACAACTCAATACATACGCGACAACTTCGGAATGAGTTATACTCAGGACGAAAGTTATTATTTGCTTGATGCAAAGGAAGATGCTACTGTTTTTCTTGGTTTGAAAAAGGACATTGATTCCACTGAAATGATTGCTGATTTGCAACGTGCTCAGGACATGGGTGGAAAATTTGAAGCTGAAAAATATGTAAATGTATTCCCTGCCAAAAAACATGACCATTTTTTAATTCCAAACGGAACAATTCATTGCTCGGGAGTTAACGCGATGGTGCTTGAAATTAGCGCGACTCCATACATTTTTACTTTTAAATTGTATGATTGGGAGCGACTCGGGCTTAACGGTGAACCACGTGCAATAAACATCGAACATGGTTCGAAAGTAATAAACTGGAGTCGAAATACAGATTATTGCTTAGATCAGTTAATTAATCAAATTGAATTAATTGCTGAAGGAGATGGTTGGCGAGAAGAACGCACCGGTTTACACAAAAATGAATTTATTGAAACACGCAGACACTGGTTTACAAAGAAAACCTTGCACCAAACCAACGAAAGTGTAAATGTGTTGAATCTGGTAGAAGGGGCTGAAGCTATTGTTGAAAGTCCAACCAATGCATTTGATCCGTTTGTTGTTCACTATGCTGAAACTTTTATAATTCCGGCAGCTGTAGGAGCATATACTATCCGCCCATATGGAAAAGGAGAAGGACAACAATGTGCAACTATTAAGGCGTATGT
>JAVEVB010000065.1:0-17775 GCA_034005265.1 Lentimicrobium sp.
AAGTTATGGAAGCATTTGAAACCTGTTTGTCGAAGTTTAAAACAATTTCACCTGAAAATAAGGATGGCTTCAGGTTGTTGAATCCTTTGGTCACAAAGTATATTTGTACAACCTGGCAATTGCCAGAAATACTTGGCAATATAACAGATACATTCGGGATTCTTGAAATTGAAGGGAACCGGATATTGTCATGTCAGTATTATTTTACTGAAAATGTAATTACGGATACCCCGGAAATTGATAAAGACAGGTTTTGCAATTTTGGAGAGGAATATAAACTTTTTAATGGATATAAAAGAATAATACTTGTAAGCTTTAATGAATGGATTACCGTTGATTTTTGCCTCCAACATTTGAATAATTCAGGACGTTTGAGTTCATTTGATTCTATGGTGGTTTTGAGTGTTTATTTAAATAATGATCCAGATTCTTCTCCAATAATCGATCTGCTTGAAAACTTTGTTGTATCTGATAATTCATACATTAAATACGACATCAACCTCTTGCTGTTATATGCTATTGTTAAATTAAACATGCCAAAATCGAAAATCGGAATCCTTGATGATCTGATTCAGTGAAAAGGAAATTGAAACACTTCAAAAATCTTATCTTGAATTTGTTGTGAGAATTCAAATCATTAAAGCAACTCATTAAAAAAAACAGGCTTCTTTGGATAAAATACAAGGACTAGTTCCTCTTAAATAGTTAATTTAGCTGAAATATACTCCAATTCGTTGATGAAAAGCGCCTGTTTGTTGATTGCTTTTTCATTATAGAAATCCGCGGATTAATTTTGCACGAAGTTTAAAAAGCTGAATTTATTTTCAAATCAATATCAAAAAATGAAACTCATGAAAAAAATTACACTAGCGCTCACCCTGCTTTTGGGCTCTGTTGCTGGCTGTTTCAGCCAGAGTTTTTACGATATCAATACGATCAACACCATTGAAATTACATTTACGCAGTCAAACTGGGACTATCTGCTCGATCAGTTGGCAGCGGCTGGTGATGAAGAGCGGCTATTGGGAAGCGTTTCCATTAACGGACAGGCCTTCGACAGTGTTGGCGTACGTTACAAAGGGAATAGCTCCTACAATGCCAATCAGGTTAAAAATCCGTTAAACATAAAGCTTGATTATATTATTGATAATCAAGATATTGAAAGTTACGGCACGATAAAGCTTTCCAATGTTTACAAAGATCCTTCTTTCGTCAGGGAAGTATTGAGCTATGAAATTGCCCGTAAATATATGCCGGCAAGCCTGTCGAATTATGCCAAGGTATATGTAAACGGTACGTATCTTGGGCTCTATACCAGCAATCAGGATGTAGATAAATACTTTATGCGCACCCATTTTTTAAGTGATGAAAATGCGCGGATAAAAGGTGAAATAACCGGAAATACCATGCCGGGTCAAATGGGAGGTGTTTGGGAATATTATGGCGCTGACTCCAGTTTGTATGTCAATAAATACGCATTGGAATCAGATTATGGCTGGAATGACCTTGTTTCATTTTTAGACACGCTGAATAACTACAACACTTATGTTGATCAGGTATTAAATATTGACAGCCATTTATGGTTTCTCGCTTTCGAAAATACCCTGGTTAATCTTGACAGCCCTATCAATAATCCCCAGAACTACTATTTGTATAAAGACGATGCAGGCAGGATGAATCCTATTCCATGGGATTTTAACGAAAGTTTTGGTGTATTTACCACTCTTCAAAGTGGGGGGCAACTGGGGACAAGTCAGTTACAACAACTGAGTCCTTTTGTGAATCTTACCGGAACTCAATACCCGGTTATTAGTAAAATTTTAAGTAATGCGACTTATCGCAAAATTTACGTGGCACACATGAAAACCATTCTTGAAGAGAACTTTTCCAATGAATGGTATAAAACCCGGGGACTGGAAATTCAAAACATAATTGGTAGTGACGTACAGGCAGATCCGAATAAATTTTACACCTATTCCAACTTTACCAGCAACCTCTACAACGCTGTTGGAGGTGGGCCAAATGCGGTTATCGGAATTGCACAGTTGATGGATGCAAGAGTCTCTTATTTAACTTCATTAACTGAATTCCAATATGATGGACCGGCCATCAGCGAGGTTTCACATACTCCTGAGCAGGCAACAGCAAATTCGGAAGTATGGATTTCAGCTACTTTATCCAATGCAACTTCTGTAAAACTTGCTTATCGTTCAACCGTAGGCGCAATATTCAACAAAACGGATATGTTTGATGATGGCAATCACCAGGATGGACAGGCAGGTGACGGAATTTATGGCGTTGCAATCACAACCGGAACAACAGATATTCAATACTACATCTATGCTGAGAACCTGAATGCAGTTTCCTTTTCACCCGCAAGAGCTGAGTTTGAATTCAATACCATCAGTGTTACATTAACAACAGGCGACCTGGTTATCAATGAATTCATGGCTGATAACGAAAGTACAGTAACTGACCCGGCTGGCGAATACGCAGATTGGGTGGAGCTCTATAACAATGGAACAGAGGCAATTAACCTGAACGGATACTATCTTTCAGACAAGGCCTCTAACCCTGAAAAATGGTCATTCCCTGATGTTACCATTGAAGCAGGTGGTTACCTTATTGTTTGGGCCGATGAAGACGAAGATCAGGAAGGCATACACAGCAACTTTAAGCTATCGGCCTCAGGCGAAGCACTTGTTTTGTCAGATCCTGATTTGAATCTGCTCGACCAGATAGATTTTGGAGCTCAAAAGCCCGACACAACTACCGGACGTTTCCCTAATGGAACTGGAGATTTTGCAGAAATGCTTCCTACCTTCGAGGCTGAAAACACATCACTGATAACCGGAATAAACAGCTATCCTGAAGCAGCAAATACAAATATTTCATTGGAACAAAACTTTCCAAATCCTTTTAGCGACAATACAAACATCCGCTTTAATCTGAAAAAAGATGATACTGTGGAATTAAAAGTCATTAACATGCTGGGTAAAACCATGCAGGTGCTGGTGTCAGAAAAACTCTCTTCCGGAGAATATCTGTATCAATGGAATGCTTCCGGTGTTGCTCCTGGAATCTACTTCTATTCCATGACTGTTGGAAACGAGGTTATGGTTAAAAAAATGATCGTAAATTAATTGGAACTGTTCCCATTTCTGTCATAGCAGAATGCACTTTAAACGCTGTTTATTCCCTTTTCCATTGTTAACTATCCAGGGCACCGGGAATAAACAGCGTTTTTTAAAGCGGTTAATTATTTAAGTAATTGGCAAAAGTCCAGCACCATTTTAATCAATATTTTTATTTGTACTTTTTCGAAGTAGTAATTTACAGATGCGCAAGTCAAAAAACATATTAAAATACACTGAAACGGCCCTAATTATTATAGTTTGGGTACTCATTATCGCTATCCCAATAATTTTTGCTAAGAATGTTGAGGTATTTGCATTTGATAGTCTGGAAGGACCGATAATTACCTACATTCCTTTATTGATTATTTTTCTGATAAACAGGTACCTACTGGTGCCGAAATTATTATTAAAAAAGAAAAACCTTGGTTATGTTGTTTCAGTTATTGGTTTAATTGGAATATTCGCATTGGGTTTGCACTTGTTTCAACAAAAGAATCAATTTCCAAGCCAACACGAACTGGCTAAAAACAGACCAATGCATTTACCTCATTCTGAAGCCAATGGGCTAGCAGATAAATCAATTCCTCCTCCTTTCGACAGACAGCACAATAGACAACCTCTAGGGCCTCCGCCCTTCGCCAATCTAATTATTATTTCTTTCTTACTGGTTGGGTTTGATACAGGGTTAAATGCTTTTGCACGATTAAATGAAGCAGAAAAGGATCGCTCCAGGCTCGAAAAGGAAAATGTAGCCAATGAGCTTGACATGCTGCGCCACCAGGTTAGTCCTCATTTTTTAATGAATACCCTGAACAATATTCACACCCTCATTGATATCAGTTCTGAAAAAGCAAAGGACGCGGTTATTATGCTTTCAAAGCTGATGCGATACCTGCTTTACGATACTGCCGACAATGTTACAACAATCAAAAACGAAGTTTCTTTTATTGAAAGTTATATAGAGTTAATGAAGCTAAGGGTTTCAGACAAGGTCGAGATAATTCTGAATATTCCTTCAGTGCTCCCGGACAAAAAGATTCCTCCACTTTTGTTTACTTCCTATATTGAGAATGCCTTTAAGCATGGAATAAGTTACAAACAAAAGTCATTCATTATTATTGATATCTCAACCGACAGTCGCCACCTGCTTGTAAAAGTGGACAACAGCATTCATCAGAAATCTTCCACTGAAAGTGCATCGGGCATTGGAATAATAAATGCCAGAAAGCGGCTTGACCTGCTATATGGCAATAACTATCAACTTGAAATCAGGGAGTTTGGAGATACTTTTGCAGTTCAACTCAAGGTTCCTTTTAACGATAAACCGGTATGATAAGATGTATTGCTATTGATGATGAGCCGCTGGCTCTTCAAAAAATGAGTGGCTATATTGATAAGACGCCTTTTCTTGAAAAGGTAGCCGTCTTTGAAAGTGCACTGGAAGCAATTGAAGTTGTTCAGAATGAGCATATTGACCTTATGTTTGTGGATATTAGTATGCCTGACCTGAATGGAATGGATTTCGTAAAATCATTAAAAAATCCACCTAAGGTTATTTTTACAACAGCTTACAGCGAATATGCAGTTGAAGGCTTCAAGGTTGATGCTATTGACTATCTGTTAAAACCAATTGCTTACAGCGATTTCCTTAAATCTGTTGAAAAAGCAAAAGAAAGGCTTAGTATTTCCGAAGAAAAAGCCCCCATTGTTGAAAGCGATGAAAAATTTCTGTTTATAAAATCTGAGTATAAAATACTCCGAATAAATCTGTCTGAAATTAAATACATCGAAGGCATGCGAGAATATCTGCGTATTCATATTCAGAATCAACACCCGGTTATGGCTTTGATGAGCATGAAAAAAATGGAAGAATTTCTGCCGTCAAATCAGTTTATGCGTGTGCACCGTTCATTTATTGTAAATCTTAACAAGGTGTCAACAATAGAAAGAAACAGGATTATTTTTGATAAGGATATATATATCCCGGTAAGTGATCAGTATAAAGCTGCCTTCCAACAGTACCTGGATGACAATTTCTTAGTCTGATCAGTAAAAATCAGACCATTGCAAACTGATATTAATATTTTTGTAAATAGTGTGTGTGACTTTTTACAAACAAAGGCCGGGAATTTTAATTCCGGCTTTTGTCCATTCAATACAAAACCATAATAGTGCGGAATGGGCAGTTCGTCTACACCTGTTTATTCTAATACTTTCGGTCTACCGAGGTTGCATTATAAGTATTTAAATACCGGTTGATTATAGCTATTTTTGATTTAAGTATTAATGGATAAGTTTGTGCGCAGTTACTTCTTTGCGGTTTTATCAAAAATCAACACACTTATTGTTTGTGTCAATTCAGAATTGTTTAATAAAATTTGCCTAGCCTGTATCAGGCAAAATATTAGTATCACCCCAAGTCTAAAAAGACAAGAAGCATATCGCCTCCAGCTTCCCCCTTGCTGCTTCTTTCATGCTCGGATTAATTTGCCAGAAAAAACTTCACGTCACAAACAAATCTGCAGCAATACCATCGGCCATCAACTTGCCACTGTTGGTCAGGATGAACGTATTATTATTATTGATAACCAGTCCATTAAGGATGTATTTTTGAATACCAGAAACAAATAAATCTCTGTAAACCTGGCCGAATTTCTCATTAATTTCCTGCGTATTACATCCCCACATAGTGCGCAAACCGGTCATCACATATTCATTGTACTGTTGATCCAGTGATAAGTTTTCCTTATCAAACGGTAGATTTTGCTCCTCTATTGCTTTCAGGTATTCTGCAATACCAGAAACATTCCATTGCCTGGATTTTACATTAAATGAGTGTGCAGATGGGCCAAGGCCAAGGTAAGGTTCCCCTTTCCAGTAAGCAGTATTGTGCCTGGCAAAATGGCCCGGTTTACAAAAATTGGAAATTTCATAATGCAGATATCCATGTTCCGAAAGACGGCCCATAAGCAATTCAAACTGCCTGGCGGCCTGCGATTCGTCCACGGGTGCATATTTTCCTTTTCGTATCAATAAATCAAGTGCTGTTTTGGGTTCCACCGTAAGTGCATAGGCTGAAAGGTGGGGAATTTCAAACTTCAGGGCTGTATCAATATTTTGAAGCCAGGCTTCATCCGTCAAAACAGGAATTCCATAAATCAAATCTATAGTAAGGTCATGAAAACCGGCAGCTTTGGCAAGTTGGATACATTCAAAAGCCTTAGAAGCATTGTGTATCCGGTTAAGATAATGCAGGTCATCGTTCCTGAACGACTGAATACCAATACTCAATCGATTGATTCCTGATTTTTTCCACTGCTCAAGCGATTGAATGTTTATGTCATCAGGATTGGCCTCAAGGGTAATTTCAGCATCCTGAGCTATGGCAAAATGCATACTGAGTGAATGCATTATTTTTGACAGAAGATCATTCCCAATGAGCGATGGGGTGCCTCCGCCAAAATAAATGGTTTCTACCGGTTTGTCCTGAAGGTAATGTTTCTGCAGTTCAGCTTCTAAGCAGATGGCTTCAATCACTTCCGGCATAAACCGGGTCGAAGCCACTGAAAAAAAATTACAATAGTGGCATTTCTGCCTGCAATAGGGAATATGGATGTAGATGCCTGCCATAAAATAATCCTAATCGCCGACAACTACCTGAATACTGAGCGGTATCACCTCAAAACTCATAGGTGTATGCCCAAGCGATTCACCATCGGTTTCGAGGTACATGGGTGGATTAGATTCAATTTCAACCTTTTGTCCCCTGAAGGTTCTCACCTGGGGCATTTTAAGGAATGAGCCATCATACAATTTCTTCACGCTTCTAACCACCAGAAGCCTGCTCAGGCGTGTAATTACCGTTACATCAAAAAGCCCGTCATCGGGAATGGCATTGGGAGCCTGCATCATTCCACCACCATTAAACTTACAAATAGCCACACTCATGGTAAAAACATCCGCGTTTAACCTTTCATCGTCCACTACAACCTTTACTTTACTGGCATTATAGCTTATCAAACTGGTAAACAAGCTGATAAGATATGAAAATGGTCCGCTTTTCCCTTCACGCTTCACCTTATTGGTACGTTTGGCCACCATTGCATCAAAACCCAGCCCGGCCATATTAATAAAATGCCTTTGCTTGGTCAATCCATTGCTCAGGTATTGTACTTTACCCACATCCTGAAGGCGTACTTTTTCCCGGGCAATAACCTCAATCACCTCTTTGTAAGCAGAAGGAATATTAAAGGAACGCCCCCAATCATTACCCGTGCCTACAGGAATCATAGCAAGAAGGATATCTTTGGTAGGATATTTATTTTGTGTAAAAACACCATTTACCACTTCATTCAAAGTACCGTCGCCACCCACAACAATGATTTTCCGGAATCCGGATTCAACATACTTGCGAGCCAGTTTAACGGCATGGTTGGGATGTTCGGTAAAAACATTGGTAAAACTGATGCCTGCTTCGGTGAGCCGGGCGGCAATGTCAAGCCAGTCCTTTTCACCTTTACGTCTTCCTGCATTGGGGTTTACAATAACAAACCACTCTCCATTGATTGCCATGCTGGGGTTATTGAAGATAATTAAAAACCATTGAATCAAGTTTATTTTTCACCTGCAGCGGTGTAATGCTGAGCATACAAGCGCAGGAGCCGGAATGTCGGCAAGCCTCACATTCTTTTTCCGCCACCAGAAAACCGGCATGTTTGCCCAGCGGTTTCCATCGGCCCGGATGCATGGGCCTGAGGGGAGGATAGAGGCCGAGTGCAACCTTACCCAAGGCTGCAGCCAGATGTAACGGACCAGTACTGGCAGCCACAAGTCCATCAGAAGCATGAATAAAAGAAATCATTTCTGCCAGGCTCATTTGCCCTGTCAAATCCAGTACATCACCGGCTTTTACGAAAAAGTCCTCCTTCCGGAGTAATTCTCCTTCCTGTTGGGTACCAGTAATGATGATATTATACTTTTCACGCGGAAGCATAGCAGATAGGGCTGCAAAGTTGACACTCCCCCACTCCCTGGCACTTCCTTTTGATTTCGGGTGCAAAATCAGGTTAAATTTATCGGAACTGAGCTGGTGTAAAAGCGTCTCAGGAAGCATCTCCACCCGATTTAAACCATACAATTGCGAAATCTCTTTCTCGCTGATTTCATCAGATTTGATCAATCGTTTTCCAAGTTTGACGTTTAGTTGAGCTTCATGAAGCCGGGAACGCCGACGTGTTAGAAAAACCAGCCGATTACAGGTAAACCAATGGAATAATCGACCGGTTGTACCTATCCTGCATGGAATGCCCGCTTTTTTTGCCAGTTGAGCAATTCCTTTTCGGGGGAAAACGTGAATAATTGCGTCAAAATTCTCCTGCCGTAAAGCAATGACCTGATCATCAGGCAAAAGTTCAGAAATCTGTTGCCAATCGATGAACTCATCAATAAATCCACAGGCTTCAATTACAGCGCGGGTGTATGGCTGGCCCAGAAAAGCAATATGCAAATCAGGGTGTTGCGCTTTAATTAATCCCGCCAACGGCAATGTAAGCACCACATCTCCAATGCCATCGGTTCGGCTAATGAGTAATTTTGTTATGAATCTGGCTTCTTTCACTTTCTATTGTTTTTAGCCAATTGAAATGATCTTATCTTTTTATATTTCAGAAAGGTGGCATAGGCAGATATGCGGGAGATGGTGAAACCGGCCTGTCCGTCCAGTAAGCCAAGCTTTAACAGATAATCGCGAAGAAATTTAACCACAGGACTAAAATACAAGGTAAGCAAACCCGCTTTTTTCCCTGCTTCAAACTGAGCTTTGGCAAGTATATCGGTAAAATAATGTACCTGCCGGTAATGGTCATCCAACGTATAGTAGCTATAATGAAGAATATTACCTGCCAAATGGCCCGTAATACTGTTGCCATCAAATAGTTCATACTTGTCGTGAGGGTTCGTGCCTCCCCATTTGCCCTTACGTGAATCCCAAAGTCGTAGTTTTTTATCGGGATACCAACCGCAATGATAAATCCATTTACCACAATAATTGGTCAGGCGATTCATATAATAACCATCATGTTCCCAATTGTTCTTTACGTTTAAAATGGATTGTTTTAATTGTTCATCCAATGCTTCATCAGCGTCCAGTGCTAATACATGCGGGTACTTTGCAAGTGCTACAGCCCGGTTTTTCTGTTCTATATGCCCATCAAAACGGTGTTGAATAAATCTGGCGCCCATTTCTTCACAAATTTCATGTGTGCGGTCTGTAGAAAATGAATCAAGCACTACCACATCATCCGCCACACCCTGCAATGATTGCAGGCAACGCCCGATATTGCGTTCCTCATTAAAAGTAATAATAACCACGGATAATGGAACCATTCACACAAAGATTGAATTACACCACTTTCTTTCGCCAGTTGCCAGATTTCAGGTAAAGGTAAGAAAGTAATGATAAAACCAAAAAATAAACGTACTCGCTGGTCCAGACTAAAGCGACACTCAACTTCAATTGATTGGCCAGAATCCAGGCAATAGTCAGATAAACAGCAATAGTGCCAATCTCAATCCACAATGCTGTTGCCGTATTTGCTGTTCCACTTACCCCATTGAAAAGAATGCTTGCAAAAGAAAAAAGCAACAAGGCAGAAAGTACAACATAAAATGCAGGAACAGTCTGACTGATTAACTCAGGATCGGAAGTATAAGCCGAAATCAACACACGGGGAATGAATGCGGAAATCAGCGCCACAACCCCGATAAGAACAAAATTCATAAAAGCAACTTTCTTGATGACAGGAATCACGAGATTGGGCTTACCCTCACCTATAACATTGCTCACCAATGAGTTAACAACAGATCCGAAAGCAAATACTGGTATCATAAGCACCATATAAGCACTTCGGATGATATTTGATATGGCAAGCGGCCTCTCTCCCATTTTCTCAATGATCATAAAAAAGACAAACCATCCTGCCAAAGAAAGGAAGTACTGCAGCATGACGAAAAAAGAGATATCCAAAGTAGTTTTAACTACTTTCCAGTCAAATCTGGCAAACCTCAGAAGATTGTATTTTTTCAGGTCGACCATAACAAAGGTATAGGCAAAAAAGTAGATGGCTGAAACTGCTTCACTGATAGAGGAAGCAAGCGCAGCCCCTTTAATGCCCATCTCAGGAAATCCGAAATTACCAAAAATAAGTGCATAGTCCAGAAAAACATTGGTAATCGACATCACCAGAGCATTATAAGTAAGCACTCGTGTGTTGGTAATACCAACAAAGAAAGCCCTTAGCAATACATTACCAAAAGCAAAGAAAATACCGTAAATCCTGTATTGAAGAAACTCGGAACTTGCTTTATATACTTCTTCAGAAGAGATCAATGGACGAAGCATAGCCGGGGAGAAAAATTTTATAAGCACGAAAAGCAGCAATCCGAGCCCCATCAGAAAATAAAGACTGTTGTCGGTTATGCGGCCTATTTCCGTAAATTTCTGTTCTCCATGGCGCCGGGCAATAAGAATTTGTCCACCAATGCCAAACCCAAATCCAAGCATGAAAATGGAGATATAAAATAACCCTGCAATTGCCGAAGCACCCAATTCCACTTCACCCACACGGCCAAGAAAAGCAGTATCGGTAACATTCACCACATTCTGGGCAACCAAACTCAGGATAATGGGCAGCGAAATCTGCCATATCCGCCGATATGAAGGGATGGATGAATTTTTATTCATTGGGGTTGCAAATGTAATGCTTTTCGGGAAAAATTTAGAAAAGAGCCACTTGAGAAGGAGCGGGGAGCCCAGTGTGCAGGGAACAGTTTTATTGACTGCGAGATTATGAATCCCGGACCAATGTCACTAAAAACCAAACACTAATCACTGTATTAACAGGGCCTCAGCTGAGATTAGTTAAATTCCAGGAACAAACATTATCCTGCCAACCGTGCTGTTGACTCTATCTTATTGCTTCCAAAATGCCGGTCTCAAAAGAATAAAAAGTGAAAAAAGTTCAAGGCGACCAAGGAGCATCAAAAAAGAGAGCACCCATTTGGCAAAATCAGTGAGGTGTGCAAAATTTCCTACCGGCCCGGTTGAACCCAGCCCGGGACCAATACCAGCCATACAGGTAGCCACAGAACCCATTGCGGCATGTGTTTCCAACCCGGTTGCAGTTAACATCAATGAGCCAAAGCCAAAAGTTATGATATACAGTACAAAAAGGGCGAACACGTTCTGCATTACCAGCTCTTTTACCGCTTTACCATCAATCCTTAAGGGAATAATGGCATTGAGGTGCCATGTTTTTTTGAATACCACCGAAACATTTTTAAAAAGCAATACGTGTCGGATAACCTTGATGCCCCCGGCCGTAGAACCGGCCATTCCTCCCGAAAACATCAGCAGAAAAATAATAAACCATGCAAAACCTGGCCACAACATATAATCATCGGTGGCATAACCAGTACAGGAAACAATACTGGTAACCTGAAAAAGTGAACTCCTGAAGGCCGCTTCAATGGAATAACTGTTTTTTACAAACAAAGCAGCAGCAATTATCAGGGTGGAAATTAATATGATACCAAGATAAGTTTTAAACTCTATTCCTGCAAAGGCTTTTTTAAAGTTGCCTTTCATGGCGATATAAAATAAAGTATAATTGGTTCCCGCCAAAAACATAAACAGAACTATAACATATTGAATATATGGCGAATAGAGAGCAATACTCGTATTCTTAGGAGAGAATCCGCCCGATGAAACAGCCCCGAATGCATGGCAGACAGCATCGTAAAATGGCATTTTACCAAACATCAGCAACACAATCAAAGCGATGGTCATGATTAAATAGATACCCCATAAACGCCTGGCAGTAACCGATATACGCGGCGTCAACTTCTCCTTATCAGGACCCGGAACTTCGGCCCAGAACATTTGCTGTCCGCCAAAACCTAAAAAGGGTAAAATGGCTATTGAAAGCACAATTATGCCCATACCACCAATCCAGTGGGTGAGGCTACGCCAAAACAGTAAACCTTTGGGGAGTGCTTCAATATCAGTAAGTATTGACGCCCCGGTAGTGGTATACCCGGAAATTGTTTCAAAGTATGCATCGGTAAAGTGAGGAATATATCCACTCAGATAAAACGGTAAGGCACCAAAAACCGACATGATAACCCAAATTATACTCACAATAAGATATCCTTCACGTCGTCCAATATCTTGCTGGCGGTATTTTCGGATGATAAACCAGAGGGAAAGCCCCGTGAAAAAGGTGATCAGCACCGAAATGATGATGGGCATAAAGTCTTTGCCACCATAGTACAATGAAAAAGGGATTGCTGAACACATAAACAAACCCTCTATCATCAACAAAACGCCAATAATCTTAACTACCGGTTTAAATTTCAGGTGTTGCATTTTTGCCTTTTCCTTAAATGGCGATTACCTTCTCCAAAAAGAAGCAGAAAACAATATGAGTACGGTAAAAAGTTCAAGTCTTCCTAGTAACATCAAAAAGGAAAGAATCCATTTACCGGCAATAGGTATCTGGCTATAATTATCCACAGGGCCAACACTTCCCAATCCCGGCCCTATATTTCCAAGACTTGCAGCTACTGATCCCACAGCCGATTCAAATTCGAGTCCCAACATGGACATACTTAGGGAACCAAGAGCAAATATGATGATATAAATCAAGAAGAAGGCAAGTACATTGAATATTATGTTTTGTGAGATGGCTTTACCATTAAGTCTGACTGGCAACACCGCCTGAGGGTGCACAATCCTTTTCAACTCCATGGAACTATTTTTGAACAATAATAGTATCCTCACAATTTTTATTCCACCTCCGGTTGAACCGGCACATCCACCGGTAAACATGAGTAAGAATAACAGAAACCAGGCGAAATAAGGCCAGGCAAGGTAATCGCTGGTAATAAAGCCTGTAGTCGTGATGATTGAAACAACCTGAAAAGCGGAATCCCTGAAGGCTGTTTCCGTTTTAAACCCTTGTATAGAAATCAATGCCACAGTAATTAAAATGGTGGAAATGACTATAATAAGCAGGTATTGTTTTAGCTCCTCATTTTTCAACACCTTCTTAAACTGGCCTTTCAGGGCGAAATAATGCAGGGTAAAACTGATACCTGCCAACATCATAAAAACAATAATCACGTATTGGATATATGGTGAAAATCCGGCAATGGAATCATTTTTTGTTGAAAATCCCCCTGTCGCCATTGTTCCAAAGGCATGACAAAGTGAATCAAACAGGTTCATTCCACCCAGGGCCAGCAAAATGGTTTGCGCAAGGGTTAGCAAAACATAAATTATCCAGAGTCTTTTTGCGGTTTGGGTAATACGAGGGTGGAGCTTGTCGGGAGTAAGTCCGGGAACTTCAGCAACAAACAGCTGCATACCACCAATTCCTAAGATGGGCAGAATGGCCAGCGAAAGCACAATAATTCCCATCCCTCCTATCCAATGGGTCATACTTCGCCAAAAAAGAATGCCTTTGGGAATAGATTCTATGTCTGAAAAAATGGTTGCCCCCGTAGTGGTAAATCCAGAAATGGTTTCAAAAAAAGCGTCGGTATAAGAATGTGTAATACCGCTCAGCATGAAAGGGATTGCGCCAAAAAGGGAAATAACAACCCATGCCATTGAAACCACAATGTATCCTTCACGTTTACCGATAGAATTCTGATCAAGTCGCTTGTTGGTAACCCAGAGCAATAGCCCGACAAGTCCAATACCAAGCCCTGACAGTAGCAAAGGCAGAAAATCATGTGCTGTATCGTACAACCGTAGGTTTTGAAAGCAATCAGGATCATACCAGATAGAAAAACCCAATGACGACAACATGAAAACCCCCTCAATAATGAGAAGGATACCCATAATCTTTAATATTGCACTGAAGTTTATCCGTTTTATTCCGGCCATTGCTTAACTACCACTTAAACACCCTAATTGAATAATGCCTGCACCTTGCTAATGGCTTCGGGAAGGGCAAATATAACAACTTTGTCGCCTTCATTGATCTGGAAATCACCCACAGCGATATAACTTTGCATTCCGCGAACTATGCCACCAATAATACTTCCTTTAGGAATGTCAATTTTATGAATGGGACGTCTGGTAACGTAAGCACCTGGTTTTACCACAAACTCAAGCACTTCTGCATCAATCCCACTGAGACATTTGATGGATGTCACCTCGGCATCCATGGTAAATCGCACGATATATGAGGCAGTAATCAGTTTCTTATTGATGATGGTTTCAATACCAATACTTTGCGAAATATCAATATAATCGATGTTTTCAATTAGCGGAATCGCTCTTTTAACCCCAAAACGCTGGGCAAGCAGACAGGTAAGGATATTGGTTTCATAATCATTTGTCACGGCAATAAATGCATCCATATTTCGAATGCCTTCATCTTCAAGCAATTCAATATCACGCGCATCGGCATTTATAATGAGTGTATGCTCCAACTGATCGATCAGGCTTAAACACCTTTCTTTATCAATTTCAATCAGTTTCACATTCATGTCTTTTTCAAGCCTACGGGCAGTCTTGCGCCCTATGCGCCCCCCACCAACGATCATTACATTCCTGATTTCCTGCTTTTGTTTACCGCCCAGCTTAAGTAAAGCATCTATTCCATCAGGACGGGTAATTACATAGGCAAGGTCATTAAGTTTAAATTCATCATTGCCCTTTGGAATGATGGTTTTGTTGTTGCGGTGAATAGCCACTGCCCTGAAATTCAGTTTTGGATATTCTGTGGCAATTTGATTCAGGGTTTTATTCAACACAAGGGCTTTCCCATCAAGTTTGATAAGGAAAAGTGAAAGACGGCCTTCGGAAAAATCAAAGATTTCGGTAGCTGCGGTCTGATGCAGAAGTTTTACAAGTTCCTTAGAAGCAATTCTTTCAGGACAGACCATTGCTTCAATCCCAAGAGAACGCATCAACTCACGATTTTCGGCAGTGAGGTACTCTGTATTGTTGATTCGGGCAATGGTACGTTTGGCCCCCAATTTTGCACCAAGAATGCAGGTAACTATATTTACCTTTTCATCATGCACCACTGAAATAAGCAAGTCGGCTTTGCGCACATTTGCCTGCTCCAACACACTGATGGAGGTAGAATCGCCGGTAATGGTCATCAGATCTGTATGGGTTTCAATCATCTTCAACAGTTCCTGATGAGGATCAACGATGGTAATATTGTGATTTTCGCCGGAAAGCATTTTAGCAAGGTAAAATCCCACCTCACCATCGCCGGCAATAATGATGTTCATTTTATGTTTAAATTAGATTCAACCCACAAAGGTACTACTTTATAATGCCTCAGAAAAAAAAATATAAGAATGAACCGGATTGGCTGGCAACTACATCAGCAAACAATGAAATAGCTGGTTGGAATGCCGGAATATCGGAAGACAGGAGTTGATCCGGGTATGCTCCATGGATCCCTCATTATTCCATTATTTCAGTACTTCATCATTTCATTCTGCCATTCTTCCATCATTCCAACAACTCCCCAATCCTTTTATTCGTAAATTTGCCATTCCATAAATGTTACCAAAATGCCGCCTACACAAGGTAAACTGCTTCAACATATTGACTCCCCCAAAGATCTACGCAAACTAAACGAGAGCGAATTGCCAGAACTTTGCAAAGAAATCAGGCAATTTATCATTGATGTAATCTCGGCAAATCCCGGCCACCTCGGGGCAAGTCTGGGTGCTGTTGAACTTGCCGTAGCCATCCATTATGCCTACAACACCCCCAGTGATAAACTCATCTGGGATGTCGGTCACCAGGCATATGCCCACAAAATTATTACTGGCCGCCGCAACCGTTTTTATACCAACCGCACCCTTGACGGAATAAGCGGTTTCCCGAAAATGAGTGAGAGTGAATACGACGCTTTTGGTGTGGGACATGCTTCGACCTCCATCTCGGCTGCTCTTGGAATGGCCATAGCTGCAAAATTGCAACACAATACTACCGAGCAACACATTGCCGTGATTGGGGATGGTGCCATGACCGGTGGAATGGCCATGGAAGCCATGAACAACGCCGGGGTGTCAGATACGAACCTGTTGGTCATCCTCAACGATAATGGCATCGCCATTGACCGAAGCGTTGGCGCCTTCCGCGAATACCTGCTCGACATTGTGACTTCAAGAACCTACAATAAACTCAAGGATAAGGTTTGGAAACTGATGGGTGGTAATACCAGCTATGGAAAAAATTCGAGGGCTGTAGTAAAACAGATTGGCAATGCTTTGAAATCAACCATCCTGAAAAAGAGCAACCTCTTTGAGTCGTTCAATTTCAGGTACTTTGGCCCGGTGGATGGCCATGATGTGATCCGTTTAACCAAATTAATGTCTGACCTGAAGAAAATTCCCGGACCAAAGTTGCTTCACGTGGTCACCGTTAAAGGCAAAGGCTTTGAGAAAGCCGAACAGGATCAGATTCTCTATCATTCCCCGGGAATATTCGATAAAACCACCGGAGAAATTATTGAGAAACCCTGCAAAACACTACCACCGAAATATCAGCATGTTTTCGGAAAAACCATCATCGAACTGGCCGAGAAAAATGAAAAAATTGTCGGTGTAACACCCGCCATGCCTACCGGAAGTTCGCTCAATATGATGATGAGCGTTATGCCCGAACGGGCCTTTGATGTGGGCATTGCCGAGCAACATGCTGTCACTTTTTCAGCCGGGATGGCCGCCCGCGGGCTGATTCCCTTCTGCAATATTTATTCATCCTTTATGCAACGCGCTTACGATCAGGTGATTCACGATGTAGCCTTACAAGGGCTACAGGTCGTTTTTTGCCTTGACCGCGGCGGGTTGGTTGGCGAAGACGGACCCACTCACCATGGCGCTTATGACCTGGCTTATTTCAGGGCCATTCCCGGATTGACCATTTCAGCACCTATGAACGAAATGGAATTACGAAACCTGATGTTTACCGCACAACTGGAAGGCAAAGGCCCTTTCGTGATACGCTATCCCAGAGGAAGGGCAGTATCCACCAACTGGAAACAGCCCTTCAGCGAAATAAAAATTGGCACTGGCCGCTGCCTGCGCCAGGGCGAAAAAATTGCCCTGCTCAGTATTGGACACCCCGGGAATTTTGCCACGGAAGCTTGCGAACTGCTTGAAAAGAATAGCATACTGCTTGGTCATTATGATATGCGTTTCTTAAAACCATTGGATGAAAAGCTCCTGCACGAGGTTTTTAGCCGTTATACCAACATCATTACCATTGAGGATGGAACCATTATTGGAGGATTGGGCTCGGCAATACTGGAATTTATGGCTGATCATCATTATCACGCAGAACTCATCCGGCTTGGCATTCCCGACCACTACATCAACCAGGGCAAACCCAAAGAATTGTATGCGGAGTGCGGGTTTGATGTGGATAGCATTGTAACCCTGGTTAAAAAATTGCTCGAATAGAGAATTGGATTCCTTAATAACCTGAGTTCGACATAAGAAATTTAAGAAAAAAGTAAAACAATAAGGATTGTTTTGTATCTTTATAGTGTTGAAATACAAAGCATTACAAAATCAATCCTTATGTTTGAGACCTCAAATT
>JAVEVB010000132.1:0-3733 GCA_034005265.1 Lentimicrobium sp.
TTAAACAGGATGGAACCCCCGAAGCTGCCTATTTCGGGTCAGATATGTTGCACATGAATGCCTCGGGCTATGCCCTCTGGAAAACAATCCTTGAACCTTTTCTGTTGAAATCGAACGGATCAACCGAGGAAAATCCGGATGCAAAGGGGGATGTTTTTATCGATTTTGGACCTTCATCGGCTACTACGCCCGGGAACTGGAACAACATCGCTGATCATCAGGCAGCTAATGTGATGCTGATTGATGACAGAGGACTTGAAACCAGCATAAGACTTCAGGTTACAGACCCTTTTTATAATGGATTCAATAATTCTGGAACAAGTAGCCCGACCGGCGGTGCGGCGGTTTTTCCAGGTACGGCTACGATAGATAATTTCTTCGGACATGTAAATGCGTGGGGGACTACGCCGGCTAATCCTGCAGGAGTAATCCGTTTAAGTGGTCTTGATCCGGCCGGATATTACAGTTTTACAATTTTCTCGTCCCGGGTGGGGGCGTCAGATATAAGAGAAACCAAATATGCTTTTGAAGGTGCAGGAGAGAGTATATACTCACTTCTGAATTCCTCCGGAAATACTTCGGAAGTGGCAATTACAAAAGATGTCAGACCAACGTCAGAAGGAGTTATTACAATAACGGTAACTGCAGGTCCTAATAATAATCAGGCAGAAAAATTCTATTATCTCGGGGCGATGAGAATTGAGTATTCGGAAAGCCCAAGTGCGGTAAATACACCAGCTGTCCCATCTGCAAAAGCTTATTATACAAATGGAGCTTTACGGATTAATGATTATACGGGGCAGGTGAAAATTGATGACTTAACAGGAAAAAGAGTCGGAGAAGGACAAATGCAATCCGGCTATTTTCCTGTTTCGCTGACAAGGGGGATATATGTTGTGGGAGTTGAAAGTGAAAATTTAAAATTAATGGTGAATTAGTTGTGATGGTTTCAAAGTCTTTAAGTAATTGAAAGTTGTGTAAGATCCCATTTATTAATTTTTCACTTCAAGGATTTTTAATGCATAAGCTTCCAGATTGATATTTTCAAATTCAGAAATCCCTTTTTGAGTATGTACTGTGACTGTCGTGCTGGTTTTTTGTGCACTGCTGTTCATTGCAAGTACATAAAGTGTTGAATCAGATTTGATTGTCAGATAATCACATTGAGGATTGTCGGTTTGAACTAAACCCGGAATCAATATTAATTTTGCTTTTTTGCCATCGATGCTTCCTTCTGCAAATCCTATGGATTGGTGAGGTCCCACTTTCGGGGTGATGAATCCACGAGGGAAGGATATCCGGCCTTTGCTTCTTAGTTCTGCTTCCGATACCAGATAATCCATAATCCATCCAATTTGCCACCATGCATGATGTGGAAAACTTCCTGCTCCGGCATCGAAACTGTCCCAATAGTAGGAGGCTACTCCGGTCGATTTATCCACAAAAGCATCTTTCCCGTTTGCTGCAACTCTTGCCATGTCGATGAATAAAGAGTCGTGAGTTAACTGGAACATCCGTACAAACATGCCGGCGTGAGTGGCCAGGAGAATCGGTCCTCTGCTGTTTGCCGAACCGATTGTTCCTGCATGTTCGAAACACAATCCCGACTGAGAAAATGCCCAGGCAGGAAGATGTTGTTTTTTCTGATTTTGTATTTCTGTGAGTCCGTTTGGGTAAGTATAAATATAAGTGGTATATATTTGTGCGGCTTTAACGGCGGCTTGTTTATATCGGAGATCACCGGTAGCGCGGAAAATATCTAAAAGAGCCTGAACGCTTTGTGAAGTGGCAAAGTCGGGAGCAAAACGGGTGTCGCCACATACACCGGTAAATTTACCTGTGCTAACAGCATTCTCAATAAACCAGTTTGCACCATGAACAGCGGCATCAAGGTATTTTTGTTCTTTTAGAATATTAAACGCAATAAGCATACCGTAAAAGGTTGGTCTTAAGTCTTTGAGATCAGGAAACAATATGTTTTGGGTCGATTTATCGTAGCCCAAATCCCAACTGCCGTCTTTTTTTTGTTTATTAAGCAGGTATTCAGCAGATAGTTTGAATTTCTGTCTGATTAAATCATCATTAGGGTTAAATAGCAATATATTACCCATATCAGCTAACGCATAATACATAACACCAATAGGCTCAATGTGCTTTCCCCATTCTTCAACCCATTGTTTGCTTTTCCATAAGAAATACTGGCCTTTCACAGCCCCGCTGTGAGATCGATCTGTTTCGTATACTTGTTTGATTTTGAAGTTTCTTGCATATGGTAAAACTTCATTTTTGAGATATTCATCTTCCGTGAGATGCGCGAGCATCCACATAGCTCCGTAATCAGAGTTTTTCATAGCGTCCTTATCAGATCCAGCAACACCACCCAGATAATCCTGTGCTCCGATAAGAGTTCCGTTATCTTCTGCAATTCTGAAACGTGAGCTTTCTTTGTTTTTTAAATAATGATACATTTGAAAAACTCTGTCAGTAAGAGACTGTTGATTGATTGCAATTCTCTTTTGTTTGTTGAATTGCAATACTTCGTAAACAGTTTGTTTAAAAAGTGAATACCAGTCACTCTCAGAAATCATGAAACGATATTCAAAAGTCACTTCTTCTCCTGCATGTAAAAATGAACGCTGCTGGCCTGGGACAGGGTAATATAATCCGGGAGATAGTTGGTGTTGAGAATTCATAAGACTAAGTCCAAGGCACCATTCTGAATGTGTGTTGCCGGAAATACTGTATGGTTTCCTTGGATAATCTGCTTCGGCCGTTATGGCTACACTGAAATCATTCTCTGATATAATTACTACGGGGGTAGTTGCGCATCTGTCACGGTATATGACAGGTTTGTCCGGGATGTAATATCCATAACCATATGCTGCAACAAAATCGCTGTTTTGCTCGTTGGTTGTAAGGTACCCGGGTATAACAGCCTTCTGAATATCATCAGGTTCAGAGACAAAGACAAAGGGAGTACTTACACCATAAAATCCGGTTTTATGAGCTTTAAATATTTGTTTCACTTTTATGCTGTTTTTTTCAGGAATCCATGTTGAAATTATTGTTCCTGATTTATTGCAACTTTCAAAAGTAAGTGGATGCATGCTGATCAGACGGGCATCATTTGTTATTTCATGTTCACCATAGGTATTGAGAGATACTTCCGAGATGTTATCGTTCCATGCCTGAGTGGGATATTTGAAAAATGATTCAGGAAATGAATCTCCTTGTTTGGTAAAAAACTTTTCGTGAGATTTATATATGGGTTCTGTAGTTGAGAAAATGATGGTTTGACGGGCAGAGCCATTATTTCGTATAATTTTTTTATCCTTTGTTTGCACAATTGTTTTATCAAGCTTCCATCCTGACCCGGTTTCGATCCAGCTTATTGAGAGGATGTCGTTTTCAATGCTGATATGATTTTTGGCCGGCAGAGAGATGTATGAAAATATTAAAATTGTAACAATTAGTGATTTTCTTATCATGGGAGGTATGCTTTTCATGTATTATTTTTTCTATATTTGTGTGATTATACAAAAATAATCTAATATTCAGAAATAAATTGTATCCCAACAGGTTAAATCTTGTAAACGTTTACAGCGTTTTGTCAGTTCTATTTAGGATTATTGTTGAAATTTTTACTTTTCTTTGTTCTCAGAAATATAGATTATTAAGCCATATTAAAGCAAGTCATAAGAAATTATACTGAAATGAAAGCAACGATTAAAGA
>JAVEVB010000066.1:0-17700 GCA_034005265.1 Lentimicrobium sp.
TTATCGATGTTTCTAAGTATTCTTGAACAACTTTCAATTTGAAATCGTCCGTGAATTGCTTTACTTGTACTCTCATAGTCCTGGTTTTAGTTTACTTTTTCTGTAAACCTATTTCAGGACAAGACATCGCTTCGTTCGCTGAAGTCGTCCACTCGCCTTGTCCCCTTGTCCCCCGGTCTCCTTGTCCCAATTACAGCTTCGGTCCTGAATTCACCAACCTTTTCCCTTCCTCGTTATCGGTGTACTTGTCAAAATTGTTGATGAAGCGCTGAGCCAGATCTTTTGCTTTTCCGTTCCATTCCTCCACTGTAGAATAAGTATCGCGAGGATCAAGCACAGCAGGATTTACGCCATGCAGGGCCGTTGGTACTTCAAGATTGAAGTAAGGAATCATTTTGGTTGGGGCGTGGTCAATGGAACCATCCAGGATAGCATCAATAATGGCGCGGGTATCTTTGATGGAAATACGTTTGCCCGTGCCATTCCAGCCGGTATTTACCAGATAGGCTTTTGCTCCAACGGCTTTCATGCGCTTAACCAGTTCCAAAGCATATTTGGTTGGGTGCAACGCCAGGAAGGCATTCCCAAAACAAGCTGAAAAAGTGGGTTGTGGCGTGGTAACACCTCTTTCGGTTCCGGCCAGTTTGGCTGTAAATCCCGAAAGAAAGTGATATTCTGTCTGGTCAGCCGTGAGTTTTGAAACCGGAGGCAAAACACCAAAAGCATCTGCCGTGAGGAAGATCACTTTTTGGGCATGTCCGCCTTTTGAAATCGGCTTTACAATGTTCTCGATGTGAAAAATAGGATAAGAAACCCTGGTGTTTTCGGTTTTAGAAGCATCGGCAAAATCAATGCTGCCATCGGCCCTAACCACAAGGTTTTCGAGCAAGGCGTCGCGGCGGATGGCATGGAAAATATCCGGTTCATTCTCCTCGCTCAGGTTGATGCACTTGGCATAGCAGCCACCTTCAAAATTAAAAACGCCATCATCGTCCCAGCCATGTTCATCATCACCGATGAGGGCACGTTTAGGGTCGGCTGAAAGGGTGGTTTTCCCAGTTCCCGAAAGGCCGAAGAAAATAGCCACGTCACCTTCTTTACCCATATTGGCCGAACAGTGCATGGCGGCGATGCCTTTAAGTGGAAGATAGTAGTTCATCATGGTGAAAATTCCTTTCTTGATCTCACCACCATACCAGCTGCCACCAATAATCTGCATGCGCTCTGTCAGGTTGAAAACCACGAAATTCTCGGAGTGCATTCCCTGTTCTTCCCACCTGGGATTGGTTGTTTTTGAACCATTCATCAATACAAAATCGGGCTTGAAACTCTTCAGTTCCTCGGCTGTAGGACGAATGAACATATTTTTGATAAAGTGAGCCTGCCAGGCTACTTCCACTATAAAACGAATGCTCAGCCTTGAATCGGGATTGGCCCCGGCAAAGGCGTCCAATACATACAATTTACCGCCTGACAACTGATTTACAACCAGTCCTTTCAGGTAATCCCATTTGGCAGGTTCCAACGGCTGATTGTCATTTTTACCGATGGTTGACCACCAAACGGTATCTTCGCTAACTTCATCGCGAACAATATATTTATCCTTTGGTGAACGACCGGTAAAAACGCCGGTATCCACCGAAACTGCTCCTGTATCCGTGAGTACGCCACGCTCAAATCCTTTGAGGGAGGGGTCCATTTCATGCTTAAACAACTCTTCAAATGATGAATTGTAAAAGATCTCATCAACATGAGTGATACCATATTGTGCAAGATCAATGGTGTTGCCATTCACGATAAACACGCTGTCTGATTTTCTTTCCATCTGGATCAATTTTGTTTAACTTTCAGGGTATAATAAATCTACATATGATTGTATGTGCCTATGGCACCGCAAACGATTGCAAAGGTATATATTTATAGCAAAAGAGGCAGTCAAAAAAACTGCCTCTTTTTTAATCAATTCTCAGAAAAAGAAATTATTTTTTCTTTTTGGCTGATTTTTTTTCTTTTTTATCGGATTTTCCGGACTTTTTATTCTTTTTGTCCTTCTTATCATTCTTATCCTTTGTAGCCTTTTTAGCCTTTTTGGATTTTACCTTTTCGGCCTTCGGTTCATCTTTTTTTTCGTTTACTGACAGTGCTGCTTCTTCCTTAATGGCAGCTTGTGCAGCAGCCAAACGGGCGATGGGCACACGGTAAGGTGAACAACTTACATAGTTCATTCCAACCGTATGGCAGAACTCAACCGATGAAGGTTCGCCACCATGCTCGCCGCAAATACCTACTTTAAGGTTTGGGCGGGTGCTGCGTCCACGCTCAATACCCATTTTTACCAACTGACCAACACCTTTCTGGTCAAGCACCTGGAACGGGTCGTGTTTCAGGATGCCTTTTTCAAGGTATACCGGCAGGAACTTGCCAGCGTCGTCCCTTGAGTAACCAAAGGTCATCTGGGTAAGGTCATTGGTTCCGAAAGAGAAGAATTCAGCCGATTCAGCGATCTTATCGGCGATAAGCGCTGCACGGGGAATCTCGATCATGGTTCCCACGAGGAAATCGATTTTTTCTTTGCGTTCCGCAAAAACCTGTGCAATTGTATCACGAACGATTTTCTCCTGCATCTTCATTTCCTCGAAGGTTCCGGTGAGCGGAATCATAATTTCAGGAATGGCTTTGATACCTTTCTTCTTCAGGTTTAATGCTGCCTCAATAATGGCGCGCGCCTGCATTTCTGAAATTTCAGGATAGGTATTTCCCAAACGGCAACCACGGTGACCCAGCATTGGGTTCACTTCCTCCAGATCGTGTATCTTTTGTCTCACTGCTTCAACAGAAATGCCCATGTCTTCAGCCATTTGTTTTTGATTGGCCTCTTCGTGGGGAACAAATTCATGTAAAGGTGGATCGAGTAAACGAACGGTAACCGGCAGATCCTGCATGGCTTCAAAAATACCTTCAAAATCTTCGCGCTGTATCGGGAGCAGTTTCTCGAGTGCTTTGCGGCGTCCGGCTTCGTCGTTGGCCAGGATCATCTCGCGCATGGCACGGATACGCTCACCTTCAAAGAACATATGTTCGGTGCGGCAGAGTCCGATACCTTTGGCGCCAAAGTTACGGGCAACCTGTGAGTCACGCGGCGTATCAGCATTGGTGCGGACCAGCATGCGGGAGTATTTATCGGCAAGTTTCATCAGTTTGCCAAAATCTCCGCTCAGGGCTGCATCCATGGTGGCGATTTTACCGTCATATACTTCACCGGTACTTCCGTTGAGTGAAATCCAGTCACCTTCTTTGTGCTTCACACCATCAATGACAAGGGTGCGTGCTTTGTAGTCAATTTTAAGCGAACCGGCACCCGAAACACAGCATTTGCCCATCCCGCGGGCAACAACAGCAGCGTGCGAGGTCATACCACCACGGGCGGTAAGGATACCTTCGGCAACGTTCATTCCTTTAAGGTCTTCGGGCGATGTTTCAATACGGACCAACACTACTTTGTGGCCTTTGCTTACCCATACATCAGCCTCGTCAGCATGAAATACAATTTGTCCGGTGGCTGCACCTGGTGAAGCAGGCAACCCTTTGGCCAATACTTTCGCACTCTTAATTGCGGCCGGATCAAAAACAGGGTGCAGCAACTCATCAAGTTTCGCGGGATCACAGCGTAAAATAGCTTCTTTTTCCGTGATAACGCCTTGTTTTAACATATCCATGGCAATTTTCACCATGGCGGCTCCGGTGCGCTTTCCATTTCGGGTCTGGAGCATCCACAGTTTACCGTCCTGCATGGTGAACTCAAGGTCCTGCATATCGCGGTAATGGTCTTCCAGCTTCTGCTGGGTTTCCATAAGTTCTTTGTAGATGGCGGGCATGGCTTCCTCCAGAGAAGGGAATTTTGCTGCGCGATCTTTTTCAGTTACATTGGCCAATTTTGCCCAACGTTTTGAGCCTTCTTTGGTAATTTGCTGTGGTGTACGGATACCGGCAACCACATCTTCACCCTGAGCATTAATAAGGTATTCACCATTGAAAAGATCTTCACCGGTTCCTGCATCGCGGGTAAAAGCAACACCGGTCCCTGAATTCAGACCCATGTTTCCAAAAACCATCGCCTGCACATTCACGGCGGTTCCCCATTCAGCAGGAATGTTATTGAGCTTGCGGTAATAGATAGCACGATCATTCATCCAGCTGTCAAAAACTGCCATAACCGAACCCCAGAGTTGCTCCCATGGATCGGTTGGAAAATCATGACCTGTAACTTTTTTAACGGCTTTTTTGAAACGTTTTACCAGTTCTTTCAAATCATCAACAGTAAAATCGGTGTCCAGCTCAATGCCTTTCTCCTCTTTCATATGTTCCATAATTTCTTCAAACGGGTCAATGTCTTCTTTTGATGCCGGCTTCATTCCTAAAACAACATCGCCAAACATCTGAACAAAACGACGGTATGAATCCCAGGCAAAACGCTCGTTTCCTGATTTCAGGGCAATACCTTCAACAGCTTCGTCATTCAAACCAAGGTTCAAAACGGTGTCCATCATACCGGGCATTGAAGCACGGGCGCCTGAACGAACGGAAAGCAGCAGCGGATTCTTTTTATCGCCAAATTTGGCGTTCATAATTTTTTCTACATATTTCACGGCAGCTTCCACTTCGGAGCGGATCATTTCCACCGCTTTGTCTTTACCAAGGCTATTGTAATCGGTACAAACTTCGGTGGTGATGGTGAATCCGGGAGGTACCGGAACACCTATAAGGTTCATTTCGCAGAGGTTGGCACCCTTGCCTCCCAGCAGGTTTTTCATGCTGGCATCACCTTCGGCTTTTTTATCACCGAAAGTGTAAACCGATTTTCTGGTCTTTTCTTTTCCCATTTTTACTTGTGTTTATCTGATTTAAATGAATATTTTCAGGTCTGATTTTATGCAGGTTAGGTCTGCAAAAAGACGGGTGCAAAGGTACAAAAAAATATTTTTCAAGAGATGACAAATATCATTCGTTGAATTAATCCAACAATTGGTAGTGATTTATCTCCATCCGGTTGATTACATTTTATTCTGAGATCCCGACAAATTATTTTTGCTCATTATAACGCTTAAAACTACTTAAAATGAGACAACTGAATATGCGCTCAGGGAGCAAATTGTTACTGAGCCTGATGACAATGATTCTATTGAGTTCAACAGGATGCACAAAAGATTCATCCTCAGAAGACGAACCCAATGATAATCTGCCAGATATTTCAGGTTACCCTATTGTAGGAACAAATCAAATAACATTTTTTGACAATACGACCATTATTTCAGCAACAGTTTCTGGCCAGGATTTTTACGGCCAGAATGCCAATTATCCCGGCACAGCACCTTCTTACACTGATAATGGCGACGGTACAGTTACCGATAATGTAACTGGTCTGATGTGGCAGCAAACACTTGATCACAATGGTGATGGTAGTATCGATTATGACGATAAGCTGACTTACGATGAGATACTTGCGCTTCCGGATACCTGTACTACCGGAGGTCATACCGATTGGCGCGTACCAACCATTAAAGAGCAATATTCACTTATGGTATTTAGTGGACGCGATATTAGTGGTTACGAAGGAACATCTGCTGATGGATTAACTCCATTTATCAATACCGATTATTTCGGATATAACTATGGTGATACTGATGCCGGTGAACGCATGATTGACGTGCAGTGTGCCTCAACCAATGTTTCTGTCGGAAATACGATGCAGATGGTATTCGGGGTCAACTTTGCCGATGGACGTATCAAAGGCTATGGTACAACTATGATGGGAGAGGCCAAAAAGTTCAACTATCTGCTCGTTCGTGGCAACACAAGTTATGGGCAGAACTCTTTTACCAGCAATGACGATGGAACCATTACCGATGCTGCGACTGGCTTAATGTGGATGCAGGATGACAGCCAGGCCGGCATGAACTGGAAAGATGCACTCATCTATGCCGAGACCTTTGAATTTGCCGGTCACAGCGACTGGCGCTTGCCCGATGCCAAAGAGCTGCAAAGTATAGTCGACTATACACGTTCACCGCAATCATCCAGTTCGGCTGCGATAGACCCTCTGTTTAATTGCACGGAAATAACAAACGAAGCCGGGGAAGCGGATTATCCATTTTACTGGAGCAGTACTACTCATGCAAACATGACCACAGGTAACGAAGGTGGTTGGGGCGCTTATGTATGTTTTGGACGTGCCATGGGAAATGAGATATTGGGACCTCCTCCAGGTGAAATAAGAAGCACCAACGCCAACTGGACCGATGTTCATGGAGCCGGAGCACAGCGCAGCGACCCAAAAGCCGGAGATCCTGCTGAATACTCAGAAGGCCATGGCCCACAGGGCGATGCTGTCAGGATTTTAAACTATGTACGCCTGGTCAGGAATAAATAATATTTTAAAATATTTAATGCACTTTTTAATACTTCAAACCATGAATTTACAAATCAAATCATTTGTATTCAAAACTGTAGCAGTTTTACTAGCTATGACTGCTCTGGCTGGATGCTCAAAAGATAACGACACATCTTCGACAGATACAACGGATCCCACAGTAAACAATTATAAGATGGTTGCCACAGGCCAAACATCGCTGTACAATGCTGACGGTGATGTGGTATCAGGACTTACCAGTGGTGACGCCTTTTATGGACAGGATGCCAGCTATTTAAAAGGCTCAGTCATGTCGTATGAGGATAATGGCGACAAAACAGTAACTGATTTGAATACCGGTTTGATGTGGCAACAAGTCCCTTCCTCAAGTGACTTCACATGGCAGGAAGCCGTTGATTATTGCAATAGTCTGGAATTGGGAGGTTACACCGACTGGCGTATGCCAAGTTGTAAAGAATTATACTCCATCAGCAATTTTGCAACGGGATGGCCATATCTGAATACCACTTATTTTACGCTGGCCAGCGGTCAGGTTAGCAAGGATGAGCAATACTGGGCGAGTGATTATTATGTTGGCGTTACTGTAGAAGGAGGCTCGAAAGCTGCTTTTGGTGTAAATCATGTTACCGGGCACATTAAAGCCTATGCAGCCGAAAGCAGTGGTCCTGTCGGTGGAAAATATGTAAGGGCCGTACGCGGAAGCGATTATGGAATTAACGATTTTACTGTGAATGGTGATGGCACCATAACCGATAATTCTACCGGACTCATGTGGATTCAAAGTGATGATGGTGTTACCCGGGACTGGGGAAGTGCACTGACTTATGCCGAAAATAGCACCTATGCAGGGCATTCCGATTGGCGTTTGCCCAATGTGAAGGAATTGCAGGGTATTGTTGACTACAATTATTCTCCCAGCGCAACCGATGCTTCGAAAGTCGGGCCGGCAATCAATCCCATCTTCTCCTGTACACCAATAATTAACGAGGCAGGTAATGATGACTACGGCTATTACTGGACAAGTACATCTGCTTCTTTCACAACAGGTCAGCCATACTATTATGCCTGGTACGTTGCATTTGGCATGGCAGTTAACGGTGCTGGTGAAGATTTCCACGGCGCAGGAGGCGTTCGGTTTGATACAAAAGAAGAAGGTGGTCCATTAGGTGAAGGTGGCGAGCGGTATTACAACTTTGTGCGCCTGGTGAGGGACGCTAATTAATAAATTCTGAAACAGAAATTAATTTTAAACTATAAAATCATGAAAACAACGATCAAAAAAACAACAAAAATGGTGACTATCATTTTATTCACCATATTCACAGGAACCATGGCTTTTGCTCAACCTCCCGGAGGTGGTCAGCGAAGTGGTCAGCAAGGCGGTCAGCAAGGCCCGCCGCCAATTCCCAACACAAAACAAATTAAGACAATGGTCAGCGATATGGCAAAAGAGCTTTCGTGGACCGATAAGCAGGAAGCAAGTGCGCTTTTATTATACAATGATCATTTTGAAAAAGTAAAAGCAAAGACTTCTGGCAGTACAAAGCCCGATCGCGAGGAAATGGACGCTTTGACAGCAACGCTAGAAAAAAACGTAAAAGCGCTTCTGACTGCTGATCAACAAAAAGCTTATGTTGCTTATCTGAAAAAACAAAGTAAACAACGGCCACAAAGGGATAAATAACGTTCATGAAAGCAGCGTAATACATTTGTAAACAGATAAATAACATGAATTGTTAATTTAAATTCCCAATTATGAAATCAGCACAAAAACTAAAACCTTATAGGTTAATTGTATTAATTAACTTATTATTTGCAACTACACTTTTTTATGGTTGCAATAAAGACTCTGATGATACTAACAGTACCGCTGATCTCACCTATCCGATTGTGGATACATATCAGGGATTATGTTACAGTAATGAAACACAAATCACTTGTCCTTCTGATGGTGAAGCATTCTACGGTCAGGATGCACAATACACTGGAAATTCTCCCAGCTACACAGACAACGGCGACGGCACCATCACCGACAATGTCACCGGTCTGATTTGGGCACAGGAAGTATCAAGCTTTTCCATGTCCTGGGCACAAGCCTCAAGCTACTGCGACACCCTTACAACAGGAGGCTTTACAGACTGGCGCCTGCCTAGTGTAAAAGAGTTGTGGTCTATCAGAGAATTTTCGCAAGGTTGGCCATGGATAAATACCGACTACTTTCACCTGGTTGGTGATGGTACAGATGCTCGTCAGCAGCATTCATGGTCGAGTAATCGCTACCTGGTTGAAGACGAATATCAAAACGAACAGGTGATCGGTGATCCCTCATTCATTGTCAACGACTGGACTGGACATATCAAAGCGATGAGTGGTAATAGATTCGTACGACCTGTACGCGGAAATACATCTTACGGTGTTAACGACTTTGTTGACAACGGTGATAATACAGTTACCGATAAAGCTACCGGATTGATGTGGTCTAAGGATGACAGCGGAGAGGGATTTCTCTGGGAAGACGCGCTGGCTTATGCTGAAAACGCTACAGTTGACGGTTACGATGACTGGCGTTTGCCAAATGCCAAGGAATTACAGAGTATAGCGGATTACTCCGGGGTTTTTCCAGCCATGAATACAACTTTTTTCAACCTTACAGAACTTATAAATATAAAAGGGCAAACCGATTATCCGTTTTATTGGTCAAGTACATCCAACCCGGTAGAAGGTAGTGATGGCGCAGTAGAACATGGCACTGTTTATGCCTGGGTACTGGCTGCAGGCTATAACACAGATCCGGGAGGTAATGATTTGCATGGAGCAGGCTCCGTCGTTTTTACCCCTAAATCGGAAGCGAATTTTTCAGATTTTGACCTGGAAATCCATCGCTACAACTATGTGCGACTGGTTCGCGGTGGCAATGTGACCAAAACACCTAACGGTGACCCTAATTGTATCAATCTTAACCGTATAGTTGTATTTCCTGACGGTGACACCGGCAATGGTGGTGGCGGTGGCGGTGGCGGTACTCCGGATTTTACTCCCGGTGTAAATTACCTGGCAACCATAGGTATAACTGTAACTGTAGTGGAGCTAACCGCAATAATCGGAGGCCCTCCTACACCTACTGCATCTGCACTTGTAGCTAATTTTGCGGCAGTTAATATTGCAATTACGTTAGAGCAGGCGCAAGTCCTGTTAGATATACTTAATCTGGAGTAGTCACATTTGGAACCATATTAAATTAATCAAATGTCAATTGAAAGTATAAATGGATGCATCGGGTGTGGCACGTGCGTGAAAACGTGCCCGACCGATGTTATCCGTTTGGATGAAAAATCAGGAAAGGCAGTTATAAAATATCCGGCTGATTGCCAGATCTGTCATTTGTGCCGCATGTATTGCCCGGTTGATGCCATAACCATTACTCCGGAGAAATCCATACCTGTTATTGTTTCCTGGGGGTGAAAATGGAAAACAAAATAAAAATATACCATCGCATTGCTGCCGGAATGGTTTTTATAGCATTCCCGCTCCTTTTTTATGTTTTGGGCGATTTTCCCCGCCGCACCTTACTGAAGGAGACAATTTCAGTTGTAACACTGATTGCCTTTTTTATGATGCTCTTTCAGTTTTATTTGTCACGTGCCAATGGGAATATCCTTAAGGAACATAAAATGAGTAAGGTCGTCAAATGGCACAAAGTACTTGGTTATGTTTTTGTTTCCATTCTGTTGGTGCATCCTTTTCTTATCGTTCTGCCCCGATACTTTGAGGCCGGAGTAGAACCTTTAGAAGCACTTACAACCATTCTTACAACGTTTGGAAGCAAGGGAATAATTCTTGGGCTTAGCGCCTGGGTTCTTGTGTTTATCATCGGGCTTACCTCAATCCTGAGAAACAAATTAGGGTTAAGTTATAAGGCCTGGCGGATTTCACATGGAATTCTATCCATTGTATTTATATCAGTTGCTTCTTTACATGTAGTTGAACTAGGAAGGCACATCAACCAACCCATGCAATGGATGATTGCGGTATTATCCATTGGCGGAATAACATTGCTGATACAGACGTATTTGTTTAAAAAACCGAATCCCAAACAACAACAGTCATGAATGCAGAAAACAACAAAAACATATCACGACGACAATTTATTGGCATTGCTGGCGGAGTTGCAGGCGTGGCGGCTTTGGCTTCACTTGGGATTCCTTCGGGATGGGGTGATAATTTTGCGGAAATCGATGAATCACAAATGAATAAGCAGCATCATTTCTCCGATGTCTTGATTGTCGGAGGAGGGATGGCCGGATTGTTTGCTGCTGTTAAAGCGCATGATGCCGGGGCCAATGTGATAATGGTTTCCAAAGGCCGTCTGGGTTCTTCAGGGCAAACGCCTTTTGCAAAAGGGATATTTGTTTACGATGCTGCGAATGAAAAACTTAGCCTTGATGATTTTGTAGATACGGTTTCACGCTCAGCGCTGGGTTCAAATAATGCAGTTTATACCCGGCAAATGGCTGAACATTCGCTGGAACGGGTAAATGAATTAAGGGAATGGGGATTTTTCGATTCGCCACTCTACAACAATTCCTTTAACAAACCCATTGCTGAACGTAAGATTCCGGTCATTGAACGGGTAGTAATAACGCACCTCATAAAGGAAGATGGCCGGATTGCCGGCGCCGCAGGTTTTAGCCTGGACGAAAGCAAAATGCATGTTTTCAACTCAAAAAGTGTAATTCTTTGTACCGGCGCCGGAGGCTTTAAGCCCAATGGATTTCCCATTTGCGATTTGACGCACGACGGTACCATTATGGCTTACAATATTGGAGCAAAAGTTACTGGTAAAGAATGGAACGACGGTCACCCGGGACAGGCTACGAATGCTGCAGCCTGTTTTGATGGATGGCATGGCATGTTTGAACGGAAACCGGGAACAACAGGCGTTGAGGTTCATCACGATTTAGGTGTTGACCTGAATTACAAGGCATACATTGCAGGAGGCCCTGTCTCAATGGGTCCTCCGGGAATGGGAGATGATAATCAGGTTGAGGGTGGCCCATATGTTCCGGCTGAATTTCAACATGTTGGTCGTGGTGAGGAAAGTAAAAATGACTCAGAAAGAGATTCCCTTTCAGGTGGTGGTCCGCAAGAAAGAGATGGTAAAGGTCCCAGAGATGGAAAGGGTCCAGGAGATGGTAAAGGGCCCAAAAATGGTGGAGGGCCTCCGGGAATGGCAGGCGTTTCCGTTGGAGGTTCATCAGCCGGAATGTCAATTCACAAGTCAGAAGGTCTGGTTCCGATAAACGATCAGTGTGAATCAACGATTCCTGGCTTGTATGCAGCCGGCGATGCGTTGGGTTCGTATATGGCTGGCGCAATTTATACACAGGTTGGTTCTTCACTGGCTGGGTCAGCAGTTCAGGGAGCTGTAGCCGGAGAAGCCGCAGCTCACTATTCGAAAAATATTGGAAAATCAAGCATCTCAAGTACTAAATTACAAGAAATTGAGGAGGAGATCTGGGCACCGATGAAGCGAAAAGCTGGCTATAGCCCAGCATGGGTAACCCAGACTTTGCAAGGGATAATGATTCCGAACTTTATCTTATACATCAAAAAGGAGAATTTGCTCAAAGCAGCATTGGCATACATTGAAGAGTTGAGAGACCATCATTTGCCCATGCTTAGGGCAGCCGATATGCACGAATTGCGGCTGGCGCACGAAACGGCAAATATGATTATCAGCGCAGAAATGAAACTGAAAGCTTCCATTATGCGTACCGAAAGCCGCTGCAGCCATTACCGCCTCGATTATCCTGACATGGACGAAGAGAACTGGCGTGCCTGGATTAATATTTTTAAGGGAGAAGATGGTACCATGCAGTTTGAAAAACAGGCATTTGGAACCTGGCCTGGCACGACATTTTAATGGCTACATTATATTTTTATCCCAATTGCTAAAAGGGTATGTTAGTATGAAATATCAAATAATAATCAAACGACCTAAAAAGTTGAGTTTTTTGCTATATGATTTTTTTACCCTATATTTACCTTACCAAAAGCAGTATTTTTAGCTTGAATTAAGTATTTTTTATACCATCATAATGTCAAAAATCTAAAATGAAGAAAATGAAAACTTTATCAAAATTTTTTTTCATTGCAACATTTGTTTGTGTTGCAATTAGTATTAACGGGCAAACTTGGACTCCCAATGGTTCCAATCTATACGTGAACCCAATCAACGCAAAGGTTGGTATAGGAGTTTCTAACCCTCTAAGTAAATTACATGTAAATGCATCCTACCTTCAAACTCCTTTTGTGATTCAAGAGGGGGGCGTAAATAGGTTAGTTGTAGATGCGGGTGGTAATAGTGGTAATGTTACGATTGGAGCAAATGGAAGTACCAATAATGGATTATATGTTAATGGTCTAATACAAGGTAATAGTACTATTGCAACTCATTTAGCGAAAAATAAAAATTTTGCAATAGCAAGTTGGGAAGTCGGCGGCCCTGGTAGCATGTCACTTATGACATTCAACGACGCAGAAAGCGAACATATTCCGATGTCATTTGTAGCTAGTAGGTTTTATTTTTATAGTGGAAGTGTTGGGATAGGAGTAATTAATATTCCGAGTAATTCTAAACTTGCAGTTGATGGGAAAATAGTTTGTGAAGAAATTGAAGTTAAAAATGTATCTGCTGACTTTGTATTTGATGTTAATTACAAGTTACCTTCGCTAAAAGAAGTAGAACTGTTTATTAAAACAAATGGTCATTTACCTGGTGTTGCTCCTGCTTCGGAAACAGAAAAGGGAGTTAATCTTGGAGAGTTTAACCAAATCTTACTTCAAAAGATTGAGGAGTTAACTCTTTATATGATAGATTTGAAAAAGGAGAATGAAGAACTAAAGAGTAAAGTAGCATTATTATTAGAATAAATTAAGTGCTATGAAAAAAATTTCATTGCATTTTTTATTTCTATTTTTAACACTATGACGCTGCATTCTCTAAGCGCTCAACAATTTTAAATATTGCAAATATTTTAAACAAAAAAGAGGCTTATTGCCTAGATTATTTGCAGATTACAGAAATTTAAGATGTTTGCAACAATAACTATTAAAATAAAAATCTATGAAGAATTTATTGTTACTAACAATTTTTAGCATTTTAATTAATGCTACAAGTTGTGAAAAGGATCCTTGTAAAGGAGAACCTGAAACAATCAATTACAATGAAATTATCTTGATTGAATTTATTAATCAAGATAGTATTAATGTTTTTCAGAGTCAATTTAACATTGACAGCTTAATGCTTACCGAAAATGAAAATCAACTGAAATTTACATGCTCTAATGGAAAGACCTTGAAACTGTCATTAGAAACCTTTTCAAGTGCAAAAATTTCAAATAATTTCAATAATATTATTGAATGTGATGTTTTGGTTAAATTTGATTCAAGTAATATAGACACATTGATTTTCAAGGCTAAACCAGTATTATATAAAGATCAGTGTGATAAAACAGAATATGAATTCATTGAATTGAAACATAATTCCGCCACTATTTTACATGAATATAATGTGTCATGTTTTTCATGTGGCTCAAAAATAATAACAATTAAACTGTAGATTATGAAAAAGCTTTGTTTTTTACTCACAGGACTTCTCTTGGCTTGCTTTAGCAATTTAGAAGGTCAAGTAACCGAATGCGGTACTTTGCCAAAAACCGATGAAGAGATGGAATCTTTACCTTGGTATGGCAATAATGTTTACTTGGATTATTTGCTTGACAGTATAAAATTCTATGATCCAAATCCATTATACCACGGAAAATCAGCGCTAATCAATGAGGTTCCACAGTCAAACTATAAAGTTCCTATACAATTTTGGATATATCGTGATGCAAATGGAAATGACAACGGTTTGAATGAAACTTATGTTCAAAGAAGAATAGATGAACTTAATGAATTATATTTAAACGAAGGAACACAGATTCAGTATTATAGCACATGTGAAATAAAATACATTGATGATGATGATTATCTCAATCTGTCGAATGACGAAGAAAAGGATATCATTAAGGATAATTATATTTCTGGAGTTATCAATGTCCATTTTGTAAGAACTTTTGGCTCAGCAGGTGTTTTTTGGCAATTTTTATCAAAAGAAGGTGTTATAATAAGTCAAAATGCGAGTTCTTCCACCTTAGCCCATGAAATTGGTCATTATTTTAATCTTGAACATACACATAGAAATAGTGATGAGGGAAAATGTAGACAAGAATCTGTCAGTAGATCAAGAACATTTACAGTTTGGGAGAATATTCATTGTGTGAAATTCGGAAAGATTTGCGAAAAAAACGGTGATGGACTATGTGATACACCAGCAGATCCTCAAATCTCAAGTTCTTCATTCGTTACTGGAATGCCTGATTGTCTTTATATTGATGTTACAGAAGAAGATAATTGGGGAGATTTATATTCGTCAAATCCACCAGATGTTCATAATATTATGTCCTATTCAATGGATCGCAATTGTCGAGATAATTATACTCCCAGTCAAATTGGAGTCATAATTGATAAATTATTAGATAGAGGGTTTGGTCATTCTTATTTGCATCCAATTGAACGATATATGTTTGACAGATATGAACCCGACAACACAGCATCAACAGCACGAGTAATTCCGTTAAATACCTTACAACATCATACATTTCATTGGTCAAATGAAGGAGATAATGAAGTTAGAACATGTGACATTGATTGGGTGCAATTCAGTATTAGTACGACTTCACAGGGGAAATTATTGCAAATTGTAACGGATAATGGTATTTTTGAGGATACAGATACAGAAATATGGCTTTATAATTCTGCAGATTTAAATAATCATATTGCATATGACGATAATTCAAATGGAAATGGCTATTCAAGAATAATAATGCAGGATTTATCAATAGGAGATTACTTTATCAAGGTTATGTATAAAACCAATCCACCATATAATAGCGTAATTGACTACACGATTAAGGTACAAGAATGTGTTTCAGATTATATGTGTGTTAGCGGAATAGTGAAGTCGGGTGAGACAAAAGTTTATTATGCACGTCAAATCCTTACTGCACCCTGTTCGGGAGAATCCTTTATTGTGGAAGCTGGTGGAGATGTAATTTTTGTATCCGAACATGAAATTAATATAGAACCAGGATTTGAAGTAGAACCTGGGGCATATTTTGAAACTATTATTGCACCCATTGGAGAAGAAGCCTGCTTTAATAATGAACTCTTAAAAAATACTGTCAACAGAATTAAAAACAAGGAAAATACTGAAATACCATCATATTCAAGTTTTTTTCTTGCTACAGATACTGCAAATTATAAAACATCTGTAAATACTGACAAATCTAAGACTTTTACAACCAAATTAAAAGTATTTCCCAACCCAAATAATGGAACTTTTAAGGTTTCATTTGATTTAGCTAGGGATCAATATGTCGACATTAGAATTTATACTATTTATGGAAGTTTATTCAAAGATATAGTTGCTAATCAATTTTATACGAAAGGAAATCATACGATTGATATTGATGAGAATCTTTCATTAGGAGTTTATTTTTGTGAATTATTGACAGATAATGAAAGAATTATTGAAAAAGTTATTATAAAGGATTGACAATTTATACTTTTGCTATCACGCGTTTATTGCAGTGGAGAGAAAATGTATATTGATAAGTCAGTGCTTCTTATAATTATTTTTGTGCAGTTTGACAGGAAAGTGCTTCTTAATCGCAATCGAAAAGCAAGCGCCGAGCTGATATACATTATGTGTTCGGGTTCATGAGGATATGCCAACAAACTTAGTCGATGCTTATAAAGTTTTTAATTAAAAGAAGTGTATTGTTAAAGAAAATGGGGACAGGGATAAGTGCAAATTATCCAATGCCTGGAGCGTCATTGTAATTGGCGCACACCGGGTGAGGTGAAAAATGTGATGCTGTAAAAATGAAAAAGTTATAATTTAGCGAAATATTAAACTCGTAATACGGTAGTGTGAATTGGCCCTCTCAACCTCCAGGGTATTGAAACAAATTATTTTCAAACAAAACAAACATAATGACAAACTGGGTTAACGGTATTCCATACGAAATTGCTTATTGGGAGCGTACCTATTCTAATAAGAAGCGTTTAGAGAGTTTATTTAATTGGTCTAAGTACAGTAAAGAAATTGAGCTTTACAATTTTGATGTCAAACGATTACTTTGCCAAAAAGAAAACCCTATAATAGTAGATGCTGGTTGTGGAATGAGTTTTAGTAATGGTGATAAATTGGACGGCAAGCAGTTGAATGTATTATATATTGATCCTCTCGCACCGTTCTTCAATAAAATAATTGAAAAGAAAAAACCTGATCTGCCCAAAATAACATTTGGATTTATTGAATACCTTTCGGCATTTGTTCCTAAAAAAGCTTCTTTAATTATAGTTCAAAACGCTCTAGACCACAGTAATGATCCAATTAAAGGAATTTTGGAGTGTATTGAAAGTCTTGAAATTGGAGGTGTATTATACTTGCGACACTTTATAAATGAAGCAGAAACCGAAAATTATCGCGGTTTTCACAAATATAACATTTCACTAGAAAACGATGAATTGTTAATTTGGAACAAAGAAACTAAAACAAACGTCAATTATTTTTTAAGAGCTTTTACTGAAATAATAACAAGCACTTTAGGGAATGAGGTCATTGCAGTAATGACAAAGAAAAAGGAACTATCAAATGGATTTATTAATTACAAAAAAGATATTACGAATTTATCTAATCAATATATTGAGATGATACAAAACTTGAATAAAATCTCGTATTCATTCTCATATCAATGGTATTTTTTCAAGGCTCGGATTATTCAGTTATTTGCACAACAATTTAATTGGGAAACAAGGCAGAAAATAAAAAAAGTCATTAAAATATTTACTCCAAAATCAAAGACAATAATTTAGAAACAATAACGCCAACAACACAATACACAATACTCAACCCTCTGAGCTGAGATTGCATTTCGGCATTGAATACCGTTAAATTCAACAATCACAGGAGGCAAATTAAAGGTACCTTCGTTTTCAGGAAAAAACCATGCTGAGAAAGCGAAGCAACAAGTTCTGGCTTCTCAACTGTTTTTACAAATAAAACTTTCTGTAGATAAAAACAGGTCATTCATTGAATAGATTTTCATTCTCAGGAATCTGGTAGTAATGTTGCATAAATAATCTGATCAATGAAAAGTTAT
>JAVEVB010000067.1:0-17635 GCA_034005265.1 Lentimicrobium sp.
TAAAACTGCATCAGCTGCAATTAGTCAAAGGCACCATCATGGCAAAACAGGCAGTAACAAATCCGGAATGGTTCAGTTTTTTCACTGCTGACGAATACATCGACCTGACGGTTGACTTTCTGGAAAGGTTATCGCCTGAAATTGCGGTAGAACGCTTTGTATCCCAATCACCCAGGGAACTGCTGATTTCACCCGACTGGGGACTTAAAAACTTCGAATTTGTAGTGAAAGTCGAAAAAAGACTGGAGGAACGGGAGACGTGGCAGGGAAGGAAGAAAGCGGAAAACTAATAGTGCTTATCAATAGCCCCGGGTTTTAACCCGGGGTAGCTTTGATAAGTAAAAAAAAAAAACTACATTTGCACCGCGAAAGCAACAGGCTCCGTAGTTCAGCTGTATAGAACGTCAGATTCCGGTTCTGAAGGTCTTGGGTTAGAATCCCAACGGGGTCACAAAAAAAAGCTACTCAACTGAGATATTCAGTTAGTAGCTTTTTGTGCATCTCACAGGGACTATCCTATATAAGATTCAAATTCTGTCAGGTATTAAGTGAATTTTTGTGTTTGATTAAAAAAGCACAATACAATAAATATCCTGCACTTAATAAGATTACGAGTAAAGAGCCAATCTGCGAGCCAACCACATCTGACATCAAACCCATGATGAACGGGATAACCGCACCTCCAAAAACACCGGTTATCATCAGTCCTGAAATCTCGTTGGCTTTGTCGGGTCTTGACTGAAGGGCAAGCGAGAAAATGATTGAAAATACATTTGCAATTGCAAGACCAATAATGGCAAACAAGGCAAAAATAGTAATTTTATCTCCTGCAAATATGAGTGCTATCAGCGCTAAAACAGCTGTAATGGTAATGGCTTTGAATATTACGGCAGGAGAATATTTTGCAAGTAATATAGCACCAATAAATGCTCCCGCTGTACGGAATGCAAAATACATACTGGGTCCGTAACCTGCGTCGATTGAATTGAGTCCTGCTCGTTCCATTAAAATTTTGGGTGCAGCAGTATTTATACCCACATCAACTCCAACCACGAAGACAATTCCTAAGAAAAACAATAAAATTGTTTTATCTTTCAACAGACTGAACACCTCGCCAAATGAACTGGCTTTATTCGTTATGACTTCTTCTTTTATAGGCGTTGCCATCAACCAGACTGTTGAAATAAGTGTAATAAACGCGTAAATGGGAAAAATATATTGCCAGTTCCCGAGCATTGATGCCGAGAATGCCGCGATAAATGGTCCGCAAAATGACGATATTGCTTTTACAAACTGCCCGGCCGTGAGGCTCGATGTTAGTCTATCGCCCTTAACTACATTGGTCAACAAGGGATTTAACGACACCTGAAGAATGGTGTTTGCAATCCCCAGCAATGCAAAGGCTACTAATGACATGGCGAATGAGTATTCAATCAATGGAATGAACATGGCTACAATGGTAATGACATTACTGAGTAAAACAGTTTTTTTGCGACCGATTTTATTCATCAGCATCCCGGTAGGAATGGAAAAAACAAGAAACATAGAAAACAGAGCCACCGGAATAAGATTCGAAAGTGTATCCCTGAATTCCGGACTGTAACTGCCTAATAAATCTTCTTTTACATGCATGGCTGTAATTCCTACCACATCGCAAAAGCCCATGATAAAGAACCCAAACAATACAGGCAGAATTTTAGCAATTGAATTTTCGTTTTTCATTGAATTTGATTTTCTTGTGATTGTAAATTAAATGATTTGTTCGGCAGCAACATCCATTTCGTTTAATGCAAAAGCATAAGCGCCCAGCGATATGGCTTTGCTTGCTCCCAGTTTTGAAACAGCCACACCTATTCTTTTTTCTGAATTGTAATTCACCATTTTATCTGTTCCCGGAACAAGCACATGGGTAGAACTTCCTTTTATAAATGCCTCCAGTTCCTGCTCATCATTAAGATAAAAAGCCTTCATTTGCAACCGGGGAAAACTTTCACCATTCAGCCGGCCAATGGTTCCATTGAGTTCACTCATTAAGGCTGGCATAAAAAATTCTGCTGCTCCGGTCAGTCCTCCACCAATCACAACCAGTCCATCTATCAGCGTAATGGCATGCGCAATGGTATCACCGGCTTCTTCACCTAACTCAGCGAAAGTTCTCAACGCGGCGGCTTTATCACCGGCTTTTAGTCCTGAAGCAATCTGGCATATATCTTTGGGTGAATGTTCCATATCATTATCGCCCGAGAACTCACTGTACATACGTTTGATGGCTGCTACACCCACACTTTCTTCAGTGATGCAATTACGGTATTTCTTATGACGAAAAACCCAAACATCCCCTCCGGCACCATTATCGCCCATGTGCAATTTCCCATTGGTAACCACTCCACCACCAAATCCGGTACCGAATGTGACTCCAAGCAGGTTTTTGAATCGTTTCGAACTTCCGGCTTCGGCGAGTTTATGGTTTATCTCGGGTAAAATCCCGGCAATAGCCTCGCCATAAGCAAAAAGGTCGCCATCGTTATTGATAAAAACTGGAATGCCAAATTTCTCTTTCAGAAACGGTCCTAAAGCTACCCCGCCACGAAATGCTTTGAGGTTTGGCAAATCACCAATGATCCCATTTACATAGTCGGCCGGACCGGGAAAAGCGAAACTGATGGCGATCGGTTCTTCGTTCAACTGTGCTTTTACCTGCACAAAACCTTCAACAAGTGTTTGCAGGCATTTTTCCAGATCGTGCGCATTCGATTGAAGGCAAATGGGATTTACTATTTCTACATTCGATTGCATAGCCGAGAACACAAAATTGGTTCCTCCGGCATCTAAAGTCATTACTATACGTTTGTCAAATTGGTACATATTTACATTTAATTAAAAAAACCTCCAACAGTTCTATTGTTTTAACACAATCTTTTTAAAACACACCTCTTTATGCGCATTCTCACATCTTACAATATAATATCCATTCAGATTGTTTAATTGTCTTACAACCTGCTCATGCCTGTTAACAGCAAACTCCTCAACAACAACACCCTGAAGACTAAACACTTGTAAATATAAACGTGAATCAGTGTCGTTTATTACCCGGAAACCTTGTTTGAACACATGAATATCAACACCTTTTAATATATTCCGTGGATTTCTGACAGTAGTAAGATTATCAAACCACCCGACATCTGCCCCAATTATACCAGCAAAATTTCCCCAGACATCTCCCTTTTCTTTGTAATATTCGGACAAGAGACCAAAAGCTTCGACAACAGGTGCCTGCATCAACAAATAATAATATCTTTTGGGACTGACACCTGTCCAGTCTTCATAAAAAAAGCCATTCGCATTCCGTGCGTGATTATATGCATGATTAATAAACGTATGAAAGGTTTTCACATATGTGTTTGCCTCCGGAAAATACAGGCTAAGATTGATGTAAGCTTTTGCTAATTCTACATTAAACCATGGGTCATGATCCGGGAAAGATGCATTTACCCCGTTACGTGCACGTGAAAAAAATTTATAGGATCCTTCCGCTGATTTTATGGCATCATCAAGATACGAGTTGTTTTGGGTTATTTCGTATAAACGAAGTGCATTCTGAATCATCACGCCCGTATTGTAAGTCCATTTGGTTTTGTTAATTACACCGGAAGCTCCCACATCATTCCAGTAACAATTATCTGCCGGATCACGGAGGTTAGCTTTCAGCCAATCATATAACTCTTTTGCAAAGGCAAGCACTGTGCTTTTTTCATTTTCGGGACATCTTTTATAATAATTCAATAAAAAAAATGTAGCATAACCATTGGAACACGTGGGCTTGTTTGAATTCGGATTGGACGGGATGTTTTTTTCATCTTCATTCCACCAAAGACCACCCCCCAGGATGTTATCTTTACCAGTCTTTAAAAACTCAACAATTTTCGAGGACCTTTCCAAAAAACGTACATGATTAAATATTTCATAGGACTTTAAAATATTAAGTCCGACGATCGAGTTGTCGTCATAAAAACGTGTACCATTACCCGTTGATCCATTTGTGGCAGATGCATATCCTTCAATCCATTTACCACCAACATATTTCGTGTTATAATACTTTTGGTAATTATCAACAAACTCCGTTAAATTAAGCCCATAGCCGACACGATAGAGCGCTGTTGCTCCCGAAACCATGACATCGTAAGGCCAAAGATATGAATATGTAGGGTCATTACTTTGTCCCGGATAACTTTCATTATATAAACCATTGGATTTTCGGTAATACTGATTTATTAACTCATAAATTTCTTTCCCGCGAGACAAACAAGTTTCCGCGTTCTCAACCCCTGAAATAGTTGATTTCTTATCAAAAAGAATCGTATTATCCCTGATGTCATTATTCCATGCTGCTATTAAATCCTGCTCTGTTCCAGCTGAATATTCATTGATTAGCAATCTGATTTGGTCTGGTGTCCGGACTTTATTCCATAAACGAATATATCCTATTCTTCCGCTCAATCGCCGGTTCTTCCATGCTGATCCCTCTCCAATGATGAGATTCTGAGATGATAGAGCAATAATCCCGGGATTAGCTTTAGAATCAACCATCAACCCATCAACATACAATCTCATGAAATCAGCGCTGTAAACAGCAGCAACATGTATCCATTTATTCAAGGGTGCATCAACAGGAGCGTTAATTTCGGACCAGGCTGAACTCACACCAACGGAAAAATTAATTTTCCCGTTATTCAACCGCAATGAATAGCCTTGATTACCTTCTGTGCTCGTCCAGCCTTCAGATGAAATTATATAACCACCGGTTAAAGACGAAAAGTAAACAACTGCTTCAACTGTGAATTCTGAGGGAGAAACAAGGAGGGGATTATTTCCAAGATTAATGAAACTATTGGATTTTGTCCCATCAAAAATCAACCCTTTAACAGGTTCTTTTACTGTTATTTCTTCTACTGCCGATACATCCGAAGAAACATGTGCTGGTGTTGCAGACAGTTGTATAATTATTAAGAGAGATAACAAAAATGAGACACAACTTACTTTCATCTGTTCGTATTAGATCGTTGATTTGTCGGATGGAACTCACAAAATCTCAGTTAGTACTTTTCCTGATCAAACCCTGAAATTCAGAGTCTGATCAGGAAGAATAACTAAAATGGTTTTTTGTGATTAATTTATTTAGAGAAAACTTTTCTCGTGTAAACCTGTCCATCTACACTTACAATCTTCAAGATTAAACAATTACCAAATCCCTGAATATCTTGTTCGACTGTTTCAACAGGAGCTAAACTTTTGCTGAAAACAGTTTGACCTGTGATACTGTAAGCTGAGAGGTTAATCGCCGTATTTGATTTATTCATCACTTTGATTTTACCATTATTCAATACATATTCATAAACCATTGAATTATCGACAAAAGATTCTGTACTGGTCAGGAAACCAAACCATTCAACATCAGATCCAATTGCCCCGGCATATGTGTTTTTTATTTCAGGAAGGACGGTGTTGTCTTTCACATCATTGTTCCATGCTGCCAATAAATTAGCTTCTGAGCCTGTAACATATGTGTTAATTCCAGCCCTGATTTCACTTTTTGATTTCGCCACATTCCACATACGTACATATCCGAGTTTACCTCTGAGTCCACGACTTTTCCACATCGAACCTTCACCCATAATCAAATTTTGAGTTGAAGCTGATATAGCCGCCGGATTACTTAGCGATGCAACTTCCAATCCGTTTACATATAACTTCATAGCTGTAGAGCTGTATGTTGCTGCAACATGAATCCATGTATCTAAGGCCGGACTTGCCGGAGCGCTGATGCCGGGCCATGTTGAATTTGCTCCGACAGTAAAATCAATTTTATCTCCATTGAGTCTTAATGAGAAACCCTGAGCACCAGCCTCTGCCGTATGACCTTCTGAAGATAAAATATACCCTCCGGAAAGTACACTGTAATTTACCAACGCTTCAACTGTAAATTCTGAAGGTGAAGCAATAGTAGCTTGTTGACCAAAATCGACATAACTATTTGCTTTAGAGCCGTCAAAGATTAAGCCTTTAGTAGGTGCCTGCACAACGATTTCTTCTTCAGCAGAAGGAACAAACCACAACACTTCGTCTGGCTTGGTGAGATTAAAACTATTTTTAACATCGGCAACCTGACTACCAGTACCTTCATTCATTTTCCAGTTGGCAACAAGTCCGGTTTCTGTTCCCACCAATGAAGATGACATAGCAGCAGCAATTTCTGATTGAGTTCTTACAACATTCCAGAAACGCATATCACCCATTTTTCCTGTAAAACGTCTGTCTTTCCACATGGAGCCTTCGCCTATTGAAAGATTTTGATTAGATGTGACCATGGGTGTGATAGCACTTGTACTCGCGTTTTCAACTCCATTGACATACAATTTCATTTCAGTTCCGGAATAAGTTGCAGCTAAATGAAACCACGTGTTTAAAGGAATATCTGTTGAACTTTGTAATGAAGGCCATGATCCATTTGAACCAAGCACTAATTCTATCTTTGAACCGGAAGTTCTTATTGAAAAGCCCTGAGCTCCATTGGTTCCATCCCATCCTTCATTGCTGATAACATACCCCCCGCTTGTACTTTGGTAATAGACCCATGCTTCAACTGTAAATTGAGCCGGAGAAAAAGCACTGTTCTGTCCAGCATTGATATAACTTGCCGAGGCACCTGTAAACTGGAGACCTGTAGTAGGTGCTCCGGATACCTGCATCACAAAAAACAGTGATACAATAAGAAAAAAGTAATTTGTTTTCATTGTAAATTGATTTAAAAATTAATACTAAAAGAAACTATGCTATTTTTTATTCTTTTTTTCAGGCGTATTTCTCATATCCAGAATCAAAGTTCCACCATTCACAATATCGGAGAATTTAATCGATGGAGTGTTTAATTCCGAATTGTTTAACCTCATTCTTTCGACGTAAATATTTTCTTTCGAATTGTTGTTGGTTTTAATTTTAAATTCTTTGCCTTTGTAATAATCAGGATTGAGTTTGATTGTAATTTCATCGAATAACGGACTCCCGATTTGCATGGAAGGATTGATTTCTGTAAGCCCTTTGACGTCGAACAAACCTATTCCGGCCAACACAAACCATGCTCCCAACTGACCCTGATCTTCATCCTGTCCGAATCCGTAACCGTGAATATCTTCGAGTCCGTAAAATTCGTTGCAAATAGCACGCACCCATTTTTGGGTTAGATACGGCTTACCCGAAAAATTGAACAACCACGAAATATGCAAATTAGGCTGATTCCCATGATTGTAAGGTGTGGCCAATCCGGCAAATGCATCAATAGTTGTTCCACCACCGAAAATGCTTTTTTGCGACAGACTGAAAATACTATCTAAACGTGCGTTGAAGGTTTCCTGACCGATTTTGGCCACCAGGCTTTCCGGATCGTGTGGCACATAAAAGGTGTATTGCACTGCATTTCCTTCCTGAAAACCACGCCAGGGTTCAGTCGGGTTGAAATTATCGATAAACTCCCCATTTTCGTATCGCGGACGAATAAATTGAGTGGAAGGGTCAAACAGTTTTTTCCAGCCGTTCGACAGCTCCATCAGTTGCTCATAATCCTGCGTTTTGTTCAGCAGTTTAGCAAACTGAGCTACCGCGAACGAACTGAATGAATATTCCAGCGTATGAGAAGCTCCAAATCCGGATCCCCGGGTGTTGGTATCATAACCTAATTGAGGGATAAATGGAGAATATCCTCTTTTTACAAATTCACCCACATCTAATTTACCCGCTCCGGGAATTCTGTCTTTGCCAACAATTTCGTTTTTGAGGGCTGCTTCATATCCGGTATTAACATCGAAGTTACGAATACCACAATTGTATGCAGCCGCGATAGCCAACGAGGTGAAATTGGTTCCTACGCCGGATACATATTTGCTGCTTGCAATGCCATCACCCAGCCAGCCAGTCTCTTTATATACCAATAGCTGACTTTGAATCCATTCGGCGTAATACTCCGGATAAGCCAAAGCCCAAAGTTGTGTCAGATTCCAAAACCCACCCCAGATTGCATCTGTATTATAATGATTATGAACAGGATTTCCTTTCTTATCCAATTCAATCTGACCAACTTCGCCGTTGTTTTTAGGATAAGCGCCATTTACATCGCTTGCCAAACCACGACCTAACAAAGCATGATAGAGCCCCGTATAGAATTTCACTTTATAATCCTTGTTCTCTGATTTTACGGTTATCCTGCCCATTTGTTCGTTCCATGTTTTCAACGCTTCCTTCTTTGCTTTGTCAAACGAAAGGCTTTTGGCTTCTTTCTCCATATTTAACCTGGCGTTGGCAATGGAAGTGTATGAAAGTCCTGTTTTCACCGTAATGCTTTCATTTTCTTTAGTTGAGAAAGTAAGATACAGCCCCGCACCTTTTCCGGAAATCTGTTTATTGTTGGCAAATTGATTATTTTGTCTGAATGTTCCCCATTTTTCAGGTTTTTTGCTCAATACAGCGGAGAAATACATGGCGACTGAGGCCCCCTGCTGATACTTCTTTACATATTCCGGTTCAGTAATCACGTAACCTTCCACACGCCCATCTTCGGTAAAAGTAACCTGTGAATCAATCACTTCGCCACTTTCGCCCTGTTTGTTGCCAATATCAAAAATAATATGTGACTCGTTCGATTTTGGAAAAGTATAACGTTGGAAACCAACTCTTTTTGTAGCTGTAAGTTCCGCTTTAATGTTATAATCATCGAGCAAAACCGAATAGTAACCGGAAGTGGCATATTCGTTTTTCTTATCGAAACGCGAACGGTAACCCTCGTCGGGATTCTCTAATTTACCGGGAATAGTTTGTAATTTGCCAACCGAAGGAGCCATTACCACGCCACCTACCTGAAACTCGTGAAAGTTTGCAAATCCTTCGATAGAAGTATGTCGCGAATCGTACCCAATGGCTTCCCAACCATTTTTATTTCCGTAATGTGCATCGGTAGAAGGACCAAGCTTGGCCATGCCGAAAGGAACTGCTGCCGGGGTGTAGAAGAACCACCTGCAATGTGCCGTCCCGATATTGGGATTCACATACTGATTCAAGCTTTCGGATTGTGCACAACCGTTTATGATCATTAACAAACCAAGCAGTAATACCGATTTAAGTTTCATTTTTTTCATTTCTTCTGAATATTTTATTTTTTTGTTTCTCCTTTTATAATGGCGATGCGGGCATACAATTCCGCCATACATGATTCATCGAGCAGCCATTTGGGTGTTTTCATTTCATCTTTTCTCCCGGTCCAGTCGTTGTAAATCAAACCAGCTTCATCGCGGGCATTTTCCCATGCGTAGTCGGCACTTTCAATAATGGCATTGATATATTTCGCGTTACCATCTACTTCGTAAAGCTCCTGATAACCTCTGAAAAGCACCACCACGAACCAGGGCAAATCCCTGATATAGCTTACACCATCAGCCGTTTTCTTCACATAAAAATTATAACTGCCTTCGGATAAACGTTGAGCGTTTTCCAGGTATTTCTTCTCTCCCGTAATTTGATACAATCGTACCGATGATTGAATCATTGTACCTGTGTTATAGGTATAATAATGCTTTTGTGGCAGACCTGTTGTCGTAAGCAAAGAATTCATGATGATATGCAGCGAATCATCTTCGAGTGTACTCATCATCCAGTTATAAAATAACTTACCTTGTTCCAGAAAGACCTTGTCTTTTGTAGCCTGATATAATTTCAGACACAAAACAGTGGCTTTCCCGTTTGTACAAGCCGGTTTCTGGTCGCGAATACCTTCGAGCCAACTTACACCGCCGCCAAATTCATCGCACCAGCCACTTAAAATAAATTCGAGGACTTCTTTTGCCTTGCTTAAATAAGCTTTATTTTTAGTCAGATTATAAGCATCGATATAATCAATTCCCACCAGGCCATTGTCGTCGTAATACCGGTCCACTTTTTCAAATTTTACCGGATAGGCCTGATAGCCGGGCGGATTGCGAACTGCATCGTAGTAGCATTCAACAGCTGTAACCATAGAGTCAAGAAACGGTTTGTATCTCTTCTTATCAATTTCCATCAATACATTTACCGATGAAAAAACACCGCTCATGGGCCACAAATAAGAAACCTCCTGCGCACTCTTACCTGTATTATCCTGAAAATAAGTCAAATCCGGCTTATGTGTATTGGGGTAATACTCCGAGAACAGTCCATGCTCAGGGACCCGGTATAAGTTCCACACTTTTTGAAACATATACGCTGCTTTGTCGAGATAGGGTGTTTTACCTGACTTTGCATTCAGGGATAATGCTATAGTTACCGCTATCAATATAATAAGACATTTCTTCATGGCGATTAAATTTGAAATAAGATATCTTACTATTTATTTTTAAGATACAATGCTAATGAACCATAAGACTCAACCACAGCTGCTTGCATCAACAAAATATAATACCTTTTAGGGCTGACACCCGTCCAGTCTTCGTAGAAAAAGCCGAGGCTGTTGCGGGCATTGTCGTATCCATAATTTATAAATTTATAATAAGCCTGAATGTAATTATCAGCATTTTTATAATGCGGATACAAGTCGATGTATGCCCGCAAAAGTTTGGTATTGAACCAGGGATCGTGATCAGGATAAGTAAACGTGATGTTGTTGCGTGTTTTCACAAAAAAGTCGTAAGCACCCTGAGCCGATTCAATGGCTTCGTTCAGGTAGCGCTGTTCACCGGTAATCTGGTAAAGTCTGATTCCGTTTTGTATCATGACACCGGTATTATATGTCCATTTTGTTTTATTGATTGCACCCGAGGCGTTGACATCGTTCCAATAGCAATTATCGCTTGGGTCACGCAGATTTTGCCTAAGCCAATTATATAAAGTTTTTGCAAACGAAAGTACCGTAGCTTTTTCTGATTCAGGACATACTTTATAATAATCCAGCAGGAATAGTGTACCATACCCGTTTGAGCATGTCGGTTTGTTTGAGTTTTCATTGCCTGAAATGTTTTTCTCATCCTCATTCCACCAAAGAGCCCCACCCAGCAGATTATCATAACCACTTTGCAAAAATGGCACTATTCGTGCAGCACGATCCAGGAAACGTTGTTCTTTTGTAATATTATAAGCTTCAACTAAACTGATACCCACGATAGCGTTGTCGTCGTAAAAACGTGTTCCACCGCCTGTAATTCCATTTGTTGAGGAACCGTATCCTCCAATAGAATTTCCATTTGCACCTGTACGGTAATACTTTTCGTACAAATCGGACATTCCGGCATAATCTACATTGTAATCCAGCTCAGTCAGCATAGCCGCTCCTGACACCAAACCCACATACGGCCATAAATACGCGATGGAAGGATCGCCACTTTGGGTTGGATGACTTTCTTTGTAAAGTCCGTTTGATAATTTATAGTATTGCACTATCAAATCAAATGCAGCTTTAGCTCTGACATCACTTTTCACCGTGTCGGTAACAACAGGTGGCTTGTTTGGTGGTTTTGGGATGTATGGTTCAGACCCATCATCGCAGGCGGAAAACAGAATCAGTATCAATCCTATGGTGAAAATGCTTCTCATCGTTTTTTGTTTTTGATATTTATAAAAGAGTGCTTTTTATTTAAACCACAGCCCAAACAGCATTGTTCAGGCTGTGGTTTGAAGCCTACGGTAATGGTTGAACATTTGAAAATTCGTGAATCATTAATCCGCTTTTATTCGTATTAATCGTTATTGTTGCATTAGTCAAATCTAAAGTCGCCTTCATTTTCCAGAGATGATCCCACTGACTCCAGGCAAATTCACGCAATTCATAAAACTCGGGAGTTTCATTTCCCGTAGGACGTTCCGGGCTTACACCATCTTTCCTTCCCCAGCATCTGTCAACGCCGTTCACATTCGCGATAAAGTAATAACGTTCCTCTACCCAGCCCAACCAGGATGGTGGATTGGTCTCGGGCCTACTCTGCATGATAAATTTGATTGTACAGTTTGTAGCTTCAAAAATGCCATTCCCTTTGTACAGCATGTTACCAATCACGTTAAATGTAGCTCCCCAAATCGCTTTTACATCCTTAATCCTATCAATATTCATTTTTTGTGTATTCAGGTCTACTGTAATTCTATACACTTCGCCCGCAGCATTGGCAGCCAGATTGTTTGAACCTGTACCTTCGATCACTTTGTTCGTATTATCAGCATAGCACACAAAAGCATCATCGTTAGTTGTACTTTTAAAGTAGATATCTCCTGCTGTTGTTACCTTCGTGTAAATTACAAACACGCCATCTTCTGCCTTACGGAAAGCTAAACCACCTTCTCCATTGTTTTCAGTAGCGGTACCGTACAAATAAAAAGTATCGCCTGTATAGTCAATCCCTCCGGGACGTGTTACCGTGATTTGCTTTGATATACCAGACTCTTTTATCACACCCCCTTTCGATGCGACAACAGTCCACAACATAGAACCGGTGCTTTCCGGTGCAATTCCGGCTTTACGTGCCACGCTGTTCAATGACGCTTGCGTTATCGTAAAAGTGGTATCGACACCCAAATCGCTGAAAGAACGGAAGACAGGATTCGAGAAGTCACCGCCAACTTTATCAAAAAGGACTTCGTAGATAACAATGCCCTGTTCGGCACCACCCCCACTCCAGGTAAATTTCACATTGTTTGCCGATGCCACATCAAGCACAACAGAAGCTGGTGAGTTCAATGTTGTTGGTACGCTAAATTCGGTTGAAAATTCATACACTTCATTACAGCCAACCAGTAAAACAGCTGCAATCAGCGCTAATATTAACTTTTTCATATTCTATGTATTTTATAAAGTTACCAATTGAGATTCTGAGTAAGATTGCTGTTTAAATCTCTTTCGTTGCGTGGAATTGGCATTAAATAATGCTTTGTTTTGTCGAAAGTCCGGTTCTCAATCCGAACAAATCCATTATCTGTACCGATTGCATCGCCAGTGTAAAGTCCGTGACAGTAGCCATTGAGTACCGTCTCAGCAATTTCCCAACGCATGATATCTTTGTGGCGCAAGCCTTCAAATGCAAGCTCTGATCTGCGTTCACGTCGAACAATCTCGATAAGATCAGCATTACCCACCGCAGGAAGATTCAAAGCTTCTGATTTGGTAAATCCTGCTCTCTGGCGTAGTAATTTTATGGTAATGTTCCAGGTAGCTTCGTCGAGTGTGCCTGTTTCGGCTGCTGCTTCGGCATGCATTAAAAGTACATCAGCATAACGAATCAGAATTACATTTAATCCGGAGTTTAAGCTCTCACGATGATCTTTGTCCCAGTATTTTTTAAAATAATAACCTGTAGGGCTACAATCGGAACTAAAACCAAACCCGTCCGGACTTGAATTTCTGGCGGTATTTATCACTACTGAAGTTCCATCGGCTTTCAGATAGCTGTTACCACTATAAACAATGGTAGCCTTCAAACGTGGGTCGCGATTTTGGAATGGTTGTGAAGCCGAATAATCAGCGCTTGTCGTAATTGGTTTTCCATCGGTAGCAATGTAGCTATCCACCAGTTCCTGTAATGGAGCCAACTGCGAATATCCGCCCAACGAAGGAGGAAGAAATTCGTACTGAACCCGGTGCTCTCTGGTGTTAAGCATGTATTGCACATCCAGTATTATTTCAGAATTTCCTTCGTTTGAAGCATAAAACAATCCTTCGTAACTTGGAAATAATGTAAATTTATTCAGCATATTTGCTGTTACGGCTTTCACTTCCTCATAACGACCTTCAAACAACAACATTCTTGCTTTCAAAGCCATAGCAGCATAACGGGTAACCCGACCTTTGTCTGTTCCCGAATACGATTCAGGCAAATAGTTGTTATCAATTATCGTGTTTAGTTCAGTCAACAAATTCTCAACAATGGTAGACTTAGCTGTTCTGCTGATGGTTTGGGACTCTTCCAGAGAAATGGTGGTTGTAAAGTACGGGATATCTCCAAACTTGGAATACAACTCGAAGTAAAAAAACGCTCTGATTACCTGTGCTTCAGACTTATATCTATTCTTCAGCTCTGTAGACAGACCTTTTACCTTATCAATGTTGTCGAGTAAAATATTACAAGCTCTGATGCCGGCGTATTTTGTCGACCAAATTGATAAAACATACGGATTATCGCTGGCATAAGAACCATTTCCGATTGCCTGGTTATAAGCTTGAACCTTGCAATAGGCATTGTCGGTCATAGCGTCGCTATAAAGTATTTCATATATATTGGTGAGATTGGCATAACAAGTATTCAACGCCAAAAAGGCAGCATCCTCTTTTTCCCAATATTGAATGTCACTGATTCTGTCATAAGGTTTTAAATCCAGATCGACGCACGATGTTGCTGTGCTAAGTATCAATAAGCCTATAGCAACTTTTCTGATTGTTTGATTTATTATATTTTTCATTTTGATAGCTATTTATTAAAGTTTCACACTTAAACCAATCGACATTATTTTAGCTACCGGATAAATACGTCCTCCGGTCGATCCCGTAGTTTCCGGATCCCATCCACCGACCATTTTCGATAATGTAAGTAAGTTTTGACCACTTACAAATACGCGAACATTCTCTATAGCTAATTTTTTAGTCCAGGCGGAAGGAATTGTATAACCAAATTGAAGGTTTTTCAGACGTGCATAAGCTCCGTCCTGAATCCAAAAGTCTGACTTGGCAGCATTATTGGTCGACTCTGCCCCAACAGTTAATCGCGGATAAGAAGCATCGGGATTGTTGGGTGTCCACCTATCAATGTGGTAATTAAATACCGGACCTTCGTTGTTGTTATGGAAAGCTTCAACCGATTCACCACGCAACCACACACTTCGCTGACCAACACCCTGCCAAAGCATAGAGAAGTCGAATCCCTGAATACTGAAACTATAATTCAGACCAAAACCCAAACGTGGAAACTGATTTCCCAACACAAAACGGTCATCATCCGGTTTTATAACACCATCCCCATCTTTGTCGATATATCTTATATCTCCCGGTTTAGGAGTAACACCTTCCAAGTAAGGTCCGGCCAGTACTTCTTCTTCATTTTGAAAATATCCGTCTGAACGATAGGCATAATATGAATTAATGGCATAACCTTCGCGGATTATGGTGTTGATATCATAACCGTTAATCCATTCTTTTCCATGCGTGTCGATTACTTTATTCCTGCTATCGGATAAATTAGCTGAAAGACTGTGTTTTACTTTCCCTGTGGTATAATTATAGTTTATAGATGCTTCCCAACCTGCGTTCTGAACTGTTCCTGCATTTTGAATCGGGTTTCCACCTCCAAAAGTTGTTGGCACTGGTAAACCTATCAGAATATCATAAGTCAGATTCTGGAAATAATCAAAAGTAAAGTTCAACGCATTGTTTAACAAGCCAATATCTGTTCCTACATTAAACATGCGTGTGGTTTCCCAACGGATATCGGTATTAACTGCTGAAATATTTGACGTCCCAACAACAACATTATTAAACACATATCCATTAGTAATTGAAACAGAAGGGATATAAGCGTAATCGGATATACGGTTATTTCCTACCAAACCCCACGAAGAACGAATTTTTAATGAAGGAATTATTTCAGCGAAATTGTTGTAGAATGATTCTTCGGAAACGCGCCAGGCAGCGGAAAGTGAAGGAAACAGAGCAGAACGCTTGCTTTTCGAGAATTTAGAAGACATGTCATTACGGATGTTGAACTCGAAAAGATATTTTTCTTTGAAATTGTAATTCAGTCGCATAAATTGGGAATAAATAGACCAATCACTTGCCCAGCCCTGATTTGTTACATCAGTAGCCTGAGATCCGGCCATAATGTCGAAATCGGGACTTGCAACCTTTCGGTAAGTTGAGAAGCTGTTATCTTGTCCTCCTTCATACGAATACCCCAACAAAGCAGCTAAGGTATGATCTTTCAGTTTTTTATCGTACGTAAGCATAATGTTGGAACTGATATTTTCATTCCGTCCAAAATCTTCCTGTAAACTATTTTCCTGATCGCCACTTCCCGGAATTTCATTGCGGTTCTGGTGCATACGGTTGTTGTAAAGTTGACCGCCAATCATTCCTTTTAGTTTTAATCCTTCAAAGATGCTCAATTCGGCGTTGAAAACTCCCGAAAGATCGTCGTTTTTGTTCTGACGGTAACCTCCGGTTTCCAGTCGTGCAAGGGAGTTGCTGTTACTGCCCGATGGATAAGTGTATTTTCCATCTTCTTTGATTGCATAAATGGTTGGCATGCGCACTACTTGTTCTATAATCCATTCCGTCCAGTATGCATGATCTTTAATAGTATTGCGGGCATAAGCCACATTAGCACTTATTTTTAAATTCTTATTGACTTGATGATCTACATTCAATCGTGCATTCAATCGTTTTAATCCATAATCCGGACCTTGCAGCAAACTGTTTTGATCTAAATAACCAACCGAAAACAGCATCGAGGTTTTATCGGTGCCACCGCTAAAAGACACATTATGCGATTGTTGAGATGCCAATGGTTTATAAATGGCATCTATCCAGCTCACGTTAGTTCCACCATTACGGTACTGCGCTATCTGATCGGGGGTAAACGCAATTGGTCTGCCGGAATTCACCAATGCTTCGTTACGTAATTCAGCATAAATCCAGGAATCTACTGGTGTTGGCAGTGCAGTAACCTGCTGAACACCGTATTGATAGTCGTATCTAACTGTGGTTTTACCACCACTTCCGCTATTGGTTTCAATCAGAATAACACCATTCGATGCCCGTGAACCATATATGGCTGTGGATGAAGCATCCTTCAAGATAGAGATGTTTTTAATATCTGAAGGATTTACATTCTGAATATCACCAACAATACCATCAATAAGTATCAGCGGGTCGTTGTTGTTTAAGGTGTTCTGCCCCCGGATATTAATGCTGGGTCTGTTTCCGGGTTGAGAGTTACTTTGCTGAATGATAAGCCCGGGCGTACTTCCCTGCAAAGCTTCTACAATGTTTACGACAGGTTTTCCTTCCAGTTCTTTCATCGATACGGATGAAACGGCACCAGTCAGATTTACCTTTTTCTGCGTGCCAAAACCAACAACCACTAACTCATCGAGCACTTCTGTAGATTCACTAAGTATGACATTCAGGACTCTTCCCGTAATTGCAATTTCTCTTGTTTGATAACCTATAAATGAAATAACAAGTGTGCCTTTAAGCTCTGGAACAGCAATTGAATACATTCCATCCAAATTGGATATAACGCCCGTGGTTGTTCCTTTCAAAACTATTGAGGCTCCGGGAATTGGGTCTCCATCGTTTCCTGTTATTGTTCCGCTGACGTTTATGGTTTGCCCATAAATTACCGAAACAGCAGCCATAAGAAACAAGATGATTAAAAAATAAAACTTCTTTGTCATGATTTTCTGTGTTTTTAGATTTAAAAATATAATTGATCGAAAACAGTTTTTTAAGCTTTGTAACGCACATACGCCTTAATAGTTGCACATTGTTGTCCTTCTCCTTTTCCATATGGGCGGATAGTATATGCTCCTACAGCTGCCGGAATTATAAAAGTTTCAGCATAGTGAACAACAAACGGATCAAATGCAT